>JBKQSA010000087.1:0-74392 GCA_052143815.1 Steroidobacteraceae bacterium | reverse complement strand
CCAGGAATGGCCTCGTACGTGCTACCCTTGAGCCCTGAAAGACATGTGTTGTATCTTGAAATTGACACGGAAGGATAGGTCCAGGACGGATCCGCGCCGGCGCCGAACCGCGGCAGCGGCCGTCTTGTCGCTGGCGCTCGGCACGGCAACACTGGCACACGCCACGGTCTTTCCGCTCCCCAGCGGGGATAACCCGGTCTTTGGCGAGGACCAGACCGTCGTGACGGTCTACGAGGACACGCTGTACGATCTCGCCCGCAAATACAGCTTAGGCTCCGAGGAACTGATTCGCGTCAATCCCGGGGTCGACCCCTGGATACCGGGGGCCGGCAAGACAATCATCATCCCGGGCCGGCACATCCTGCCGCCCGGTCCTCGTGAAGGAATCGTCGTCAACCTTCCCGAACACCGGCTCTATTACTATCCGAAGCCAAGGCGCGACGGCTCACGCGAAGTCATTACCTACCCCGTGAGCATCGGGAAGATGGACTGGCGTACACCGCTGGGGCTCACCCACGTGATCCAGAAGATCAAGGATCCCGTCTGGTATCCGCCGGAATCCGTCCGCAAGGAACATGCTGCCGCGGGCGATCCTTTGCCGATGAGTGTCCCGGCCGGCCCCGACAATCCATTGGGCAGTTACGCCCTGCGGCTGGCGGCCGGTAACGGCAGCTATTTGATTCATGGGACGAATAATCCCATCGCCGTCGGGCTCGCCGTCACTCACGGCTGTATCCGCATGTATCCCGACGACGTGCAGGCGCTGTTTCCGCTGATACCGGTGGGCACGCCGGTGCGCCTCATCAACGAGCCCTTGAAGGTGGCCTGGGTCGATGGCGAACTGCTGCTCGAAGCGCATCCGCCGGTGGATGCCGAAGGCCAAAGCTTCGAGCCCAATCTCGACGAATTCTCGGAGTTGCTGCAAAAGGCGGTGGGCGACACGACCGTCGCCATCCACTGGGATTACGCGCGTGAAGTGCTGCAAAAGGCGGACGGCGTCATCGCCACCGTCGGGCTCGAGGCCGAGCTTCCCGACGAACCCACGCCTGCCAAAGCGCAGATGCCGGCCGACAAGCCGGATACACCCGAGGTCAAGGCGGACCCGCCGCTGGATAAATGACCGCGCCGCGTCACCCTCGATCGCTCATGACCCGCACACGCAGCCACCAGTACACACGCGATCAGCGCAGCCCGCGACGTGCAGCCGCGCTGATGCTGATCGTGATGCTGGCGGCATGCTTCAGGCCGATCATTGGTGTTGCCGCCGACGCCGTGCCCACCGGTTACGCCGCGCTGGTGCGGCGGGTCGCGCCGAGCGTGGTCACTGTCATGGTCGAAGAGCAAAGCATCAGCGCCGGCCAACGCGCCGCCGAGCGAGCCAATCCCGACGGCGATTACGACGCGGTCGGCGAACTCATTCGACGGCTGCTCTCCGGTGCGGCCGGCAACCCAAGCGCCGACGAACGAGCCTCCGCCGCGCTCGGCTCAGGATTTTTGATTCGCGCAGACGGTCTCATCGTCACTAATCGACACGTCATCGTCGGTGCCCGCGCGGTCCGCATACGCCTGACGGACGGCCGTGAATTCCCCGCCAAGATTGTCGGCTCGGACGCCGTCACCGATATCGCATTGCTGAAAGTGGATGCCCGCAATCTTCCCGTGTTGCGGCTGGGATCATCCGATGCCGTCGCCGTCGGCGATGCGGTAATCGCGATCGGCAATCCCTTCGGCTTGGGGCAATCCGTGAGTGCGGGCATCGTATCCGCGCGCGCGCGTACCCTCGAGGACGACCCCTACATCGATTTCTTGCAGACCGACGCGGCCATCAACCGCGGCAACTCCGGCGGCCCGTTGCTGGCGATCAATGGCACCGTCGTCGGTGTCACCTCAGCGATTTTCTCGCCGAGCGGCGGCTCGGTAGGACTGGGCTTTGCAATTCCAGCCGAAACGGTGAGCTCCGTCATCGGCCAGTTGGAGGCGCATGGCCAAGTAGAACGCGGCTATTTGGGCATCTCCGTGCAAGCACCGACGCCGCTGTTGGCCAAGGCTCTCGGGATGAAAACATCGACGGGCGCCTTGGTGACATCGGTGGATGCGCAAGGACCGGCGGACGGCGCGCTGGTGGTGGGCGACGTGCTACTCCAGATCGGCTCCCAAAAAGTGACGTTCAAGGATCTGAGCAAGATCGCGGCGCGTTTGCAACCCAAGGCGCTGGTGGTGGCGACGGTGTTTCGCGCAGGCACGCAACAGTCGGTTGCGCTGACCATCGGCCGCCTCCCCGAGCCGCCTTCCGATCCGGCCCTGACGGGCGATCAGGATACGTGGGTACCTGCGCTGCGACTGGGCGTCGCCAACACCACCGCAGCGATCCGCAAGGCCATCAAGGCAACCGATGAACCCAGCGGCGTCATCGTCACCCAGCTGCGCCCGGCGGGGCCGGGATCGTTGGCGGGACTCAAGGTGGGCGATCTCATCACGCATGCAGGCGCCAAACCGGTGATCGACGTGAACGATATCGCGAACGTCGCAAAGCCCACGCTCGAGGCGCCTTTGCTCATCCGAGTCGTTCGCAACGGCATCGCCAGCTTCATCGCGGTGACCGGCGAGTCAGAGCTTCAGTTTCCTTGACCTCGGTCGCGCTACGCCAACAGCGGCGGCCGCTGCTCGATGTTGAACACGAGACCATAGGGATCGCGGATGTAGCAGCGCGGAACGGCCGGATCCTCTTCCAGGACCGTGCAGCCCGCCGACAACAACGCAGACTTCGCGGCTTGCAGGTCCGGCACGAGAAAATCGAATACCGGTCCGTGCCCGGGACCGTCCTCCACGTACAACCGAAACGCCCCCGCCTCGAAACCGACCAGCGATGCGCTGCGGCGCGCGACCTGCAAGCCCAACACACTCTCATAAAATCGCGTCGCTGCGCGGAAGTCCGTGGTTCGAATGATGACGTCCCGCGAGGCTCGAAATTCATTGGACACGAAGATCCCCTTGTTTCGAAGTCAAGAAAGGAACGCGGTCAAGTTTGCCATATCGCATTCGGCTTCGGGCCCAGAATGCGAGGCCTGTCACGATTCTTGACTGTAGCAATGAACTAGCCTTCACACTTTACGTTCGCTCGCGCAATCGCTCGCGAAAGCCAACTTGCCCGAATCAACCAATAACCGCTTTGCGGGTGGTGCATGATCGATTTTGCCGCTTATCGTTCGTCGATGAAATCCGCGCTGGCACGCAGATCGCTGGGCATGGCGCTGCTGCTCTGCCTCACCGGATTCATCGCAGCCTGCGGCGGATCGAGCCGAGCCATATCGGTGATCGGACCCGCCGCCCCGCAGCTCACGTCGATCTCAGTGGGGCCGCCCGACACCACGCTCAACATCGGTCTGACCGAACAGTTCGCCGCCACCGGTATCTACAGCGACGGCTCGAGAAAAGATATCTCCGCGTTGGTCACCTGGACTTCCGGCGCCGCGAACGTCGCCACCATCAGCAACGCGGGCGGCAGCAGCGGACTCGCCACCGCAGTCGCCGCGGGCGCAACCACCATCACCGCCGCCTTGGGCAGCGTGTTCGGCACCGCCACCTTGACCGTCAGTGCGGCAACTCTCGTCTCCATCGGCGTGACGCCGGCCACGCCCAGCATTGCGCGCGGCACCCAGCAACAATTCACCGCGACCGGCGTCTACTCCGATTTTTCCACCCAAAATCTCACCGCGGCCGTCACCTGGGTCTCGACCGCTCCGAGCGTCGCATCCATCAGCACCGCCGCGCCCACCATCGGGCTCGCGAGCGCAGCGAGTGCCGGCACCACGACGATCACCGCCAGCCTCGGCGCGGTATCGGGGTCCACCACCCTGACGGTGACGACCGCCACCCTGGTATCCATCGCCATCACGCCGTCGAACGCCACGATTGCCAAGGGCACCGATGAAGTACTCGCCGCCATCGGCACCTTCTCCGATAACTCGACCCAGAACATCACCGGCATCGTGGTCTGGAATTCCTCCGCTCCGGCGGTTGCATCGGTCGCGAGCGCGGCAGGTTCTCACGAGATCGCCTCGGCGCTGATGCAGGGCACCGCCACGCTTACCGCGGCCTTCGGCGGGGTATCCGGGTCGACCGGCTTGACGGTGTCGGCGGCAACGCTCGTCTCCATCGCCGTGGCGCCGTTGAATTCCAGCGTCGCAAACGGCACCCACGAACCGTTCACCGCCATCGGCACGTTCACCGACAACTCGACCCAGAACATCACCACCCTCGTGACGTGGAGTTCCAGCGCCGCCGCCGTCGCCTCGATCAGCAATGCCGCCACCTTCAACGGCATTGCGACGGCACTGGGCCTCGGCACGACGACCATCACGGCCACGCTGGGCGGCGTGTCCGCATCGACCCCGTTGACCGTGAGTGCGGCGACGCTGGTCTCCATCGGCGTGACACCGGCCAATCCCAGCATCGCGAAGGGTACGACCCTGCAGTTCACCGCCATCGGCGTCTATACCGACAATTCCACCCAGAATCTCACCGCCGTGGCAACCTGGAGTTCCGCCACCGCGACGGTCGCCACCATCAGCAACGCGGCGGGGTCGAACGGACTGGCGAGCGCCGCCGCCACCGGCACGACTCTCGTGACCGCGAACTTCGGCGGCATCACGTCCCCCTCGGTCACGTTGACCGTGACCCCAGCGACGCTGGTGCGCATCGCCGTGACGGCGCCGAGTCTCAGCGTCGCCGCCGGCACGCCCGTGCAGTTCACCGCCACGGGGACTTACAGTGACGCTTCGACCCAGATTCTCACCACCGCGGTGACCTGGAATTCCGGCACCACCACCGCTGCCACCATCAGCAACGCCCCGGGCTCCAACGGACTGGCGAGCACCGCAAGCGCGGGGAACACCCTGATCACGGCGGCGTTGGGGAGCGTCACTTCCCCCGCAGTCACCTTGACGGTGACGCCGGCCACGCTCGTCTCCATCGCCGTGACACCGGTCAGCGCCAGTATTGCGGCGGGCACCACTCAACAGTTCGTCGCCACCGGCACCTACACCGATGGCTCGATGCAGGTTCTCACCACGACCGCGACATGGACCTCCGGCACCCCTGCCACCGCAACCATCGGCAACTCGCCGGGAACGAACGGACTCGCAACCGGATTGACGCTGGGAACCACACTGATTACCGCCGCCTTAGGGGGCGTCACGTCGAATGCGGTCACGTTGACGGTGGCCGGTGCGTTGGCCTATGCGGTGAACATCACCACCGGCAACGTTTCGCAATTCGCCATCGCCGCCGCCGGCTCGCCCGTCCCCGGCTCGCTGACGCCATTGACCAATCCCACCGTCGCCGCCGGCGCCAATCCCTTTTCACTGGCGGTCGATCCGTCCAATCAGTACCTCTATGTGGCGAACTACACGAAGCCCGGCACCGTGGCTCCCGGGTCCATTTCGCAATACACCATCGGCGCGGACGGCTCACTCACGCCCATGGCCAATCCCACCGTCGCGACCTTGCTTGGCCCCAACAGCATCGCCGTCAACCCCAAGGGACCGTACGTATACGTGGCGGATTACAACTCCAGCGCAGTTTCGCAATACAACATCGGCGCGGGCGGCGCGCTCACGCCCATGACTGTGCCCTTCGTGACCGCCGGTGCCGGATTGGTCCCCGCGTCGATCGCCGTCACTCCGGCGGGTACCTACGCGTATGTCGCGGACAACGACACCGCCGGAGTGGTCTATCAATACCGCATCAGCCCAACCGATGGATCGCTCACACCCCTCACCCCCCAACCGTCGGTGACGGCCGGAAAAGATCCCCAGTGGGTCGCCGTCGATCCGTCGGGCCAGTACGTCTATGTGGCCAATACGGGCGACGGCAGCATTTCGCAATACACCATCAATCAAGCCACGGGCGTACTGACGCCGATGAACCCCGCCACCGTGCTGTCGGGCGCGTCGCCGCTGTTCATCGCCATCGACGCGAAGGGCCAGAACGCCTACGTCGTCAACCAAGGCGACAGCACGGTGTGGCAATTCACCATCACGGGTGGAGCGCTCGCCTACGCCAGTACGGTGACGGTCGGAACCGGCCCGAGTTCCATCGCCATCGACCCGACGGGACAGTTCGCCTACGTGACGAATCGCGCGTCTGCGACCGGCACGATTTCACAATTCGCGATCCAACCGAATGGCTCGCTCACGCCCCTGGCCAATCCAACCGTGACCGTGGGGCCCAACCCGGCGACCATCATCACGTTGCGCTGATCGCGGCAGTCTCGACCAGCTCATCCAACTCGCCCAGCTCATCCAACTCGACCAGCTCATCCAACTCGACCAGCTCATCCACCTCGACCAGCTCATCCAACTCGACCAACTCATGCAACTCGACCAGCTCATGCAACTCGACCAGCTCATCCAACTCGACCAGCTCATCCAACTCGAAGCGTCCGGCACGCCGTCCTCATTGCAGTTGGCGGCAATGTGCTGTGCGCACCCTTAAGAGCCGTCGCAGTGAGACTCCCGTCACGATTTGCTCCGATATTCATAGGTACGCTGACCGATGCAGGTTCGCATAAAGGCTCAATTAGCTCGCGCGGAATAATTTGGCTGGCAATGACTCATGAACATATCTCGACCGCTGTCGAGCATGGGTTCGCAGTCTCGACTGATAGGCGGCGCGAAGGCTTGCGGCATGACTCCTGGACGTTAAGAATCAACCGATGCCCACCGAACATCAACAATCACGATCACCCTGGAAGTGCCGCATGATTCGTAATTTCGCCGCTCGCTGCTCGCCCAAATCAATGCCGGGATTCAAATCGATGGCGGCCGCGCTGGTGCTGGGACTCACCGCGTTCGTCGCGGGGTGCGGCGGGGGCGGGAGCGGAGCTGACCCAGCACCCACTCTCTCGTCCATTGCGGTCACTGCGTCGGCGTCCAGCCTGGCGGCGGGATTGACCTCTTCGCTCACGGCCACCGGTAAGTACAGCGACGGGTCGACGCAAAACATCACCTCGTCGGTGACCTGGAGTTCATCGTCAACGAGCGTAGCGACCGTTGCCAGCACGGGAGTCGCCACCGCGCTTGCGGCGGGCTCGGCCACCATCACAGCAACCTCGAGCGGCGTGTCCGGAACCACTAGCCTGACGGTGACCGCCGCAGCCCTGGTATCCATCGGCGTCACGCCCGCGAAGCCCACTCTCGCCAAAGGCACCACGCTGCAGTTCGTCGCGATGGGTACCTACACCGACAATTCGGTCCACACCATCACAGCCGACGTGACGTGGACGTCCTCCAGCACGGCGACCGCCACCATCAGCATGGCGACCGGGACGCAAGGATTGGCGACCGCCGTGGCGCCGGGCACGACTTCCGTTACCGCGACCCTGGGAAGCGTCGTCTCCCCGGCGGTCACCTTGACCGTGACGCCGGCGGCGCTGGTTTCCATCGGCGTCACCCCGGCGAATCCCACCATCGCGAAGGGCATGACGCAGCAGTTCGTCGCCATGGGCACCTACACCGACATGTCGACCCAGAATCTCTCGACCAGCGTGACCTGGGCGTCCTCGACGCCCGCGACCGCCACGATCAGCGACACGGGTCTTGCCACCTCCGTGGCCCCCGGAACCACATCCATGACGGCGACTCTGGGCGGCATCGTCTCCCCGAAGGTGACGTTGACCGTGACGCCGGCAACGCTGCTGTCCATCGCTGTCACGCCGGCTAACCCCAACATCGCGGTCGGCACCACCCAGCAGTTCGTCGCCACCGGTACGTATACCGACGGCACGACGCCCGTCATCACGACGGCGGTGACGTGGGCCTCCGGCACCCTCACGACGGCCACCATCAGCAACGCGACCGGGACCCAAGGCTTGGCGTCCGGCGTGGGCGACGGGACGACGGCCATTACCGCGAGCTTGGGAACCGTCACCTCCCCCGCGGTCACCTTGACAGTGGCGCCGGTGACGCTGATCTCCATCGCCGTGACGCCGGGCAACCCCAGCATCGGCGTGGGTCCCGGTGACCCACAGCAATTCGTCGCCACCGGTACCTACAACAACGGTACGCAACAGATCATCACCACGTCGGTGACCTGGGCCTCCGGCACCACGACGACGGCCACCATCAGCAACGCCGGCGGATCGCAGGGCTTGGCAACTGGATTGGCGGTCGGGACCACAGCCATTACCGCGACCGACCCCGTGACGGGCGTCGTGTCCCCCGCGGTTACGCTGACTGTGACGCCGGCGGTGCTGACGTCCATCGCCGTCACGCCGGCCAACCCCAGCATCCTCGTCTCCGGCACGCAGCAGTTCGTCGCTACCGGGACCAAGAGCGACGGCACGCAGTCGACCATTACCACGACGGTCACGTGGGCCTCCGGCACCCTCACGACGGCCACCATCAGCAATGCGAGCGGGACGAACGGTCTGGCGACCGGCTTGGCGGTCGGAACCACCGCCATTACCGCGACCGACCCCACCACCGGCATCGTGTCCCCGGCGCAAACGTTGACCGTGACGGCCGCCACGCAATATGCCTACGCGGTCAACGACGACGCCTCCGGCACCGTATCGCAGTACGCCATCGAGGCGAACGGTACCCTCAGTCCGATGAGCCCGGCCACCGTGCCCGCCGGAACCAATCCCTACGCCATCGCCGTCGACCCGACGGGTCACTATGCCTACGTGGCGAATTACGGTTCTGCCAATGTTTGGCAGTACACCATCGGCACCGGCGGCGCCCTGTCGCCCATGGGCACCGCCACCGTGGGTGCGGGAAATGGCCCGAACGGCATCACCGTCAAGGGCAACTACGTGTACGTCCCGAATTACACGGATGGCACGGTCTCGCAGTACTCCATCGGAGCGGGCGGTGCTCTGCAGCCCCTGACCCCCGCCACCGTGACCGTGGGCGTGGGCGCGGGCACCGGACCCCAAACGGTCTACGTCAATGCGGCCGGAACCGTCGCGTATGTGGGCACTGCAGGCAATGGCACCATTGCTGCCACGATCGCTGTCTACAGCATCACCGCGGGCGCGCTCAGCACCACCGCGACGAGCACAGTCACATTGTCCGTGAACGCCAATCCCGTGGCCATCGTCAGCGATCCGACGGGCACGTATCTCTACGTCTCGGAATTGGGTAACGGTACGATTGGCGAATACCAGATCGGAGGCGGCGGCGCGCTCACGGCGCTGAGCCCCGCATCTTACTCCCAGGACGCCACGTCGCTCACGCTCGGCACGGCGGGCGACTCCGCGGGCTCCATATATGCCACGAATTGGGGGACGACCACCGTCGTCCAATTGAACGTCTACAGCGGCGGCGGGACGTGCACGAACGGGACAGCGTCGGCGGGCCAACTTTGCTATACCAGCGACCTGGCATTGGCGTCGACGAACGGCCCCTGGGCCCTCGCGTTCGACCAGTTGGGAAATTATGCGTACGTAGCGGATCGCGGGAACCCGTCTTACACCGGCACGACCATTTCGCAATTCTCCGTCAACGGGGCCGGTGGGGTCGCAGCGCTGACCCCGGCGACCGTGCCGTCAGGAACGCAGCCCACCTCCATCGTCACGTCCCTCGCCTATTGATGAGGCAATGCCAGCGCCGGTACCGCCGTGCTCAGCAGCACCGCGGTACCGGCGATCTCCACCTCGACTAGGGGGCCTATTTGCACGAGTTGCTCGGATGGCATGCGCGAGTGGTCGAACTCCTCCGGGACGTTGTGCTCGCCACCACCGCGATGCTGCTGCCCGCCGCGGCCTACGCCGTCCGCGGGTCGGCCGCTTCGCCGTAGGTGAAATCCCGCGTAGCCGTTTCAGGTAAAGCAAGCCCGAGCCTAGCCGATAGGTATCGCGTGAGCGAATCAATCGGTCTGTCGGTCTTCGATTCCCTATCCGACCCCATCGCGGTGCTCGATCAACAGGGGGTCATCCGCAACGTGAATGAAGCGTGGCGGCAATTCGCTTTCCTCAATGACTACGCGCAAACCGCGCCATCGCCCATCGGCCTGAATTACCTCAGCATCTGCGCGCGCGCAGGCGCCAGCCCCGACGGCGCCGAAGGACCGCTTGCCGCGGACGGCATTCGCGCGGTGATCGCGGGCACGCAGCCGGAATTTCATCTCGAGTTCCCGCGCCACTCCCCGAATGAGCTGCGCTGGTACCGCATGACGGTGATCCGGCTGCGCGGCATGACGCGGCAAGTCTTGGTCAGGCACCTCAACATCACGGAATGCAAGCGCGCCGAGGTCGCGACAAATCTCGCGCAAGCCATGCTGCGCCATTGTGCCGAAGTGGATCAGCTCACCGGACTTCCCAACCGCATGGTGCTGATACAGCAGCTGCAGGTACTGGCCGAGCGCAGCCGCGCGGCGCCCGACTTTCGCTTCGCGCTGCTGTTTCTGGACTTGGCCCGGTTCAAGCTCGTCAACGACGCGCTGGGCCATGACGCCGGCGATGAATTGCTCATCGGCTTGGGCCGGCGGCTGCGCAACGCGCTGCCGAAAGCCGCCGACAAGAAGCGCGCTGCAGGCTCGCTGGTCGCTCGCTTCGGTGCCGATCAATTCGTCTATGTGGCGTGCGGCATCGATGGCGTCATCGAGGCGGGCGCCATGGCCGATCGCCTGCGGTCGATGCTCTCAGCCCCGTACCCGATCAAAGGCGAGGAGTTGCAGTCCAGCATCAGCATCGGCATTGCGATGGGCGACCACCCGGCCGCCGGTCCGCATGAGCTGATTCGCAACGCCGCTATTGCCCTGTCCGAGGCCAAGCGCGCGGGCATAGGTTCGACGGTGATCTTCGATCAAACCATGCACGACCGGCTCGCGCGGCGCTTGACCATCGAAGTCGCCTTGCGGCTGTCGTTGCAGCGCCGCGAGCTCACGCTGCTCTATCAACCCATCGTCGATCTGAACAGCGGCCGCATGCTGTCGGTGGAAGCCTTGCTGCGTTGGAATCATCCGCAGCTCGGCGCCGTATCCCCCAATGAATTCATCCCCATCGCCGAAGAGACGGCGCTGATCGTGCCGATCGGCGAATGGGTGCTGCGCGAATCGTGCCTGCAATGGGCACGCTGGCAGCAAGAGAGCCCGGGGATGGCGCCCGCAACGGTGAGCGTGAATCTGTCGCGAGTCCAGATCGCCTTGGGCGCTGAACTGCTGCACACGGTGCGCGCGGCGCTGGCGGCCGCGCGTATGCCCGCCGAGGCTCTGCAGCTCGAGATCACCGAACGCGAGGTCATGAAGGATCCCATAGGCGCACGCGACCTGATATTGAGCCTGCGCGACATGGGTGTGCGGCTGGCGATGGACGACTTCGGCACCGGTACGTCTTCGCTATCGTGCCTGCGCGACTACCCGTTCCATAGCATCAAGATCGATAAGACCTTCCTCACCAACATCGGGCGCGATCCGCATGTGCTGGCCGTCGCGCACGCCACCATCAATGTGATCGAGAATCTCGGCATGATCAGCGTCGCCGAGGGTATCGAAGAGCGGCAGGTGCTCGCGATGCTGCAGAGCATGGGATGCCGCTGCGGCCAGGGTTACTTGTTTGCCCGGCCCATGCCGGCCGGCGACTTGCTCGAGGTCATGGCGGCGTGTCCCGGATCACCGGCCTACACCTCCACCTGCGAGCCGATTTGAATGAGCTGCTCGGACGGCATGCGCGAGTAATCGAACTCCTCTTCGACATTGTTGGCCAGCCACAGGAATAATTTCTTGCGCCAGTGCGGCCTCAGCGTGTGAGGCCCCGGGACGAAGATGCTGCGCCCGACGAAGAACGTGAGCTTATCCAGATCGACTCCGGGCAGATGCCTGCCCTGCGTGCGCAGGTCATCGGCTACATTCACGCGCTCCATGAATCCATAGTGCAGCACGACCTGCCAAAGCCCCACGCCGAACGAATGGATGGTGGCCTTGTGCTGCGCCTCGATTTTCGGCGCGTCTTCCTTGACAATTTTTAAGATGATCACATCCTGGGGCAACGTTTGATATCGGTTGAGCGCGCTGGCCAGCGCCGGCGGCACGGCACCCAGGGTCGGCACGAGATAGACGGATGTGCCCGGCGCCCGGGCGGGCCACTGCGGGGTAATCCCGGCGACTAATGTCTCCAGCCGTTGATGCCTGATTTGACTGAGGTCGTGCACGATGGCGCGGCCCTGTTTCCAGGTAACGAAAACGATGAGTATGAGGATGCCGACGCTCAACGGCAGCCATCCACCCTCCGGGATCTTGCCCACCGCACCGGTGAAGAAAGTCAGGTCGAACGTCAACAGAGGAATGAATAGGCACGCGGCCACGAATCCGGACCAACCCCAGGCGTGCCGCACCACATAGGATGCCAGCAGCGTGTCGACCAGCATCGCTCCCGCGACGGCGAATCCATAAGCGCCCCCCAGTGCATCGGATGAGCGAAACAGCAGGACGAGAATCACCACACTCAAACACAGAAATAAATTGACCTTGGGTACATACACCTGCCCCCGCTCGAGCGCCGACGTATGGACCACCGAAAAGCGCGGCAGGTAATCCATCTGCATGGCCTCCCGGACTATCGAAAAGAATCCGGAAATGACCGCCTGCGAAGCGATCACGGAAGCCGCCGACGCCAACACCACCATCGGCAGGGCCAACGCCTTCGGCACCATCAGATACAAAGGATCGGCGGCGGCCGACGGCGTCGCGAGGATCAGCGCTCCCTGGCCGAGGTAGTTGAGCGCCAGCGCGGGCATGACCAGGCCATACCAAGCGACTCGAATGGATTTGAGTCCGAAGTGGCCCATGTCCGCATACAGCGCCTCGCCGCCGGTGAATGCGAGGAGCGCAGCACCCAGAATGGCGAAGGACGACCAACCGTGAGCGGCGATCAGATGCACTGCGTAGAGCGGATTCAAGGCACGCAGAATGACGGGCGCCCCTCGGATCGAAGACAGTCCCAAAATCCCCAAACAGACGAACCACCCGACCATGATGGGCCCAAAGCTATTGCCGATTCTCTGACTGCCGAAGCGCTGCAGGATGAACAGCGTCACGAGAATCGTGATCGCGATCGGCAGGACCAGCTCATGCAAGCGCGGGCTCACGACGTTCAGGCCTTCGACGGCGCTCAATACCGAAATCGCCGGCGTGATCATGCTGTCGCCGAAAAACAGGGCCGCGCCGAACATGCCGATGAGCATCAGAGGCCAGACGATGCCGCGGCTCGCTGCATCGCTCGCCGGCTGAACATGGCCGATGTCTGGTTCAGCGGTTCGGCGTGCCGCTCTCAGCGCCAGGGCCAGCAGCGAAAACACGCCGCCTTCGCCATGATTGTCGGCGCGCATCACGAGCAATGCATATTTGAGCGACACGACCACGGTCAGGCCCCATAGAATGAGGGAGATGACGCCGAGCACGTTGGCCGGTTCGGGCCGTAGCCCGTGCGAGAAACAGGCCTGAACCGCGTAGATGGGGCTGGTTCCGATATCGCCGAACACGATGCCGAGCGCACCGAGCGCCAGGTAGCCGGTATTTTTCTTGTCTTCTCGAGAATCGGTGTGGGGAATTCGCATCGGTCACCGTGGGCGCCGCTTGGCGCACAGCGATCGCGGTACAGGTTGCCATGCTGCCGGATCGAGGCGCCGCTCGACAATCCGTACATACCCGTACGTTCCGTGCGCGCCAGGCAGGCACGAAAACCATGTGCCGCTTGGGCTAGGCGGACAGCGTCCGGTAGAAATAGGTGGTATCGCACAACCCGCCGTGCGGTAAGAGCGCGTACCCGGGAATCACTCCACAGCGTTGCCAACCCAACTTGGCATACAGCCGTTCGGCATCGCCGCTCGCCGTGTCGAGCACCAACAACGATTTGCCGCACTCTCGTCCGACATTCTCCGCGGCTCGCAGCAACGCTTCCCCCACGCCGCGGCGCCGCGCGCGGCGGTGCACGAGCATTTTCGACAGATCGGCGCGGTGCGGCTGGTTCTCGGGCTGATCGAAGATCAACTGCACCGTGCCGATGACTCCGCTGCCATCCTCGGCCACCAGCAGCGCACGCTCGCCTTGCGCCACGCCGTCGGCCACCCGCCGCCAGAAACCCAGCGCTTTCGCCGCCGGCAGGGGATGCATGAAGCTCACCGACGCTCCACCGTCGACGCAATCGATCAAGACCTCGGCAAGTCCCCGCAGTTGCGGCTCGGTAACGGTCATCAACCGCTGAATGATGACGTCGCCGCTCGAGGACGCGCTCACGGGCACGGTCACGGATTCCACGCCGCCGAGGTCTTGCGCTCCGGCCCGACGAATTTCGCACGCGCGGTCAGAGCAGCGACGACCTCACGGCTCGTGGCGCGCAGGGGTCCCTCCACGATGGCGCGTGTCACCCACGCGGCGCCGACACTGGCGCCGCCGACCCTGGCGCTGCCGGCCCCAAGTTGGCCCGCGGGCTCGAACCGTGGGCAGGCACCGAACAACCCCGGTGCCAAGCATGACAGCTCGTCGGGAGCGCAGCGCGCATCGCCCGTGGCGCGGATGACGCCCGCATAGGCCGCGGGGTACACCACGGCGCCGCGCGCCGGTGCGGCCGCGACGAGAATGCAGTCGGCATCGATCGCGCGTCCGACCGCCGCCGCAAGCACGGCGCGGTTGCCGGCGAGTCCGAGACTCAGGTGGATGAGATCGGCGCGGCGTGCGATTGCCCAATCGATGGCCGCGGCCACCGCGGCGCCGCTGGTCGGTCCCGCGGTGGTGAAAACTTGCCCGAGCAGCAACTCCACCGACCGGCCGCGGGTGAGGACCTCGGCGATGCGTGATCCATGACCGGTGGGATCCACCCCGGCCTGCCGGCATTCGATGCGGCCCGGTTCCGTGATGAACGCCGCGGCATCCACGGCTTCCGGCCGACCGCCGCAGCTATCGATGAGGGCGACGCGCCACTTCATGCGATTCCGATCCGCCGCATCAGCTGCCGACCAGGAGCGCGGGGCTCAACCTGCCGGCTTCGAGCCGCCAACACAGGTCCGACCGCTCGATGTCCCCGGCGCGGTGAGTGATCACCAGCCGCGTGCGCTCCGGAAACGTTGCGTCGAGCGATCGATGCACGGCACGAGCGGACTCCGCGTCCAGACCGCTGGTCGCCTCATCCAAGATCACGATCAACGGCCGGGCGAGCGCGGCGCGTGCGATGGCGATACGCTGCCGCTGGCCGGTCGAGAGGCCGGCGCCGCCTTCGCCCACCAGCGTGGCATAACCCAGCGGCAAGGCGCCGACGAATTCATCCACACGCCCCTGGCGCGCCGCCGCGATCGCGGTCGCCTCGTCCACTTCCGAGTGCCCGTAGCGCAGATTATCCAGAATGGATCCCTTGAACAGCACCGGCGAATGCTCGACCACCACGACGCGCCGGCGCAGATCCGCCAGCACGAACTCATCGAGCGGCACACCGTCGAGCAAGATGCGTCCCGAGTCCGGCTCGAGGAAGCGCCGCAGCAGATCGGCCAGCGTCGACTTGCCCGCGCCGGAGGCGCCGCGCAGCACGACTTTGCTGCCGGCCGGAATGTCGATGCTCACCGCATCCAGCACCGGCCTACCGCTGTCGGCGACGACGCTCACTGCGTCGAACTTGAGCGCGCCGCGCGCGTCGACGGGTATCGGCACGGCGTGCGGCGACTCGCTCACGACGGGCAATTCGAGCAACTCGTCGACGCGCTCGAGGCTGACGCGCGCGCGATGGTATCCGGTGTACAAAGAAGCGATCGAAGCAGCCGAACCCGAACTTCGACCCAGGTAGGCGATGAACGCCACCAGCGTACCGACGCTCAGGCGACCGGTCAGCACGTACCAACCCCCGAGCACGAACGTCGCCGCGGTCGCGGCGTGTCCCAAAATGCCCGCGAACGAGCCCGTCGCATAGGTCACCCATTGCTGCCGCAGGACGCGGCCCAAGTAGACGTCGCCGAGCGCAGCCAGCCGGCGACCCTCGAGCGGCTCGGCCGCTGCCGCCTGCACGTGGCGTGCGCCCGACAGCGTCTCGACCAGGAATCCGCTCAAGGTTCCGGCCGCCTCGCGCAGCGCTCGCGTGCTCGCCTCGATGCGCGGTCTTGCGAAGTGACGCACCAAGAGCTGCAGCGGCAACAGGGCGGCGACGAGGAGCGCCAGCCGCCAGGACAGACCGAGCATGACCGCGCCCACGGCGGCGAGCGACAGCACGCTGCTGATGAAGGTGGCTGCCGCGTCGGTGCCGAAGCGCTGCACTTCGGCGATATCGCCGTCGAGACGGCTCACCAAGTCGCCCACCGGCACGCGTGCCAGGCGCCTCGGCGAGACGCGCAGGAGATGCGAATACACCGCGCCCCGCAGCGAGAAGAGGGTCCGCCCCGAGGCCCGTACATAGATGGCGCGATGCACGCCCCCCAGCACGAAGCCGGTCAGCGCGAGCGCCAGCATGCCGAGGCATGCGCCCACCAGGCGCGGAAATTGACGCCCGATGAGACCTTGATCGATGACCACCCGCGTGAGCAGCGGCTGTGCCGCCGACAGCGCCGCGATCAGCAATGCGAGCAGCAGCGCGAGCGCGAGCATGCCCCGCTGCGGCTTCAGATGCGGCCACAGCAGCCGGCAGATTCCGGGGCGATTACCGGCCGTGGATGACACGCAGCGTGGAGACCGACTGATCGGCACATCCCGGGAGTTTCAGAATCGCCTTTTTGTCGAGAGTCTTCGCGTCGTAGAAACCCACGTCGCATTCCGTCCCGCCGATGAAGATTTCTCGTCCGTCGGACGACAAGTTGATGTCGTAGAAGGTGTGATCGAGCGGCACCCGCTTCTCGAGGCGGTGGCCCGCGACGTCGATGCTCGAGAGGCTCGTGTACACGCCGTAGGCATGCGTGCGGTCGGGACTCAGCACGGTCGAGAAAATCAGCGCCGACAGCGGTTCGAAGTCCGCAAAGCTAAGTGCACCGGATTTAACGTCGAGCGACATCAGCGCGGTCATCGGTACGCTTTCAGAGCCCTTCTTCAGCTCCGAATAGACGGGGCTGGTCCACACGCCGCTCGGCTCCGTCACCGGCCAGAACGCCAGCAGGTCGGGCTGGGAGTGATCCGCCAGCGCCCATTTCTGGATGCCGCGGGTGCCGAGCAGCTTGCCGCTCTTCACATCATACTCGTACAGATCGAAACCGACGGCGTAGAAGCTCTGGCCGCTCGGCCGCATCAGCAGCATGTGCACGCGCCGCGGCGCCGGAAAGCTGCGGACCGGCTTCGCGAGCATTCCGGCGTCGGTGCGAAACACCGCGAAACGCGGCTCCTCGATCACATACTCGCTCGACAAGAGCTTCGTCGGCAGCTCGTACACGATGAGTTCCTTGCCGTCCGGAGTGAGCGCGAGCGAGAAGAAACTCTTGATCCGCTCGTCGGGCGTCGACAAATCGGCGCGAAAAAACTCAGCTCCCGTCGCCAGGTCGATGCCGACCACCCGCTCCATGCGATCGACGAGCACATAGGCCAGCTTCTGATCCGGCGAAATCAGAATCACCGAGACCATGCCATTCGCACCCGGAATGTGGATTTCGCTGCGCACCGAACGGGTCGGCGCGTCGATGATGAACAACCGGTCCGGTTTGGCGCCGGTGACGATCAGATCGCCGGCCGCTGCACGCGAGGTCGCGAATGAAAAAACCGCGAGCGCCGCACAGGTCGCCCAGGCGCCGCCGATCCTTGCCGATAACATGCTCACTCTCCCGCTCATTTCTTGGGAAATACGCTATCGAGGTCGCGCCAGTCGCCCGCCGCCGAGGGCTTGCCCGCATCCCAGTTCGGATACGTGCTCATCGTGTCCGGGACTTGCGCGGGCCACCAGCACGGATCGGAGCAACCATACAAATCCGCCTCCATGGGCTGGCACAGCGACGCGACGCCGCCGAACGGATCGACCTCCCAGCCGGGATCGAAGGTGGTCGCGCAGCCGGCGACGTTCTCCATCGCCAGCACCTCGGCCACGTGGCCTTCGGCCACCGCCTCCAGCAACAGATCCGCTTTATGGTTGGTGGGTTTCAATTCGCTCATGCGATCGCACTCCTCGGCTCGAGGTGACGGGTGAAAAAATTCGGATTGTGACGCTGGATGTCGGCGTAGACGCGCACGCCGAAGTCCACCCAGTGCCGCAGCAGGTCGCAGTAATGGTAGGTGCGGTGGTGGGGGTCGCCGAAGCGTGCATACGATTCATGGTAGCAGCCGCCCGCGCACAGATTGCGGATGCGGCAGGTTTCGCAATGGGTGCCCTCGCGGTCGATGGCTTTGTCGATGAAAGCGCCGAGACGCGCGCCGTCGATTCCGGTGGCGACGTTGCCGAATGTCGGCAGTTCGGAACCCGTGAAGCGATGGCACAGGTTGAGGTCGCCTTCACCGTCGACGGCAAGCAGCCCGACGCCGGCGCCGCACGGCAGCGATTTGCGGCGACCCTGGTGCAGATCGGTCATCAGCTGGTGCATGTTGGAGAAGCCGTTGTTGGCGCCGCGCAGCGCTGCCTGGCGATAGTCCTCTCCCAGGCGTTCGAAGGCGCGCTGCACCTCGGCCAGTTCGGCGTCGCTGAGCGCGTGACCCGCCTCGGCCGCGGCGGTCACGGGCGCGTAACCGACCTCATGGAAGCCGATCTCGCCGCGCAGATGCGCGTGGATGGCCTCCACTTCCGTCGTGCCGCCGCCCAGCGTGACGCGCGCGCCCACCGGCCGCGAGCGATAGCGCGCGAGCAGCAGCCGCACCTTGCGCGCCACCACCTCGTAGGTGCCGCGGCCGCCGACGCTCTTGCGGTGACGGTCGTGGATGATCTTAGGGCCGTCCATGGACACCGATATGCCGAAGCGGTGCGCATCGAAATAATCGATCAGCGCCGGCGTCAACAGCGTCGCGTTGGTGGTCATCGAGAAATCCATGCTCTTGCCGGTGCGCACTGCCGCGCTCTCGGCATAATCCACGACCTGCTTGATCAAGGCGACATTGGTGAGCGGCTCGCCGCCGAAGAACACGATGTTGATGCGCTCGCGCGCGGCACCGGCTTCGAGCAGCAAGTCGACGCTGCGCGCCGCCGTGGCGAAGTCCATTTTGCGGCCGGCTGCCGGCTTCGCCAGATCCTCCTTGTAGCAGTACGTACAGGACAGGTTGCAGCCGGTGTTCACGTTCAGCACCAGGGTGCTGAGCGGATAGGCATTCACCTTGACGCTGCGGGGATTGATCGGCCGCAAGCTGCCCGACGGCTGGAGCATGCCGAGCGTCTGCAGTTCGGCGGCGAACGCGCGCACCCGGGCGGGCGGATAGCGATCGGCGAGCAGGGCAACCAACTCCTCGACGCTGCGGCCGCCGGCCTCCCGGCAGTGCCCGATGACCGCGAGGCCGAGCGCGTCGACGCCGAACACGGCCGTCGTCGGCACGTGCAGCAGGTACGCATCCTCATCGGAGCGGACCAGATGTCCGTTCCAGGAGTTCCATTCGAGTCGTGCGGTGGCCGTGTGCATGTGCGCTCAGTAAATCGGTGGTGTGTTCCAGCGCTGCACGGTCACGATGAGGTGGCCGCGGCCTTCGACGGCATGATCGCCGTCCCGCGCCTGCGCAATCACGGCGAGGTTGCCGACATTGTCGCCCGAGTATTCACGCTGAGCGTTCGGCCCCGCACCACCCGGCAGGAAGCGGCCGCGCTTGTCGAAATGCCCGGCGAATTTTTCATCCTCGGTGCGCTTCGCCTCGGCATCGAATGGCGCCGAAGACCAATCGGCCGTCACCGGGCCGAGCGCGAGCAACTCGCCGTTCGGCAGCCGGGTGGCAGCGATGGCCTCGAACTGCGCCGATACGGGCGCCAGCCGGCCGCCGCCGAGGCGCGCAATGGCATAGGCGGGCACGACGTCGAGCTGGTCGATCTGGCGGTAAACGGCAAATTGGCCGTCGGCGCCGGAAGCGCCGTCCCCCGACACCGCGCCGCCCCCTGACACCGCGCGCAGTCCGGGCGGCGCCTCGGCCGCGACCTTGACCTGCGCATGAATCGTATGGGCGTCGCCTTGGACATTCGACGCCACCGTGCCCGCGCCGAAGGATACGAGGCCCGGCTTCGCGCCAACCCCAAGGCCGAGCCCGGTGCCGACGACGGTCACGTTGGCGGTGGTTCCGGTGCGCAGGGCGCGCGGCAGCACCGCCAGTATCCGCGCTGCGCCGTCCTCGCGAACGGCCACCCAATCGCCGCCCTCCTCGGCATGCTCCGGATCGAACCACCGGCCTTCGATGCGGTTGCCGTCTGCGGCGACTGCATACACTTCGCGCACAGCGCGATCACCCACATCCGCGCTGCCGCGCCATTCGTAGCCGGTGTAAACGACGGCCTTCGAATCGCCGTCGAAGGCGATGCCGTCGACGTCCGTCAATCGATAATGCGCCTTGTAGTCGCCGCCACTGTCGCGCTCGATGCGCGCCGTGCCGTAGAAATCCTTGCCGCCCGGCACGCGGCCGACGACCACCCAGGCACCGCTCAAGTCCCGCGCCGGACGCTTCTGCCATTCGGTCCACGCCGTCGTCGTGAAGGGGTAGAGCGCGGCGAGCTTGCCCGGCAGCGGGCCGGTGGCAATCTGAAACCACTGGCGGTCACGCCCCGACGCGGAGTATTCGATGGACGGCCATTGCCCGACGTGGGTATTCGCCAATTTTCGCCATTCCCCCTCATCGCGGCGCTGCAAAGCGACGCGCGCGAGGGAATGACAGCGCCCGCACATCACGCCGATCTCCGGGCCCACATCGAGATCCTTGGCATTGGGGCGCCGTTCGAGCGCGAAGCGGCCGGACGCCGCTTCGCTGGGCGCCAGGCCTTGCGTGTCGGCCAGGTAGCGCACCAGGGATTCGCGCACGCCGTCAGCGAGGAGCAGACCGTGCACCTGTCGCATGCGGAACAGCGTCATCACCCAACCTTCAGGGGTCTTGCGAATGGTGCTGATGCGCTCGAATTGACCGGCATTCTCGTGGTGACAGCCGCTGCAATACGTGCGCACCAGCTCCGGACCCGGCACCGTGCCGGCCTGAGCCCATGTCTGGCAACCCAGTCCGATGACGAGCGCTGCCGCCAATGATCGGGCAGTCAACGATTGATAAACCTTCGCGAAACCGATCGACACGAATTCAACCTCCCGACAGCATGCTGGCCGGTCGCCCCGCCACCATGCCCGTCTGTTGTAGCCAATGAATCGCCGATGCCACCGCCGTCGGCGGCCGGTCGAGCGCCGCGGCCGCGCCGGCAACCGTAGCGTGTTCCGTCGACTCAAGATATCCCTTCAACGATACCAGCGGTACGCCGGCGACGTGCCATACGCCTCGCGGGTGCTCCGCAGTGACGACGACCTCACGCAGGGTGATGCGCCCTTCACACAGCACCGGACGCCGCTCGATGCCGGCCGCGACGCGCGCGGCCTCCGGCAGCAGCGCCTCATACGCTGCGGCGGTGTCGGCCCAGAACGCGCTGCACGCGGCGTTCTCCCGATAAAAGCCCGCCGCCCGACACACACCCGTTGCCCAGGCCTCCGCTTGCCGTTCAGCCACGAAGCGATGCGCGAGCGGCGCATCCCCGCCGCCCATCACCGATTCAATCGCCGTCGCCACCAGCCGCGCACCGCGCAGCGCCTCGTACACGCCCTGACCGGACAGCGGATCGAGCGCGAGGGCCGCATCACCGACGCGCCAGCGCGTGGGGTCACACCCCGCCGGCCCGCGGCGCGCGTGCGCCGGCCGCGCTACCGGATCACCGTCGGCGACGGCAGCGTCGAGCACGCGGGCGAGCGCCGGAATCTGCGCCGCCGCCGCCGCGAGCCAGGCCACCGGATGTCCCGTGCGGGGTCGTGCAACGATCTGCACCCAGAGCGCCCGCTCGCGCACCGCCCACCAGCACCAGCCGGCATCGGTTGCATGAATTTGCGTGCCCGGCTGGAGGTGCGCGCCCGGCGCACCGGCCCGCCGCACGTGGAATTGCTGCCCGACGGCGAGCAGCAGCGGCCCGCGGCGCTCTGCGCCGCGGCGGCCGCGCGCTTCGATCACGAGCGGAGCCGCGAGCGTCCCACCGCTGCGCAGGCGCGCCCGCCAGAGCCCGCCATCTTTCACCAGGCCGGTCACGGTATCGGACCGGTAGTCGGCGCCGGCCGCGAGCGCGTTCGCGCGCAGCGCCTCGGCAAGCCTCTGTCGCTCGACCAACCACTCGGTACCCTCCACCGGACGGCCGCCGGCCCACGCGCCGCTCCGCCGCAACGGCCCGCAGATCACGCCGGCGGGTAACTGTTCACCCTCTTCGGCCAGCAAGGCGCGGCTGCGCCGCGACAATCCCTCCCACCCCGGCCGCGACGCGCCGCCCACGAGCGCCACTCGAGCGCCCGCCGACGCCAGGCGCCGTGCGGCCACGCTGCCCGCCGGACCCGCGCCGAGAACCAGGATGTCGTGCGTCACGCGTGGGCCTGTTCGGCGAGCTTGAGTTCGGCGCGCATATGCTCGCGCATGAGATATTTCTGTACCTTGCCGCTGATCGTGAGCGGAAAGCTGTCCATGAAACGCACGTAGCGAGGCACCTTGTAGTGCGCAATCCGGCCGCGGCAGAACTCGCGGATGTCCTCCTCGCTGACGGTCATGCCCGCCCGCAGTTGGATACACGCACAGACTTCTTCGCCGTACTTGACGTCGGGAACGCCGACGACGGCAACGTCGAACACCGCCGGATGGAGGTACAGGAACTCCTCGATTTCCCGCGGTGAGACGTTCTCGCCGCCGCGGATGATGATGTCCTTCACGCGACCGACGATGTTGCAATAGCCATGCTCGTCGATGATGGCCAGATCGCCGGTGTGCATCCAGCCGCCGGCGTCGATCACATCCCGCGTGCGCTCGGGGTCATTCCAATAGCCGCGCATCACGCTGTAACCCCGGGTCAGCAGCTCGCCGGCGACGCCGCGCGGCGTGACGCGCCCTTCCGCGTCGATGATCTTCACTTGGACGTGCGGGTGCACGCGGCCGACGGTGCCGACGCGGCGCTCGAGCGTATCGTCAGGCCGGCTTTGAAAGCTCACGGGGCTGGTCTCCGTCATGCCGTAACAGATGGTCACTTCGGGCATGTGCATCTCGGCGATGACCCGGCGCATCACCGCGGTCGGGCACGGCGAGCCGGCCATGATGCCCGTGCGCAGCGACGACAGATCGAATTCGCCGAATCGAGGATGTTCGAGTTGCGCGATGAACATGGTCGGCACGCCGTGCAGGGCCGTGCAACGTTCGTTCGCGACGGTCGTGAGCACGGCCACCGGATCGAAACCATCGCCGGACAATATGCTCGCCGCGCCGTGCGTCATCGCCGCGAGCACGCCGAGCACCATGCCGAAGCAATGGTACAGCGGCACGGGAATGCACACGCGGTCATCGGCCGTGAGACCCATGCCCTCGCCGACGAAGAAGCCGTTGTTGACGATGTTGAAATGCGTGAGCGCCGCGCCCTTGGGGGTGCCGGTGGTGCCGCTCGTGAACTGGATGTTGAATACGTCGTCAGGATCCACGCGGCTCTCGATGGACGCCAGCACCGTCTCGTCGAGATCGTGGCCCGCGGCCGCGAGGTCTTCGAATGAGAGCGTGCCGGCCAGGGGTACCTTGCCCAGTTGGACGAGCAGCCGAAGTTCCGGAAAAGCGTCGCACACCAGTCGTCCCGGGGCGGCGGCCTCGAGTCCGGGAATCAGCGACGCCAGCATGCCCGCGTAGTCGCTGGTCTTGAAGCGCGGCGCAAACACCAATGCCCGGCAGCCCACCAGCCGCAGCGCGAAATCCATTTCCATGGTTCGGTAGGCGGGATTGAGATTGACGAGCGTCAGGCCGGCGCGTGCCGCGGCGAACAGGGTGAGCACCCACTCGGCACAATTGGGCGCCCAGATGCCGATGCGCTCGCCGGGCTCGAGGCCACAGGCGATCATGCCGCGCGCGATCCCCTCCACCGCTCGATCGAATTCAGCGAACGTGAACCGCAGCGACTGATACGGCACCACGAGCGCAGGGCGTTCGGGGCCCGCGGCGGCCGCGGCCTTGAGCACGCCATCGACGGTGCGATAGAGCAGCGGCCGGTCGCTGGTGCCCGACTCGAAGCTCGCAGCGGCAGGCATGCTGATGGGATGCACGTGTCTCGCCAGTTCTCGCGGTCGCTAGAAAAAGTGGTACCCCGCATCGATGCCGAACATACGCGGCAGACCGCGGTGCTCGTAGTCGAAGCCCAGCGATTGTAGGTCATAGGCGTTGGTCAGGTAGAAGCGGTTGGTCATGTTCTTGTCCCACAGACCCACTTCCCATTTATCGCCCGGGCCATGCCAGGCGAGGCGGGCATTCAGCAACGCATAGGGATCCTGGGCGATGCGGTTCTCGTTGACCAGCTCGAAGTACTGCTTCGAGGCGTAGTTGCCGTCGAGGTGCAGGACCACATGACTGCTGCCGACGTTGAACGCGTCCCAGTCGGTCGCGAGCGTCGCGGACAGGTGCGGCGCCTCCGGCAGCTGGTGTTCGTCGACCGAGATCGTGCCGCCCGCGATGGCGCCGTTCTGGACCGTGGCGTACAGCACGCCCAGGCCGCCACGCACCGTGACGCTGCGCACCGGACGCGTGACGAGTTCGAGTTCGCCGCCGTCGATCTTGGACTTCGGCAAGTTGATGAGCGGCTGCTCGCCGTCCGGGCGAACATCGATGATCTGCTGGTTCTTGTACTGGTAGTGGAACGCCGCGCCGTTCAGCTCCAGCCGTTTGTCGAGCCACGCGGTCTTGAAGCCGGCCTCGTAGGAATCAACCGTCTCGGGCTTGACGGTCGTGAAGTCCTGCGGCGAGAACAGGAACTGCGCGTTGAACGCGCCCGCGCGGAAACCGCGGCTGTAGCTTAAGTAGATGAGCGAGTCCTGGGTCGGCGTGATGTCGACACCCACATGGCCGGTGAGCGCGGTGTTGTGCAGTGCCTGGCTGCGGGTTTGGTCGATGATCGAGCTGTAGTCGGCCGAGCCGGGCAGCGCCAGCGTCGGGCCGTAGTACGCGCCATTGGGACCTGGCTGCTCGCTGAAGAAGCCGATGTTCGCGATCGGTACCTGGTCCGAGCCGCGCAGCTGGTCGAGGGCGTTCTTCTGGATCGCGTTCTCATGCGTATAGCGCAGGCCGGCGCGCAGCTTGACCAGCGAATTGATCGCGTAGCTGTCGTCGGTGTATACCGCCCAGCTGTTGCGGACCTGGATGAACGAGTTGTAATAATCGCAGCCGGCATTCAGGAGGCTGCCGGCATAGTAGCCCTGCCCCGCGCCGAACGACGAACTTTCGCAGGTCGTGTAGTCGTCCGACGTGAGGTTGTAGATCTGGTTCTCGGTCGAGTTGTAGATCATCTCGTGCTGGTAGTACGTGCCGGCGATGAACTGGAACGGCGCGTCGCTCGTCGAGGTCAGCCGCAGATCCTGGGTCACCTGGCGCGTCTCGCCATAGTACGGGATCTTGAAGACGTTGATCGGCGCGCCGTCGGTGTTGTCCGGGTTGAACAGTGAACCCTCGTCCCACGACGTGATCGAGGTCAGCGCCAGCGCCGGGTCGAGCTTCCATTCGACCGTCAGCGCCGCGGCCTCGTTGAATTGTTCACGATGCGGCGTGTAGTCCTGGGCGACCTGCTCGTTGGTGAGCGGCACGCCGGTCGCGGTGCCGTTCAGCGTGCGGTAGTAGCCGAGTCCGCCGACGCCGGGGACACCCCCCGCGCCGATATTGCCGGCGATGATGGCGTAGTCCACCGGGTCCTGCTTGCTCTTCGACATGCGCAGCGTCGCGGTCAGGTCGTCGGAGATCTTGTAGAGCAGCGACAGGCGGGCGCCCCACTGGTCGACCCCTTCCATGTCCGGATACCCGGGCAGCACGTTCTGCATGAAGCCATTGACCTTGGTGTAGGTGAAGGCAAAGCGCACCGCGAGCCTGTCCGGAATGAGGCCGGTCTGGAACGCGCCCTCGGCTTCCTGGCGGCCATAGTTGCCGCCGCCCACCTTGATGTCGGCCTCGGTGTCGAAACCCGGCTTTCTGGTGATGAAGTTGATCGCGCCGCCGGTTGAATTCTTGCCGTAGAGCGTGCCCTGAGGACCGCGCAGCACCTCGACCCGCTCGAGGTCGTACAACTCATCGCCGAACAGCACCACGTTGCCCTTGTAGACCTCGTCGATGTAGCTCGCCACCGGGCTCGACTGGTTGAGGCTGTAGTCGAACATCGAGACGCCGCGCAGCGAGAAGATCGGCGAGCCTTCGCCGTTGACGCCGTCGACCTGCAGGTTCGGGATCTGGGTCGCGAGGTCCGAGGGCGAGTCCAGCTTCAGCTCGCCGAGCTGCGAACTCGTGAGCACCGTGACGGAGACCGGCACGCTTTGCAGGCTCTCCGAGCGCTTCTCCGCCGTGACGACGATCTCCTCGAGGCTGCCGGTATCGGCCTCTGCGCTGGCCGCGGCCGGGGGAGTGTCCGCGCGGGCGGCCGCCGCGGCGAGGATGGCGAAGGCCGCGGCCGGCAGCAGCAGGCGCGCTGCCGTGAAGATTCGCGCTTTTCTCTTATGCAAGTTCGTTTCCCCTACTTTTATCGTTTATCAGATTCTGCGCCGAGACCGGCCATCGCACGTCATGCCGTGATGTTCAGACACACGGATTTGCTCTCGAGATACGAATGAACCGCCTCGCCGCCGAGTTCTCGGCCCCAGCCGGACTGCTTGAAGCCGCCGAACGGCATGGTCGCATCCAGCACGTTGTGGCAGTTGACCCACACGGTGCCGGCGCGCAGCTTCGGCGCGAGCCGGAAAATCTTGCCGACGTCCCGGCCCCAGATGCTCGCCGCCAGCCCATAGATCGAGTCGTTCGCCATGCGCGCAATCTCATTCATATCATCGAACGGCTGGGCGACCACCACCGGCCCGAAGATCTCCTCACGCACTACGGACATCTGCGGATTGACATTCACGAACACGGTCGGCTCGACGTAGTATCCGGGCGTCGCCAGCGCATGCCCGCCGGCTGCTGCATGCGCTCCGGCGGCGGCGCCATCCTTCAGATATCGAGTCACGCGGTCGCGCTGAATCGATGACACCAGCGGACCGATCTGCGCGGTCGGATCGAGACTGGGGCCGAGCTTCATCGCCTTGGCCTGATCGGCAAGCCCAGCCACGACACGGTCGAAATGTGGGGCTGCAACGTATAAGCGCGAGCCCGCGCTGCAAACTTGACCGTGATTAAAGAAGATGGCGCTGGCCGCACCGGCAATCGCCGCATCCAGATCGGCATCCGGCAGGATGATCACCGGCGACTTGCCACCCAATTCCACCGTGACCTTCTTCATGTTGCCGGCAGCGGCCTGGACGATGAGACGACCCACCTCGGTCGACCCCGTGAAGGTGATCTTGTCGACGCCGGAATGGGCGCTCAGGGCGGCTCCGGCCGTGGGTCCCATGCCGGTCACCACATTGAGCACGCCTTTGGGAAATCCGGCCGCCAGCGCCAGCTCGCCCAAGCGTAGTGCGGTCAACGGAGTCTCTTCCGCCGGCTTCAACACCACCGTGCAGCCCGCCGCCAGCGCCGGAGCGCATTTCCAGGTGGCCAGCAAGAAGGGAAAGTTCCAGGCAATGACCGCACCGACCACACCCAAGGGCTCGCGCGTCGAGAAGGCCGCGTACTGTTGGCCCGGCACCAGCGTGCCCGAGACCGGCAGCGTCTTACCCTCGATCTTGGTCGGCCATCCTGCCATGTAGCGCCACACTTCGAGCGCGTGCTTGATGTCGACGTGGCGGGCCATCAAGACCGATTTGCCGTTGTCGATGGCCTCGAGCTCCGCAAGTTCGTCCGCATGCTGTTCGATCAGATCAGCCAGCCGGTGCAACACGCGTTCCCGGTCGACCGGCGTCATCCGCGACCAGTCGCCCTCGTCGAATGCGCGTCGCGCTGCGGCAACCGCGCGGTCCACATCGGGCGCATCGCCGAGCGCGCAATGCGCAATGACGGCGTCGCTCGAGGGGTCGCGGACCTCGAAGGTCTTGCCGCTGGCCGCTGCCACCCACGCGCCGTCGATCAAAAGTTTCCGCGGCTGCGCGAGAAACGCCGCGTTGGCCGGCATGATCGCCGACAGGTCGTTGCTGAGCGATTTCATCGAGGGGCTCGTTGCGGCAGCGGTATTCATCCTTAAACTCCTGATGGGTGGAGACGTCGGGCAGCGCCATGAAGGTAGCTTCACCGCGAGTATCGCGGCCCTGCGCCATCTGGGGTATAAGTCGTAAGCAGCAGACGTACTAATACTTTGGTATTGGCCGGTTGCGTTCCGGCTGGAATACATATGATGAATACGCCGATTCCCGACTATGCGCCGCGGGTGCTGATCGCCGACGACCATCCGCTGTATTGCGACGCGTTACGCGCCGTCGTCCCGCAGGCCTGCCCCGGTGCGCAAATCAGCGAGGCAAACTCGCAGGACCAGGTGCTCGCCGCGGTCGCCGCCGGCCGCGCGTTCCACCTCGTTCTCCTCGACCTGAACCTGCCGGGGGCAAGCGGGCTGTCCTGCCTGAGCGCGCTCCGCCGCGCGGTTCCGACCACGCCCATCGTGATCGTCTCGGCGGTCGGCGACCCTAAGATCATGCAAGACGTCATCGTGGGCGGCGCCAGCGCCTTCATCCCGAAGTCGGCGCCTAGCCAGGTGCTCATCAACGCGTTGCGCGTCATCCTCGCGGGCGGAACCTACATGCCCACCGGCATCGTCGCGGCGCTGCGCAGCGTCGATGCGGCCCCGTTGCGCGGCGAATTGACTCTGCGCCAGCGCCGTGTCCTGGAACTGCTGTCGACCGGACTATCGAATAAACGAATCGCCCGAGCGTTGGACATCAGCGAAATCACCGTCAAAGCGCATGTCACGGCGATTTTTCGCAAGCTCGGGGTGAGCAACCGCGTGCAAGCGGGTATCGAAGCAAGACGCGTACTCGAAACCCGCTACTGAGGGGCCAGACGCTCGAGCAAGCTGCGCAGCTCGACCAGGCTCAATGGCTTTGCCAGCAGCGTGAGCCCCTGGTCGCGCGCCAGGGCGTGCAGCCGCGGGTCCGGATCGCTGGTCATGATGGCCGCGGCCGGTGCGCGGTCGAATTCGCGGCGCACCTCGTCGATCGCGGCATCGCCCTTCACCGAACCGGCAAGATGATAGTCGCTGATGATGAAGTCCGGCGACAGGTCGGCGCTGATGAACTGCACCACCGCCTCGGTCGCGGTCGCGGCCGCGATGGGCCGGTGACCCCATTTGACCAGCGTGGCGGCAAGGGCAAGCCGTACGCCCGGGTCGTCATCGATGACGGCGATGGCCAGGCTGCGCGCGCGCGCCGCTCCGGCGGCGGCCAGGAGGCTCGGCCAGGCACGGGCGCCCGATCGACTGTACGGCACCAGCACGGCGAACATGGAGCCGCGTCCCGGGGTCGAGCGCACCTCGCGGCGCAGTTCGAGCAGCGTCGCGATGCGCTGCACGATGGACAGCCCTAAGCCAATGCCGGTGGTGCGCGCGCGCCCACCCGCCGGCACCTGGTAATAGGCGGTGAAAATCGCCTCCAGATGCTCCGCCTCGATGCCGATGCCGGTGTCATGGATGGCGATCAGCAGGCCATCCCGCCGTCGCCGGCAACCCACCAGCAAGCGGCCTCGCGGCGTGTAGCGGATCGCATTGCTGATGAGATTGCGCAGCACCGTTTCGAGCAGGTGTAGGTCGGAGCGCACCCAGACGCGGCAGGATACGTAGGTCAGCTCAAGGCCTGCGGAGCGCGCCACGCTCGCAAATTCAGGGACGATGCGGTCGAGCACCGCGCTCACCGGAAAGTCCGCGTATTGCGGCTCGATTCCGCCCGAGTCGAGGCGGGCCACGTCCAGCAGCGTATCGAGCAAGTTGCTGAGCGAGGCAAGCGCTACCCGCGCTTTGTTCAAGTAGTCAAGATCCAGGCCGGCGAGCGCCGCCTCGCCGATCGACTCCAGGAACAAGAGTGCCGAGCTCAAGGGTTGCCGCAGGTCATGGCTGGCGGCGGCCAGAAATCGCGTCTTGGTTTCGTTGGCGCGGTCGGCAAACTCCTTGGCCTGCTTCAGAGCGAGTTCGATTTCACGCCGCGACTCCAATTCCGCCATCAAGCGTACATTGAGCTGCTCGTATTGCTCGGTACGATGGCGAATCGTCTCCTCGAGACTCGCCGCGGCCTGGAACCAGGAGAACGCGCTCCCCTGGACATCCACTGCCTTCTCGACGCGCTCCATCAGCGCCTTGACGGTCTTCTTGAGCGCGCGATTCTCGATGCGCAGCGTGGCTGTGGCGCTCGCCTCGGTCTCGTCGGCCGGCTTGTTCACCCGCGCCGGCTTGTTCACCCGCGCCGGCTTGGGGCGCTTGCTGCGTTTGGTCATGCAGGCGCCGCCACGCCCAAGCAGGTGAAGGAATTGTTCGCATGGATGGTGTTGAACTGCTCGCCGAGCGAGGAAAAGCCGGTCACCGCGTGCGGCCTCAAAATAGCCTCGATTCCTTGGGTGAGGCCTTCACGCTCCATATAGGCGGTCCGCGCCGCGCAATCGACGCCGATGACCAGTTCCGGCGCACCGATCTGCGCGCGCATGGTTGCGAATAGATCATCAAGACTGGCGACCATGTTTCCCGGCTTGGCCAGCGTGACGACGAGACCCGGCTCGAGAGCGCAGGCGAACTCCAGCGCGCCGTTTGGGTAAATACGCTGCATGCCGCGCGGATAGTAATGGCCGCCGATGCGGATCATGAGCGGGAACGGAGCGAAATCGCGGCTCTCACGCGTGGGCTTGCGAAAGCCGCAGGCCGCCGCGTACACCTCGAGCGCCGGCCGGCCATCGATCTCGCGGACCAACCGCCGCGCCGGGTCGGCATCGGTGATGACGAACTTCTTGTCGCTGTGAATGTAGTGATGGTGGCAGTAGGCGATCACCGGCATGGCCGACGCGACCAGGCAGAGAATCGCCGCACCTCGCTTCGCGCCGCTCTGATGCAGCAGCCGTGTGCTGCCGGGCGGATGACCGAGCGGGTTGAAGTACAAATCGCCGGCCGAGCCGCCGATCAACGGGACGCCGTTCAATTCCATGCCGAGCACCGCGGCCAGACGCTCCTCGCAACGTGACTCCGCATCGACGAACAACAGCGCAAAGCGATGCGGCAGCGAGGCGCCCGCGCCGCGCGCGAGTTGCAGCCGCAATTCCCGAACGCTGGCCCGCAGTTCCGGCAGACCCATGCCGGCGACGTCCTCCAGCACCCGGTCGGCCGACGCGAACCGGCCGGCCGGCAGATGAAATCCGGCGAGCCCGGTGGTCTCGAAGCCCCGGGCACTGATGATCCGGCCGGCGGCAGCGCCGATGACTCGGTTGACGCCGCGCGCGGCGAGTTCACGGCCGATGGCGGCAAGATCATGCGCGGCGGACGCGAAGATCACCGTGAGGGCGCTGTCGGCACTGTCCGCAGCGATCGCGGCGGCGCTTGCAACCGGGTCTCCGGACGCCTGAAAATAAGCAATTTTTTTCGTCGCCCGCCTCATGTGTCCAAGACCGGTTTGCCTCACAAACGCCGCGGTTCGATAAAGTCCTCTTCCCAGTACTCGCCGGCGCGCCGCGCCGTGCTGAGCGCTCGATCGTTTTCGATCCGTCGCAGTTCGACACGGCGAATCTTGCCTGAAATGGTCTTGGGCAGGGCCGCGAACTCCAGGCGCCGCACGCGCTTGAAGGGCGACACGCGTTCGCGGACGTAGTCCAAGATCGAGCGCGCCGTGACGGCATCGGCGGCCGCGCCCGCCGTCAATACCACAAAGGCTTTGGGCACCGACAGCCGCCGTGCGTCAGGGCTCGGCACGACAGCCGCTTCCGCCACCGCGGGGTGCTCGATCAGGACGCTCTCCAGCTCGAAGGGACTGATGCGATAATCGGACGACTTGAACACGTCATCCAAGCGTCCGACATAGGTCAGGTAGCCGTCGGCGTCGCGGCTCGCGACATCGCCCGTATGGTAGTAGCCATCACGCATCACCGCGGCGGTCATCGCCGGATCATCGAGATACCCCGGCATGAGCCCCACGGCACGCTGCGTCAGATCCAGGCATATCTCACCTTCGTCACCGATCGTTCCGTCGGCGGCAATCAGTGCAACGGTGTACCCCGGCAACGGTCGGCCCATGGAACCGGCTTTGAGCCGCTGGCCCGGCGGATTGCCGATCTGGGCGGTGGTCTCGGTCTGACCGAAGCCATCGCGCACGTTAAGTCCCCACGCCGCCCGCACTTGATCGATCACCTCGGGGTTCAACGGCTCGCCGGCGCCGACCACCTCGCGCAACACCACCGGCCAGCGGCGCAGGTCCTCCTGGATGAGCATGCGCCACACCGTCGGCGGGGCGCAGAACGTGGTCACTCGGCAGCGCACGAGCTGATCGAGCAGCGCGGCGGCGCTGAAGCGGTCGAACTGATAGGCCAGCACCGTGGCCTCGGCATTCCACGGCGCGAAAAAACACGACCACGCGTGTTTCGCCCAGCCCGGCGAACTCAGATTGAGGTGAATGTCGCCGCGCCGCAGGCCGATCCAATAGGCCGTTGACAGGTGTCCCACCGGATAGCTGGTGTGCGAATGGGCGACCAGCTTCGGCTTGGCCGTGGTGCCGGACGTGAAATACAGCAACAGCAACGCATCGGCGGGCGTCGGCGCACGGCGCACGGATGCCGCATCCGCCGCCTCGCTGTCGGCGAAGTTGATCCATCCCGGCACTGAATCACCCACCGCAATGCGGATCGGCGCGCCCGGCAACCCGGCGAAGTGTTCCGTGAGGGCTCGATCCGTGACGATGACACGGGCCCGGCCGCGGGCGAGACGATCCTCGAGCTCCGCTCGTTGCAGCAGCGTCGTTGCCGGAATGATGACGGCCCCGAGCTTCATCGCCGCCAGCATGGTCTCCCACAAGGCGACCACGTTGCCCAGCATGATGAGCACGCGATCACCCGCAACCACGCCCTGCGCCGCGAGGAAGTTGGCGACTTGATTGGAACGGCGCGCCATCGCGGCATAGGAGAGAACCTGGTCGTGGCCCGCATCATCCACCACCCGCAGCGCCGGCCGATCGTTACCCGCCGCGATCCGATCGAAGTAATCGGTTGCCCAGTTGAATTCGCCGACTGCAGGCCACTGAAAGGCCTGGAGCGCTTGCGCGTGGGACACCCCCTCGCGCAGGAGCCGGTCCCGTAGTTCGATGAATGCTTTGCCGCCGTCCACGGACACTCCTCAAATTCCGAAGCACTTAGCGATCATGCCAGGGTGAGGCGTCTTAAGACCCCCCTGCTTCGGCATGATTGACGAGGCAGTGCAAAGCGCGATGGTCACGCGGCCGCCATCAGCACCCCGTCCATGGCCGATGTTGCCGCCCCCCCGTTCGGGCTACTATTGAAAGCGCCCACCGATGCACCGAGGGAATGTTCAGGATGGTTACGCTCGACCTCATTATTCTGATCGCCTATATGGTGGGAATACTCGGGGCCGGCTTTTGGGCGAAGCGCAAAGTCACGAGTCAGGAAGAGTTTCTCGTCGCGGGGCGCTCCGTGGGCCCGTGGCTCTACGCGGGCACCCTGGCAGCGATCGTGCTGGGCGGCGCGTCGACCGTGGGCGGCGTGAAGCTGGGGTACCAGTACGGCATTTCCGGCATGTGGCTGGTGTTCATGTTCGGCCTCGGCATTCTCGTGCTCAGTACCGTGCTGGTGCCGCGCATTCTCGATCTGAACCTCTATACGGTGCCGGAACTCCTGGAACGTCGCTACAGCGCGTCCGCCCGCATCGCAGGCGGCGTCGTCATGGTGGCGTATGACTTCATGGTCGCCGTGACCGCGACGATCGCGGTCGGCGCCGTGATGGAGGTAATCGTCGGCATCCCGCGCACGCAAGCCATCTTTCTCAGCAGCGCCGTCATGGTCGCCTATTCGGTATTCGGCGGGATGTGGTCATTGACCGTCACCGATATCGTGCAGTTCGTGATCAAGACCGTGGGCATTCTGTTCATTCTTCTCCCGGCGGCGATCATTCATGCCGGCGGTCTGGGAGTCATGCAGCAGCGCCTGCCCGCCGGGTTTTTCTCGCCGACTCACATCGGCGGCGCAAAGATTCTCTCCTTTTTTCTGTTGTACTTCTTCGGCATCATTCTCGGCCAGGACGTGTGGCAGCGGGTATTCACGGCGCGGAGCATCAAGGTCGCGCGCACCGGTGGTATCGCCGTCGGCATCTACTGTCTCGCCTATGCAATGGCCGGCGCGTTGATCGGCACGGCGGGTCACGCATTCCTGCCGGAACTTGCCGACCCGGATTCGGCCTTTGCGAATATCGTCAACGCGGTATTGCCGGTCGGATTGCGCGGACTGGTGCTCGCGGCGTCGCTTGCCGCGATGATGTCGACCGCGAGCGCCTGTCTCCTCGCCTCATCGACCGTGCTGCTCGAAGATGTCTATCTGCGCCTTAAGGGTTCCGGAACCACCGGTTCGGTCACCCAGAGCCGGGTCGTGACCTTCGTCTTCGGCGTGCTCATGACCGTGGTTGCATGCCGCACGAACGACGTCATCGCGGCGGTTACCGTCGCGTACGACCTGCTCGTGGGTGCGCTGCTGATACCGGTGGTCGGTGCGATGCTGTGGCGCCGCGGCACCGGCGCCGGCGCGCTCTCATCCATCGCTGTCAGTGCGACTGCCGTCGTCGTGCTGCTGGTCACGCAGGGGATCGACTCCGATGCGCCGATTTACGCCGGACTCGGATTGAGCCTTATCATCTACGTCATCATCAGCCTGCTATCGCGCCCGTCCGACCCGGACCGGGCACTTGCGGGAAAGCCAGCAACATCGGTGGAACAATGAGCTACAAAAAACGCGGCGCCGTCGACGGCATCGACTACGATCCCATGAAGGAGCCGCGGTACGCGGAGCTTGCAACGTTCATGCGCGCGCCTATGGCAGCCAATTTGGACAACATCGATATCGGCCTGATCGGCGTGCCAACCGATCTCGGAGTGACGAATCGCCCCGGTGCCCGTCACGGTCCACGGGAGATACGAAACTCCTCGAGTCTGATGCGTGCCTTCAACCTCGGCTTGCGAATGAATCCGTACGATCTATGCCGCATTGCCGATATCGGTGACGTGCGATTTGCCAGCCGCTACGATCTGAAGTCGCAGGTCGACGATATCGCCGTGTTCTATCGAGCGGTGCATGATGCCGGAGTGCTGCCGGTGACCGCAGGCGGCGATCATTTCATCACCTATCCCATATTCAAAGGGATCGCGGCCGACCGGCCCGTCGGAATGATTCACATCGATGCACACACCGACACCTGGGGCGAAGTGTTCGGTTCGAAGTTCACGCATGCCGCGCCCTTTCGCCTGGCGGTCGAAGACGGCCTGCTCGATCCAAAACGAACGATCCAGATCGGCATCCGCGGCGGCCAGAATCAAATGGACGGCATTCATTTCTCCGAAAGCAGCGGGATGCGCGTGGTCTTCATGGAGGAGTTTGCAAAGCGCGGGGTGGACTACATCATCGAGGAAGCACGCAGGGTCGTGGGCGACGGCCCGACCTACATTTCATTCGACGTCGACGGCTTAGACCCGGTCTATACCCCGGGAACGGGAACGCCGGAGATTGGCGGCATCTCAACCGTCGATGCGCAACGCCTGCTCCACGGGTTGCGCGGGCTCAACCTCGTCGGCGGCGATGTGGTCGAGGTAGCGCCGCCTTACGACCAGACCGGCAATACCGCGCTGGTGGGTGCAAGCTTGATGTTCGAGATCCTGTGCCTGGTGGCCGATAGTAATTTCGGCTCCGGCCGGATGAGGAACTGACCTTGCACCCACCGTCGATTCCGTCAGTACGTTTCCGTGCGCGCTGCGGCGGATCCTCGTCGGTGCAGCTTGATTCGCCGCACGCTCCGTCGCCTTGCAACCAATCGCGACGGCACCTTGGTCAACTATGCCTTGACGTCAATCTGCGTGCCAGCTGCTTTTCCGGAGGAATCCGCGACAGGCGGTGAGCTACCACGGCGCTCTGCCGCGGCAGCGGCTGCCTTGGCCAGCAACTTCTGAGCCTGGCGATCACCGCCGGCGGCCTCCTTTGCGGTTTGCGCGCTGGTCTCCGTCGCCTCTTTGACAGCGGTACTGGCGGCTGAGGCGCCTTGATTGGCCGGTGGGGGGCTGGTCGGCGCGGCGCCACTCGAAGTTTTAGCCGGTGCGGGGCTCGTTGACGATTTAGGGGCTGCGACCGGAGGCGAAAAGTGTGCACTCGAGATAGCGGCAGTAGACATAAAGTTCCTTAGTTAATGTTCGTGTTCTGAGGCGAGACCCCAGATATCTTGGGTATCGGCAGGCTGCCCTCAAACATTAGATAAGTATTTGCAAAACTTATTTCGCACTACCGAGGCGCTGGACAAGTACCGAATCAGCGAAGTTCACGTAGCGGAGGCCCGCCTCAAGATCATTGTTGAGCAATTCAAACGAGCCTCCGGTGGCTTTTCCCCACCGTGGCGCGCAGCCTATGCCCCCGGGACGCGAGACGGCTGCCGGCGAGGACAGCGCCTGCGGGTCCCAAGGTGACAATAACAACGACTTAGGAGGCTCCATCATGGCGATGTACATGCTCATGGCGAGGTATTCGGCGGCGGCGTTGAGGGATATTGAAAAGACAGGCAGCGACCGTGAAGTGATGGCGCGCAAGGCCATCGAGGCCGCGGGCGGGAAACTGCACGGATTTTATGGGATGTTCGGGCAAGAGTATGGTCTGGTGATGATCGTGGAAGCGCCGGGCCATGCTGAGTACATCGGCGCGGTCATGCCGGCGATCAACAGCGGCACGTTCGAATCCTATAAGACCGTGCCGCTGTATACGTGGGAGGACATTGCCAATGCCATGCCGATCGCGAGAAAAGTGAGCAAGCTGTACCAGCCGCCGATGGGCTGACGGCGCTCGAGGCTACGCGGGTGGGTGCGGGGCCGCGCCGCCCGCCACGCCGGATTGCGGTGCAAAGCGCCGCGCCATGTGCGCGCTTTTGGAACGCAAGACGGGACGCCATCGATGTCGGGTGAGTCGTCGCGTTGCCTGCGCGATGAAAGTTGAACCATATGCCGCGCATGATCGCGGGCAGTAACGATACGCGCCGGCGCGCGCCGCATTCCGTGCGATCCGCGAAGATCTCTCCTGGTACGCTCCTTGCCGCCTTAAGTATCACAACACAACAAAGGGGATGCGGTTATATGGGATCCATCAAGTCGGCACGAACGAGATGCTCCGAGCGGTTCGCAGTTTCCGCGTGGCGCCCGCGCGCGGCCGACCAACCAACCGCGCACCGTCGGTATGCAGATCAACTATAAGTTCTAGCATGGCCCCCCTCGCGTCAACCGGCGCGAGGGCATTCCGACGACAGGGCCGGGCACCGGCTATCATGCCTGCCGTGCCACCCAAGCTGCTTCCCGGACTGATGGCGATCGGCGCTCTGCTCTGCGCGTGGGCGATGAGCTCGTGCGTGCTGCCGCCGACCGGCAGCAACGGGCGGCCGGCGCATCGCCGCGTCGCCAGCCTCCGCGAAGTCGGCGGCCGCTATCTGCTCGACCGCCCGTTCCAGGACTTTTACGACACGGCATTCGTGTGGACGAATGCCGGCAAGACCGCCCCGCGCGTCGTGAGCCTCGCAGAACTCGCGGATGGGCTGCTGGCTTATGACGTCGTGTTCTACGGCGAAAGCCACGCTCATCCGGGCGTCCATTTGCAGCAAATGAAACTGCTGCGCGCATTGTACGAGCGCGACGCGCACTGGGTGCTGTCCTTCGAGCAGTTCGAGCGCGATGTCCAAAGCGTCGTCGATGACTACCTCGCCGGGCGCATCGGCGAGACAGCGCTGATCGAAAAGGGTCGCGCCTGGAATAATTACACGACGTCCTACCGGCCCTTGCTGCTCTTTGCCAAGCAGCATCATTTGCCCGTGATTGCCGCGGAAGCACCCCGCTGGACCATCACGTGCGTGGGGAAATGGGGCACCGGCATACTCGATCAATTCACGCCGCTCGAACGGTCGTGGGTGGCCGCGGATCTACACGTGACGCCGGGCGCGTACCGCGACGAATTCATGCAATTCTTGGGCGGCTCGGCGACTCACGGCGGCGGACCCGCCACCACGCCCGAGGCGGCGGCTCGCGCGGAGCGCAGTTTCGCTGCGCAGGCGACGCGCGACGACACGATGGCGGAGTCCATCGAACGCGCATTGCAGACTCACCCGGGCTACAAGCTGCTGCATCTGACGGGCAGCTTTCATTCGGAAGGTTTTTTGGGCACGGTCGAACGTCTGCGGCTGCGCGATCCGACGCTGAAAATCGCGGTCATCGATCCCATCGAGGTCTCCGATCCCAGCGCGCCGGCGTTCACGTCGGACAGCGCGCGCGGCGGCACCGTGCTGCAGCTCATCTATCCCAATCCGGACGACTTCGTCGAGGGCGAGGACATGAGCGCCTGGACGGCCAAGATGACCCATGAGCGCGAGACCGATCGCTGCAAATATGAGCTGCCGGCAGCGGCGCCTCGCCCCGACGCATCTTAAGTCACGGTAGCTCGCGGATGCGGATCCGGCGCAGCGCCAGCGTGCCGGGATGATCGCCCTGGATGCCGATGAAGCCCCGCTTCGCCAGCCCGTAGTCGGGGTAAGCCGAAAATTTGCTGGCCGCGACCTTGGCTTTCCAATCGGGGCTGCCCAGCTCGTAAGCCACTACTTTTCGGCCATTCAACCAATGCTCGACATGCGTGCCGTCGACGAGGATGCGCGTCGTGTTCCACTCGCCGAAGGGTTTTACGACGCCGGCGGGCGCCGCGTATAGACCGTACGCCGCCGCCGTGGACGTGAGCGGGCTGCGGCCATCGGGCGCGTTGACGTCATCGAGGAGTTGATACTCCGGCGCGCTCCAATAGATGTGCTCGTATTCGCGCGTGCCGCGATAAAAAACCCCGCTGTTGCCGGTCTTGCCGATCTTCCATTCGAGTTCCAGTTCGAAGTTTCCGAATTGCTCTCGAGTCACCAGGTCTTCGACCTTGCCGTCCTTGCTGAGCGCACCATCCACGACATGCCATCCCGCCGGGAGAATGCCCGAAATCCACCCGCGCCAGGCGTCCGTGTTCGTGCCGTCGAACAAGTCGCGCCAGGCCGCGGAGGGGCCCGCCTCGCGGCTGCCGGCGAAGCTGCTTGCGCCCAAGCATCCCACCGCAATCAAAGCGGCGGCGACTGTCCGTGCGGCTTGAAACGCCATCACGACGGCTTCCAGATGCCGCGCGCCACCGCCGGAACGAAATCGGCCAGCCCCGGCGGCGGAAATTCCAGCGTCCTGCCCTGCTCGGCGCTTTGATAGGCCGCCATCAGGAGCCTTACCACCTCGAGCCCATCGTCGAACGTCAGTTGCGGCGCTTCCTTGCCGAGAAACGCGCGGACGAAATGACGATCTTCGTTTTCGTAGCCGTACGCCGCGGCTTCGTTCGCGACCACGGGCATCAATCCCACCTCGGCGTTCTGCTTCTCGACCAGATCCTCGCCGGCGCTGCCGCGAACCTCGCGCGAGAAAAAAAGCTTCAGGCCGCTCTCCAACGTGTTCCATGACATGGAGTACTCGGGTCCCAGCAACTCGGCGCAGAGGCGCAGCCCGGCGCCGACGAAGCTCCATGACGTGGAGGCCTCGCCGATGACCGTCTTGCCGTCGTCCGTCACGAATTCGATCGTCACGCTGGCAAAATCTTCCGATGGACGCTTGGCATAATCGACATCGGCGCCGAACGACGCGGCGAGGTTGGCCACGTACGGTGCTTGCGTCCATTTGAGACTCGCGATGTGCGCCGTGATTCGCACCGGCCGAACCGACGAGAGCGGTGCGCCGGGGCGGGTGAGCAAGTGCCGCACCAGCAGCACCGAATGACACATCATGTCGTTGAGCACTCCGCCTCCCTGCAAGTCCCCGCGCCAGAACCACGGTGCATGCGGCCCGCTGTGCTCCTCTGCCGCGCGGGCCAGATACGGCCGGCCGCAGCGGGGCGCCCCGCGGGCCCACAAGCGCGCGCGGCCGATTTCGATCTGCGGTGCAAATAGTTGATTCTCCAAGTAGCCATGGGCAACGCCGGCTCGCTGGACGAGCGCCAGCATGCGCTGCGCTTCGGCAACGGTTCGAGCCAGGGGTTTTTCGCAGGCAACGCCGCGCAGGGTGCCCTGGCCGCTCTCGATGGCGTGCACGATCTCTTCCATGTTCTCGAGCCGCGTATGATTGGGTCCGGTGAGCCAGAGCGCGTCGACCAAGGGATCCGCAACCATATCGCGGATCGATGCGTACGGCTTGGCCGCGCCGATGTCCAGACTACGGGCCAATGCCGCAGCAGCGCCGGCATGGTCGGCATTGGGGCTCCACACGCCGCGCACGTCCGCATCGCGCACGGCACGGAATGCCTGCATATGAAAGCGGGCATTGAAGCCGCTGCCGACGAAGCCCACGCCGAGACGGCGTGGCGCACGATTATTCGCGCCGCTGCTCATGTCGCTGCTCATGTCGCTGCCGTGTCCAGACCCAATTGGCGGAGCACCTCGCGCGGCGGCCCGTCGAAGCTCGACTGCCGCACGTTTCCCCGGTAGCCAAGATCTTGTCGGCCCTCCGGGGCCGAGTAAAAGCCGCCCGCGGTCAGGTCGCGGAAGCGGGCAAAGAACTTCGCGGCATGCGCAAAACCCGGCTGAGCATTGGCTACGCAGCAAATATCGTCGAGAATGGCGTGTTGCTCACCGTCGGTGAGGTCAGCGAATCGTTGCGCAAAGCGCCGGGAAGCTTCGGCGTCGATCCACGTCAAACCCTCGAGCAACGTCGAGCGGTCGTGGCGCTGACGTGGATACGGAGCGCTGACCCATTCATCCAGAAAATCGACGACGCCCACCGCCGACGCGCTCGGCGAATGCGCGTCGCCCGGGATGATAAGGTCGCATAAGACCGCGGCAGCGCGCCGTTGCGCCTCGTCAAGCGTCAACGGCCACACGTCTCCGGGATGGTAAGTCTTCGATAGATCGGGATCGCCGCCATACCCTCGCGCCGCCGGCTGCCGTGGAGGTGCCTCATCGCCGAACGCCGGCAGCCGCACGAGCGGCATGCCGGCCGCAGCGGCCAGCATCCATTGGAGGGTCGTGCGTCTGTCCATCAGAGCTCCTTCCTGCGCATCAGGTCGAGAATGCGGTCGGCCGCGCGCCATGCCAGCGCCATGATCGTGAGCGTGGGGTTCTTATCCGCATTCGACGCAAAAACCGCGCCGTCGGTGATGAACAGATTGCTGACGTCCCACGTCTGACCCCACTCGTTGGTCACCGAGTTGGCCGGATTCGCGCCCATGATGGCACCGCCCACTTCGTGGATGATGGAGCCGCCCGGCTTGATGGCCCGGGCACCGTCGGTTATCGGGCCGCCCTGCACGCGGCCGCCCATCGCCTCGACGATCCCCGCAAAGGTTTTCTGCATATGCGCCGCTTGCCGCGTCTCGTGCTGCGACCATTGCCAGTGGAAGCGCAGGACGGGAATACCCCACTTGTCCTTCACGGTCGGATCGATTTCGCAGTACGACCGTTCGTTCGGAATCATTTCACCGCGTCCGTCGAAATTGACGAAGGAGCCATAGTAACGCCGCGCGTCCTCTTTGAACCGCTTGCCGTAGCTGCCCCCGGTCAGCCATTCGATACCCGCCAGCGTGCCGACTCCCGGCATTCGTCTCCCGCCGCCGATTTCGATGTGGTAACCGCGCGCGAAATCCAATTTCCCCGCATGCTGCTCGGAGTATAGCCACCAGGGCGAATACACCGCATGACCGCTCGCGCCGTCCTCATTCTGCGGCGGCAGACCTTCGAGCAACGGCACCTGACCCCGCAAACTGCTGCCGACCGTGTCCATGAGATAGCGGCCGACCTTGCCGCTCGAGTTCGCGAGGCCGCTCCTGAATCCTGGGCTCTTCGAGTTGAGCAAGATCCGCACCGTCTCACAGGCGCTCGCTGCAAGGACGACGACTCGCGCAGCCGCTTCATGATCCGTGCCGTCGGCCGTATCGATGAACCTCACACCGCGCGCCACGCCGTTCTTGCCGAGCAGCACGTGGCTGACCATCGCGTCGGTGAGGATATCGAGCTTGCCGGTGGCCAAAGCGGGCGGCAAATGCACCGTCGTCGACTGATAATTCGCGCGGATCGAGCAGCCGCGCGCGCACGGGGTCGCCCAGAAGCATGCGGCCCGTTGCTGCATGTCCGCGGCAATGATTTCCTGGGCTTTGGGATTGCCGGGATGCAGCAGCGCCGGCGCGCGTTTGAAATCGAGCGGCGTCGTCAGCACGGCGCGGTGGCCGGGAATGACGGGGATGCCGAGCCGGCGGGCGCGCTGCGCGATCAGCAGATCGCTGACGATGGGGGCCGGCGGCGGCAGAAGGCAACCCGGCGGAGAATTCGGCGTGTTTTCGAGCCCCTCGGAGGTGCCGTACACACCGATCAGCCTTTCGACCTTATCGTAGTACGGCGCCACGTCCGCAGACGAAACGGGCCAGTCGAATCCCAGTCCATCGCGCCGGTAGGGCTTGAAGTCGTAGGGACCGTTGCGCAGCGCGATGCGACCCCAGTGATTCGTCCGGCCGCCGAGCATGCGAGCCCGCCACCAGTCGAAGCGGCCTGCGGGATCTTGGGATGTTTGCGTATACGGCTCTCCGGGCACTGCCCAGCCGCCGTCGACGGTTGCATCATAAAAGTCGAATTCCTTGTCCGGCGTACCGGCACTGCGCAGCGGCGCCTGATCGGGTGTCTGAAACATCGGAGTTTCGGACTCGGGGAGGTACTTGCGGCCGGCCTCCAACATCAGCACGGTGGCTCCTTCCATGCACAGCGTATAGGCGCTCTGCCCACCCGCCGCCCCGGAGCCGACCACGATGACGTCGTACTCCTGATCGATACGCGAGGAACTCACGAAAGGCATAGGTTTAGCATCGCCATCACCGGCGCAAGGTTCGGCGACGCCACATCCGCAGGTGCCGGTATTGGCAATGTCCAGTCACTTCGATGCCGCCGCGCCGGCAAGCCTGCTGCAAGAGCACCATATTGGGCAGGGCGCTCGCGTGCAACGTGCGAAAGAAATACGCATAGCGCTCCTCCTTCTCGGCCGCGGTCAGATGCGCATATTCGCCGCCGTCCCACGTGCAGTTGTATTTCTGTACATCGACGAACAACAGCGCAGTGTGGGCGGGCTCGATGGGTACTTCGCGGCTCAACGTTCGGGTCATGTCGATTTTCCAAGGAATGCGTGTTCGGCCTGTTGCAGCACGCGGCTGAGGCACCGCGCCCATTCGTCCTGTCCTGCGTCATCGGCGATCAAGTCCTGGCGTATTTCGATCTCGACGTGCGGCAGACCGCGCGCCTCGCCATGGTGAGGGACGGTGTAGTCCGTGTCGTCGCTCACGAAATACGGTTCGTTATCGCCGATCAAGAGAGCGGGCTCGCCGCGCAACTCGTCGAGTACCAACCCCGCGAACCGGCGGTCGCGGTTGTACAGCACCGCGGCGTGCATCTCGCGCCGCACCCCCTTGAAAATATCCGTCATGCTGTGCTGTGCGATCAGAATCGTGGGCCGTCCGGCCGCCGCCCGCTCATCGAGCAGCGCGCGTACGTGCGCATGATAGGGATCGAAGATCTCGGCACGACGCGCCGCGACTTCGTCGGCGCGCAGACCCTTGTTGCCGGGGATCTCGATCGATTCACCCACGGTCGGAATCGATGTGGCCACTGAGGGATCGCGGTTGCAGTCGATCACGAGCCGCGAATAATTCTGCGCCACCAGCGGTGCGTCGAGCGCCGCGGCCATGCGCCGTGCAACGCCCAGCGCGCCGATATCCCACGCGATATGCCGTTGCAGCTCGGCATCCGGCAGGCCCAGGCCGCTCAAGGCGCGCGGGATGCGCCGGCTGGCGTGATCGACGACGATCACGAAATTGGACTTTCCTTGCCTGCCGAACTCGATGACGGGTGATGGCTCGTCGGCAGCGAGCAACGTGTACGGATGGCCGGCGGGGGCGGCGCCGGGGGTGGCTGCGGCATGATCAGCTGCGGCATGATCAGCTGCGGCGTGATCAGTAGACTTCTGCATAACGGCGACAAATCTCACTTTCATCGAAATTTTCCAGGCTCTTGATCTCTGCCCGCTTGAACCGCACGTAGGCCGCAAGCACATCGGCACCCAACCACTGCGCCGCCGGCTCGCTGGATTGCAGCAGGGCAAGCGCGTTCTCCAAGCTGTCGGGCAATGGTTGCCGCGGCTGCGAATCGATGGTCCAGCGGTGCCGAATGCCGTCGAGCCCGGCCTGAACCATCATGGCGAGCGCCAGATACGGACTGGCCGTGGCATCGGCGACGCGAAATTCGATATTGAACTGGCGGGCACGTAGGCTCGCATCGCTGCCGACCGCCGGACAGATCCGCAACGCCGTGCCGCGGTCCAGCACCCCGACGTCAGCCTGAACCGGCGCCCAACGATTGGGTCGCAGGCGGTAGTACGAGGGCAACGACGGGGCGGTCACCGCGCACAGCGCGGGCAAGTGGTACAGGACACCGGCGATGAAATGGCTGCCGATCGCGGATAAATTCCACGGCCGCTCCTCGTCGTAGAGCACCGGCTGGTCGTCCTCGTCCAAAAAACTCCAATGAATATGCGTGCCGTTGCTGGCGGCGTTCGGTTCGGGCAACGGCGTAAAACTGACCCGAGATCCTAACCGGAAGGCCACCGCCTGCGTGAGTTCACGGGTAATCACGGCGTCATCGGCGGCCCGCAGCCCGACGGCCGGCGCCACGGTGACTTCGAACTGTTGCGGGCCGTATTCGGACAGGAACGAATCCGGTACCACACCGGCTTGGCGCAACGCCGCCAGCAGCGTTTCGCCGAACAATCCTTGCCGGCGATAGGCATCGAGTTCGTAGGGCTGCGCCGGGTGCGCGGCCACGCCGCTATAGATGAACTCCTGCTCGAAGGCGGCCAGCAGCTTCAGGCCGGTCTCCGCTTTCAGCCGGTCGAGCGCTCGGCGCAGCACATGGCGTGGACAGTACTCCCAGGGCGCGCCCTCGAGAGTCACGATGTCGCCAATCAGAAAATATTCCGTTGCGCTGCCGTCGAACGGCACGGATACCCGGGTGGCGGGATCCGGTATCAGAAACACTTCGCCCACGGTCCCGAACGGAGTCATTTGGATGGGCCCGAAGGCCGACAAAAAAATGTGGGTGGGGGCGAGCCCCACGCCGCGCTCCAAGCGTGCCGGCAAATCGGCCGCCGGGAAGCTCTTGCCGCGGAAATGCCCGGAAAAATCGCTGGTCCCAACGAAGACGATCGGTTCACGCTGCATGCTCTGGACATCCCGTGACGGTTTCGGACCTTAAGGCGCGTAGCTCTAAGGTCAATTCATGGCCACAACCATATCACGCCCGAGATCCTAGCCAAGCGACTCAAAAAACAGTCATCCGGGCAGCGACGATGCACGCGGCCGACATGTTAGTTTAGGCAGGTGCCGTCGGACATGCGGGGAGCGTAGATGGACATTCATGAATACCATGCGAAGGAATTGCTCGCGGGCTATGGCGTACCGATCCAGCCGGGGGCGGTGGCCTATACCGCCGACCAGGCGTCGTTCGTCGCCTCCGAATTGGGCGGTTGGCACTGGGCCGTGAAGGCGCAGATCCATTCCGGTGCCCGCGGCAAGGCGGGCGGCATCAAGTTGTGCAGGACCTACCACGAAGTGCACGACGCGGCGAAGGGCATGCTGGGCCGGAAACTGGTGACCGAGCAGACCGGTCCGGCCGGCAAGATCGTGCAACGCGTCTACATAGAGCTCGCCGAGAAGTTCGAACGCGAGCTTTATTTTGGAATCGTGCTGGACCGCAAAGCCGAGCGAGTGCGCATCATTGCGTCGGCCCACGGCGGGATGGAGATCGAGGAAATCGCCAAGACGTCGCCCGACGCCATTCTCCAGGTCATCGTCGAACCCGCGGTAGGCTTGCTGCCGTTCCAGGCACGCGAAATTGCCTTCGGACTCGGACTCAATATCAAGCAGGTGAGCCGGGCCGTGACCGCCATCTTGGGGGCCTATCAGGCATTCCGCGAGTTGGACGCCAGCATGCTCGAGATCAATCCCCTGGTGGTGACCAAGGACGATCGCGTGATCGCGCTCGATGCCAAGATGTCTTTCGACGACAATGCGCTGTTCCGGCATGCCAGGCTCGCCGAGATGCGCGACCTGTCCCAGGAAGATCCGCGGGAGGCGGAAGCGTCCCAGGATAACTTGAGTTATGTGGGCTTGGAGGGCGACATCGGTTGCATCATCAATGGCGCCGGGCTTGCCATGGCTACGATGGACACCATCAAGTACGCCGGCGGGGAGCCCGCCAACTTCCTCGATGTGGGCGGCGGCGCCTCGCCCGAGCGGGTGGCCAAGGCATTCAAGCTGGTGCTGTCCGACAGCAACGTCAAGGTCATCCTGGTCAACATCTTTGCCGGCATCAACCGCTGCGATTGGGTGGCCGAGGGGGTGGTCAAAGCCGTGCGCGACATCGGCATCAAGGTGCCGCTGGTGGTGCGTCTCGCGGGAACCAACGAAACCGAGGGGCGCAAGATCATCGCCGACAGCGGACTGCCGATCATCAGTGCGGACACGCTCGCCGAAGCGGCGCAGAAGTCCGTGGCGGCCGCGCGATGAGCATTCTGATCGACGAAACAACGCGGGTGATCCTTCAGGGCTTCACCGGAGACAAGGCAACCTTCCATGCCAAGGAGATGATCGCGTACGGAACTCGCGTCGTCGGCGGCGTGACGCCCGGCAAGGGCGGGCAGACGCACCTCGACCGGCCGGTGTTCAACACCGTCAAGGAAGCCGTCAAGGCCACCGGCGCCACCGCCAGTCTGGCGTTCGTGCCGCCCGCCTTCGCCGCTGACTCCCTCATGGAGGCGGCGGATGCCGGCCTCAAATTGGTGTGCACCATTACCGACGGCATCCCCGCCCAAGACATGATCCGGGTGAAGCGGTATCTCATGCGCTACCCCAAGGACCGGCGCACGCTGTTGGTGGGACCGAACTGCGCCGGCATCATCAGCGCCGGCAAGGCCATGCTGGGGATCATGCCGGGGCACATCTACCGGCGCGGCAACGTGGGAATCGTTTCGCGCTCCGGGACACTGGGATATGAAGCCGCGGCGCAGATGAACGCGCTGGGTATCGGTCAGACGACCAGCGTCGGCATCGGCGGTGATCCCATCAACGGCAGTTCATTCTTGGACCATTTGATGCTGTTCGAACAAGATCCGGAAACCGCAGCCGTCGTGATGATCGGCGAGATCGGCGGGCCGCAGGAGGCGGAAGCGGCGCAGTGGGTAAAGCAACACATGACCAAACCCGTCGTAGGGTACGTGGCCGGGCTCACCGCGCCCAAGGGGCGGCGCATGGGTCACGCAGGGGCAATCATCTCCGTCCTCGGCGACAGCGCCGCGGAGAAAGCCGAGATCATGAAGTCCTACGGTTTGGCAGTCGCGCCCAGCGCCTCCGAACTAGGAGCCACGGTTGCCGAGGTATTACGCAGAATGCCCGGACGGCGCACGCTTGCTTGAGCGGTTGATTGCCGTGCCTACATCGGCACCACCTTAGGAATCCATCATGAGTTTCACCACGATCGAACAGGCCCAACCCCGATTGCACCGCTCCGAACTCGCCGTGCCGGGCACCGATCCCGCGTTGTTCACGAAAGCGGCGCAATCCAACGCGGACGTCATTTTTCTCGATTGCGAAGATGCGGTCGCTCCGGATGACAAGGAGAAGGCGCGCAAGCACATCATCGCAGGCCTCAACGAGGTGGATTGGGGCAGCAAAACGATGATGGTGCGCATCAACGGCCTCGATACGCACTACATGTATCGGGACGTCGTCGACATCGTGGAAGCCTGCCCGCGACTCGACATGATACTCATCCCCAAAGTCGGCGTGGCTGCGGACGTGTATGCCGTGGACATGCTCGTGACCCAGATCGAGGCTGCGAAGCAGCGCGACAAGCGCATCGGCTTCGCCGTGCTGATCGAAACCGCTCTCGGCATGGCCAACGTGGAAACCATCGCGCAAGCATCGCGTCGACTGGAGGCCATGAGCTTCGGTGTGGCGGACTACGCGGCGTCCACCCGCGCCCGAACCACCGTGATCGGCGGTGTCAACAAAGACTCCGGAGTACTCACGGACAAGGCCGCCGACGGTACGCGCCAGTACTTCTGGACAGATCCCTGGCACGCGGCGCAAACGCGCATGCTGGTGGCTTGCCGGGCCTACGGTTTGCGGCCGATCGATGGGCCATTCGGCGACTTCAAGGATCCCGATGGCTACATCGCTGCGGCCAATCGCGCAGCCGTATTGGGATACGAAGGCAAGTGGGCCATCCATCCGTCGCAGATCGACCTGGCAAACCAGGTCTTCACGCCATCGGACGCCGAAGTGACGAAAGCCAGGCGCATCCTCGAAGCCATGACGCAGGCAGCGAAGGACGGCCGGGGCGCCGTGTCCTTGGACGGCAGGCTCATCGACATGGCGAGTATCCGCATGGCGCAGGCGCTGATCGCCAAGGCCAACTCCATTACCGCGGCGAAAGCCGGCTAGCGTACCCGCCCGACACCGCAGCGACCCTGGGGCGGATTTGGATTAAGGTAAGCGTTTAGCCAACCTTACGGGCGTTCGAAACCAATGGAAGGAGGTAGAACGGGCACTTTTCGCGTGCTCCGTCACCGAGATTTCCGACTGCTGTGGTGTAGCCTCGCAGTCTCCGCTGTCGGTACTTGGATGCAGATCGTCGCGCAAGCGCTGTTGGTCCTCGATCTCAGCCATGGATCAGCGGTGGCGCTGGGACTGGTTTCGCTCGCGCAAGCAGCGGCGTTTTTGCTGTTTGCGCTGTTCGGCGGCGCGATGGCCGATCGCGTCGACAAGCGCCGCCTCCTCCTCTTCACGCAAACGCTCTGCCTGGTATTCGCGGTGCTCTTGGGAGTGCTCACCGCGCGTCATGTCGTCGCCGTATGGATGGTGGTGATTTTCGCGTTTCTGCAGGGAGCAGCCCTCAGTTTCGACCAGCCGGCGCGCGCGGCGCTGGTGCCGGAGCTGGTCCCCAAAGACGAATTGTTCAACGCCGTGTCGCTGCAGTCGATCGTGTTTACCGGGGCATCCACCGTCGGACCGGCGTTGGCGGGATTCGGCCTTGCCACGATCGGTTACGCAGGAAATTTCTTCGCCAATGCGGTGAGCTATCTCGGCGTCATTGCCGCCCTGATCGCCATGCGCGTACCCGCAACCGGCGGCCCGATGCGCACCGCAAACCCACGCGCCATCCGCGAAGCGCTGGCAACGGTACGGGCCGACGCTGCCCTGCCCGCACTCATGGGCGTGTTCGGCGCACTGCTATTTTTCGGTCCGTCGGCGACCGTGCTCATTCCCGTGATGGGAAAAGAGGTGCTGCATCTCGACGCGCAACACATCGGCATCCTGTTTTCGGCATCGGGGGTGGGTGCGGTCATCGGCGGCCTGGGCCTCGCATCGCTGCATGATCCACTGCACAAGGCACGCATCATCCTCGCGGCCGCGGGCCTTTGGGCATTGGCGCTGATCGGATTTGCCATGAGCCGTTCATTCCCCTGGTCGGTGCTTACGCTGCTCTTGGTGGGCCTGTTTCAGGTCGGCGTCAGCACCACCACCATCACGCTGCTGCAAACGCGCGTGCCTCAACAGATGAGAGGACGAGTGATGAGCCTCAACACGCTGCTCATCATGGGTCTGAGGCCGCTCGGCGACTTCCCCGCCGCCTTGGTGATCACGGGCATCGGAGCGCCGTTGACCGCGGTCGCGAGCGCGGTGCTGGTGGCGCTCATCGCGCTGGGAGTCGCCCTGCGCCCCGCGGTGCGCAACGCATAGCCATTCCGTCCGTGATGCGTAGCCATTCCGTGCGCGGCGCGCAGGCTTACGCCGCGCGCAGCCTAGGTCCGCAGATAACTCGCGCCGTTCACGTCGATGATGCTGCCGGTCATCGCCGCCGGCGCGTCGAGCGCGCAAAACATTGCCGTCTTGGCCACTTCATCCGGCAGCGAGACCCTCCCCAGGGGATGCTGGGCCAGAATATCGGCGCCGCCCGGCCCCGTGAGCAGCCGCGCCGCCATGTCGGTTTCGACGAACCCCGGGGCGAGGCAGTACACGTACACGCCGCGCGCAGCCAGCGCCTTGGCCATCGATTGGCTCAGCGAGTTCAGCCCCGCCTTGCTCGCGCCGTAGGCCGGCGCATCGGGCTCGCCGCGAAAGGCGCCGCGCGAGGAGATATTGACGATTCGGCCCCGCCCGAACGCAGCATCGCCCGCTTGCGGCTGCGCGGCCATGGTCTGCGCGGCAAGCAGCGACAGATTGGCAGGCCCGATCAGATTCGCCGCGAGCGTCAGCCGCCAGGCCGCCGCCCAGGCATCAAACTCCGTCGTGAGCGGCGGATGATCGACGAACAGGCCGGCGTTATTGACGAGCACGTCGACCACGCCGAAGGCCGCGACCACCTGCGTCCACAACCGCGCCGTCGCCGCCGCATCCGTGAGATCCGCCTTGCACAGAAGGTGCCCCTCGCCGGCGAGTTGCATGCGTACCTCGTGCGCGGCTTCCTCATTCGTGTGGTAGTGCACAGCAACCCGGACGCCGCGCGCGGCCAGATTCTGCGCGATTGCGCGGCCGATGCCGCGTGACGCACCGGTCACCAGCGCTGACCTGCGCAAAATTGACGGGGCGTCTGCCATATCGTGTCCTTGAACCGACCAGCGGTATCGAAGTGTCGTCGATCCTCAGGGCAATCAACTAAGATCTCGCCCGAGACCATCATGTTAAGACCGCTCGCTGCTCCTATGCCATCGATAGTTGCGTGGGCTCGCCTACGGCGGGGGGAATCACCATGCTTTTGCTCCGCCACGGGCAGAGCTATTTCAATCTGCATTTCAGCGCGACGCGCGTCGATCCCGGCATCGAAGACCCGGAATTGACGCCTCTAGGAGCCGAGCAGGCGGCGGCGGCGGCAAGAGCGCTCGCCGACGCTGCGTTGACCCGCATCATCGTCTCGCCGTACACGCGTGCATTGCAGAGCGCGGAACCGCTATTGGCCACTCACAGGGTGCCCGTCGACGTCATGCATGAAGTTCGTGAACGGGCGGCGTTCAGGTGCGACGTCGGCAGTCCGCCCGGCCTCCTGGCGTTCCGATTTCCGCACCACGATTTCGCGCATCTGCCGCGCCAATGGTGGCACGAAGGCGTCGAAACCACGGACGAGACCATTGCGCGCGCCAACAGCTTCCGCGCGCTCATGGCCGCTCGACCCGACAGCAGCACCACGTTGTTGGTCAGCCACTGGGCGTTCATTCTGGCTCTGACGGGCGTCTCGCTCACCAACGGCGAAATTCTGGAATACGATCCCGCCAGCGCGGCGCCGGATCGCGTCGTTTGGCGTCCGTAAATGATCCCACCGACCTCGCCGGTGGTTCGTCGGCGCGCGCGACACCGGTCGCGATCACGGCGAGGGGCAGCGGGACCGCTACAGCGACAGCGACGCGCCGACGAGACTTTGTGCGCTATGCGCTCATTGACGCTCGGTCGATGATGCCGCACCTACGCACTTGAACTTCACGTCCACCCAACGCGCCAAGTCGGGTACGACGCATCCAAAGGGCAAAAGTGAGCTTAGGGGAAAACACTCATCGCAGTCAGGCGCGGGATACGGGTTTGGAACGAACTCGATGCTTCTCGCAGAGCTATGTCAAACCTTCGGCCTGCCGCCATGATGCTGGGCGCATGGAGTTTTAGAATTTGCAGCGCATCGGGCATAATCGCAGCCGCCATGTTACCCAAAGACAGGCTGTAAATCGCGATGGCTGCCGAAGCACCTGCGGCGGATCTCGGTTGGCCTGCGGCGGACTTCCAATTACCGGGCACGGACGGCCTGACGCACGGCTTGCGCGAACTTGCCGGCGAGCGCGGTACCGTCGTGGCGTTCATCTGCAATCATTGCCCGTACGTCAAAGCGATCCTGCCGCGATTGGTCCGCGATGCGCGGGATCTCGAATCTCTCGGCGTCGCCGTCATCGCCATCAACTCCAACGATACCGAGACCTACCCCGAGGACAGCTTCGAGCGCATGGTCGAGTTGGCGCCGACACTATCCTTTCCGTACCTGTACGATGCGTCGCAAGCGGTGGCGACCGCGTACGGAGCCGTTTGCACTCCGGATTTTTTCGGCTTCGACGCCGAACTGCGATTGCGCTACCGCGGACGGCTGGACGCCTCGCGCAAAGAAACCGCTCCGGAGGGAACCGCACGCGAGCTGTATGAGGCGATGCGGCTCATCGCCGAGACCGGTCGCGGTCCCTCGAGGCAGAACGTGAGCATCGGCTGTTCCATCAAGTGGCGCGAATGAACTGACGGGTCGCTTACTGCGATGCCTTGGGCGTCGATATCGGCTTCACGTCGCCGCAGTCCGAACTTACGAATTTCATCTCGCTCTCCATGTGCATGGTATGCGTCTCGCCGGTGGCCATGCGAGTGGTCGTGTCCATCTGAGTCGTGACGGTATCGCCCGTCGACGTCGCCTCGCCCTTGCCCGTGGACGTGATGCCATTGAAGCTGCAGTTGACGGTGAAGCTCACGTGATTGCCGCTGCGGTTGACGGCTGCCGGTAGGCAATGCTTGTCGATGATGGGATTCTCGAGACTCGCTTGCTCAGGGGTGATGCACAGCTTCTGCGAGCCGTCGCCGCCCATCGCCCCGGCGCCGCGCTCCTTCATCATGGCCTCCATGCGCGCCCGCTGTTCCGGCGGCATGCTGGCCATCGCCGCTTGCATCTGGGACGTCGCGCCGGCCATCTGGGCCGCCCTATCCTGCCCGTCCACGACCCGCTTGATCATCTTGGACTCCCACAATCCGGGCTTCAACCAATAACCAGCAGCCAGCACCTGGGCAGCCGAGAACACGACGAGGCTGACGATGATGAATTTACGCATGGCAGTTCCCCCAAAAAAGATGCGCGGTTTTTTCATCCTTGGTATAGCGCCTCGCCTGAAACCCGTCAACCACATTGCGGGGGGAGGCACCACAACGCTGCGAAGCCTTAAGGATATGGGTTAAGCTTCGGGACAAAAACCTGGGGCCGATCTTGCGCACTCGACTGTTATTATTGTGCCTGACGCTGGGCGTCGCCGGCATGCACGCTGCGGCGCTGCATGCCGAGCCGCGGGTACTGGATCCCGATGACTACTACCAATTCCTCGACGTCACCGATCCGCAAGCATCGCCCGACGGTACCGCAATTGCCTACGTCGTAAGCAATAACGACCGCGCAGCCGATGCGGCGAAGAGCACCATCTGGCTGGTCAATTGGGACGGCAGCGAGCGCCGGCCACTGACGCAGGCCGAGAGCGCGACTCATCCGCGATTCAGTCCCGATGGCCGCTACCTGAGCTTCTTGTCGGCGCGTCCGGCGGATTCGGCGGCCCAGGTGTGGCTGCTCGACCGGCGCGGCGGCGAAGCGCGGCAACTCACGCACGCGACCGGCGAGATCTCGAGCTACTCGTGGTCGCCGGATGGCCGGCAATTGGTACTCGTCATGAGTAAGGCCGAACCGAGCGCCGCCAAGGTCCCGAAGCCCATCGTGATCGACGACTACCATTTCAAGGCCGACGAGCTCGGGTACTTGAACACCGCTACGCACAAGCACCTTTACCTAGTCGATGTCGCGAATGGTGCCGAGACGGCGGTGACCACTGCGGACGAATACGACGACGACGATGCGACGTGGGCGCCCGACGGCAAGCTTCTCGCCTACGTGAGTGACCACGGCAAAGATGCCGAGCGCAGCGGGGTCGAGGAAATTTATCTGATCGAGCCGCGAGCGGGTGCAACGCCGCGCAAGCTCACCGCCGCTTACTCTCCGAACAGCCAGCACATCGCCTTCAGTCCGGACGGCCGATTTGTCAGCTTCCTGCAGGGACGAGAGCCCAAGTACAACGCCTATATGGCGGATCGCCTCGCCATGGTCTCCGTCGCGACCGGTGACGTGCGCCCGCTCACCGATCATCTGGACCAGCAGGTGTCGTCGCCTGCCTTCAGCGCGGATGGATCCGCGATCGATTTCATCGTGGAAGATCATGGCTCTGCCTACGAAGCGCGGTTGACCCTCGCCACCGGTGGGATCGCGCGGATCAGCCCGGACACGATCACCGTGCTGGGTCAGTCTTCCGCGGGTGGCCGCACGCTGGTACTCGGCTCCACCGACACCCAGCCGCCGGAGCTGTTCGCGCTCGAGGCCGGCGCGGTCAGGCCGCTGACCGCGCACAACGAGGCCCTGCTCGCCGACCTCAAACTGGGCGCGGTGGAGGATATTCACTTCAAGAGCCGCGACGGCACCGAGATTCAAGGCCAGATGGTCAAACCGCCCTCATACGTTGCGGGTCGCCGTTACCCGACCATTCTCTGGATCCACGGCGGTCCGAACGGGCAAGATCAGCACGAGCTGATTTCCAAAGGCTATTCTCCCTCGCTCGAGCGGCAACTGTTCGCGGCACGGGGCTATGTCGTGCTGGCGGTCAACTACCGAGGCAGCACCGGACGCGGACAGAAGTTCCAGCAAAGCATCCTGGCTGACTGGGGTCACAAGGAGGTGGAGGATCTACTGGCCGCGGTCGACTATGCCGTCGCCTTGGGACTAGCGGACCCTGCGAAATTGGGAATCGGCGGCTGGAGCTACGGCGCGATACTCACCGACTACACCATTGCGAGCGACCCGCGCTTCAAAGCCGCCGTCAGCGGAGCGGGCAGCGGCGATCAGATCGGCATGTACGGGCTCGACCAGTACGCCCTCCAGTACAACGCCGAATTGGGTCCGCCGTGGAAAAATTCCGCACTGTACTTGAAGTTGTCCTATCCGTTCTTCCATGCCGACAGGATTCACACGCCCACATTGTTCCTCGGCGGGGACAAGGACTTCAACGTGCCTGTCGCGGGGGGCGAGCAAATGTATCTGGCACTGCGCACGCTCGGCGTGCCCACCGAACTCGTGGTGTATCCCGGTCAGTTCCATGTCTTGACGCGACCGAGTTTTCTCAAGGACCGCGCCGAACGATACCTCGCGTGGTATGCAAAATATATTCACTGATCCTTCACGAGTAACGCTTTGCCGCGATCGAGCAACTCGGTGAAGCGGGTCGAATCGATATTCGATCCGCAGACGATCAAGCCAATCCGCTTGCCATCCAACTTCTCGCGCAGCGGTCCCAGCAGCGCTGCGGTCGCGGCCGCCGGTTCAGCCACCAGTTTGGCGTCTGTAGGGCTCGGCATGCAACCACGGGGCGCGTAAAGTTCCCGCATGGCCGTTCTGTATCGAGACTTCACAACTCAGGCACAAATCGATGCCCAATACGACGTCGACTTATCGGTGCCCGACTATGGACTCTATGCGGATCACTACGTGGAACGCAGTCGCGTGGCGCGCCAGCGCCTGCGCAGCGAACTCGACATCCCCTACGGTCCGACGCGCGACGAGCGCCTCGACATCTTCCCTGCGGCACACGCCGGTGCGCCGGTTTTCGTGTTCCTCCACGGCGGGTATTGGCGTTCATTGTCGTCCAAGGAATTCAGCTGCGTCGCCTTGGGTCCGCACGCGATCGGCGTCACGACGGTCGTGGTCAACTACGCGCTGACTCCCAAGGTCAGCATCGATGAGATCACGCGTCAGGCGCGCGCTGCCGTCGCCTGGGTGCTGCGGCATATCGAACGCTATGGCGGCAATCCCCAGCATGTGGTGCTCGGCGGACATTCCGCCGGCGCGCAGTTGGCGGCCATGTGCCTGCAGACCGCCTGGGACGAAGACTACGATCTACCCACCGATCCGCTGGCGGGAGCGGTACTGGTGAGCGGCGTCTACGATTTGTATCCGTTGCGCTTCAGTGCCATGCAACCGCAATTGCAACTCGATGACGGCGTCATTCGCCGCAACTCGCCGCTGTTCGGCGTTAGGGCCTGCGAGACCCCGGTATTGGTCACGTGGGGGAGCGAGGAAACGGGGGAATTCCACAGACAGTCCGAAGCGTACCTTGCCGCCTGGAGCGCGTGCGGCAACCGCGGCGAGCGCAGCCCTCAGGCAGGCCGCAACCATTTCGACGCCATCTATGGATTCGACGATCCAGCCAGTCCGCTGTGCCGGTGGGTGGTGCGCGCGCGGCCGCCTGCGCTCCGCTAGGGATTTCGAGGGGTGGCGGGCGGTGCGTGGGGCAGTACGAACACCTTGCGCGCCAAATCGGAGGCGAGCTGCGCCTGCGGGTAGTACCGCAGCAATAAGCCGCGATCCAGGAGCTCGGGATTCTCGCGTTCGAAGTTGACCCACCCGCCGCCGTCGCCGCGCTCGCAGAGATGCTGCCGAATGAGGGCAAGGTAGGCGACCGTGATGGTTTCGTGGTATCTGTCGGCTTTTCCCAAATGCTTCGCATAGTTGCGGATGGCCGCGCGGATTCGTTGCAGCGCCACGGAAAACTCATCCGCCCGCAGGTAAAGGTACGCGGCGCGAACGTGGCCGGCGTGACCGAACTCGCTTTCCGCCAGCCGGCACGTTTCCAGTGCGCGAAGAAATGCCTCATCCGTCACGACTTTTCCCTCAGGCGATGGCTCGCGCGCGCATCCAAGTCGAGCTCGTAGACTGCCTTGAGGTCCGCGATCTTGCGCAGGGTCTCCGGACTGAACGGCGCCTTACCCTCAAAAGCGTGCAGCACGATCCCCTCGAGCAAGTCGCCGAGGCTCATGTTCTTGAACTCCGCCAGAGACTTCAGCACCTTGAGCATGCGCCGCTCCATCCGAACGCCGGTCTGCACGCGTTCGACTTCGAGGTGTTTGGCCGACCTAGACATATTGCACTGCCGGGCTGATGTACCAGAGTACCAAGGTACCAATTATTCCAGCGCTTCGCAATTCAATTTGAAGAATGTCGCCCGTGAGAGGCTCTTATAATGGGTTCCTGGCTTCCATCGGAAACACCCATCCATGAGCACATTGCAATTCGACGGCGTCGACTACCTCGACGACACGGCCTCCGATCCGAACACGCTCGGCTGGATGCAGGGGAGCCCACCTACGCCCGATAAGGCCATCCGCTTCGCAGATGACGAATTCCTGAAGTTCCCCCGCAGCCGCTGGGCACTGTCGCACATGCGCGAGCTGGTGCCCACGGTAAACGTCTGGCGCGGCGTTGGCGGCAGCTATGACTTAGGAACGCCGGCGGCCACCGACGAAGCGACCATCGATGAACTGCTATTCGATGACCTGGATGGGCGGCGCCGGCGCTGGACCGACTCGCTGGCCGACACCTACACCGACGGGATCGCCGTCTTGCATCGCGGCCGCCTGGTGTACGAACGCTATCGCGGAGCGCTGCGGCCGGAACTTCCGCATGCGTGCTTTTCCATCACCAAGTCGTACGCCGGGACGCTGGCGGCGACGCTGGTCTACGAAGGCGTGCTCGACCAGAATCGCCGCGTGCTGCATTACTTGCCCGAAATGGCCGGCACGGCTTATGCGGACGCGACGCTGCGGCAGGTGCTCGACATGCAGATCGGCGTCGCCTACTCGGAACTCTATTCCGACCCCACCGCGCAGATTTGGGACTATACGCGCGCCGGCGGACTCAGGCCGCGCCCCCCGGACTACCGCGGGCCCGGCAGCTTTCACGAATTCCTCTTGACGCTTCGCAAGGAAGGCGAGCACGGCAACGCCTTCGCCTATAAGACCGTCAACACCGAGTTGCTGTGCTGGGTGATGCATCGTGCCAGCGGGACGCCGCTCGCCGAGCTGCTTTCCCATCGTCTCTGGTCACGCCTCGAATGCGAAGAAGACGGATACCTCAGCGTCGATTCCATCGGCGTGGCGATGGGCGGCGGCGGACTGGCGGCGACCCTTCGAGATTTGGCGCGCTTCGGCGAGATGATGCGATGTGACGGCGCGTCCCCGGATCGACAAGTAATACCCGAGTCCGTGGTTGCCGATATCCGTCGCGGCGGCGACCCGGAGAAGTTTGCGGCGGCCGGTTACACGCTGCTGCGCGGTTACTCGTATCGCGATATGTGGTGGGCTACTCACAACGAGCATGGCGCATTCGAAGCGCGCGGCGTCCACGGCCAGCGCCTCTACGTGGCCCCGGGTGCGGAGATGGTGGTCGCCCGGTTTGCGTCGCATCCAATTGCGGCAAGCGCGGCGAACGACCCGATCACGATGCCGGCGCTGCTCGCGCTCGGACGGATGCTGAACGGGGAGTGACTTTTTTTGCGGCATTCCGTATGGCGTTTGTAATACGCTTGAAAACGCGGCCGCCCGATTGTCGCCAATTTAGAACAGTTCTGGTTGTCATAATCCCCACGTAGCCTCCCTCGCGTCGATTTTCCGCTTTGCAGGGGATGGCTCAATTCATGTCCGCACCTATTGTTGTTCGCGTCGGCAGGCTCATCACGCATGTCGTAAAAAGCGCGCGTTGCTTGTCGGTCGTTGTGATTGCAATGACCCTGTCGCTCACCGCAGCGCCGCTATGCGCCAATGCCAGCGGGTCGAAGTCGATCAGCGAGTGGGTGACCTGCGGGGGAACGACGGACCAAACCACGGGAGCCATGGCGGCATTTGCAGCAACGCGAAACAACGCGTTCACGTTGGTCGTCGACTGTGCGGTGCACTTGCATTCCGGACTCGCGATAGACCGCGGGATTTTCATCGACAACGGCACGACGGTGCAATTCACCAGTGCGGGCAAGTTTTACGTCGACAACATGTTCCATCCCGCGTTCGTCATCGCGAATTCCAACGACATCTCGTTGATCGACTGGAACCTCGAATGGGACGGCAGCGTGCCCGTCAATCCGGACTTCGGCGGATACGAATTTCAGGGGCAATTCGTGGCTGAGTCGGGAACCATTCAGCCTTCCCATGCGTTCAATGACATCGTGCTGACGAATTGGTTGGCCGCCAATCGGGGGATCAAGTTCAATGAGGCTCAAGGAACAGTGAAGTCGATCTGGGTGGGCGGCGTCAATGCGGCCGCGGTATTTTTCATCACCGGCGACTCGCACGACCTCACCATTTCCGGGATGAACCTCTCTGTGCCGTCCACCGCCGGCGGCAACGACTTCATGCCCATGGCGTTCTCGACGTCGGCGAACTGGAACAGCAACCAGACGGTGACTGCAAAAACCCCGGCAACTTCACAATACGCCGCAGTTCCGCAGTGGATAACATTTTCCGGCATCGAGTTGGACGGAACATTGATGGGATGGCAGGGTAACCTGCAGGACTCGACGATCGAGAACGTGACGTCGCGTCGGTATGGTGACTTACAGGACGCCGGTGGCGGAACCGTCGGCGGCATCGGCAAGTGGTTTCCGCCGCCGCATCTTGTCTATCTCATCAATTATGCGAGCGGTGTCGGATTGGACAACAACAACATCCATATTTCGAATGTGAACGACCAGGGCTATCGCACCGGCGTCGCTCGCGACAAGGGCGGCACCGACAGCATCAGCGGCTACGCGAACTCGCTCAAGCTCGGTTGCACGGATTGCTCTGTAGTAAACTACATCAGCCGCCGCCCCGACGGCTTCATGGACGTTCTGTCGTCCAGCGGATTGACGCTCAACAGCGTGTTTGCCGCTTTTGATTCCCAGTTCGTCAACAATCTCTATCCAGCAGGCATCCGCTTTCCAAGTTCCGGGTATTCGAATGTCGCGTTCAAGGGTGTAACCCTGGTGGACACGGCGGCGTCCACTATCCAAGGGCCCATAGGAAACGCCACGAGTTCGACGAACGCCAGCATCGATTTCTCGAACTTTCAGATATATATGACCAAGTGGTCGGGACCCAACCTGCCGTTGCCCACGATTTGGGGGGAAAGCAACGACATTGCGCTGAATTTCACCATGTATAGTCAGTTAGTGAATGTTGCGTATCTTCAAAACGGCGCGCTGAATCTCACCGTCACTAGCACACCCACGACCGTCAATCACGGTGCGGCGACGACGCTCAAGTGGAATGCCACTGACGCAACCGACTGCAATGCGAGCGGCGCATGGTCGGGATCGGTCGGCACCGGCGGCTCGCGCTCGATCACGCTCGCCGCTGTGGGAGGCTACGATTTCACCTTTAACTGCCAAAACTCGTCGAATGCTGCTAGCACGACGCTGCGCGTGTTCGCCGATTGAACGCGTCTTCTGCACGGCTGACTACCAACGACGCGGCTACGCTCTCGGCGCCAGTGTGACGAGCAGTCGCGACGGCGACATCGTAAAGGACAGCCATTCTTCGACTGGTTTGCCGCCCGCGGTCGCGATGGCCGTAATCTCGAAGTTTCGAAATAGCATCGACGCCACCAAATTGATTTCGAGCAATGCGAGATGGCGTCCGGGACAAATTCGCGGACCGGCGCCGAAAGGCATTGAAATACGTTCTCGGCTGGTCGTAGTCCCCGAACCGCTCGTTCCCAACCAGCGGCCGGGATCGAACACTTCCGGCCGCTCGAAATAACGCTCATCCATCGACCCACGCCGCATCAACAGTGCAACGACGGTGCCGCGCGGAATCGCAACATTGCCCACCACCTTGGATTGATCCGCTTCGAGCAAGATGACCGGTGCCACCGGCTTCAAGCGCATGGTTTCGTGGGCACTGGCCGCCGTATATTTGAGCGCAGAGGCAACCTCGAGTCGCTCGGCGAATCGCAGGTCACCCAGCACCGTGCAGACCTCCTCCGCCAGCCGTTCCATTACGGAGGGGTCTCGACTAGCCAAGTAGATGAGCCACGCAAGCGTGTTAGCGGTGGTGTCTTCGCCGGCAAGCAGCATCGTGATGACATTGCTCGAAACGTCGTCATCCGTGAGGTGCGTCCCCGGCGATTCGCGTTCGACGAGCATCGCTTCTATCAGATTCGACGGCGATTCGCGCAATTCAGGACTGCGCTCGAGCCGCTCCCGCGCCTTCGCGATCAAGTCGGCAACGCTACGATGCACGATGGCGAGATGGCGATCGAGTTCCCGGTCGACGGGCAGTCGTATCCACCGCCAATACCGAATCGGTGCGGAGAGTCGCCGATTCAGCATGGGAAATACGTGGTTCAAATGCGTTTGGATGGTTTCTCCGTCCGATTCGATCGTATTGATGTCGACGCCGAAGGCGAGGCCGGCCACGACGTCGACCGTATATTGCATCAAGTCCGCCTGCAGATCGAAGGGAGTGCCGCGGGCGGCATGCAGGCACCAGCGCCGGTAGAAACGCTCGGTCACTCGTGCGAGGAAGGGGAAATAGGTTTTCACATGACCGGTGTCGAACCCGGCCATCACCATCTTGCGCTGCGAGCGCCACGCATCGCCGTTGGCGGCGAAGACTCCGGCGATGCCCAATTCGCGGAACACGGTCTCGAGCAGCCTCGTCCGCCGAAAGCCGCCGGGCCGATCCCGCAATATTGCGCCGGTCATCGCAGAGTCCGCTACGCCGAGGATGTCGCGGCGGCCGACGCGAAAACGAAACAAGGGGCCATATTCCTTTCCCCACGCCTCCATGGCGCAATGCATACGAGCCGTGTCCGTTTGATGCAGATTACCGAGCAACGGAAGTTGCCGAGGACCCGGTAGGTCGGCGATGGAGCGCAGACGCGACGCGCGTTCTGACTGTCCGTTGCTCGATTGCATAGCAATACCCTGATACTGATCCGCAAGCCCGGCAAGACCGTGGGAGCATACGCGAAACCTGCGTGCGTGCGGCCACCAGCCCGGTGGTCGGAATTCGAGTCTCGCTCCGGTACACTGCGTGAGCCGCGGAACTGTCGGGGGTGTGTATGCAGGCAAGCAGACGGTCGTCGCTCACTCGACGCGCCTTTATCGGTGGGCTTACGGTCATGCCGGCAATCTGGTCGCGTGCCGTGGCAGACGAACCGCGGCCAGCGACGCACCTGCACCGGCGAGCGCCGCCGGCGGCCACATCGGCAGATCAAGTTCTCAACGTGATGGACTTCGAGCCCCTTGCGCGCGACGCCCTGCCGCCTGCGCATTTCGGATATATCGCGACGGGCGCGGACGATGATCGCACCGTCGCCCGCAATCACGACGCCTTCGCGCACTACGAGATCCGTGCGCACCGCTTCAACGATCTCAGCCACCTCGATCTTTCGCGAACCGTATTCGGCTCATCCTGGCCGAGCCCGATCTACCTGTCGGCCGTGTCCGCCATGCGGGCATTTCATGCCGACGGCGAACTTGCGGTCGCGCGAGCCGCCGCGACTCGCTCCATGCAGTTGATGCTGTCGACGGGGTCGTCGACCGCGATCGAAGCGGTGGACGACGCGCGAGGTGCGCCGATCTGGCTGCAGCTCTACCCCACGGACGACTGGGCCGTGACGGCGGGCATCGTCCGGCGAGCGGAGCGCGCCGGCTGTACGGCGATCGTGCTCACGGTTGACTCCCATGGCGCGCGCAACAATGAAACGCTGAAGCGCGCCATGCGGGATGACGGTCGACGGTGCCTCGATTGTCATCCGGGCAACTCTCACGACATGTGGCGTCGGGCTCCGATGTTTGCCAACCTCGACGTGTCGCGGGTCACGGCGCTTGCTCCGCCGAACCTCACCGTCGAATTTCTCGACCGCCTGCGCGAGCTCGTCAAAGGCCGGTTGATCGTCAAAGGCATCGTCACCGGGGACGACGCAAACATCGCCATTGAGCACGGCGCCGACGGTATCGTCGTATCGAACCACGGTGGGCGCAATGAAGAGACGCTGCGCGCGACGGTCGACAGTCTTCCCGAGGTGATTGCGGCTGTGCGGGGCCGCGTCCCGGTTCTCGTCGACGGGGGAATCCGTCGCGGCACGGACGTCTTCAAGGCGCTTGCTCTCGGCGCCACCGCCGTCGGCATCGGCAGGCCGCAGGCCTGGGGGTTGGCCGCGTTCGGCCAGCCGGGCGTCGAGGCAGTGGTAGACATCCTGAACCGCGAATTGGCGGCGATCATGCGCCAAGCCGGCACCCCACGCTCGCGAGCATATCCCGCGAGCATCTGGTGCGTTCGCAGGAGGGATGAATCGAGCCCTGTAGCCGGGCTATTCTGCAGAAGTTTCGTCGGATACGCTGTGCGAACGGAGACATCAATCGATGCACCTTCATACCGTGACAAAGCACAACCTGATGACTGCTGAGCGATCACCGTTGGCCGCCGGCGCCGAACGGTTTCGCACGTTGGCACGCGCGGCGCTATTCGGCGCGTTGCTGGTAAGCGCAGCGGGTTGCTCGCTTATTTCGTTGAAGAGTCCGGAGAAGCCGTTGTCCACGCGCGATCTCAATGCGCGCATCCTCACCCGCGAGTATTCCGTTCACTTCATATCGGCGGTCGGACAGACCGCCGATGACATTGCCTCCGGCGCGACGGACCCTGGCATACGGCTCGACGCCTTGCGGTGGAAGATCGCCGCATCAGGCCGGAGCCTGAGCGCCGCCAGCCAGATGGCCCCGATGATGAGCTTGCTCGACACGTGGGCTCTGTCGGTGCAAATGTCCGATTATCTCGCTACGGGCGCTGGACAATCGTTGTTCGGTGCGCGGCAGACGCTCGCCACCACGCTTGCAGCCGATCTAGCTCGGGAGGCGGAGGACTTGGCACGGCGACTCACGACGCCGGACGAATTCGCGAAAGACCGGCAATTTATCGATGGCTACGCTCATGTTCACCCGATCGAAGATCTGCATTTCACCCGCATGTCAATCGTGAATGCCTGGACTCAGGATACCGGCGGTCAGACCAAGCTGGTCGACTCACTGGGTACGGTCCCCGAGGCATTGGCGGACGCAGGGGATCGACTGCGTCTGTACGGCGAGACAGGCCCGGAGCAAATAGTCTGGCAGGCTCAATTGGCTGCGCAGAAATCCGGAATCAGCGCCGAGGAACTGCGAACAGCTCTGCAACGATTGGATGACCGCATGGAGCAGGTATCCGCGATGGTCATTGCAACGCCAATAGTGGTCAAAAGCGTGCTACGAGATGCGAATACTCGTTTCGATTCATCATGGGCCGATGTGATGCGTGACGTCCGCGCCCAGGAGATCACGTTGTCGGACACCGTCAGCGCCGAGCGGCAGGCGGCGATGGATGCGTTGGACGTGGAGCGTGCAGCGGTCGCGGCGGATGCCGCCCGAATTGCAAATCAAGTGGTTCGCGAAGCCGGACAAGAAGTGCGCCGCCTCGTGCGCGAGGCCTTGATCTTGGTCATCGCCCTGGCGCTCGTCGTCCTTGGTGCGCCATTTGCTGCCGGCTATTTCGTTGGACGCGCCCAGATCCAGCGCAACAGCCCGGATGCAGTCGGGATGCGGCGGCACAAGGCATAAAGGATCACGGCCGCAATCAAGGACGGGGCCAATGCGTTGTTCTCAGTCATCCGGCGCCGGCAGCCGGCGCCGGCGCTCCTTTCACCGTGCGCGCAAATTCCAATCCGTGACCGTTCGGACTGCTTTCGCGCCGCCACAACAGTACCACCGACGACAGCGCCACCAGGCTCAGCAGCCCGAAGAACCACAGCATCGTCGTGTAGCCCTGAGGATTCGTGGGACCCGCACCCGCCTTGTCCGCCAGCCAGCCCGCGAATCTGTTTGAGCTCCACAGACCGAGGTTCTGCAGCAGCGTGATCACACCGAGTGCGGTACCCAGGCGCCGCCTCTCGACCAGGAGGGTCGTCGCCGGCCAGATGATCGCCGGCACCAGCGCGAAACTCACACCCATCAGCACGGTCGAGATCCAGGGACTGAAATCCGTGAGGCCCAGCACGACGAAAGTGACGGGCAGGAGCATCGTCCCCAGGGTGAGCATCAGTGCACGGTGTCCGAAGCGGTCCGCGAGCAGGCCGAAGAACGGGGTCGCGAACACCGCCGCGGCAAACACGCCGGAGTTCACGTTCCCGGCCTGCTGCAAAGTCAGGCCCTTGGCGTGCTGGAAATACTCGATCGCATAGGTCTGACGAAACGGAAAAAAAACCGCCGCATACAGCACATGCAGGCCGAGGATGTACCAGTACGACAGGTCGAACTTCCATATCTCCGACCACGTCAGTCGCTCGTGTACGACGGGCCGCACTGCAGCCGATCGCACGCGCCTTGAATCGAGCAGGCGAAACACCACCGCCGCGACGAGGCCGACGCCGGTGATTGCCGCGCCCAGGTACAACGGCCGCTGCCATCCCGCGTCGTACAACGATCTCGCCCAGGACGGCGAAGTGTCGAGCGAAAAAGAACCAACCCGAGCCAGGCTCAAGAACAAGGCCGTGGCCAGCGCGATCCCGCTGCGCGAGAACCACTGTGCAAGACCCGCGACGAGGGAAATGAAAATCGCGCCTTCGCTGACGCCGAACACGAAGCGGCCGACCCACATGAGTTCATACGGCGTTCCGATCGCCGTCATCACCGCGCCGATGAACCCGACGAGGGCGGCCCACAGCGTGACGCGGGCCGGACCGTAGCGGTCGATCAGAAGGCCGTTGATCACTGCGAGCGGGATGTTGGGCAGGCTGATGACCGCGGTCAGATCGCCGATCTGTGACTGCGTGAAGCCGCGCTGGCGGCCGAGCAGGTCCGCGATCGGGCCGATCGCATCCGACTCGTAGTAACTGCTGAAAATGGCGATCGCCGATAGCCCCAGCGCCCACCAGCGCAGCGGCGATGTACCACGACCATCGTCGGCACCGGTGCCGACGCCGGCCTGACTCACTGGAATCGCACGCCTTGACGCGCGAGTTCCTTGTGAACGGCGCCGATGTTCAAGCTCTCGAGCGGCTCGTCGCGCTGCAGGGAGATGGCGGCGGCGACACCGGCACCTTGGCCGCTGACCGCACAGCACATCATGTTGCGCGCCGAGGCGTGCGATATGTTGTCGCCGCCGATGCATCGCCCGGCAACCAGCAGATTGCCGACGCCCTTGGGTACGAGCGCGCGATAGGGGACGTGCCAGTACCGCCCGGTGGTCGGCAGGATCAGAATGCCGTAGCCGTCGATGAACTCGGGGAAGATGCCGATCGCATCATCGAACCGTGCCTGTTCACGCACGTCGTTTCCGGTCAGGTTGTACAGAGCATCGATTTTGCGCGTGTCGCGAATGCCGAGCGTCATGCCGAAATTGCGCAGCTTTGCGTCCTCGCAGCCCGGCATGAACTTACGCAACGCCTCCATCGCGTAGATGGCCTCGCGGCGGCCACGCATCTCACCGATGGTCAGGTCAGTAGGATCGGTACCGTCGATTTCCGGTATGTGCACGAGGTTCAGATACGTCAGATCGCCCTGGTCGGTCACCGTGCCCCACGTACCCGCGATCGTGTGCAGAGACGGCGGAATGATGCCGGCGTCGAGCGCCTTCTTGAACGGCTTGCGCAGGAATGGCGAAAACAGCTTGTCTTCCTTACCCGTCGTCTCGTAGTCCCACTCGCCGTTGCCCGACCAGTCCGCATACGTCTGTGGATCGGCTTTGACGGAATCGATGAAACGCTGCTTGTTGACACCGGACATGGAGAACATCACGGACGCCGCCATCATCTTTTCCTTCGGCGTCTTGTGTACCGGCGCCCCGGCGCGGGTCGCGATGTCAGCATCACCCGTCGCGTCGATGACCCGCTTGGCGAGAATCGCCTCCCGGCCGGCCTTGCTCTCCGTGATCACGCCGCAGATGGCGCCGTTCTCCAGGATCGGCGCCACGCACAGGCGATGCAGCAGAGGCCTGACGCCCGCCTCCTCGACGAGGACGTCGGCGACCCACTTGAACATCTCGGCATCGAGCGCGTGACTGAGCGATTGCGGCTCCGGCATCGCAGCGCCCATCTCCTTCGCCCGGGTCTCGAATTCGATGCCGATCCCTTCGCAGTCCACCGTCTGTTCGTGCCGGTACCAAGCAAAACCCTCGACGCCGACCTGCGTGATGTTGCCGCCGAAACAGCCGTTGCGGTCGATCAAGGCCGCACGCGCGCCGGCGCGTGCGGCAGCAAGCGCCGCGGCGAGACCGCCCGGGCCGCTACCGACGACAAGCACGTCCGTTTCCAGGATGACGTCGACCGATCGGGCTGCTTCAGAAATTTTTTTCATTTCAGGGGAATTCCTTGGAGGGCGAACCCATCAGGGCGACACTCCAGATGCATATATTAAGAGGTTTCGCAGGCGCGCGATAGCCACGTGCGAGGGATCGCATCGCCTTTTCCGCGGACAATCGACACATTAGCGGTGTATAACTATTGCATCGTTGATCGAAGCCCAAGGCACCATTTTGAGCAAGCAAGCAATCATAGCGGCGCTCGGCGATCGCGCGCTCACCCTCCCCGGCCTCATCGGCGAGGCGCTCGCCGCCAACGACCGCGTCAAGTATCGACTCACGCTGTTGCAGGTGGCGCGCCACCACGCCGATGCTCCGCAAGCACCGGTTCCGGGCTTGCGCGCCGAGCGTGTCACCGCCCGCATCGACGATGCGAGTCTCGATGCTCTGCCGGCGGAATGCACGCGGGATGCGGCGAACTATCGGCTGCCCGGCGTCGAAGCCGTATTCGTCGCCATCGAGCGCGATGTCCGAGCAATGCTCACGCCGATTCTGGTGGCCCGGGATGTGGGCATTGCTGAAGCGGCGGACGGTGTTCAGGCACGCGCCGCGGCGCTGCTCCCGCCGCTCCTGCAGCATCGCGACGGCTTCACCGCGGCAGAACTCGACGGTCTGTCCCGCGTTGAGCGCGAGCACGGCGACAGCTTGCACCTATTGGTGATGGACCTGCATAAGATGCTTAACCGCCTGCAGCAGACCGTCGCCACCGAGGTGCTGGACGGCGCGAGTGTCTACGATCTCGCTGCGGAAGATCGTGACCTCGTTCGCGCATTCATGCGAGGCGTCAATCGCACGTCGCGGCTGCGGTTCGACCATCCGGGGCTCGCGACGACCGCGACGCGCAGTGACGGCCAGCTCCTGATCCAGAACGACATCGGCATGACTGATGCCCATGTGCTCGTCGTTCACGTCACGGCGGACGCGGTATCCGTCACTTACACGGATGTGCACCTGCAACGATTGCTGTTCTTTCAGGGCCTATTCAGAAACTACCCCGTCACTTGGCAGGATACGCGCCTGGTCCAAGACCAACAGATGGCGGATGGCTCGTATCACGTGACCATCGGCCGTTACGCCAATACGGACCGGTTGCTGATCGCGGCTTTCCTCGAGTTCCTCGGCTCGCGGCTCGTGTTCCTTATCGACTGGAACCGCGCGCGCAAGCAGCTGCGCGCGCTCGTCAGTAAGAAAGCCACCGCACGGCTCCTCGATTGGGCTGCCTTTCAGGACATTGGCCATATGGGGTTCCTGAAGATCGGCGGAGCCCGCGCGGTGTTCGATGCGCTGGACTTTGCGGTCCGCGGACGTAGTCACTTCGGGCAGACGCTCGACGATCTGCTCGGCGAAGAGCGTGCCGGACGCTTTCTCGAATTCGCGCTGAAGACGTCGGCAAGCGAGTTGCTCGTCGGTCGGCCCGAGTCGCTGGTCCAGGACGAGCTGCGGGCGGAGCTGTTGCGCCATCTGCGGAGCTCGAGCGAAAGTGTTTTCGACCTCCTCTGCGAGCACGCCGGACTCACCGTCGAGATAGCGAACGCCGTGCGAGACGCGTTGCTGGCACTCGGCAGCGGCGGCGGTCAGGAACTCGCCGAGAAGCTTGCCGCGCGCAGCAAGGCTTGGGAGTCCGATGCCGACCGGCTCGTCAATGACGTGCGTGACGCGGTACGCACGGATCCGCAGACCGCTTACTTGCAGGAACTCGTGCAAGCCGCCGACGACGTCGCGGACGACCTCGAGGAGACATCGTTCCTCGTGACGCTGTTGCGACGGGGCGGCGTCGGCGCCGCGATCATCGCCGAACTGGCGACGCTCGCCGGCCAACTCGTTGCCGGCAGCCAGGAGTTCGTCAAGGCTCTCGAGACCGTACGCAGTCTCCGGCCGCACGCGACGCGCGAGGACTTGCAGGATTTTCTCGAGGCTATTTATCGCATCGGACGCATGGAACACGAAACGGATCAACTGCGGCGCCGGATCACCGCCGAACTCGCGGGCGGCGCCGCAAGCGCGCGCGAGATCCATCTCGCCGCGGCGAGTTCTGCCGAGCTCGAGCGCGCCGGCGATCACTTGCAGCACGTGGCGCTCGTGCTGCGCGACCGCGTGCTCGCGCAACTCTCGGCGCAATGACCGTGAAAGCAACGCCGCTCACTCTGCATCTGATTGGTTGCGGCCCGCAAAGCGCTGCCACCGGCACAGTTCGACAGCTGGGCTTCAAAGCCTACAACCTCGCGCGCCTCGCACGCCTCGGCGTTCCGGTACCGCCGGCGTTCGTCTTGGGCACCGACTGGTTCCACGAGTTTCAAGCGCTCGATGGCCAATTGCCGCCAGGCACTCGCGATCTCTTGCAGGGGGGGTTGGGGCACATCGAGACCGCAAGCGGACTTGCCTTCGGGGGTGCTCGCCGACCGCTGCTGGTGTCGGCGCGCTCCGGCGCGCCGGTCTCGATGCCGGGCATGCTCGAGACTGTCCTCGACGTCGGTCTCTGCGACACGACGCTATCAGGATTCCTGCGCCTCTCGGGCAACCCGCGCCTGGTTTGGGATTCGTATCGCCGCCTCATCGAAGGATACGCGGAAATTGTCGCCGGGCTGGACAGCGCACCGTTTGCGGCGGCCCGACAGGAAGCCGTGGCGAACGCTCTGGTGTCGAGTATCGCAGAGCTCGACTTCCGGGCGCTGCGCGCGCTCGCGCAGCGCGAGCTTGAGCTATGTAACGTCGGGGCCGAGCAGGTCTTTCCGCAATCGCCGGTCGAACAATTGGAACGGGCTATCGCCGCCGTGTTCCGCTCCTGGGAAAGCCCGAAGGCGAAATTCTACCGTCAGGCCCATGGCATCGATCCCGCGCTCGGCACCGCAGTAACCGTGCAGCGCATGGTCTTCGGCAACGCCGGCGGCACCTCGGGCGCCGGCGTCGGCTTTACCCGCGACCCGTCTACCGGTCAGGCCGAGCTTTATCTTGACTATGCGCCAAACGCGCAGGGAGAGGATGTCGTTTCCGGCCGGACCCGGCTCTCGGGAGCGATCGTCGCCGAGACACTGACGGCAAAAATTCGCAAAGAGCTCGGCCAGCTCGCGGCTCTCCTCGAGCAGGAGTTCCGCGACGTACAAGAGTTCGAGTTTACCGTTGAGAATGGCAAGTTGTTCATTCTGCAAACGCGCGACGCGAAGCGCACGCCGCTGGCGGCGCTCAGGATCGCGGTGGAACTCGCCGAGTCCGGGTTGCTGACCGCGAAGCAGGCACGCGAACGGGTCGCGAAACTGACCCCGGCTCAACTAGAGACGGTGGAACTCGCGGGCGCGGAGTCCGCGGAACCACTCGCGACCGGCATCCCGGCCAGCATCGGCGTTGCCACCGGCGCCGCTGTATGCGATCCGGTGCGAGCCATCGAACGGGCCCGCGCCGGCGAGGCCGTGATTTTGGTCCGCGACGGGGTGGCAACCAGCGACATCGCCGCGCTGGAAGTAGCCGCCGGGCTTTTGGCCGTAGGGGGTGCGCGAACGGCACATGCGGCCGTCGTTGCACGCCAATTAGGCAAGCCCTGCATCGTCGGCTGCACGGGGCTTGAGATCGACACCAGCCAACGCGTGCTGCACTTCGGCTCGCGGCGCCTCGTAGAGGGCGACATGCTGACGCTCGACGCCGGGTCGGGCCGGGTCTATGCGGGCGTGCTTTCCAGCGTCCGCCGCCGGCCCTCGGAACTCCTGGACCGGCTTGCAAAACTGCCCGACTGAGCTGGAGCGGGCGTTACGTCCGCGGCGAGCTTGGACCTGCGCTAAAACACGGTCGGCGGGCGCGATCGAGCGACCACCGCCCGTCTCTCGCGCTCGCGCCGAACGCGATCAGCGACGTCGACGAGAGCGGGATTCCCGGGAGCGATACTCAGCCCGTCGTGCACCAGTCGATCCGCCCGATCAAGATCGGACTTGGCCAATGCCGCCGCAGCGGCGTCTCGGAACGCAAGCGGCACGCGGCTGTCCTGCAGCAATGGGTCGCTGGGTTCAAGCGCTGCAATGATCTGACGCACGGCCAATAATGATGACGGCCCGCTGTCTTGCAGATCATGCGCCGCGAGCGCCATTTCGAACGCTTTGTCCAGCAAATTCAATTCCAGCCTGCGCGTTTTCTCGAGTGATTGCTTGTTCAGCCGCAGCGGCTCATCATCGGGAAGCAGCCACGCCGCGCGCTCGAGAATCGCCCGCGCGCGCGAATAATCGTACCGGTTCTGCTGCGGATCGAAGGCAGACCGCGCTTGCCTTTCGAAAACCGCTCGCACTTTGGCTTTCATGCCTTCCATGCCAAGCACTGCATCGCGCGTATTCTCATCGGCACGTGATAGCTGCGCCACGCCGTCATCGGTAACCTTGGGATCCGGCGATACCAGTATCGATTCGATGCTTTCGGCGCGGCGCCGGTCCAATAGACTGGTGGTCAGCAAAACTGCCACGATGAGCACCAGCACCAACGCCGCAGCGCCGACTAGCAGTAGTTTGACCGGCCTTTGCTTCGGCGGCATGCCGTCGCCGAAAGCTTGCGCATCGACAGGCCGCGGTCCCGGCGCGACCGGCACTGCTGACGGAGCCGCAGGCTGTACCGCACCGGCAGCGGTCGATCGACTGGGCAGGTCCACCACATCGGCGGGCGGCACCTTTGGCGCTGCCGTGGATACCCGAGGTACGTAGCCGCAAAACGGGGCAGGCTGTAACGCGGGTCGATCAGCCGGCGCTTCGCCCGCGCCGGTTGAGGTCGCAGTCCTCACCGAAGGCACGACGTGCAACGTGTTCTCGGCGGCTGTCGGTGGGACGGCGCGGCCGCTCTCAATGCCCATGAGGTGCTTGGCGAACGGCCCCGGAATATGTCCGGCTTGCCGATACGTCTCGATCAATGAGCGCGTTGCGGGAATGAGACGCGGATCGGCCGTCAGTTCCTCTCGAAGCGCGGCCTCAACGTCACCCTGTGTCGCGTTGCCTTCACGCCATGCATCCAGATTCGCGCGAAATCCCTTGTACCCCATGCGGTCTATCCAGCTTGCCGGAAACCGGCTGCACCGCCGACCCGATCGAGGGGGTTCCACGCTGAATCCGTGCCGGCAGCGTAGGCGTCGAACCGCTTCCGTACCCGCGCGATATCCATTTTATGTAGTTTCCTCGTTTAGCATATGAGCTCGTTTAGCATATGAGCTTGAAACTGATATTTTCCCCAGGGGATTGCCATTATCAGCCCTTGAAATGGGGCGTCAATAGGACCTCACTTATGTTCGACCGCATTAGTCCGTTAATCCGGCTACCGAGCACTGCCGCGCTGCTCAGCGCCGCGTGCCTTGCATTTGGGTGGCTGCCCGCTTGCGCCGACGAGCCGGCACTGCCTCATTCGCTCGCCGAAGCGGTGCGAATGGAGAAAGCCGATGCGCTCCCGCGGACGCCGTTCTATGAGACGCCGTCGCTTGCCGCGACCAAGCCCGGCGAACTTTTGCGGCAGGCGCCATTCACGGGCTATACCTTGCCCGCTGGCGCACGCGCCGTCCGAATCCTTTACCACTCCCTGAGCGCCGATGGCGGCGAAGTCGCGACTTCCGGAGTCGTACTCATACCGGCGGGCGGTCCGCCATCGGGCGGTTGGCCCGTGATCGCTTGGGCGCACGGCACGACGGGCGTCGCACGACTGTGCGCACCCTCGCTGCAGAAGGACATGGCGTATGGAGAAGAGGGCCTGATGCCCATGGTGCGCGCGGGTTTCGCGGTGGTCGCCACCGACTATCACGGCCTCGGCACGACAGGCCCGCATCAATACGTCAATAAAATCGCGCAGGCGCGCGACGTAATCTACTCAATTCCTGCCGCCAGAGCGGCGGTGCCCGCGCTCGGTAGCCGTTGGGTCGCCGTAGGTCATTCCCAAGGAGGACTTGCGTCCTGGAGCGTCGCGGAAATGCAGGCGTCGTTGAAAGATCCCGATTACCTAGGCGCCATCTCGGTCTCCGGCGCCGCAGACATCAAGTCGATTCTCGAGCAAATGGGCAATCCGGATAGTTCTGCGGCGTATTATCTGGTGTACATGGCGTACGCAATTCATGCACGCTCGCCGGCCTTCAAACCATCGCAAATGCTTGCCGGAAAGGCGTTAGAACGCTATGCGGACACGACGACGAAAGGGTGTTGGGACTACGCCTACGCGAGCTTTCTCCACGACAAGGGCGGAGCAGTTCTCAGGCCTGACTGGGAAGAATCGCAGGCCGCGAAGCAATTCTTCAAAGGCAACGAATTGGGCTCTGCGCCGGTCGGTGGTCCGTTGTTCGTGATCACCGGCGAGGCGGACGAGACCGTGCCGTTCCCTCTCGTGAAACAGACCATCAAGCGAGCCTGCGGCAACGGCGTGGCACTGGCGTTCCGCTCTTATCCTGGACTCGACCACGACCCAACGATGGATAAGTCCACACCCGATCAGCTTGCGTGGATCAGGGACCGGTTCGCCGGCAAACCCGTATCTGGCAATTGCGGCGACCCGCCGCCGTAACAATCACGAGACGTCGGTGACGAGCCATGTCGAATTGACCGCCGCGCAACGTGCGCGGGCGGGCATACCCGAAACGTTGATTCGATATTCCGTCGGCATCGACGACCCGGCGGATCTGACGGCCGATTTGGATCGGGCGCTGGCCCCGATCTAACGAGACGGCTCGATGATCGGGATGCGGGCGGCCGCGGTTCGCGGTGCGAGCCCTAGGAGTCGTGGATCATCGGCAACCTCGATGCGCCGCGCATACGCGCGGAACCCGGAGCGTAGGTAGAACGCAAGGGCATCCGGATGATCGAACGTACAGGTGTGGACCCAGAAGCGTTGGATGGGCTTCGCCCAGGCGCGCTCGATCGCGCGGTTCATGAGCCACCGGCCGGCGCCCCGCCCCTGAACCGCCTCGGCGAGCCCGTAGAATGCGAGTTCGCAGTTGCCCGACTCGCGAAAATCGAGCTCCAGAAGTCCCTCGTCGCGACCCTCGACCGTAAACGTGTAGACCTCGACGCCGGAGTTGCGCAGGATCGCCTCGAGATCGCCCAACGGCATCAGGAGCCGGGAGTACCAAAGCCATTCGGTGCCGACGCGGCGAAAGAGCTCGCGGTACCACAAGGGGTCGGGTTGCGCGACACGCCGAAGCTGCCAGGAT
>JBKQSA010000086.1:0-22285 GCA_052143815.1 Steroidobacteraceae bacterium | reverse complement strand
CCAAGCCAACCCTTCGGGACCGGCCAGATTTCGCTTCATCCATCGTTGTCGCCTCCTCATTGGGTCTTGACCCAACCACGTCGGCTCCGCCTCGGCTGAAGCGAAATCTGACGCGGTCGCGGCCACGGGGAATACTCAGACAGGCTCCTAGTGGCGCAACTGCTGGATGACGGCGCGATTCGTGCTCGAAGAGGCCGTTTCGACGGCTTCGGCGGCCGACGCCCATCGGTACTGCACGTGTTCCGGACTCAACGTGACCGGGACCCGCTGCAGCAACTTCAACGCAAAGGCGTGTTCCAGATTGCGCGTGATGCCGGGTGCGTATTTCTTGCCGAAGGCGGGCAGGATGTCGTACACCTGGGTCCATTGCAGATTTCGGAGCAGACCCTGCGTGATCCCGGTTTCTTCGATGACCTCGCGGCGCGCCGCATCGTCAGCCATCTCGCCCCATTCGAGGCTTCCCGTGACCGATTGCCAAAAGCCCGGCGGCCGCCGGCGTTCGAGCAATAAAAACTCTCCGCCAGCGGTATAGATCACGATCAGCACGGATTCCGGGCGTCGAAATTTCTCCAACTTTAGGAGCCTAGTCGACCTTGAGCGGCGCGCGAACGCGAATGTGCAACTCCTTGAGCTGCGCTTCGCTCACTTCCGTGGGCGCATCCGTCAGCGGATCCGCCGCCGTCTGAGTCTTGGGGAACGCGATCACGTCGCGAATGCTCTCAGCGCCCGCCATCAGCATCGCCAGCCGGTCCAGACCGAAGGCGATGCCGCCGTGCGGCGGGGCGCCGTACTTGAGCGCGTCCAGCAAGAAGCCGAACTTCGCGCGCGCTTCTTCCGGCGAAATCCCCAGCAAATCGAATACCACCGACTGTAATTCCTGCGTGTGAATACGCACCGATCCGCCGCCGATCTCCGAGCCGTTGAGGACGAGGTCGTAGGCTTTCGCCAGCGCTTCTCCCGGACTCGCCGAGAGCGCCGCATAATCCAAGTTCACGGGACTGGTGAACGGATGATGCATCGCCGCCCAGCGCCTGGCATCCGGATCGTATTCGAACATCGGAAAATCCACCACCCACAACGGGTGCCATCCGGAGGCTACGAGTTTCAGATCCTGTCCCACCTTCAAGCGCAGTGCGCCGAGCGCGTCGCTCACCACTTTGCCCGAATCGGCACCGAAGAAAATCAGGTCGCCGTCGCGCGCCGATGTGCGCTCGAGGATTCCCGCGATCGCCGCATCGCTCAGGAATTTCAAGATCGGCGACTGCAATCCCTCGCGGCCCTTGGCGATCTCGTTGACCTTGACGTACGCCAATCCCTTGGCGCCGTAGCGCGCCACGTACGCCGTGTAGTCGTCGATCTCCTTGCGCGACAGCTTGCCGCCCTGCGGCACGCACAGTGCGGCCACGCGGCCGCGCGGATCGGCGGCCGGACCGGCGAACACCTTGAAGTCGCAATCCTTGACGAGATCGGCCACGTCCTTGAGTTCCAGCGGCACGCGCAAATCCGGTTTGTCCGAGCCATACCGCCGCATCGCCTCGGCATACGTCATCCGCGGCAACGGGTTCGGCAGATCGACGTTGAGCACTTGCTTGAACAAATGCCGCACCAAGCCTTCCATCAATACCTGAATGTCCCGCTGGTCCAGGAAGGACGTCTCGATGTCGAGCTGCGTGAATTCCGGTTGTCGATCGGCGCGCAGGTCCTCGTCGCGGAAACACCGCACGATCTGGTAGTAGCGGTCGAATCCCGCGATCATCAGCAGCTGTTTGTAGATCTGCGGCGACTGCGGCAACGCAAAGAACTTGCCCGGGTGCGTGCGGCTCGGTACCAGATAATCGCGCGCCCCCTCCGGCGTCGCCTTCGAGAGCATCGGCGTTTCGATATCGACGAATCCCGCATCGTCCAGGTAGTGGCGCATCGCGCGCGTGATGCGATGACGCAGCAAGAGACGCTCGCGCATCTCATCGCGGCGCAAATCGATGTATCGAAAACGCAAGCGGACCTCTTCACTGACGTGTTCATCCAACTGGAACGGCAGCGGCTCCGAGCGGTTCAATATCTCGAGGTCTTGACACAGCAGTTCGACTTGACCGGACTTCAGGTGAACATTGGCCGTGCCGGCCGGCCGTTCCCGCACCAGCCCCGAGACCTTCAGGACGTACTCGTTGCGCACACGCTCGGCCATGGCGAATACCTCCGCCCGATCCGGATCGAATACGATCTGCAGAAGACCCTCGCGATCCCGCAGATCGACGAAAATGACGCCGCCGTGGTCGCGTCGACGATGGGCCCAACCGGCCACCGTCACCACCTGACCGATCAACGACTCGCCGACTTGGCCGCAATAATGAGTGCGCATCAGGCCCGCCGCTTCGACTTTGCCGCGGGCTTTTTCACCGCCTTTTTTGCGCCGGGCTTCACCGGCGCGGCGGCTCTGCCGCGTTTGGAAATCCCGCCGCCGGCCGGCTTCTTCGGCGACTCCGCCGGCGCAGCCTTGTCGGTGGCCTTATCAGCGGCTTTCTCGGCAGGCTTCGCAGTCTCCTTCGCGCCGGCATCCGCGGCTTTGGCGTCGACCGCCGCCGACTTGTCGTCCTTCGGGGCACCCGCCTCCGGTCGTTCCGCCAGGTTCTTCTTGTTATCCTGGTCGCCCTTGAAATCAGTCTCGTACCAACCTCCGCCCTTCAGGCGAAATACGGGTGCGGACATCAACCGCGTCAGCTGCGGCTTGCCGCACTCCGGGCAATTCTTCAAAGCTGGATCGTTGACCTTCTGCATGGCCTCCAAGGTGTGGCCGCAGCTTTTGCACTGATACTCGTAAAAAGGCATGAATTTCCTCGTAATCCGTAGGCTGGCTAAGTATAACGAAGCCGCAGGCCAGGCGTCCCGGGCTCGGCGCCCCGGGTTCGGCGCCCCCCGGCTGCGCGCCGCGCGCCCCCGGCTATTCGCCCCGGCCCTTCCGCGGCTCTATCCCCGCGTCCTCATCCAGCGAGAGCGAGCGATCCTCGCTAGTGCAGCCGTTCTTTTTCGAACACCAGCGCATCGCGCTTCAGCCGCGCAACCACCCGGTCGCCGGCGATGAAGTCCCCACGCAAGATCTGCTGCGCCAGCGGATTTTCGATCTGCGATTGAATGGCGCGCTTCAAGGGACGCGCACCATACACCGTATCGAAACCGGCCTCGCCGATCTTGTCGCGTGCAGCATCGTCGAGCGAGAGCTGAATGTCGCGCTCCGCAAGCCGCTGCCGCAAACGTCCCAACTGAATATCCACGATGGCACGAATTTGTTCCCGGCCGAGCGAATGGAAGACGACGATGTCATCGACCCGGTTGATGAACTCCGGGCGAAAATGCTGCGTCACCACCTGCATGACGGCCGCCTTCATGGCCGCATAGTTCGCGGCGCCGCCCATTTCCTGAATGACCTGGCTCCCCAGGTTCGACGTCATGATGACCACCGAATTGCGAAAATCGACCGTGCGACCCTGCCCGTCGGTGAGCCTTCCATCGTCCAACACCTGAAGCAGGACGTTGAACACATCCGGATGCGCCTTCTCGATTTCATCGAGCAGAATGACGCAATATGGCCGGCGGCGCACCGCTTCGGTCAGATAGCCCCCCTCTTCATAGCCGACGTATCCCGGCGGTGCGCCGATCAAACGGGCGACCGAATGTTTCTCCATGAACTCCGACATGTCGATACGCACCAAGGACTCTTCCGTATCGAACATGAACTCGGCCAACGCCTTGCACAGCTCGGTCTTGCCGACGCCCGTGGGGCCCAAGAACATGAACGAACCGCTGGGCCGATTCGGGTCGGACAATCCCGCCCGTGAACGGCGGATGGCGTCCGCCACCGCTTTGACGGCTTCGTTCTGGCCGACCACGCGCTTGTCGAGCACTTCTTCCATGCGCAGCAGCTTGTCGCGCTCGCCTTCGAGCATGCGCGACACCGGAATACCGGTCCACTTCGACACCACCTCCGCGATCTCGACGTCGGTCACCGAATTGCGCAACAGTTGATTCGGCTTATGCTCGACTTCCAGCGCCTTCGCCAGGCGCTGTTCGAGAGCCGGTATCTTTCCGTACTGCAATTCGGACATGCGCGCCAGATCCTGCGCGCGCCGCGCCGTATCTAAATCGTTACGCAGCCGCTCGAGCTCCTCCTTGATGTGCGCCGCGCCCTGCACGGTCGCCTTCTCGGCCTTCCAGATTTCCTCGAGATCCGAGTACTCCTTTTCCAGCGCCTTGAGCGCGTCTTCCAAGGTGCTCAAGCGCTTGCGGGACGCTTCGTCGGTCTCTTTCTTCAGCGCTTCGCGCTCGATCTTGAGCTGAATGATGCGCCGATCGAGCTTGTCCAGCGCCTCGGGCTTGGAGTCGATTTCCATGCGTATCAGCGATCCCGCCTCATCGATCAAGTCGATGGCTTTGTCGGGCAGCTGGCGATCGGCGATGTAGCGATGCGACAGCGTGGCCGCTGCAACGATCGCCGGATCGGTGATCTCCACCCCGTGATGCACTTCATAGCGCTCTTTGAGCCCGCGCAGGATCGCGATGGTGTCCTCCACCGACGGCTCGTCGACCAAGACTTTTTGGAAGCGCCGCTCGAGCGCCGCGTCCTTCTCGATGTACTTGCGGTATTCATCGAGCGTGGTCGCGCCCACGCAATGCAGTTCGCCGCGCGCCAACGCCGGCTTCAACATGTTCCCCGCATCCATGGCGCCCTCGGCCTTGCCCGCGCCGACCATGGTGTGCAATTCGTCGATGAAGAGGATGATCTGTCCTTCTTGCTTCGATAAGTCGGTGAGCACCGCTTTCAAACGCTCCTCGAACTCGCCGCGGAACTTCGCGCCGGCGATCAGCGCCCCCATGTCGAGCGCGAGAATGCGCTTGTTGCGCAAGCCCTCCGGCACTTCGCCGTTGACGATGCGCTGCGCCAGACCCTCGACGATGGCGGTCTTACCGACGCCGGGCTCGCCGATGAGGACCGGATTGTTCTTGGTGCGCCGCTGCAGAACTTGGATGGTGCGACGAATCTCATCGTCGCGGCCGATGACCGGGTCGAGCTTGCCTTGGGCTGCACGCTCGGTCAGGTCGATGCTGTATTTCTCCAGCGCCTGGCGATTCTCCTCGGCCCCCGCATCCTCCACCTTGGAGCCGCCGCGCACCTCCTCGATCGCCTTTTCGACACCGGCGCGCTCCGCGCCGCAGGACTTCAGGATGCGGCCCAGTTCGCCGCGGTCCTCGCAGCCCGCGAGCACGAACAATTCACTGGAAATGAATTGATCGCCGCGCTTCTGCGCCAGTTTGTCCGTGACGTTGAGCAGCTTGTTCAGATCGTTGCCCAGCAACACCTCGCCCGCCGTCCCCTCAACCTTCGGCAGCCGCTCCAGGGCGCCCGCGAGTTCGGAGCGCAACTTGGCCACGTTGGCGCCCGCTTTCTCCAATAGTGGACGGGCAGTGCCACCCTGCTGGTCGAGCAAGGCTGCCATCAAATGCACCGGCTCGATGTATTGATTGTCTCGACCCACCGCCAGCGACTGAGCATCCGCCAGAGCCGCCTGGAATTTGGTCGTCAGCTTCTCCATCCGCATAGTTTTACCCTTGTGTCACCCCTCCGAACGTTCACTACGTGGGGATGCTGACGAGGCAATTCAACGGCGCCGCGTCGGCTCCAGCCAAATGAGAGTGGCCTGGCGGCCGGTTCGACCATCGCGCCGGTGTGAGAAGTACTTATCGCGGTCGGTATAAGTACACTCACCGCCGCCGTAGATCCTCTCCACGCCCAGCCGAATCAGGCGACTGCGCGCCAGGGCGTCGATATCCGCCATGAATCGGCCGCGGGAATTGGGCTCGAAGGCCGACTCCCCGGCAGGATCGCCGCGCAACAGGCTATCGCGCACCTCGGCGCCGATCTCGAAATGCCGCGGGCCGATGGCCGGCCCCAGCCACGCCAGCAACTCCCGCGGTGCAGTCCCCAGCGCGGCCACCGCCGCCTCGATCACGCCCGCCGCCAGCCCACGCCAGCCCGCGTGGGCCGCACCCACCCGGTCGCCCGACTCCGCCGCCAATAGGACCGGCAAACAGTCGGCCGTGAGAATGGCGCAAATCCTACCGGGATGCCGCGTGACCACCGCATCCGCCGGGCCGACAGGTCGCGGTGAGTCAAGATCCCTGACGCAAATTCCATGAACCTGCTCGAGCCACGCGGGCTCTGCCGGCAACTCCGCTGCCGCCCGCAACGCCCGGCGATTCTCCGCTACTGCCGTAGCGGCATCCCCGACATGATCGCCAAGGTTCAGCGTTGCGTAAGGCGGCTCACTCACCCCGCCGCCGCGCAGCGTCGACAACGCGCGCACGGCGGCGGGCGCCGGCCAATCCGGTATCAGCCACCGTGGTGCCGTCCGGTCCGCAGCGAAAGCCCTCATCGACCGCTGGCCGCAGCCCGCTCGGCCTCGCGCGCATCCTCACGCAGAGCCGCGAGCAAGTCGCTGTAGTCCCGAGGCAGCGGGCTCTGCACACTCAGGCGCTTCCCGCTGCGCGGGTGATCGAATGCCAAACTCGCCGCATGCAGCGCTTGGCGCTTGAAAGCACTCAAGGTGACCCGCAATCGCTCGGTAGCGCCCTTCGGCTGCGCAAAGCGGCCGCCGTAGACTTGGTCACCGGCGATGGGATAGCGCAGGTGCGACAAGTGCAGGCGAATTTGATGGGTACGGCCGGTCTCGAGCTTCACGTTCAAGTAGGTGTGCGCGCGAAACCGCTCGAGTACCCGGTAATGCGTGACCGCGGGACGACCGTCCTGCCGTACCGTCATGCGCAATCGATCGCTGCGATGACGGCCGATGGGCTCATCCACGGTGCCGCCGCTGGTCATGACGCCGACGCACACCGCCAGGTATTCGCGCGCGACGCTGCGCGCCATGAGCTGGCGGGTGAGAGATGTGTGCGCTTCTGGTGTTCGCGCGACGACCAACAGGCCACTGGTGTCCTTATCGAGCCGGTGGATGATCCCGGCGCGCGGCAGGGCTGCCAACGACGGGTCCATCCCCAGCAACGCGTTTTGCAGCGTATGGGTGGGGTTTCCCGCTCCCGGATGCACCACCAGGCCCACCGGTTTGTCCACCACCAACACGTCGCGATCCTCGTGCAGCAGCGTCAGCGGAATCTTTTCCGGCAGCACGTCCGGCCGCGGCACCTCCATGCTCATGCGGACATTGACCCGTGAACCCCCTTCCACGACGTCCCGCGGTTTGCACGGCATCCGGCCCACGAGCACCTGGCCCGCTTCGATCCACGCCTTGATGCGGGTACGCGAGTGCTCCGGCATCAGGCGCGCCAAGGCGCTGTCGAGGCGTTGGCCGGCCAATTCCTCCGGAATTTGTAGATCGATGATGTGGAACTCTGCGCTCATGGGGGTACTCGAAGTTCGGAGCCTGCCGCGGTCGCGCCCATGGGGAATACGCCCCGCAGGCTCCTGGCAGGGCATCGGGTATACTCGCGCGACCCAAGCGACCCCATTGTAAGGATTTGCCATTGAGACTGCGCGATCTTAAGTTTCCAAGCCGCATCCTGCTGCTGACCCTCGGAATAGCCCTACTGGCTACCGGCTGCCGCAGCCATCGAGCCGATGACGCCAAGTCCGGCCCGGAAGTGATCTACGCGCGCGCCCAAAAGGCGATGAAGAACTCGAGCTATGGCGAAGCCATCAAACAGCTGGAAACCCTGCAGTCGCGCTTTCCGTTCAGCGAACCGGCGCGCCAGGCGCAGCTGGACCTGATCTACGCCTACTACAAGAGCCGTCAGACCGATCCTGCGATCGATGCGGCCGATACGTTCATCCGCGAGAATCCGACCAATCCCCGCGTCGATTACGCGTACTACATGAAGGGGCTGGTGTATTTCGAGCGCCAGGCCAACGCGATGGAGCGTTTTTTCAATGTCGACCTCTCGAAGCGCCCGCCGGTCAACGCTCGCAAGTCGTTCGAGGCCTTCGACGAATTGATCAAGAAATATCCCCACAGCCAATATATCGGCGACGCCCGTCAACGCATGATTTTCCTGCGTAATCGCTTGGCCGACTTCGAGCTGCACGTGGCGCTCTACTACATGCGCCGCGGCGCCTACGTGGGCGCCCTGAATCGCGCCAAGTTTTGCGTCGAAAACTACGACGGCGCGCCGGCGGTGCAAGGCTCCATGAAGGTGATGGTCGATGCGTACCGGCAGCTCCACATGATGGATATGGCGACCGACGCCGAGCGCGTTTACGCCGCCAATTATCCCGGCGATACGCGGGGCATCGAACCGAAGTCATGGTGGCGACGCATTCTGTAGCGTGCGATCTGTTGCGCGATCCGGCGGCCGGCGATCCGGCGGCCGGCGACCCGGCGGCGCGCCCTCAGTTCGACTTGTAGCCGCTGGTGATCGGATATCGCCAGTCGCGGCCGAAGGCGCGGCCGCTCACGCGGACGCCCGGAGGGGCCTGACGGCGCTTGTATTCGTTGCGTTTCACGAGATCCAAAATGCGTCCGACCGTCTTTCGATCGAAGCCCCGCGCGGTAATCTGGTCCACCGACAGATCTTCCTCGATGAAGGCTTCCAGAATGGGGTCCAAGATCTCGTACGGCGGCAAGCTATCGGTGTCCTTCTGGTCAGGCCGCAACTCCGCCGACGGCGGACGCTCGATCACCCGCAACGGAATCACCGGCGACTGCGCATTGCGCCACGCGCAGAGGCGGTACACCAGCAATTTACTGCAATCCTTGATGGGCGCGAAGCCGCCGGCCATGTCGCCATAGAGGGTGGCGTAGCCCACCGCCATTTCGCTCTTGTTGCCGGTGGTGAGCAGCATCCGGCCGGTCTTGTTGGAGATGCCCATCAGCAGCACGCCGCGGCAGCGCGATTGGATGTTTTCCTCGGCGGTGTCCGGCGGCCGGCCGGCGAATTCCTCCTGCAAGGCAGCCAAGGTCGCCTGGAACATGCCCTCAATGGAGATCTCGCTGTGTTTGACGTGCAGCTGCATCGCCTGCAGCGCGGCATCGTCCTTGCTCATCTGCGAGGTGTAGCGCGACGGCATGGCCACCGAATGCACCCGGTCCGCGCCGAGCGCGTCGACCGCAAGACAAAGCGTCAGCGCTGAATCGATGCCGCCCGACAAGCCCAAAACCACGCCCGGAAACCGATGCTTGTCGACATAGTCGCGCGTGCCCTGCACCAAGGCGCCGTACACACTTTCCTCCTGGCCTTGCAGGGGAACGATGTCGCCGGGGACCGGCGTGACCACACCGGCGGCATCGACCGCCAGATCCACCACGTACATGCCCTCGGTGAACGCGGGGGCCCGGAAATTGACTTCGCCCTTGGCGTCCATGACGAAAGAATTGCCGTCGAAGACCAGTTCGTCCTGACCACCGATCAGATTGACGAACACCAGCGGAATTCCCGTCTCGGCCACCCGCGAGCGGCCCACCTGCTGCTCCCGCTGCGTCTGTTTGCCCACTTCGTAGGGCGAAGCGTTGATGACGAGGAGCACCTGGGCCCCGGCGGCGCGCGCCTGCGCTGCCGGTTGCGGATCCCAGACGTCTTCGCAGACCAGTACGCCGGCTTTGACGCCGTTCAGTTCGACCACGGTCGGATCGGTGCCGGGAGTGAAGTATCGCTTTTCGTCGAACACCCGATAGTTCGGCAGGCAGGCCTTGCGATGATTCGCCAGCACCGCGCCATCCCGAATCACGATCGCGGCATTGAATATCCGCGTTCCGGCATACTCCGGATAACCGGCGATCAAAGTGATGCCGCGCACCTCGCGACGCAGCCTCTCGATCGAATGGGTGACCTGTGTGCGCATCCCTGAGTGGAACAGCAAATCCTCCGGCGGATAACCCGATACCGCGAGTTCAGGCAGCAGCACCACGTCCGCCCGCCAGCGGTCGCGCGCGTCATGCGCCGCCGCCACGATGCGCGACGTGTTGCCGTCGACGTCGCCGACCACCAAGTTGAGCTGCGCCATGACACAACGCAACCGCCGTGGATGAATCATTCAATCCCCTGTAAATTCATGAATTATGCTGGAGTGCCGATCCGTTCGCGTTGAGGCGCGCTATTCTGAATTAAGCTTGAGCCCTGCGCAAAGCCGCCATGGATGCAAAACCTTTGAATCGGCAATTCGACCGCAACGGCGGCTCCAAGCTCGCACTCAATTGGCGCGTGCTCGGGCTGCTCAATCTATACCGCGTATTGGTGCCCCTGGTGTTGGTCAGCCTCTACTCGCTCGGCGGCGGCAAGGGGATTTCCGTCGACTCGCCGCGTCTTTTTTTTGCGGCCGCCGTCTTTTACCTCTGCTTTGGGCTTTTCAGCGTCATTTTGGTGCGCAGACGCCTGGCGACTGCGTATATTCAGACGATATTTCAGGCGACGCTCGACATCGTGGTGCTGCTGCTCCTGCTGCACTCCTGCGGCGGTGTTGGAAGCGGCCTGGGTCTGCTGTTGCTGGTTCCCGTGGGCGGCCTTGCCTTCTTGCTGCCGCCGCGCAGCGCATTGTTCCTGGCGGCGGTCACGATCATTGCGGTACTTGCGCACACGATTTGGCAGCAATTGAGCGGGCACGCCGATGTCACGGCGTACACGACGGCGGGATTGCTCGGCATCGTGCTATTCACCATCGCGGCGGCGGCGAGCTTCGTGGCGACCAGCATGCGTCAAAGCGAAGACTTGGTTCGCCAGAAGGATCTGGATCTGGCAAACCTTGCAGAGTTGTCGCAATACATCGTGCAACACCTGCGCGAGAGCATCTTGGTCGTGGACGGCGCCGACAAAATTCGTCTGATCAATGAATCCGCCGCCGAGATCCTCGGTGATGAGCATGCCGTGCCCGGCGCCTTGGTCGGCGAGGTCTCGCCGCGGTTGCTCTATTCATTGAGCACGTGGCGGCGCAGTGAACGTGCCGAGGATGCACCCTCGAGCTTCGTGGCGGCCGATGGCGCTCGCTTGATCCAGCCCCATTTCGCCCCCCTCGGCGGCACCGCGCCCGGCCCTACGTTGATTTTCCTGGAGGACAGCAGTCTGATGTCAGAGCGCGTACAGCAGAGTAAGTTGGCCGCGCTCGGACGCCTGTCCGCCAGCATCGCGCATGAAATACGCAATCCCGTGGGCGCCATGAGCCATGCCGGGCAGCTGCTGGCGGAGAGTCCGCTCATGGGTACCGACGAGCGCCGCCTGACCGATATCATTCGCAACAATTCCGAACGCGTCAGCACCATCATCAACAACGTCTTGCAGCTCTCGCGGCGCGAGGCCACGAAGCCGACGCGCTTCATGCTGGGCGATTGGTTGGAAGATTTCTTGGACGAGTTTTGCGAGACCATGCAGGTGCCCATGACGCGGATCGCGGTACACGAAGAAGCGCGGGACCTGGAGATTCGAATCGATCCCACACACCTGCATCAAGTGGTGTGGAACCTATGCGACAACGCCATCAAGTACGGCGAAACCCGCGACGGGGTCAGTCTCGAGATCAAGGTGAGCCGCTTGAACCCCAGCAACCGTCCCTATCTCGAAGTCGTGGATCGCGGTCCCGGTATCGAAGCCAAAGCGGTGGACCGCATCTTCGAGCCCTTTTTTACCGGGCGTAAAGGGGGCACCGGGCTGGGGCTATTCATCGCCCGCGAATTGTGCCAACTGAACCGCGCCCTGCTGCTCTATGAGCCGCGCGCCGGCGACGGCAGTATTTTCCGGATCGTGTTCAGCGATCCGCAGCGCTGGGAGGAATAGCGCAGTGCACCGCTCCCAAACGCTACAATAGCGCCATGTCAAAGCCTGCCGTATTGGTCGTCGACGATGAACCGGATCTCTGTGAGCTGCTGTCCATCACCCTACAGCGGATGAATCTCGATCCACGGACCGCCAGCACGGTTGGCGCTGCGCAGCGCATGCTCAAGACCGATCGCTATGACTTGTGTTTGACCGACATGCAGTTGCCCGACGGCGACGGATTGGAACTCGTCAAATGGATACAGCAATACTCGCCCAGCGTGCCGGTGGCGGTCATCACCGCGCATGGAAATATGGAAACGGCTGTTCGGGCTCTAAAACTGGGGGCGTTTGACTTCGTTTCCAAGCCGCTTGACCTGACGGGCTTGCGCAAATTGGTGGCGACCGCCATCAAGATGTCGGAGGACCACGATGGCGATACCAGCGTTTTCGGGCCGCGGTTGCTTGGAACGTCCGACGCCATGCAGCACTTGCGAGAGATGATCGGACGGGTCGCACGCAGCCAGGCGCCCGTTCACATTTCAGGCGAGTCCGGCACGGGCAAGGAACTCGTGGCTAAACTCATCCACGAATCCGGACCGCGCCGCGACGGCCCGTTTGTGGCGGTAAATTGCGGCGCAATCCCCACCGAACTCATGGAGAGCGAACTTTTCGGTCATAAGCGCGGTAGTTTCACGGGAGCTGTGAGCGATAAGAAGGGCCTGATCCAATCGGCCGAAGGCGGAACCTTGTTCTTGGATGAGATCGCCGATCTGCCGCTGCACATGCAGGTCAAGCTACTGCGGGTCATCCAAGAGAAGGCGGTTCGCCCTGTCGGCGAGCAGCTCGAAGTCGGGGTCGACGTGCGGGTTTTGTCCGCCACGCATAAGAATCTTGCGCAGCTGGTCGCTGAAGGTAAGTTTCGGGAGGATTTGTTCTACCGGGTCAATGTGATCGAGCTGCGGGTGCCGTCGCTGCGCGAACGCCCGGAGGACGTGCCGGTACTGGCGGAGGCTGTGCTGCGCCGTCTGGGTAGGCGCATGAAGATCACACCGCCGATGCTCAGCAACGATGCCTTGATGGCGCTCGAGACTTATGCGTTTCCGGGCAACGTGCGCGAACTCGAGAACATCCTGGAACGCGCCGTTACCTTGAGTACCAGCGGCGAGATCAGCGCGAGCGATATTCAACTTCGCCCCACCCCAGGGGGCCCCGCTGCAGGCGCCAATACTTCCAATGTAGCCGCACTCGGGGACCATCTCGAAGACATCGAACGCGAGGCGATCGTAAAAGCGCTGGAACAAACTCGCTACAACAAGACTGCGGCCGCGAAGGCCTTAGGGATGAGCTTCCGCGCATTGCGGTACCGCATCAAGAAGCTTGGAATCGAATAATGCGTCCGACGCAGTGCACAGGCCGGTTTGGCGGTTAGGGTAAACTAACAATGCCATGGAACTCACGATATTAATGCCATGCCTGGACGAGGCATTGACCGTTGAAAAGTGTGTTCAAAAGGCGCGCAGTTATCTCAGTCGGCGAGGCATCTTGGGCGAAGTATTGATCGCCGACAACGGCTCGACCGACGGCTCGCAGCGCCTTGCCGAAGCGGCAGGTGCGCGCGTTATCCAAGTCAAGAACAAAGGGTATGGCGCTGCGCTGATCGGTGGTATCGAAGCTGCAAAGGGCCGCTTCGTCATCATGGCGGACGCCGATGATTCGTACGATTTCACCGACCTGGACGGCTTCGTCGAGGGCTTGCGCCAGGGATTCAAATTGGTCGTGGGGAATCGCTTCCAGGGCGGCATCTCGCCCGGCGCCATGCCCATCCTGAACCGCTATTTGGGTAACCCGGCGCTCTCCTTCATCGGCCGCACGTTATTTTCATCGCCTATCGGAGATTTTCATTGCGGTATGCGCGCCTTTGATCGAGTGGCAATTCTGGAATTGAACTTATGTGCTTCCGGAATGGAGTTCGCGAGCGAGATGGTGGTAAAAGCCTCCTTGGCTAAGCTGGAGATCGCAGAAGTTCCGACCACTCTCAGTCCCGACGGACGAGACCGCGCACCGCATTTGCGGCCTTGGCGAGACGGCTGGCGTCACTTGCGCTTCATGCTGCTCCGCAGTCCGCAGTGGCTGTTTTTGTATCCTGGGTTGGCTCTCACCGCCGTCGGTCTCATCGGCGCAATTACCCTGACCATAAAGCCGGTGCGTATTCCGGGCATCTTCACGCTCGATATCAACGCGCTTCTCTACTTCGCCATCGCGGCCATCGTGGGTACACAGATAACCATCTTCGGCCTCTTCGCGATGGCGCTGGCTCGAAAGATGAAATTGCGGCTTGCCTATGGATTTGCCGAACGGCTGTTGCGGCTCGCTTCCCTCGAGGGCGCGATCGCGCTTGGCATGAGCATGGTGGCCGTGGGAATGGGCGGGGCCCTGTACGCAATTTTGCAGTGGGGGCATGCATCATTCGGGCCGCTGGTTCCCAGCGACATGATGCGCATCACCATTCCATCCGTGACCCTCCTTGCAATCGGCACCCAAATTGTGTTCGGCGCGTTTCTGCTCGGTTTCATCGAGATTGACTGAGCGGAACGGGCTCGATGACGAAGCGCTTATAGCCGATCGTGGGCGGATCCGAGCGGCGCTGATCGATGTCGCCTAGATACCATTGCTGTGCAAAATATTTGCCCTTGATGTTTATCGCATTCGGCCAATGCTGCCGAAGGAACTCGGCATCCCGGCGCGGGCCGTGGCTCACCAATAGAAGATCCGGATCTCTTAGGAAAGGATCCATCTGAATCATATCGGCCAAATAGAATCCGCAGTTTGCCTGTACGAAAAACACGTTGTTGCCGGGCCGCTTGGGCGGCGGCAGTTGCTGCAGATGTTCGGTAATGAATTGGTTGATCTGGGTCATCTGATAAGGCACGGCAACCAAAAAACTCAAGATCGCGGCCGCCCCGGCGAATGATATGAGACGCCGCTGAGATTCCAGCGGGCCGGTTACCGCGCACCCGGCGAGTATCGGAATTGCCCCCCAAGCCGAATGAAAATAGCGATAGCCCCAGCCGTGTCCTTGATCCAGGTTCACAAACATGTACCCGAGAAACGTGAGGAATGCCGATTGCGCCAATAAATCGACGCAGCGGTTATTGCGGTGACGTACGTAGCCTAAGACGGCGAAGACAAATAAGCACGGCACTGCCCAGACCCACATTTTTACGAATGCGGCAGCGCGCATATTCAGCATCCCGGCATCGGGCCAATAGAAGACGCTGTTCGCCAAACCGCTCATGCCCGGAACGGTATGAGTTCCCGCTTGAATCATGTTCCGAAGCACGAGCCACCCGCCTCCCACAATGATGGTTACGGGGAGGTAGCCAAGGATCACATACGCTAGATTTCGGCGACGCTCCTGGTCGCCCGCAAGCGCCGCCAGCCACGGCAAAGCGAACAGCGCGTGCGGAAGGGGATTGTGCAGGACCAGCGCCACGGAGCCGACGACTCCCGCCGCACAGGCTCGGTACCCGGTGGGCCTGAGCATCAGCCAGGCGAACAATAAATTGGCGGTCAGATGCGCCTGCATGGAATAAAAGGAAATGCCATTCGCGATGAATGCGCCCGACGCCAGCGCGAAAAGCATCGCAAAGCCCGCCGCTTTGTGCTCTTGGGTGATGTCCAAGGTTATGCGGTAGATCAAGTAAATGGATGCTGCCGCCAAGGCGGGGTTGCAAAGCCATTGCACCTTCAGCAATTGAAAGGGCGCCAACAGCAGAGCGAACCCCGGCCAATAGGCCTCGATCGCCTGACCGGTGGTCGTCGATGCAATGAGAAAACTACCGTTGAAGCCTGTGGGCAACAACCAACTGACGAGTTGCGGAGGCAATCGAGCGGTGATTTGCCCCGCGGCAAAAATCTTCGACTGAAACACTGCCGCGTATTCGTCCATGCAAAGCGCATAGTCGTGGTACACGACGAGAGTGCCGATGCTCAATACGCCCATGGTGGCGGCCGCGGCGCCGAGCGGATGCCGCGCGAGGAACTCGACGATGCGCAATACCGGCTCGGGTCTATTCCAAAGGGCCGCCAATAGGCAGAGCGCCGCGCCGAGAAACGCGTATCGAATGTCGTATTCGATCAAGAGAAAATGGAAAATCGGCGTGAATCGCATGCTGGAAAATATGACGTGATCCAACATATAGAAATAGGCGAGACACATCACGCAAAGCAGTATCCCCCACAACGTCAAATATCGGGTCAGTGCGTTGTCGAGCATTTGGTCTCCAGGGTTGATACCCTACGCTTATAACGCAGTCGGGATCCCATCGGTAATCAACTGAGTCACTTGTGCCTACAAAATTATTGGTACTTGCAGTCGCGGTGAATGCGGTCCTGGGGCAACTTCTTCTCAAGCGCGCGCTTGCCGTGCTGGGGGGAACCACAGCGGTTGCGAACCTGCCCAGGTTTATTTTCGACGCAGCCAAATCCCCATGGATCTACTCATCGCTGGCCATACAGGCATTCGGCTACGCGCTGTGGATGATGCTCATCTCGCGGGTCAAACTCGGCGTCGCCACAGCGAGTGTGGGGGCTGGTTTCTATATCTTGATGCCCCTTTGCGCCTGGGCCGTTTATGGCGAATCGCTGTCCTTCATACAGTGGCTCGGCATCGGCCTCATTACCCTGGGAGTAACTTGCGTAAGCCTGGGGTCAGCCTAGGTTCGAAGGCTCCGTTCAGCGGCGGATGAGCATCGCCAAATTGTTGCGCCACGGGCTCACCCGCGCCTCCGCTATGAGCGCCGGCGAACCGAAGCTGCTCGCGAGGCGCGCACGCATCTGAGCGCGCGACATATAGCTGATTCGATCGCCCGTCAACCACCGATCCGATGCATAGCATAGCCAATGGATCGGGGTGTACGCCCGCTCCCAGTCTTTGAAAACAAATGATCCGCCGGGTGCAAGTGTCGCTTGAATGGAATCGATCAACCCTTGCCTGAGTTCATCCGGAACATGGTGCAGCACATCGGATAAAATCACGAGGTCGTATGCAGCCGGTTCGCCCGCCGCAATCCTCTGCACCTCGCAGCGAATGAATTCGACGTGATCTAAGGGGCCGTGATAAAGGCGTCCAATGCGCGCAGTGATATCGATGGCGGTGATTCGGGCATTGGGATATGCCGACGCAAGGCGCCCGGTCACGGCGCCCTCGCCACAGCCAACCTCCAGGATTCTGGTTGCGTCAGGCTTCCACCGGCGCATCAGTTCGACGAAGGCGTCGATGTCGATATAAATGGACCGATACGCCTCGCTGATTCGACGCTCATACGGGCCGAATAGACGCCGGACGAAGGGCCCCACGCTCATTCGAATCCACCCGCCAGCTTTGCACGCAATCGCGGCATCAGCCGATCCGCGATACGGGAATGGCTCAGATAGCGGCTCACCCCGGCGGGCCCCAGCCGGCAGATGCCCCATGCGGCCGGCAGCAGACCGCTGCGATCCCCAGCCGAAGCGGACGCGAGCGCCGCGTTGACCGCAATCGACGCGCGCGCCGCGAGCTCGACGGCCCCAGCGTGGTCGCGAAGCCGTGGCAAATGCCGCTCGAGAACGATCCGCATTTGATTGCTGAAATCCGTAATGTTGTGGCTTCCGGTCATGGTGAGGGAGCTGCCATGAATGCGAAAGCCGATCGTCACCCGATCATGATAGTAGGCCGGACCTGCGGCTACGAGTTTGAGCCAAATGTCCCAATCTGCGGTGTACCAAAGACCAGGATCCAGTCCGCCGCAGGTTAACCATGCATCCTTGCGGAAGACCGGCGCCGGCGCGGCGACGAAATTCTGCACCAGCAGGCGCTCCGTCACCAGATCCGATCGAATCGGCCCATGGGCCGGCAAAGGGCAGCGCCACACGCCCAGTTTTCGGCCGTTGCGGTCAATGATGGCACTGGCAGCGAAGTGCAGAGGCGCTTCAGGAGCGGCGTCGATCCACTCTCGAACGGCGCGCGCGCGTCCCGCCAGCCACACATCGTCCACCCCGAGCCAGCAAACGTGCGCCGACGCCGCAACTTCCACGCCAAAGTTGGTTTTGGCATGCCACGACGCCAAGTCGCGGCGTTCAAACGTGCGAACATTCAGGCGATCCTTGTAAGTGTCCGCGATATCGAGAGTCGCCCGCGTCGGGCTGCTATCGATGATCAAGACCTCGATGCCTTGCGCAGCCTCGGTCGCGATCGATCGTAGGGCCGCGTTGATCCACTGCTCGCCACAGTAGGACGGCATAACCACCGAGAGCCAGGGTGCGCAGGTATGGCCGCTCATATTCAATGTCGTCCCGTCCGTTTCATCTGGCCTGCCATTGGCGCCGCCCCCCCCATGCAGCACATTGCACGCTAAACTCTATCGAAATCTCCCTGCGAGCGACCCGACTCGGTGACCCCTTCCAACCATGCCAACGCCAGTTTTTCGATCCAGTTACCGAAGTGACGAATTCCCCGCTTTGAACCCCACCGCCGTCCATCGGACCGCGGCAAGTTTGGCGTTAACGCTCATGCTTGTCACGCTTTGGTCACTGACGCATCGGTATCGAGCGCTTGACGGCGATGCAGAGCTTTATGCCGTCCAAGCGCTCGCCCGCATCCGCCGCGGACTGGCCAATGACCTGTTCCTGCAGAATCTCTCCCAGGATCGCTATACGATCTTCTCCCCGCTTTACGCGTGGTGCATAGGCTTATTCGGCTTGCGAAGCGCGGCCATGCTGTTGACCGTTGTGTTCAAGGTTTGGTTTTTCGCGGCGGCTTGGTGGCTTGCCCGGGAATTGTCGAACCGCGATACCGCCTTCCTGGCGACCGCGTTGCTGATCGTGACGGGCGGGGCGTACGGCGCCTTCAATGTGTTTCATTATTCCGAAGATTGGGTGACCGCACGCTCAATGGCCGAAGCGCTGGTCATCACCGCGCTTGCCTTGCATTTCCATGGATGGAAATACATAGGCCTACTGGCGTCCATCGCGGCGTTGTTCGTGCACCCGTTGATGGCTCTGCCGGTGTTTCTCTTGCTGGTGTGTCTTTGGTTGCCGCTCGGCTACGGCGCTCTGGGAGCCGCCGCAGGAGTGCTGGTTTCATTGGGCATTGCCGCGACGGCGCTTGCGCCGCCATCGATCGGGCATGTGTTCACGGTCATCGATGCCGACTGGTTGGAGGTCGTCCGCGAGCGTTCACAGTTTTTGTTCCTGCAGCTTTGGACGGTCGATGATTGGAAGCTGAACGCTCGCCCTTTTCTCTCGCTGACCGTCAGCGCGGCGGCCATTTCCGATCCCCGTATTCGCAAGCTGTGCCTCGCCGCGATGCTCGTCGCAGCTGCCGGTCTGGCCGTGGCGCTCATTGCAAGCGGCATCGGTCCGATCGCGATCTTGCTTCAGGGCCAAGCGTGGCGATGGGTTTGGATTGCCAGTTTCTTCAGTGTTCTTCTGTTGGCGCCGACGGCCGTGAGCATGTGGCGCGACCCAAAATGCGGCCCGCTGTGTACAATCTTGATGATTGCCGCTTGGACATTTCCCTCCGTCGACGGCGACACGTGCGTTGCGCTCGCGTTGCTGCTGTGGTCGGTGCGAAATCGCATCAACGCACGAATGACACGCTACACGCAAATGGCCGCGGTTCTGCTCGGCGCCGTGCTAATCATGTGGATAGCTGCAAACTTTTGGACTACGGTGCGCTCCCCTTTGCCGGAATCCGGCCGCGAATCCGTGGCCGCCCAGCTCACGAAAAAAATCATGGGGCTGGAAGGATTGTCGGTGGTGCTGGTATGGTCGCTTGCCACGTGGATCCGATCCAGGCAGTCCCTCGTGGCATTGGGCGCTGTTTCGCTGGCCTTTCTCGGCGTCACGGTTTGGTTATTGCCGGGCACGTTCACGGACATGAACCGGGACCGAGAAATGCAGCAGATCGCGGACTTCTCGAGCTGGCGGAGCGCGATTCCGGCCTCCGCAAACGTATTCGTGGTTCCGGCTCACAACTCGGCTGCCTTCGCCTGGTTCACGCTCGAACGCCCGAGCTATCTGACCGTCGATCAATCTTCCGGCGTGGTGTTTTCACGAGCGACCGCGCTCGAGGTACGCCGCCGATCCGACGTATTGCTGCCCCTGGTGGACCCGGATTGGCGGCTGCTATCAGGCATGAAACGCTCTCATGGCTCCGGCGCGGGCAAGTCCGGCAGCGGCGCGACGAGTCGCTTTCCGAGACCATTGACCCGAGATCGTCTGATGAGCATCTGCAGGGATCCGCAGCTCAATTTTGTCGTCGCGAAGGACAACGTGGGTTTCGGAGCGCTGGGTCACGGCCACGCCGGGAATTGGCGGGACTGGTACCTCTACGATTGCCGGCGCGTCGTCGCGGGAACCCCGGCCGCATGACAATCCTCTTCAAGGAAGCGTTGGGCTACGCTGCGGCTTCGGCTTGCGCGTTGCTCGTCGACATGGTGCTTTTGTGGGCGCATTGCATTATATGATTGCCAAATGTACCGCCGCGGGATTCACCTTTACCTGCAACTTTATGGTCCGCCGCCAACTGTTATTCGTCCGGCGCTCGTCGCTTTAAAAAAACAGACCCTATATGCCCGCCCGCCGAGAACCTACAAGAACAGCGGTGATTGCCGGCGCGGGACCCGCCGGCTTGACTGCCGCTCTGGAATTCCTGCGGCGTTCGGACATCACGCCGATCGTGTTCGAGGCCGACGTCCAGGTCGGCGGCATATCGAAAACCGTCGAATACCGCGGGAACCGCATGGATTTGGGGGGCCACCGATTCTTCTCGAAATCGGATTGGGTCATGCGCTGGTGGCAGGAAATTCTGCCGGTGGCCGAGGGCCAGGCGGACGCCGACCAGGCGCTGCGAATCAGCTATCAGCAGCAATCTCGCGACCTGGTGCCTGCCTTGCTGGGGCCGGCATCTTCGGACTCAGTCATGTTGGTGCGTCAGCGGCTTTCGCGGATATTTTATAAGCGCCGATTTTTCGACTATCCGCTGAAGCTCAACGCCGGCACTCTGCAGAAAATGGGGCTGCTGGAAACGTTAAGAATCGGCTTGAGCTACAGCCAGGCGCAGCTCCTGCGTCGATTGCCGGAAACCTCGTTGGAAGACTTCTTCGTCAATCGCTTCGGCGATCGCCTTTATCGCACGTTTTTCAAGGATTACACCGAGAAAGTTTGGGGCGTCCCGTGCAATGAGATCTCCGCTGAATGGGGAGCACAACGCATCAAGGGACTTTCCGTGACCAAGGCGATTGCCCATGCGGTATCGGCGCCCTTCCGCACTCCCGCGGATACCTCTCAAAAGCAAATCGAGACCAGCCTCATAGAGCGCTTTCTTTACCCGAAGCTCGGCCCGGGTCAGATGTGGGAAGAGGTGGCCAGACAGGTCGCGCTGCGCGGCGGGAACATCCATTTGCAGCAACGTATCGTCGGAATCGAGCGCAGCGGTCTCGAAATCACGGCAGTGACGGTTCGCGATGAGAGAACCGGGTCAGTCCGGAGGGTGGCGTGCGATGCCTTCATTTCGACGATGCCGGTCCGCGATCTGACTGCCATGCTCGAACCCGACGATTCCATCGTCACGCGGATCGCTGAACGGCTTCCGTACCGCGACTTCATGACAGCCGGCTTGCTGGTCAGGAAAATGCTGTCGACCGGCCGTCATACCGTTCGAGCCGCGAACGGCATTCCGCCCGACAATTGGATCTACATTCAGGAACCGGATGTGAAAATCGGTCGGCTGCAGGTATTCAACAACTGGAGCCCGGCATTGGTGGCCGATCCCGACACGATCTGGCTGGGATTGGAATACTTCTGCCGCGAGGGCGATGAATTATGGTCCATGGAGAACCGCCGGTTCATCGATTTTGCGGCGGGTGAACTCGAGAAAATCGGCATGATCGATCGCAGGGACGTGCTGGATGGAACCGTCGTGCGGGTACCCAAGGCTTATCCCGCGTACTTTGGCGAATACAGTGAGTTCGGTCGAGTGCGCGGCTTCTTGGAACAATTTTCCAATCTCTATCCCGTCGGGCGTAACGGCATGCACCGTTACAACAATCAAGACCATTCCATGCTGGCCGCCAACAGCGCGGTGTCCTCGATCATCAACGGCGGCCAGGGCAAGACGGACATCTGGGCTATCAATGCCGAGGATGAATATCATGAGGAAATTGACGAGGTTGCCTGACTCGACCCGAGTCTTGAGCCGACAAAATTTGTCACTGTGTGACAATTCTCGCCCGCATCGCTGCCAATCACCGACGCTTTTATGGCAAATTCTTTGCCTCAAGAGAAAAATAATTCAATACTTTCAATCAGTTATCTATTGGCTCGAGCGCTGGCACGGTGCTTGCTCTATCCCTGATACCGGCATCGGCCGCTGCTTGAAAACTGATTTCCAATGTCTACATCTTTAGGAGTTACTAATGCTTAAGCAAATGCAAAAAGGCTTCACCCTCATCGAATTGATGATCGTGGTTGCCATTATCGGTATCTTGGCCGCGATCGC
>JBKQSA010000085.1:0-2996 GCA_052143815.1 Steroidobacteraceae bacterium | reverse complement strand
GTTGAAAGCCAATATGCGCGGCCCCTATCAATTGCAGCAGCTTCGCGAGCCTCGAAGGGATGCGCTGATCAAATGGGGGGCTCACGTGGAAAAGCTGACGGGATCGTGATAGGCGCGTCTGCCGCTCCTTCATCGCCCTGTCTATATGTGCGCGTTGAACCTCGGTGCGGCGCGGGAACGGACGCTCCGGTCCATCGCCCGCAACCGGCCGGCGTTTCTTCACTGCGCCGGATACATGATCGCTGCACCCGTTGGCGGCCTGCGGCGCCAACGGAGATGAGCGAACGTGGCAGTGAGAAAACCGTCCACGGAAGCGGCGGCAGTGTGCCGCCGCATGGCGCCCGGAAAGGGTGCCTGCCGCGCGACAATCAAGGTGAGACTCAGCGTCAATCAGGATGAGACTGCGCCGTGTGTGGCCTGCCGTCGGTCGCGCAGGTCTGCGGCAAAGTTCTGATTCGTCTCAGCAATTGAGGGATCAGCATTTGCCCGGCCTCCACATCACCGACCACCAGATGAGGCTGTACATGAGTATCCGAAAAACCCACGAAACGACCGTTGCCGCCGCCAAGGCCGGCATCAGCCGCGCCACCGGTTTCCGCGTCGACGCCGATCCCCGGCTGCCATCACAGAAGGCGGCGCCGCGTACCCGGCGGCGCCCGGACCCGTTGGCGGCCATTTGGGACGCCGAAGCCGTGCCAATCTTGAAAGCATCACCCGGCATCCGCACGATCGGCGTGCTGGCCGAGCTGCGGCGGCGGCACCCGGACCTGAACCCGAATATCCGTCGCACGCTGGAGCGGCGCATCACGGCGTGGCGCGCCCAGTATGGGCCGGAGCAAGACGTGATCTTCCGCCAGGAGCATGAGCCCGGTCGCATGGGCTTGTCCGACTTCACCGACACCAGCGCGCTGAACATCACGGTTGCCGGCATCGCACTCGCGCACCGGCTGTATCACTTCCGGCTGGCGTTCTCAGGGTTCGCGCACGCCCATGTCGTGCTGGGCGGCGAAAGCTTCGTGGCGCTCGCCGAGGGGCTGCAGAACGCCCTGTGGGCCCTGGGCGGCGTGCCCAGCGAGCATCGCAGCGACAGTCTGTCGGCGGCGTTCCGCAACCTCGACACTGCTGCGGCTGACGACCTGACACAGCGCTACCAGGATCTGATGGCGCACTACGGCATGACACCCTCGCGCAACAACCCAGGCGTCGCCCATGAGAACGGATCGATTGAAAGCCCGCACGGCCACCTTAAAAGTGCGTTGAAGGACGAACTGTTGCTGCGTGGTTCCACGGACTTCGACGATTTGGACGCCTACCGCCGGTTCGTCGACCTGATCGTCGGGCGGCAGAATGCGCACAACCGCAAGCGGATCGAGCTGGAGACGCCGAGCCTCGGCAAGCTGCCGAAGCGGCGAACGGCGGACTTCGAGGAAAAGTGTGTGACGGTCACGAGAAGCGGCGGCTTCATGCTGAACCGCGTGTTCTACACCGCACCGTCGCGGCTGATCGGCCATCGCCTGCGCGTGCGGTTCTACGATGACAGGCTCGAGTGCTTCCTGGGTTCGACGCACATGATGACCGTGCGGCGCGGAGAGCCAGTCTCGGACAGCAAGGGCGGTCACGTCGTCGATTACCGGCATGTGATCCATGCGTTGCGCAAGAAGCCGATGGCGCTGCTCAATCTGGTCTATCGCGATCAGTTGTTCCCACGCCGGGCCTATGCGCGTGTGTTCGATGCTTTGCTGGCAACTGCCGGCGACAGGCGAGCGTGCAAGACCATGGTCGAGTTGTTGGCGCTGGCCCACGACCGGGCCTGCGAAGCCGAACTTGCCGAAGCACTCGACGCCGACGCCGATGCGGGCCGATTACCCGATCTGGCGTTCTTGCGCGCCTACTTCGGGCCGGACCCTGCATCGGTGCCGTTGATCGACGTCGAGGTGGTGCCACTCTCGGCCTACAACGAACTGGCGGCGGTCGTCGCCGTCGCCGCAACACCAGCCTTGCAGGTGGCGGCATGAGCGCGCCCAACACGATCGACATTGCACGCGTTGAACTGCTGCTCGGCGAACTCCGTCTGCCCGGCATTAAACTGATGTGGGCCAAGCTCGCAGCACAATCCGACAAGGAAGGCTGGCCGGCCGCTCGCTTCCTGGCGGCGCTGGCCGAGTTCGAGGTCGCCGACCGCGTCCGCCGCCGCACCGAACGGCACATGGCGGAAGCCAAACTCCCGCCCGGCAAAACCATCGCCGCCTTCGACTTCGCGCATGTGCCGATGGTCTCGAAGGCGCAGGTGATGGCGCTGGCCGCCGGCGATGCGTGGCTCGAAAAGGGCGCCAACGTCCTGTTGTTCGGGCCGCCCGGCGGCGGCAAGAGCCATCTGGCGGCAGCGCTCGGCCTGGCGTTGGTCGAAAACGGCTGGCGCGTGCTGTTCACGCGCACCACCGACCTCGTGCAGCGTCTCCAGGTGGCGCGGCGAGAACTGGCGCTGGAAGCTGCCATCACCAAGCTCGACCGTTACGATCTGCTGATCCTGGACGACATCGCCTACGTCACCAAGGATCAGGCCGAAACCAGCGTACTCTTCGAGCTGATCGCCGCGCGTTACGAGCGCCGGTCGATGCTGATCACCGCCAACCAGCCGTTCGGCGAATGGGGCAAGATCTTCCCCGATCCAGCCATGACCTTGGCGTCCATCGATCGCCTCGTCCACCACGCGACGATCCTCGAAATGAACGTCGAAAGCTACCGCCGCCGCGCCGCGCTCGATCGCAAACGGGCCAAGAAAACCGGACCGTCAGAAACTTGATTGTCGCGCCCCGTCAATCAAAACGCTTGCTACTTCGCCGGCCAGCGTCAATCATCACTTCGCCCGGCCGCCGCGTCTCATCCAGATTGACGCGCCGATCTCACCCAGATTGACGCGCTATACCGCGCCCCTGCCGGTCCGCGCTGGCTCATCGCCGGCGGCGATCTCCTGCGCCCCACGCTCTCCCCCAGGC
>JBKQSA010000084.1:0-21209 GCA_052143815.1 Steroidobacteraceae bacterium | reverse complement strand
GTACCGAAGAATTACAACCGCGAGGCTGCACAGGGCCAAGGCGATAATGCCAGCACCGCGATGAAGAGCGTCGTGGTCGATCCAGGCGGTTACGACTGGGAAGGAGACACCCCGCTGAGCCGGCCCTCCTCACGCACGATCATTTACGAAATGCATGTCCGCGGATTCACACGCCACCCTAATTCGCGCTTGGGTGAGAAAACCCGCGGAACGTATGCCGGTCTGATCGAAAAGATTCCGTACCTTCAGCAGCTCGGCATTAGCGCGGTCGAACTGCTCCCAATTTTCCAATTCGATGCTCTGGATTGCCCTCCGGAAAAGGTCAACTACTGGGGCTATGCCCCGGTTTCATTTTTTGCACCTCACCAGGCGTATAGCTCGCGTCAGGATCCGCTCGGCCCGGTCGACGAATTTCGGTACATGGTCAAGGCGCTGCACCGAGCGGGTATCGAAGTCATTCTCGACGTGGTGTTCAATCACACGGCGGAAGCGGGTCAGAGTGGACCGACGCTGTGCTTGCGCGGTATCGACAATTCGATCTTCTATATCCTGGGCGAAGACAAGCACTCCTATGTCGATGATGCGGGCACGGGAAACACGATCAACGCCAACCACCCGGTCGTGCGGGAATTCATCCTGACGGCGTTGCGCTACTGGGTCGTCGAGATGCACGTGGATGGCTTTCGATTCGACCTCGCCTCGATCTTGGGCCGCGACAGTACCGGTCAATTGCTCAACAATCCGCCGCTGCTCGAACAGATTGCCGAGGATCCGATCTTGCGCGAAACCAAACTCATCGCGGAGGCGTGGGATGCCGCGGGCGCGTATCAAGTCGGCAGTTTTTCGGATTGCCGGTGGGCCGAATGGAATGGCCGGTTTCGTGACGATGTGCGCCGCTTTTGGCGTGGCGATGAGGGGCTGCTCGGCGCATTTGCGAGTCGCATCTGCGGCAGCGCCGATATTTATGCGAAGTCCGGTAAGGGTCCGGAGTGCAGCATCAACTACGTGACCTGTCATGACGGGTTCACGCTCAACGACCTGGTGAGCTTTCGTGAAAAGCATAATCGATCCAACGGCGAGGGCGGCCGCGACGGGATCGATGAGAATTTCAGCGACAATTACGGCCTGGAAGGCTACACGGCCGATCCAAGCGTCGAATCGACCCGCAGGCGCCAGATCAAGAACTTTCTGCTCACGTTGTTCATCGCCCGCGGCGTGCCGATGTTGCTCGGCGGCGATGAATGCCGCCGCCGGCAGCACGGCAACAACAACGCGTATTGCCAGGATAACGAGACCAGTTGGTACGACTGGCGGGATCTCGAGGCGCATGCAGACATCGCCCGTTTCACGCGCGAGATGATCGCGTTTCGACGCGCGCATCCGGTTTTACGGCAAGAACGATTCTATACCGAGCAGGACATCCAATGGTTCAGTCCGAGCGGAACACTCCCCGACTGGTCCAATCCGAGAACCAAGCAGGTGGCGTGCCTGCTGCATGAAGAGGACCTCGGCCTCATATATCTGATGTTCAACGCGGGCACCGACACCATCCCGTTCGCCTTGCCGGCGATTGCCAAGAGCCAAGCTTGGCACCTTGCGGTGGACACCGCCCGGGACGCGGTGCAGGACCCGATCCAGGTCGGTGGTCAACCGGAGTGGCTTACGGCGCAGGCGTTCCCGATGGCGCCGCGCAGCAGCGCGATACTTTTAGGGCGGCTGTAATGGCAGGCGGCTGTAATCGCGCCTAGGGCGGGAATTGCATGGCTAGCTGCGCGTCGATTTCTCGTTCCGCCGCCAACCAATCGTCGACTTCGTGGCCGGCCGCGAAGCCGCGTTGCTTGGCTCGAAGGTAGGCGGCTTGCGAAATCAGTTGATGCCGGTCGGCGGCGCTGATCGCGTACGGTGCGCAGAAACGCAGCGGGTTGAAGTTTCGCACGCCGCGGATCGTGCGTGGTTCGTCTTGCATGGTCCCCCATCCGTTCATTGGCGCTCCTTCGGCGCGCCTCGAAGAGGACGCGTCAGACGTTGCTTTAAAAATATCGGGTCAACATGACATAGTCACTACTGGATAATCGGTATTTTGTAAAATAGGTCGTTGATGCTGTGATGCAACATGCTGCCGGGTCAGAAGCGGTAGTTCACCTCGGTACCGAAAGTGCGCGGCTGATTGGTGGAGATTCGCACCAATGCCGGGACGTTGAATTGGAATTGCGTGTTGTTCGCGGTATTCCACGCCGTTTTGTTGGTGAGGTTGTTGACGAACAGCTGGACCGACCAGCGGTCGCCGGTCAGGCCGGCGCGCACATTGGCGATACTGTACGAGGGCTGCGTGACGTAGGAGTACGGTTGGTCGTTGGTGGTGCCCACATAGCTGTCGGAGAGGCGGACCATCAACTGATAGTCGTTGAGCACCTTCGTCGAATAGGTGACCGCCAGACTGCCCGCATCCTTGGGAACGTTCAGGATCGGGACCGTGCAATTGCCGGGCAAAGTGCTGCTCAAGCCGTGATGCCGTGATGCACCCATTCGGCCTGCGTAATCTCGGCGATATTCTGCGGCTTCCGGCGCATGGCGAGAGCGTTGCGATCATCGATTTGCGCGATGCAACGCAGTCGCGATCTGAGTCCGCCGTCGAGTTCGATGAACTGTGTGTGGCCGTGAGCCGCGGCCTCCTGCGTCGCGGCGTCAAGCGAGGGGCGCGAATCGGCATCCTGGCGGAGAATCGCCTCGAGTTCATCGCCTGTTACTGCGGCATCATGCGCATGGGCGCAGTGGCCGTGCCGGTCAACCACCAATTGCCGCGCGCGACCATCGAGCACATCGTTCGTGACAGCGGGATCGAGCTCGCCTTCAGCGACGCGCCGCGCCGGCCGCAATTGCCGAGCAGCGTACCGGTCATCGATTTCGACGCCACCGGCGCGACCGGATTCGACGCCTTCCTCGATGCCGGACCGATGGACACGTGGTTGCCCGCCGACGGCGCCAGGGCCGCGCGCCGCGGCGACGCTGATCTCGCGGAGATCCTGTATACCTCGGGTTCGACCGGGCTACCCAAGGGTGTGCCGCTCGGTCACCATGGCCAGTTGTGGGCGATCGGCCATTATCTGGAGCCGTTGCCGGTGAGCGCGCCGCAGGAGACGACCATCGTCGTGGCGCCGCTCTACCACATGAACGGACTGTTCAACATCACGGTGGCGCTGGCCAAGCGCACCACCGTGATCCTGCTGCCGCGCTTCGACGCGCGCCGCTATCTCGACACGGTGGCATGCTACCGGTGCACGGTATTGTCGGGAATTCCCACCATGTTCGCGTTGATGGTGCGCGAACGCGAGCTCGTCGAGCGGCTCGATTTGCGTTCGGTGCACGAGATTACGATCGGCTCGGCGCCGCTGACCGACGCGCTGCTCGCGCAAGTGCACGCCATCTTCCCGAACGCTCAAATCAAGAACGGCTATGGGACTACCGAGGCGGGGCCGGCGGTGTTCGGTCCGCACCCCGATGGCCGACCGCGGCCGCCGTTGTCGCTGGGGTATCCGTTCGCGGACGTGCAGTGCGCGCTGGTGGACGGACCGTCGGCCGAGCAGGGCGTTCTCGCGCTGCGCACGCCGGCGCTGACGCATGGGTATCTGAACCAGCCGCAAGCCACCGCGTCGAGGATGCGCGACGGCTGGTACCTGACCGGCGACGTGATGCGCCGAGATGCGGCGGGCTTTTATTTTTTCGTGGGCCGAGCCGACGACATGTTCATTTGCGGCGGCGAAAACATTTACCCGGGCGAAATCGAGAAACTGCTGGAACGGCATGCGGCGGTGGCGCAGGCCATCGTCGTGCCGGCACCGGATGACATCAAGGGACAGATCCCGGTTGCGTTCATCGTGCCGCGCGCAGGTGCGGCGCCGAGCGCGGAGGAGATCAAACAATACGCGCTGCGGGAAGGGCCGGCCTTCGCGCACCCGCGCTTCGTCGAATTCATGCACAGCCTGCCGGTTTCCGGTACCCACAGGATCGACCGAGCCGCACTCACGGCCGAGGCTGTCCGCATCGTGCGCGCGGCCGGTCGCAGCCAGTAGCGCGCCGCGCCGCCACGTTTGGAATGAATAGCCTTTGAACAATCCGCTCGATCACGTCATCTGGGCGTGCCGCAGAGCTGCAGAAGGTATTGCAGGCATTGGGCGCGCCTATCGAGACGTACGCGGCGGACGGCGCGCAGTTTCAAGTGCAACTCGATACGCCGTTGGGTGCGGTGTCGCTGTGAGGGGATTTCCCAAGGGCGCCTTGCTCGTCATCGGCGTGGAGTTCTGGGAGCGGTTCAGCTTCTACGGCATGCTGGCGATACTGGCCTTGTTCTTGACGGCAAGTCCAACCCACGGTGGATTCGGGTGGCCGGCAACCGAAGCGCTTGCGCTCGTGGGTGCGTATTCGGGCGCGATGTATGCCTTACCCGCCGATACGGAAAAGGCCATTCATTCGTTGAAAAAGGCGCTCTACTATCGCCTGAAGATGGACGACGCTGCCATCGATCGCGCAGTAATCGACACGCCGGGGCCGGTTGTTGCGCAGGGCTATCGCCTTGCAAGCTTGGCCTTGTAGAGCGCGGCAGGGCGATGCTGCGCACCACGCCGCATTTTTCCTGTCTCTTTGATAAACGACAACGACTCCGCCCATTTTCGGAAGTTACGCTTATCGATCGACTCCCCGCGTACCGCTTCGAAAACACGCTGCAGCTCTGTGAGTGTGAATTCCCGCGGGAGGAATTCGAGCGCGATGGTCGTCGTGCGGTTGATCTTATCCGAGAGCTTCAATCGTGCTGCCTCGATGATTTCTCGGTGATCGAACGCAACGGGCGGTAGGTCGCTGCACGGTCGCCATTCAACGCGATGGGCATCGCTGCCGGCGTGCAGGGCCACCTTATCCGCAGAGATGATTGCAAAGAACGCGACACTGATGACGCGTTCCCGTGGATCTCTATCCGGTTTGCCAAACGCGCCCACCTGTTCGAGATACCCCTGCGACAGCCCGGTTTCTTCGCGCAGTTCACGCTGTGCGGCATCGGGGAGATTTTCATTGATGCGTACAAATCCACCCGGCAAGGCCCATTGACCCCGGAAGGGGGCAGCGCCGCGTTCAATGAGCAAGAGGTGGAGGCTGTCGTCTCGCAATGTGAAAATCACGAGATCCACGGCGACTGCCGGGTGCGGATGTTTGTAGCAATAAGGAAGTTGGCGGGTCATGGGCCCGGCGGAAACGATTTCGTCGGTCCGCGTGTATCTTGATTTGGAGCCTTTCTGGAGGCTACTCGGCAGTCGTGGGATCGATGACTGTGGTGACTTCTGAAACTCGATTGGCGGGAAATCCGCCTTGCTGAGCGTGCTCACGAATCGCCTTTTCGTTGGGGGCGATATACACGCAATAAATCTTGTCGCCTGTTACGTAGCTCTGCAACCATTGGATCTGCGGGCCCATCTTGTTAAGCACGCTGCACGATTTCTGCGAGATGGCCTTGAGTTCGTCGGTGGTGAGCTTGCCGGCACCTGGAATGTCCCTCTCAATGATGTACTTTGGCATGACTGATTCCTTCTTATTTCCAAGCCGCCGGCGGCATCATACGCCACTGCCTCAGGTACTGCATCGGCTGGTCGGTAGTCGCAATAGCCGGATGCGGCACTGCGTCGTGACTCACGGGCCGCCCGTGATGAAGCCATGTAGCGGCGGCTGGCGCTCGCAAGCGCCAAGCAACTCTCTGATTAACGCCAATAGCTCCTCTGCCTGAATGGGTTTGCTCGTAATTCGCAGATGAGGATCGCGGGGCAGGAGCTTGATCGCCGAAGAAGTGTCTCCGGTTGTGAGCACGGCCGGCAGTGAATTGCCCAAGGCCTCGCGCAGCGCGGCGATAACTTGAGTCCCGGTTTCGCTGTCGCTCAAGTGATAGTCGCTGACCAACAGATCGACACCTTTGCCCTCGCGAACGTGTCGCAAAGCCTCTGCCAGCGAGGCGACCGGCGTCACGTGGTAACCCTCCAATTCGAGCAGCAAGCACGTCGCGCGTCGCACGGATTCATTGTCTTCCACCAGCAAGACGCGGGTATCCCCGGTCTGCCGCGAGTCAAAGATGGGCGATCCGGCGGGTTCTCGATGCGCCGGCAAGTCGTGACCATTGCCCGCGGGTAGGATGAGTGAAAACGCCGTGCCTTGGCCCACCTCGGAGCGCACATCGAGCGTGAGGGTGAGCAGCTTGACCAAGCGCTGCACAATGGCGAGTCCTAAACCATAGCCATCGCGCGAACTGTTGGTCGCAACGCCGACCTGATAGAACTCATCGAAGATAAGCGGCAGCTGCGCGGCTGGAATGCCGACGCCCGTGTCGAGGATTTCGATGCGAACCAATGCTGCCTCGTGCAGGCAGCGCAAGCGCACCCATCCTTCGCGTGTGTATTTGACCGCGTTCGACAGCAGATTCCTCAAGATCTGTTCCACCAACGAGGGATCGCTGTGCACGGTCTGTTCGCATGGTTCGATCTGAAGCTGCAGTCCCTTATTGGCCGCGATGCTCGCGAACTCTAGGCGCAGCTCTGCGAACATGGTGGCGACCGTGAAGTCGGTCGGCTCGGGTTTGATCGCCCCGGACTCGAGCTTACTGATATCGAGCAAGGCATTGAGCAATCTGGACATCGCAGCAATGGCTTGATCTTGTTGCGCCAGGGCTTCGGCAGCGTTGGAATAAGTGACGATCCGGCGCAGGGTGCCATTGAGCAATGAAAGCGTTTGCAGCGGCTGACGCAGATCGTGACTGGCGGTGGCCAGAAAGCGGCTCTTGGCTTGGTTAGCGCGCTCGGCAAGTTCCCGCATGGCCTCTGCCGTCTCGCGTGCCACGACCAACTCGGCCTCGACTCGCTTGTGGTGGGTCACATCGCGAATGGAGGCAGCAATGAGGGTGCGATCCACGTCCTCAATGGGGCTTAAACTGATTTCGAGGGGGAATTCGGTGCCGTCGCGCCGCCGTCCGAACAGATCAAGCGGGGCGCTCATGGGGCGCATGCGCAGGTTGCTGACGTAGTGCTCGCGGTGTCCTATGTGCTGGGCCCGAAAGCGTTCCGGCATGAGCGTCTCGATGCTCTCGCCGATGATCTCGTCGTGCCCGTATCCAAAGAGAGCGGCGACTTGGCGATTGATATACCAGATGCTACCGACGGTATCCATGATGAGTATCGCATCCGGGGCGGCATCGAGGGTGCTTCGGGCAAGGGCAGAGGGGATTGCAATCATAGGGACCCCGGCACCGCGCAGTTCCGAACCGCCTTGGAATGTGACAAGGCAGCGACAGGAACCTGCGTACAAAAAGACAATCGACGCTAAGGATACTACGCCAATTTTTGGGAAGAGCGACTCCAGATGATTGGCAGCGCGCCAGGTATCAATGATATTTCTGCGCTGCGGCGTGCCTCTAGACTAGTGGGGAGAACGGATCTCCGCAGGCAATTCGACTGCCGCCGCTGAATCGGTGAATACGAACGCCGATTCGCGCACGACGCGCGCGGCAGGCACCGATGTGTCGCCGAGCCACAATTTCCGCAGCGCCGCCGCCTTGTCGGCGCCGGTGACGAGCCACAAACGGTGTCGCGCCGCATCGAGCACTCTAAAGGTCAGCGTCATCCGGACCACTCCCTGGTAGGGAACGCTGATTCCGACATCGCGGTCGTGCGCATTGAGGAGCCGGTCGCCCGGCACCAGCGAGGCCGTATGGCCGTCGGCGCCAATCCCAAGCTGGACCACGTCGAGTACCGGCGGCGTTCCGCCGTGTTCGCTGAGCAGCCGGGCGTACTCCTCGGCGCCCGCTTCGAGATCGCTCCGCTCGACCGGCATCGCATGGAACTGCGCGGCGCGGAGCATCGCGGGTGCGACCAGCAGGTCGGCGATCTGGCGCGCGTTGCGGCGTTCATCGTTCTCCGCCACGACCCGCTCATCCACCTGAAACACCTGCAGGTCGTGCCAATGGACGCGCAGGCGGTGCAGGTCGCGGAGCATCCGCCACGGCGTGCGTCCGCCGCTCAGGGCAACGAGGCAACGACCGCGCTGCGCACTCGCACGGCCGATCTCGGTGCGTAGCCACTCGGCTGCACGTTCGGCTGCGATTTCGGGGGTAGGAAACACCTGGATGCGCATATTGTTAGAGAGTAACCAAAGTTGCGGGTGCTAGGCCGTCAATTTTTCTCGGCGGGGCGGCGCGTATGCCTTAAGCATAACTCGAACGCTGCTGCATAATGAGCGTGACGCGCAATGCGCGCACTATCGGTACTGCCCAAGTGTCCGTATATCTGCCCCTGGCGGGCGGCCCAATCTCGTGATTTCGCCACCACGTTGGGGCGGACAAGGCGCAACGCTGGCTGGAATTGTCGTTCTGCTCTGCTCAGTGCAGGTGGCCGCGTGCAGAGCTGCTGCGCCTGAATTTTCGCTCACCCGTCGGTTTACCCGATTGCGCCCTCAGCATCATCCAAGCGTAGTTCGGCCAAGGCCGCCAGCATTTTTTCCATGGACAGATGGGCTTCGTAGATCGCGGTGATCATCGGTGAATCGTCGGACTCGGCGTCGCGCTGTGGTAGCACCACGTAAAAGTCCTTGCCTGTGTCGATTTGCAGTCGCATGGCGTCATGCCTCGAAGGTTGGAGCTGCCGAATCTTGGTACGCCGTCAATATAAGAACCTCAGCAAGCGCCGTGCCAGTTTTTTTCAGTGACCGACGTCGACACTTATCCATTTTATGATGATTGATTTCACAACGTTTATCGGATCTGCACCGTCATTGTGCAGATTCGTACAGTACCCACGGTGCACCAACGTAGTCCAAACAAGGCGCGCCACGCACCGCTCTGGTGACATGGCGGCCGGATGAAAAGGAACGGCGCCTTTCAGAATGAATAGGTCGGTTTGATGGCTTGACGCGCCTGGCGCGGATGGGCGATATATAAGGCTGTTCGGCCCTACTCCAGCGCGAGATCATTCAAGAGCAGACTTGGCCGGACCGAGTCGAACTGACCGACGAGTTTCTCCAAGACCTGCTACCCGACGGTCTGGCCTGGCTAGAGGGCTACGCGCCCTTTAAGGCGCGTGACTTTCCGTTGTCACTTCGAGGCAACATACTCGGCCACCGCAGCGATCTCGTCATCCGTTATGTTTTTGGCGATGGGTTGCATGATTTCGCTTTCGCGCAGCTGACCGCGGAACTGTTGCAGCTGTGTCACCAAATAGTCCCGATGCTGGCCGGCCAGCCGTGGAAAGGTGCCGAGTCCCTCGGCGTTGGCACCGTGGCAGATATTGCACGCGGGAACCTCACGCGCCGGCACGCCGTTTTCGAAGAGCGCCTTGCCCCTCTCCGCTAAGGCGGGGTTGCGCGACGCCGTGCCTCTCACGGGCGGCTGACTCGAGAAGTACTGTGCAACGCCGTCGATTTGATCATCAGTAAGACCTCGGGCTATCCCCCACATAAAGGCTCTCGCATGCGGATCGCTGCGAGCACGCTGCCGAAAGAGCTTTAGTTCGGTATCGATGTACGCGGCTTGCTGCGCAGCCAGAATCGGAAAGAGCGGCGAGATGCTGACCCCGGTAGCTCCGTGGCACTTGGAACACGCGTTGCTGACGAGCATTGTCGCGTCCAAAGCCGATGGATCATGCGGCACGACGAGATCTGCCGCCGGTGCATCACGAACGACTGTGGCGGCGAGCGCGAGCGCAGCGACGAAGAGCGAGTGGACTGCCAGCTTTCCCATTAGAAGTCCATCCATAATCCCACCACCCAGGTGTTGTTGTCCGATGCCTTGGGATTTGTCGCCCCAAGGAGAAAGAACGGGTTTTGGTTGTTGTTGACGACGTTGTAGAGGTCATATTGCAGAAGCAGCTTGGCGTTATACCAGGGTAGGTAGTCGAGCTCAAACACCTCGAACTGGTTGGCTGGTGAGCCGGTGCCGCCATTGAAAGGGACATCGGTGGTGCCGGTAGCGCGCCTAAAGCTGACCAGTCCGCCGTAGCGGTGATTGTAGTAATACTCTCCGGTCACCTGCAGCTGATTGAGGTGGTCTGTTGAGTTGTTAAAGTAGGTTGGAACCAGGCCCGGATCGTTCTCTTGATTTTCGTGGGTGTAGTGGCCAAGGAAGGTGAAGATATTGTGCTGACCATTGTATTGGTACTGCCAATCGACACTAAGATCGAGGTAGCGGTTGACGTTTCCAGGCGAAAGAGTTTGGCCGGCGAATACGCTCGGCACGAACTTCACGTACATGCCGGAGGTTCCAATCATAGCCGAGTTATAGCCCCAGTCGCGCTCGTAAGCCGCGCGCCAATAAGGGGCAAAGTTGTCGATGGTGCCGCCTCCGACATTGAGGTTGCTGCTATCTTCATTGGCGATCGCGCTGCCGGATTTGGCCGAGTGATACTCCGATAGTTCGAGGTAAATGGAGTCCTTGTACCAAACGTAGGCACCGAGCCCTGCCGCTAACCCCGGAAACTGCGTAAATATCGGCGCACGCATGCCGGTGTTGCCTAGAGGTTGCGTCGCGCTGTAGAGGCTCTGCACCGGGAAGTAGGGGATGCCATACGCTTCACCCGTGTTCCAGACATCCTGGAAGCTGGGATTGTTGTTGAGCGTCACGCCCCAGACCCAATCATTGTTGGCAGTATGGTCAGAATATCTGACGTCGTTATTGTCGATGCCGAGCGAACCCGTGTTCTGCAGATAGGTCATCTGCAACCAGGCGCCGAAATGGTCAGAAATAGCCCCCGCATACATGATGCTCATTTGCTGCGGGAACTGAAAGTCGTCGCTCTGCGACTTGGCGCCGGGTACCAGGCTATCCGGTAGCGGCCGGTTCCAATGGTCGTAGGTGGCCTGCAGTAAAATCGACATCCCCGGGAGGTCGGTGAGCCACACGGTGTTCCGCTTGTGGTCGTCGATGTCCGATACCAGCGGAGGTCTCGTGGTCAGGGTATACGCGTTGAGCCTGAACCGCCGACCGAAGGGCGTGAGTTCGGGGGGTATTGTGTGGCAGGCCTCGCACGCTAACCCCGTTTGTCGGGCGAAGCTCGGCACGGCTTGTGCTGGTGTTGAAATCAGCGCCAATGCTGCAGCGCCGATGGCGACGGTGGCCACCGAGGCGAGGCGCAATAACCTCACAGCAGCCAACCGGGGCCTGATCTCGAGATGATCGCGGGTCATTCAGTCTCTCCCCAATGACTGCCCAATCCCTCAGTGCGTGGCTATCTTGCCACATCACATTATGATGTACGATATCGACTTTCGATACCGTATACAAGACATTCACATTTCTTTGCATTTCGCCCACCCAACGACACCGATGTGCACCTTAGATTGTGGCCGTGAGCCAATCCCGAGCCATTGTGCTAGTGAGGCCCGCGAATGACGGACCGGGAACTCTACGGGGGGCTGATTCGCCTGCACCTCCTGCATCACGCTGCCGCAGGTCCGCTCTACGGGTTCTCGATGATCGAAGAACTCGGCCGACATGGGTATCGACTGAGCCCTGGCACGCTCTACCCCATCCTGCACGGGCTGGAGAAGAAGGGATATCTTCGCTCGACCGAGCGACGACTGGGGCGCACGGCCCGACGGATGTACCGGATTACGCCGAGTGGCCGACGCGCACTCGAGGGTGCAAAGCGCAAGGTGTACGAGCTCTTCGGTGAAATGTTCTTCGACGGCAGCGGCGGATCATGAACGCTGGGTCCGGATACCGTGCCGCGGCAGCGGATGGGGATTGTCTCGACGGGGCGTATCGTGTGGTGGGGAATAAGGCATTTCTACGACGAGGCGCAAGGTATCTAGGAGCAGGACTATGATTAAGCAAGCCTTTCTCGCACTTTTCCTGTCTGCTATCTCCGGAACGATTTGTGCACAACAAGCAGACCCATGTGGTGGACTGGCGGGTTTTGCTTTAGGCCAGTGCCGAGGTAATCAGCAGAGTCTTCAACAGCAGCAGCTAGAGCAACAGCAACAACAGCTCCAACAAGAGCTTCAACAACAACAGGAGCGACAGAAACAGCTAGTCGAACAACAACGGCAAATTCAAGACCAATTAGAAAACATGCGACTTCAAAATGAGATTCTTCGTAAGCAATTGGAGCATGAGAAATCAGCGATTCAACCTCCACAGCCATCGGCGACGGATTATTCGAAGACTCCAGAATCAAAGAGTTGGAAATCAGACAATCCGTGGTACGGCTCGGACTATGCTAAAACAGAATTTGCGATGCGCTATGCCAAGCAACTTAGACAAGAACGACCCGATTTGAGTGGCCGTGCGTTTTTTGATGCAATTTCAGCAAAGGTGAATGAGACTTTCGGTGCGAAGAAGTAGCCGCGGCGAGGCTCATGGCGCGTGTGATGGCGGGCGAGTGGACGGGTCGGTCCGGCGGCAAGGATGTTGAACTCCCAACACTTCCCGAAACCGCTCGCGCTCCTCGGGCGTCATCTTTTGCCAGCGGGCCTGCATACGCGCTCGCCAATGCCAGCTACGGCGCCCACGACCACGAAGCCCGCCGAATAAAATGCGCGATAGCACGAGCAGGCCTATGGCTTGTACAAAGGTAATCGTGTGAAGGCCGGTCACCGCGGGGAGCACGGCGTTCCAGAGCGCCATGACGACGTATCCGAGCACTATGATGGCCAGCGCGGCAAAAATCAGCATTTTTAACCCTCTGAAAATCCAGAATCGCTTCATAATCTCTCTCCTCATTTGTCTATTTCGGAACGTATATCCTGCAATCGCCGCCTTAAATGGCGGACCGCGGCGTGTTTTCGCCCCAGAAGAGTGTTCACACCAACACCCGTTTCAGCCGCGAGCTCTTTGAAGCTGCGTCCATCCAGTTCGTGCGCCACGAATATCGCGCGCTGCTCTGCGGGTAGTTCATCGAGCGCTGCCACGAGTTCCTCCGCTATAACGTCTCGCACATAGCTGGCCTCGGGGCCGGCGGTACAAGGCGCCAGCCATTCGCCGAGAACGCCCGGCGGCCCGGCGTGAGCAGCGAAATCGTGCAAAGATGAAGGATCGATCAAGCCCTCGTCGCGAGAACGCCGCCGGAAGCCGTCGATGATTCGGTTGCGCGCGACCCGCCGCAGCCAAGCCGCCACATGCTTGATGGGCTCCATCAATCGGTAGGCGGACACGAGCTGAACAAACGCGTCTTGGACGATGTCATCGACCTCGCTGAGATCGGCGACCTGGTGGCGCACAAATGCCCTCAGCCGAGGCCCCTGGGATGCGACGGCCGCCGCAATCCGATCATTGTCCTCGGTTGTCGGTCTGGAAAGCGCAACTGAAGCGTTCATATGAGGATAGACGGTCGAGGTCTGGAATTATTGTGTTGAGCTGGCGCACGCATCTCTTGCCCAGCTTCCTTGGTGTTGCCTCGCCTGAAATCAAGTGGTCGCCACAGGTGCCAATGATGCCGATGCAAGCTTTTCGAGATGAGATCTTGAGCCGCGTGCCTCATTAGCGATCGCCTAAGCTAAGCTAGGCAAGGAGGTCACGGGCGAGTATTTCACGAGCCCGTCCAACAGCGAGGTTTCTGACCAATGGAATTCGCCTTTTGTACGCCGGGACGGAAAACCATGCGAGACGTCGGCATGCTGGAGGCCGCGTCGTGACGGGCCGATTGCTTTCCCTGCTGCGCACTGCCATGTATGCGCTGCGCGGCGGGTTTCTGGTGCGGCCGCTTCTGATCGCCATCGCGCTCGGGCTTCTCGGCGCCGTGCTGTCGTCGGTCGAAGAGACCGTCCCGGCGCTGAGCGCATGGGTTCCCACGGTCCTGTTCCCTTCCCGTTCCGATCCGCAGGTCGCTCAGATTATCCTTGCCACGATCGCTGCGTCGATCATGACGGTGGTGTCGATCGTTTTCGCCATCCTTCTGATGACGCTGACGCTCGCGTCGATGCAGTTTTCCCCTCGAATTCTCTTGAGCTTCGTCAAGGATCGCGTGACTCAGTGGACGCTGGGTATTTTCCTCGGCACCTTCGCCTATTGTATGGCCGCATTGCCCGCAGCACGCTCCCTCCCGTACCCCGTTGCTCCGGTAGCCACGGTCACCTGCGCCATGTTGCTCGCGATGATCTGCGTCGCATGGTTGATCTTCTTCATTAATCACGTCTCACAGGCGATTAGCGTCAATCACATCGTCGATCGAATCGCGCGCGAGACCGAAGGCGTGATCGATGACGTCATGCCGGACACTCAACGATATGCGTACGAGCCGCCGGGCGTGCCGTTCGATGGCAACAAGCGCGAGGTTCTGGTCGACAGCGCGGTGTCGGGCTACATCCGCTATGTCGACACCGAACGGTTGCTGTATCTTGCGCAGGCATACAAACTGCGGGTACGGATGCTCCGGCGGGTCGGGCATTTCGTGCCCGCGGGCGTCGCGCTGTTCGGTGCCTCGCCCGCGGAACGCGTCGATCCCGAGCGCGCCCGCGAACTGCGCTCGGCGTTCGATATCGGACCGACGCGGACGATGCAGCAGGACATCGAGTTCGGAGTCATCCAGATCGTCGACATCGCGCTCAAGGCGATTTCCTCCGCGGTCAACGACCCGAGTACCGCGATCACCTGCGTTGACCAGCTCGGGCGAATCATGATCCGATTTGTAAATCGCAACGTTCCGGCCTCACTGCTTTGCAATCCACCACACGTCGTCCGGGTGATCGTTCCATGGATCGGGACCGAGAGCCTTCTCGATACGGCATTTGAGCAAATCCGCCACTACTCGATGTCGGATATCGCGGTCAGCCTGCGGCTCCTGCGCGCCTTCGACGACATTGCCTCGACGTGCGGCGACCCGCGCATCGTCGAGTCGCTCGTGGTGCGCGGTCGGCGGGTCGTAGCCGGTTGCGCCGAACGACTGAGTCCGGATCAGATCGAGAAGCTTCGGCAACGACTCAGCGCGCTGGAAGCTCGCATGGAGCCTGTCAGAACGGCCAACGTCAGCGAGGCCTCGTCTCCAGACCAACAGCCCGTCTAGCACACCGAAGCGAGGCCGTTAAGCCGGGGATGCAAACATCAAAAACGAGACCTTCGTTCGAGTCGGACCGCCGTCGGTTGGGTATATCTTGCGTGCATGAACGCGCGACCGTTACCTGGGTCACGGGCGAAGATCGGCAATTCCGTCGCTTTGGTCCTGCCCGGCGGCGGAGCCCGCGCGGCGTATCAGGTGGGTGTGCTGCGTGCGATCGCCGATTTACTGCCTCATGCGCCCAATCCCTTTCCAATCATCGTCGGAACTTCGGCGGGCGCCGTCGCCGCCGCGGTCTTGGCCACTGAGGCATTTCGCTGGCAGCGGGGTGTCGCAGCGCTGGAATCGGTGTGGGCCGCCTTTCACGTCGACCACGTGTTTCGCGCCGACGTGCTCAGCATGCTGCGTTCGGGATCGCACTGGGGCATGTCGCTGATGTCGGGTGGCTATCTACTGTCGCCGCCACGCGCGTTGTTCGACAACACGCCGCTGCGCGAACTGCTGGAGCGCAACATCAATTGGGGGCACTTGCAGCGCAGCGTACGCGTCGGAGCGTTGCGTGCATTGGCGTTGTGTGCATCGAACTATAACAGTGCCGCGTCTGTGGCATTTTTCGATGGCCATAGCGATCTTGGTGAGTGGGAGCGCCATCAGCGTATAGGGCGCCGCGAGTCGCTGACGCTCGATCATTTGATGGCCAGTATGAGTATACCTTTCTTGTTTCCGCCTGTGATGCTTGGCGGCGAGTACTATGGTGATGGCGCGCAGCGCCAGTTGTGGCCGCTCAGTCCGGCTATACACCTCGGTGCCGATCGCTTGCTGATCATTGGCGTGCGCGCCGAGTGCGACGCGGGCGTTGCGGCGCGCAGCGCGGCGCCTACACCCGGGCAACTCTTCGGCTACATGCTCGACACGCTGTTCATGGATCAGATCTTCGCGAACGTCGAGCACATCGCGCGATTGAACCAGGTGGCCGAAGTGGCACCACAGGCCCTGCCGGGCGTACACAAGGTGGCCACGCTCATGATTGCACCCAGCGAAGATCTGCGCATCATCGCGACACGTCACGTGCGGACCATGCCGCGCAATCTGCGTGCCCTATTGCGCGTGATTGGTGCGCGCGGCGCCGCAGGCGCGCAACTTGCGAGCTATCTGATGTTCGAAGCCAGCTTCACGCAGGAGCTCATCGCACTGGGGCGCCGCGACGCGCTGGCGCAGCGCGATGAGCTGTTACGATTTTTGGGCGGAGAGCCGCTCGATAATACGATCCAGTTGCCGGCGCTGTTCCAGAAGGCGATGAGTTAGGCTTCGCTCGCTGCTGCTACCATGCGGCGCTCGCACCTACTCACAATCCGGCCAGCTAGGAGTCCCGATGTTGCATCCTGAAGTCCGTGCCCTGCTCGACTTGATCGAGCAGAGCGGCCTCCGACCCACTCATGAACTGAGCGTGGAGGACGCGCGCACAAGTTATCGCGACCGACGCCATGCCACACAGCCGCCGCCCCCTGAGGTCGGCCACATGGAGAATCTGCAGGCCAACGGAACGAGCGGGCCTATCCCACTGCGCTTGTACCGGCCAGTCGGTGCGTCTGATACCGCGCTGTTGCCCGTGCTGGTCTATTTCCATGGCGGCGGCTGGGTGATCGGCGATCTCGACACCCACGATACGTTGTGCCGTGAACTCGCCAATCTCGCGGACTGTGCGGTGGTAGCGGTCGACTACCGATTAGGACCCGAGCAGCGCTTTCCAGAGGCGGTAACCGATTGCATTGACGCGACGCACTGGGTGCACGACCACGCACGCGAACTGGGGCTCGATGCGGCGCATCTCGCCGTGGGCGGCGACAGCGCCGGCGGCAACCTCGCGGCGGTCGTCTCGATCGATGCTCGTGACCGAGGCGATCTACCGATCGCGTTTCAATTGCTGATCTACCCGGCGACGGACCAGCACGGCACAGCGCCATCGCATGCGGAGAACGGCCAAGGCTACCTGCTGACACGCGACACGATGCGCTACTTTCTTGATCGCTACATCGCAGACCCTGCACACTATAGCGATTGGCGTGCCTCGCCACTCCTGCATCCCGATTTGTCGAAACTGCCACCGGCGTTAGTGATCACTGCGGGTTTTGATCCCCTGCGTGACGAAGGCGCCGCGTACGCCAGGCGTCTCACGGCGGCCGGCAACCGCGCGAGCTATGTCAATTTCCCCCGCCAGATCCACGGCTTCGTAACCATGGGTAAGGTGCTGGATGAGGCAAACACGGCGGTCGCGTTATGCGCGGCGGAGTTGCGGCGCGCATTGAAACCCGGACCCTGACATTAACGACGGACACTTTCCTCGCAGGCGACACGCCGCGGCAGGGCGCACCTAGCCAACCGCGCCGCGGGGCAATTCCGCGTCATAAGACCGGATGTGACTCAGCAGCCAGTCATAGAGAAACCGGATGCCGAGCGCGAGGCTCTGCTCATCGACGTGGGCGGCGAGGCTGCGTGCGGTCTTGAGCGCGCGTTCATGGTCGGCTCGGTGCGCCTCGGAGCCGGCGTACGGATAGGCGGCCATGTGCGCGTCCTCGGTGGCGAAGTGTCCCTCCAGCAGGCGCGTCATTTCTGTCAGGCCGCGCGACAGCGACGCGTGGTCCTGCCTCGCCAGCAGCGCCTCCCAGAGACTGTTCATCCGGGCGACTAGCTCCTCGTGCTGCGTGTCGACCGCCTCAATGCCGATCATGTACTTTGGCAACCACGCGAGGCGCGCGCACGTACGCTCGCCGACTCCCGCGCGCTCCGCAAAGGCATGACGGTTCCCGCCGCGATCCTTGGCATCGTACATCGCGCCATCCGCCCGGGCGAGCAACTGGTCCGCATCGGACCCGTCGGCGGGATAGATCGCGATACCGACACTGACGCCGAGACGCAGTCCGTGCACCGTAAGCGGCGCGGTGACGGTCTGTATGATCCGCTCGACGACTAGCCGCGCCTCGTCGCAGCCGCCGTCGCCACCCAGCAATACGACGAACTCGTCGCCACCGAGGCGTGCCACGGTATCGACTGCGCGGGTGGCAGCCTGGAGCCGCCGCGCCGTCTCGCGCAGCACGAAATCGCCGGTCGCATGGCCGTGGATGTCGTTGATTGGCTTGAATCGGTCGAGATCGATGAGCAGGACCGCAAAGGTGCCGGCGTTGCGGCGTGCACTGGCAATGGCCTGCTCGATGCGATCATGCAAGTGCGCCCGGTTGGCGAGTCCGGTTAGCGCGTCCTCGAACGCCAGCCGCTCCAACCGAGCCTGGCTCCGCATCCAGGTGGTGACGTCGGTCCCGACCAGTACTGTGCGGGGCCCCGTGGTTGTCTGGATCGTGGCGGCGTCGAAGGCCACGTAGGCCTCGGCGCCATTCGCACGCCGCAGGGCGCAGATTTCGCGGTGCCGGCCGCCGGCGCTCGCGAGCCCCGCGAGAAAGCGCGCGCAATCTGCGTCGCTGATGAGTTCAAGCAGGCTGGCGGGTCGTGCCGCTTTGGACGTTTCCCAGCCGACGAGCAAGAGGAAGGCCGGCGAAGCATAAGTGATCCTCGGGCCGTCGAGCACCAGAAAGGCTGCCAGGCCGCTATCGGCCAGGGCATCCAGGGCCCACTGCGGCGACGGGCCCAGCGGTCGCCTACCGGACATCAGTTCGAGACTTGCCGGTGCAGGCGCGGGGGTAATCAGGCTATGGGCGACGTTCGGTGACATAGCGAACTCTTTGTTATGAATAGCAATTATTTATAACTCGACATCGAGATAGATTCTGTTGGCGATTTCACATATTGACAGCCTGGAAGGTTCCGGTCTCGATGGTCGATGGTGCTTCTGCGGCGTCAATTCGGCCGCTTGCAAAGATTGATGACTCTTTGACCACTCGCGGTAATCCGGCGCAAACTCGCGAAAAGCGAAGGGAATACGTGGACGTCATTCATTATGAGGGGCGTGATGCTGAGAGGTGTGTTGTCCGGAGTTGCATTAACGCTCGCCGTCGCCCTTATCGGCGCTTGCCTGCTGATACGAAGCGGCCTTATTCCGGCGAATGCCGATGCCGAGCCCAGTGCGCTGGAAACCTGGATGGCCGGCACGTCCCTGGATGCGACACTGCGTCGCGACGCCCCAAAGGAAGAAAATCCGGTGGACCTAACGGAGCAGAATCTCAACAATGGAGTTCATCTTTTCGCAGAGAATTGTGCAGTCTGTCACGGTTCCGCGCGAGGGACCGCCTCGCCATCCCCGATTGCGAAAGGCCTCTATCAAAAGCCACCGCAACTGGCGACGGATGGCGTGGAGGACGATGCAGAGGGCGTATCGTTTTGGAAGATTAAACATGGTATTCGTCTGACCGGCATGCCGTCGTTCGGGCACTCCCTAAGCGATCAGCAAATTTGGACCCTTGCGCTTTTTCTCAAGCACATGGACAAGCTGCCGCCGGCTGTACAGCAGACTTGGCAGCAAGTCCAGAATTGGCCGGTGACGTCCGTGAATCACGGTCAGAAATAGCCTTGATCGATGCATCGATGGAATAGATATATTTCCGAATTCCCTGCAACCGCGCCGTCTCGCGAATACTTGACTTAGTATCGCCTCTGTGAACTTCAGGAACATTCCGCCGCTGGTCTTGCTGATCGCCGCCCTCGGCAGTCACGCGTATGGCGCTGAGCCCCGGGATCAGGCCGCCGTCCTGGATCAGTGATCGTCAGTTTCCGGCATAGGGGTCTTGCGCGCCTATACCAGCGTGGAGAGCGCCGAGGGGTCGCCGGACCTTGAATTTGGCAAAATCTAAATTTGATACGGGCCCGGTACTCAAGTCTCAGACGCGAACTTACACCCAGGGGGATGATGGCATTTCGGTCACCGTCAATGGTATCCGTGCAGACGGATCCGCAGTTTCTCAGCAATCCACGTTCAAATATGACAATAAGGCGTACCCGTGGAGCGGCGCGGCTGACTACGACGCGCTCTCGCTGAAGCGGGTCAACGGCAGCACCGTAAAAGCCATCCTGATGAAGGCGGGCAAGAAGGTCGGTAACACGACTCGTACGATTTCGCGTCACGGGAAAGTCCTGACGCTGACGACCAAGGTCACGGGCGCAGACGGAAAGCCATATAGCACCGTTCTGGTTTTCGACAAACAATAGTCCCGCGGAGTGGGCGGGAATCGGCTGACGCTTCCCGCCCCGGTTAGGGGATCGATGAGTGAAGAACAAGAGTGATGACGTTGGCCGGGGATACCGAAAGCGGCGGATCTTCGCTAAGCTTCCGGCAACTGGATACCACGGAGACCCGCATGAGTACACCCGTCATTCCGGATAAGTTTCTCGATCTGTTTACGAAGAAGGCGTTCGCGCATCTCGCGACGCTGATGCCCAGCGGAGAACCGCAAGTGACGCCAGTGTGGATCGACTACGATGGCGAACGGGTGGTCTTCAACACGGCGGCAGGGCGACAGAAGGACAAGAACCTGCAGCGAGATGGTCGCTTGTCCATGTCGATCGCCGATCCCGACAACCCTTATCGATACCTCGAAATCCGCGGTCGTGTGAGCGAACGTACGACGAGCGGCGCGGACGCGCACATTGATAAAATGGCGAAGAAGTATCTGGATCAGGATAAATATCCGTTTCGACAACCCGGCGAAGTACGAGTGATCTTCAGGGTCACGCCGGAGCACATCACCTCGATGGGCTGAAGTCGCCCGCCGAAGGCGGTTTCACCTCGGAGTGAACAGCACGCTGGGGTGCGCCGCGGATCGCGGTCAGTGCAGCGTTACCGAACCTGGGGGCGGAGGTACGTCCCGAGTGTCGCGCTGGACCGTGATATCGACGGGCGCCGAGTCATCTGATTGAATTTCAATCTTGCGCGGTTCCGATGCCGCGGGATCCGCGGCGTTGTGCGGCAAGGGCCGCTTGAGGATAGTCACGAAGGGTCTCCTATTTGAATATGACCTAGGTACCCGATATAGCGAGCGCGCGCCGCGACGCGCCGCACAGTCCCGGGACAAGACGCTTCAACGACTTCAGGGCTGACGGGACACAGCGTCCAAGAACGCCTGTGGCGCTTATGTGCCCGGGGTCGTTACGTGTCCGACGGTGCCAGACGCAGTAGATTTGCCGTCAATGCTCGAAGGATGAGGGCACATAACGAACCGATCAGGGACAACATTCCGTTGCCCGTTGTTGGGCAAA
>JBKQSA010000083.1:0-3994 GCA_052143815.1 Steroidobacteraceae bacterium | reverse complement strand
GCCCGCCGTAAAAACTGAACTCGCTGTCGCACCAGGAGCAGCGCAGGTTGCATCCGGTCAAACGCACAAAGACGCAGGGCAGGCCGGAATACGTCGATTCACCCTGGAGCGATTTGTAGATCTCGGTTATCTGCATGGAATAAACCATCGGGTGATCGGGTCATCTGGTCATCGGGTGATCTAAAGGCTTTTGCTCTTGATCTTCGATCACCCGATGGCCCGATCACCCGATGATCCGCTACTCCGAGTAGCGCGCCGTGGTCGTATCGGTCTCAAACACGGTGACGTCTTTCACTCTCACCCGGCCGTTGGTTACGCTGCTCAAGCGCGCGTTGGTCTCGTCGTAGAAATATTTCGCGAGATTTTCGGCGGAGGGGTTGAGTACGGTGAAGGGCTCGACTTCGTTGATCATCTTGTGGTCGAGACGGTCAATGGCGTGCTTCATCACGTCTTTCAAATCTTTGAAATCGAGCAGCAGGCCGGCCCTGTCGAGTTCGGCGCCCGCCAGGGTCACACGAATCTTGTAATTGTGGCCGTGCGGGTTCTCGCACTTGCCCTTGTAATTGCGCAGGTAGTGCCCGGCGGCGAATGTGTCTTCGACGGTGACTTCGTACATGAAATCCAGCTAGCCTCGGCCCTGTTTTATTGTACATTTTGAGAGCTTTGAAGACACGGGGCCATCATGACGCAACCTGACATCACGATTCGAGAAGCCGCGCCGAGCGAGTCGGCGATCGTTCTTCATCATCGCCGGTCGATGTTTCGCGACATGGGCGAAGGTACTGTCGAGCAGCTCGATCGGATGGCGGAAGTTGCCAGCCCATGGCTGGCGCGCGCTCTGGCCGATGGTTCCTACCGTCACTGGGTGGCGCTAGATGACAAGGGCCGAGTTGTCGGCGGTGGTGGCGTGTTCCTTTGTCCGTGGCCCCCGAATCCCACAGACCCCTGTACGCAGCGGGCGGTGATCCTGAATGTATACACGGAACCGGAGTTTCGGAAGCGCGGAATTGCGCGGCAGATCATGCTGACAATCCTGGGTTGGGTCAAGGATCACGGCTTCCACTCCGTCAATCTGCACGCCAGCGCCGAGGGTCGGCCCTTGTATGAAAACCTGGGTTTCGAAGCTACGAACGAAATGCGGCTGAGGTTTAAGCTGGGCTGACAGACGTTGTACTTACCTCTGTTTTCAACTGTCAAGCAAACCAAGGGCCAACTCCTTATAATCTGCTAACGTTCGGGCTGCTACCCCGTCTATGTCTCTGCAAGGCAAGAACGAAGGATTGGGACCACTTGTAGAGGACAGAGACAGACCATGCCGGCCGATTCTTATGCAATCGCAATTCCGGTTGGCGAGAATTCCCGTTCGAGGCGGGCGGCACAGGGCAGCGGCGGCAACCAGAACCCCACGTTGTATTGGAATATGAGGGGCTCCTTGGCAGCGCAGGGCAACCGCATTGACGACACGAGTCTGATCCGCGAGGCGCAGCAGGGCAACCGTGCGGCCTTCGAGGTCTTGGTGCGCCACTACGATCAGTCGGTCCTGCGGCTGGCGCTGCACCTGACGGGATCGGAGTCCGACGCCCAGGACGTTTATCAGGAGGCCTTCCTTAAGGCGTACAAGAATCTCGGCAGTTTCCGCTTTGAGTGTTCCTTCTACACCTGGATCTACCGGATCGTCACCAATCTCTGCCTCGATCATCTGCGGAAACGGAATGTGCGCAAGGAAGATGGTCCGGTTGCGGTGGACGCGTCGGGCGAACAGTACAGCCGGTTGGAGCAGTTCCCGGACGTGCGCTCGGGAGCCAATCCGGAACGCGATTTGATGCGGCGGGAGCTCGGGCGGAAGATCGGAGTGGCCTTGTCAGGACTAACGCCCCGCGAGCGGATGGTATTCGAGTTGAAGCACTATCACGGGCTGAAATTGCGCACGGTGGGCGAGATGCTGAATACGACGGAGGAGACGGCGAAGAATACGTTGTTTCGCGCGACGCAAAAGTTGCGCGTCGCGCTGGCGGAGATGCGATGAGACTGGATTTAGTATCTCGTGGTGCAAGGGCGGTTCGTATCAGGGCATGCCTTCAGGCATGCCGAAAATGCTGCTTTATGCGAGCGCCTTCAGGCGCTGTGGCCGGAGAGCGGAGTTTCACCACGGGCTCCTGTCCCCGCGAAGGGATACGACAATGAAATGTGATTGGGTGCGACAAAATATTTTGTTCTACGTGTACAACGAGCTCGAGGACGATGCCCGCTACGAGGTAGAACAGCACCTGGCGCGGTGTCCGGAATGCGCCACCGAGTTGAAGGCGACGCGCAAGTTCCACGCGACGCTTTCGGAGACGGCGGTGGCGGAGCCGACTCCGAACCTGCTGGCGGCCTCGCGGATGCGCCTGCAGGAAGCGCTGGAAACGACGCGACAGGGAGGGCTCTGGCATCGGCTGATCCTCGAGCCTGCGACGTGGCTGCGCCAGATTCGCATGTCGCCGGCACTGGCAGCAGTGATTTTCATCGTCGGATTTGGCGGAGGCATTGGCGCGACTTATAACTTTCTCTCCGCGCGTGGCGGGGAAGGCGTGGTAACGGGCTCGCTCGGATCGGGCAATCCGCCGCAGCCGCTGGAGTCGTCTGCCATTGCGGGCATCCGGTCAGTGACGCAGGAGCCCGGATCGAATCAGGTGAGCATCAAGTACGACACGGTTTTGGCCCAGGAAGCGCAAGGCTCTTTGAACGACCAGCGCATCCAGCAATTGCTGTTGTTTGCGGCGCGCAACAACTTCAACTCGGGAGTGCGGATGGACTCGGTGGATGTGCTGACGCAGGCGCCCGACGATTCGCGGGTGCGGGAAGCGCTGATGTATGCGTTGCAGAACGATTCGAATCCGGGTGTGCGTTTGAAGGCGCTGGATGGGCTGAGTGGTTTCGTGCGGCAGGATGCCCGAGTGCGTGATGGAGTTTTGCGGGCGCTGATCAGCGACACGAACTCGGGCGTTCGGATGCTGGCCTTGCGACTGGCAGAGCCGATGAAAACAGATAGCAATGTGCGATCCGTGCTGACTAGGGTGTCGCGGACGGATCAGAACGTCTCGATCCGCTCGCAGGCTCGTACGATGCTGGCGCAGATGCCGGAGATGGACTGAGAAAAGTCGTTGGTCGCCAGTCGCTGGTCGTTAGCGAACGCCCACGGCCCCGCGATGAATTCCGAACGACCAACGACCAGCGACTAACGACTGTACTAAGTGAGGAGGACATTCATTGAAGCACGCAATAAAACTCGTCAGCGTTGGAGTGTTGGTGGCGGCGCTGGGATCTCTGGCTCTGTGCCAGGAAGCTCGGGTGTATCGCGAAGGCAGCAACTGGGTCCAGGAAATGACTGGAGACCTGGGTGCGGCGAAGAGTCTGCGGGTGAAACTGGCCGCAGGGTCGGTAAGGGTTCAGGGTGGATCGCAAGCGGGGATCACATACGTCATTCACCGGAAGGCCTATACATCTTCAGAACAGCAGGCGCGTCACGAATTTGAGTCTTACAAGATCAACACGTCTGTAAAGGGAGACACGGCGTGGATCGTGGCGGAGTCGAGCCGGCGGAATTCCAAGTGTGCCGATGAGTTTGTCATCAATGTGCCGCGGAACCTGGAGTCCGCCAAGATCGAGACCGGGGGCGGCAGCGTAAACGCGGCCGGGATTGCCGGACGTGTCGACCTCGAGAGCGGCGGTGGAAATATTCACCTGGATGATATCGGCGGCGAGGTGACGGCGGAAACCGGCGGGGGCACGATTGAGGTTGGCAGCGTGGAAGGCAATGTGAGTCTGCAGACGGGCGGAGGAAACATCAAGGTTGCATCCGCCAAGGGCGAGATCAAGGCGGAAAGTGGAGGGGGAAGCGTAGTCGTTCTTTCCGGTCTGCATGGTGCGGTGCTGGAGACGGGCGGAGGTAGTATTCGGGTCGACAAGTGCAGCGGGAAGGTGAAAGCCACGACCGGGGGCGGGAGCGTGGACC
>JBKQSA010000082.1:0-8410 GCA_052143815.1 Steroidobacteraceae bacterium | reverse complement strand
CCTCCGTTGGCCTCACGCTGGGTGTGGCGAAGCACCGAGAGATCATCATGTTCATGACGCAAGGCGCGCTTGATAAGTTCACGAAGAGCGAGGGGTGGTCAGCCGGCGGGGACTCGGCGATTGCCGTGGTGTCGCAGGGTGCTGGTGGCACCTACGACAGCGCTACGCTGGGGAAACCAATCCTCGGATTTGTCTTCGGTGAAAAAGGCCTGATTGGCGATTTATCACTTGAAGGGACGAAAATCTCGAAGATCAAGGATTAACGATCCCCGCCGAGGCGCGGCATTGCGCCCTCAGCGGAGCGGCATCTCCAACACCAACGACACGCGACCATGCTGATTGATGCATGATGGCAGCGAGGTCTTTTCGCCTCCCCACCATTCAATAGTGGCCCGCGCGAGGCGGCGATCGGAGCGCCCATTCGCCTTGGTGTTGGGTAACGAAGAAGACGGGCTCCGGCCCGCTACCCTTAAAGCGTGCGATGAGATCGCCACAATCCCCGGGTCAGGATCAGTCCAATCGCTCAACGTGGCCGCCAGCGCGGCAATCCTCATTTACGCCGGCGTACACGTGCGGCAGGGCAAGTTCGGGCTCAGCGCCTAGGTCGGAACTTCATCCAGAGTGTAGCTCGGCTTGTCCTGCGCCGGTTCTATTGGCGAAGCCGTCGCTGCACGCGGGTACTGCTAAGATGCTCACCGTTAGTGACACGATCTAATAGAGCCGACAATCGAAGATGAAGGGCGAACCCGCGAAAGAGTCGCCTGGCAACAGGAGGAGAGCGGTGGCTCTGGCGACAAAAGGGGCGATGTTCGATGAATGCGGGGTTGCAGGTCTTCAACAAGGGTCGCGGCCGCGCTTTTGTCGTTGGCGCGCGTAAGGATTCAGCCGAGGCAAGTGCGCTCGCAGCGTGGCTGGCCGAGCGGATCGACGTAGTGCGTTTCGAGCAGCGAATTGGCACCGGCGTGTTCTATGTCGACTACGACGATGGAATTGCTCTCCCCGGTCGATTCATTCGCAGTCTGCGAGACAAGATCCATACGCTCAACCGCGCGAACCCCGAGCCATTCGATATCACACCGATGCACTCGCTGAGGGGACGTGTTCGTTTGCGAGTGACCGGCATCACAGAACGGGATCTTGCCACGCTGGCGATGCTCGCCGGCGGGCTGCCGGGAGTGAAGCATACCAAGCACCTGACCGGCGGGCGCACAATGCTGGTGGTCTATGACCCCGAAAAGGTCAGTGAACGGCTCATTCGGGCAACGCTGTTGAAGAGCGATCCGGCCGAATGGGCACGCGACTGGCACGAGCCAACTCCGATTCGTTGGGGTGGCGCTTTGGCTTGCACCGGAGTTCTCCTCATGTGCCTTACGCATGCGGTGTCTTTTCCTTGGCTGGCGCTGGGAGTTGCACAGAACTCACTGCGGCCGCTTGGTCGTAGCATCGTAGCGCTCCGCAAAGGCCAGATCAGCATCGATCTTCTCGATGTGGCGGCAACGTTCGCGGCGCTCGCCACCGGTCGGCCCATTACCGCCGCCTTCGTAATCTGGATGGTAGGGGTCGGCGATCTATTGCTCGACATCTCTGCCAACAACGCACGTTCCGCGCTTTCGATGTTGATGCAGCGCAGGGACCAAGAAGCGTTGCGGGTTCTTCCGGATGGCGCCCTTGAAACGGTGCCGGTCGCGCACCTCCAAGTCGGCGACCATTTCATGGTCCACACGGGGCACGGCATCCTCGCCGACGGCAGGGTTGTGTCGGGCTTGGCGGAGGTCGACGAGAAGGCGCTCACCGGCGAGTCGCGCCTCCTCTCGAAGAAGCAAGGCGATCCGGTGTTCGCTTCGACGGTCGTGGCCGAGGGCCACCTCGTCGTCGAGGTGGAACGTTCCGGTAAGAATACCGAGGCGGCGAAGATCGAAAGAATCTTGAATACCGTCGGATCGAAGCCGCTCACTCTGCAGCGCGATGCGCTCGACTTTGCGAGCAAGCTCGTTCTTCCGACGTTCGGAGTCGCTTGGCTCGCTGCGGCTCTGTCTTCCGACGTCACCCGTGCGGTGTGCGTGCTCATCACCGACTTCGGAACCGGCTTTCGCATCGCGCTACCGACGACGGCGCTGACCGCCATGACGCTTGCCGCGCGCGAAGGAGTGCTGGTCAAAGGCGCTCAGTACCTCGAGCGACTCGCGAAGACCGACGTCATCATTTTCGACAAGACCGGTACGCTCACGAGCGGCGTGCCGGAAGTGATCGAGGTGGTCACCGCCAGAGGGGTGAAAGAATCGACCCTCATGAAGTTGTGCGCTTCGGTGGAGGCTAGGCACGACCATCCCGTCGCGAGGGCGCTGAAGTCTTACGCGAAAGGACACGGCATTCGGTTGGTCGAGCCGGAATCAGGAAGCGAGGAATACACGGTGGGACTGGGACTGTCCGCACGCGCCGCGGGGCGTCGCGTGAGAGTTGGCCGGGCAATATGGATGGAGAGCCAAAAGCTCAAGATCCGCCCCTCGTTCAAGAGGCACCTTGCTCGTTTCGAGAAGGACACGCGTTCGAGTCTTTGCGTTGCCGTCGATGACGAAGTGGTCGGAGTGGTCGCTTACTCCGACGGCACCCGTCCGGAGAGCGCGGCCATCGTGCGGAGGTTACGAAACAACGGCCAGCGGCAGGTCGTGCTCCTATCGGGCGACAGCCCCGAAGTGGTGAGGAATCTCGCTCGCGCGGTGGGGATCGACAAAGCCGTGGGCGGTCTCCTACCGGAACAAAAAGCCGACTATGTGAGGACAATGCGGGCAGCGGGACGTGTTGTTGCCATGGTGGGCGACGGCATCAACGATGCGCCCGCGCTGGCGGCAGCCGACGTGGGAATTTCTATCGCCGGCAGCACGGATGTCGCACTTGAGACCGCGGACGTGGTATTGCTCGGCGGCGGCCTGGCCCGGCTCGAGAAGGCGTTCCAGATCAGCGAACGAGCCATGTCCAGTGTTCGGCAGAATCTGGGAATCATCGTTGTGCCAAACGCCGTTGCGATCGGCTTGGGCGCGTTTGGACTCATTGCCCCGCCCATGGCCGCCATCATCAACAATGGGACCACCTTCTTGGCGGTGCTCGTGGGAACGATTCCGCTTCTGAAGATGCCGCCCCGGCTTGGCGTTGAGAACTCGGAGAGCGAGCCTGATTCGACCATTACTTATTTGCTCGATGCGCCTGCCTCGACCATCGAATCGCGGGATTCACCGCGGTTCTTGGCTGCTGGAAGGGCATGAAAGGATGAAAGCCATGTCGCTGGCACTAACTACGTTTCGCGCCTTCCTGTTCTTGGTCTCCTTTTCCGGCACCGAGAAGCACCTTGTTCGGCTGGTGAAAGGGGTGGTCGACTGGTGGTCGGGAAAGAAGATCGCGGTAATCGGTCCGACGGCCAGCGGCAAGGACAGCTTCCTGGCGCGGCTGCAGAACCGAGAGATCCCGCCGGTCCATTCGAACTCGCCGATGGGAGAGAAGATCAAGTCCTTCAGGGTGAAGCTGGCACTTTCGAATCATCAAGCCATCGATATCAACTGCAAGGGCGTGATCAACATTGGCGGCGAAACCGATTACCGCGACGCACCATCGGGGTGGCTTGCAGTTTGTAAAGACGCTGACGTGATCTTTTATGTAATGACCATCAAGGATTTAGCCGGCTCAAAGTTCCTCAAGGGTCGAAGAATTCGACAAGATTTCGATTGGCTCCTGACCGCATTGCCCCATCTCAAGCAGGGCGTGCTCATTCACATTTTGATCAATAAGATCGACGAAGAAATCGAGAGTCACACCGACTATCGCGCTTTGGCCGAGGAGTTGGCAAAGAAGATCGGTGCGCTCGACCAAACGGTCAAGAACGTGCTGCACCCATACGAGGCGGGATATACCGGCGCGACCTTGATTTCCATGAAGAACCAGCAGATCTACACGCGCGCGATCAATAATGTCCTGCGGTCTGTCTATTCTGCGTTCCACGGGACCGCGAAGCGCAAGAAGGCGAGGTGAATCGCGATGCGTGCCTACTGGATTCTCCCGAATCGCGATCAGAGCGATGCCATTCTGGCGAGCGACGGCGAGACAGTCCGACCGCTCAGACAGATACTCGACCCGAAGCTCCGCCCCGAGGGGTTTTCGCATGGCGTACCGACGGAGCTCCTGGAGAAATGTGGGCCAAAGGGTCTCGCGGAGATTCTGTTTGCGCAACGGTTTCCCGGCTGGAATCAAGATAAGCAGCTTTTTTCCGTATCAACGCCGGCCGGTCTCGATTCTTCGGGACGAGTGGTTCACTTGGGACTCCTGTTCATTCTCGAACCGCATGAACGCCCGAGATTCGAACTGCCGTATGCCGGTTTATCTAAAGAAGATCAGGCATATGCAAGCGTTTTGATTCATCGACTGACGTCATCCCGGCGTGGCGATTCTTGGGCGCAGAGTGTGCGCGACCTTATCGAACTTCCCGCCGACAGTCGGCCGGCAACGAATGTCGCGCTCGATCGTTCCGTCGTCCGGTTCTATTCGCCCTATGTGGTCGGTCCCGGCGGTTTGATCAAGAAGGCCGTGAATTGGAGGAAACCGGGCACGAGCGTCAGCATGTTGCTGATTCTCTTCGCCATCGTGGGCGTGTGCCTTTCTATCCGCGCGTGCGAACAATTCTCGCGGCGCGCAGTCCAGACTGGAGTGGTGACATGGCATTTCAACTGAGCGCGAAAGAGTCGGTGAGCGACGGGATCACGCGCAACGTGAGGCGTCAGATCGAAAAGGCGCTCAAGCATCTGGGTGCGAAAAGCAAGCCAAGCCAGCGCGGCCTGTCGCAGAACGAGGCAGTCCACGAGGTCCGCAAGTGCTTCAAGAGGGTGCGGGCCGCTCTGCGTCTGGTGCGCGAGGATCTCGGCGATGATGTGTACCGCGAGGAAAACTGGTGTTTTCGCGATGCCGCTCGGCCGCTCACCGAGGTCCGCGATGCAGAAGTGCTCGTCGAGATTGTGGATAGGCTCACTCAACAGTTTTCGGGAGCGATCGAACCGGGAGCATTGGCGAAGATTCGTGAGGCCTTGCTCGCAAATCAGCAGGAAGTGACCCGCCGCGTACTCGACGAAGGCAAAGCGTTCGCTGCGGTGAAAGAAGCCGCCGCGCGCGCCCTCGCGAGACTTTCGAATTGGAGGATCGAGCGCACCGGTTGGGCCATCCTGGGGAGCGGCATCAGACGTGTATACCGGAGAGGTCATCGAGCATTCGCGTTGGCCGCGGAAAACTCGAGTGTGGAGAATCTCCACGAGTGGCGTAAGCAAGCCATGTATCTTTGGCATCAACTGCAGCTTCTCGAGGGCGTCTGGACGGGCAGCGAGAAGGATCTGGTCGATCAGACTCACAAACTGTCGACGCTACTCGGCGAGGATCATGATCTGGCCGTCTTTCGCGAAACGCTCGCCGCGGATCCGCTCGCCTACGGAGGGCATCGCATCCTCAAAGACCTATTCGCGGTCATCGATCCTCAGCGCCAGGATCTCGAGCGGCAGGCGTTCGCTCTTGGCCGGGAGATTTACAATGACTCGCCAAAGGTCTTCGCGAATCGAATCGAGGCGTGGATGAATTATCGGGAGGTCAATTGAAGAATGACAGCCAATTTAAAGACCTACTGAGGATATTGGGCCGCGACCCGCGGTTGAAGCGAGTCATGGCCAGACGCCAAATTCGTGGAAAAGGCGGAGCCAATGTCGAACACGCGACTGATATTGTCTTGCTTCTTTTGGCCATCGCTTCCCGCTTTGCAACGAAAAAAAAGGCCCGAGCCCTCGACGAGCTGATGGATATCATTTTCTTGCTGGTTCAAGTCAGCTTGTTGTTGAAGGAAAATATCCTTGATCGGCCTGAAGTAAAGAAGTTCTTTAGTCAAAGTTCCAAAGAAATTTACTTATTAGCCCAAAAATACGTCGCTATGGTTTCGCCGAAGACAAAAACACTTCGCCCCAAGCGTAAGTCGCGGTCGGCATAAATGGAATTTCCCCCAGTGCTTGCCGAAACCGCACAGCATGTTGAGTTCGAAATCTCCTTGAGAACTTCTATATTATGTGCGATCTTGTGAAAATAGGGGGCGGCTCATGAAATCAAAGAAAACAATCACGCTGTTGACGAGGATCGAGACGTTACTGTCCGATGCTCTCAACGAATATTCAGTCATTGAAAAGCACGTCGAGAAAAACGTCCGAGCGGTACTTCTTTCCGCGCAGGCATCGGTCGTCAGCGCGATAAAATTTATTAGTGCTCTTCCATCTACTGAAGTCCGGCAGAAGGCTGCGAAGAGTCGGAAGGGCGGGCGAGGGCCTCTTGCAACTAAGAGCAAGGCGAAACCTTCGGTAAGAGCCAAGAAGCGTTACGCAGCCCCCGCCGCTAAGAAACGCCGCTGAAGACTTAGAAGCCTCTCGTCCACGGCGTGGACGCTCCCCGCCGCCGAATGGCATGGAGGGGCATCGTCGGGGCCGAGGCGCTGAATGGTTGCCAACAAATGCGGTAGTTCGAGATCGAACGCGTGGCCGCCGATTTTTTGGCGGACAGGAGATGATGCGATATGAGCATAAAGTGGGTACTCGCGATCGGCGTCGGACTTGCGGGCGGCTGGGCTGCTAGAAGTCTCGCCGATTCGCCTGAAGGTGCCGGCGTGAAACTTCTGGAGATTGCGCTGAAGACCAAGGAGCGGGTGGGCCGCTGGGCGGCGCTCGAGGCCGAGCGTCTGGACGATATGTTGGCAGAGGCGCGCTCGACGGCTGAGCCGAACGTCTCACGCTCGAATGGAGCCACGAACAAATCTAGAGCGAAAGGCCAGTCCGGGAATGGGCGTCGACGGACCCGACCGGTGAAGCGCGCGGAACAAGCATAGCGGGCAGCCGAGATGCGTCGGCGGCCAGAATGACAGACGCCGGGGGCAGCTTGAGTCACTCCGAACAAGACGTCACGCTTCCGGGTTCGCGCCCCGAGATTCGGGAGCAGCCCACGCCTATCGATGAACCGTTGCGCCTGGTGCACCATCATCCGGGGTATTTGCGAATTCGAGCCGGCGCATTCATCCATCCGGAAGACAACAGCTCCGTAGTGACTGCGGCGCAGACCGCTGCTGAGGCTGTTCCTGGGTTTCGCTCGTGGTCTCTCAACCCAAAGACCGGCAGCGTCGTAGTTGAATATAAACCTGGCACGATCGATGCCGACGATCTCCTCAAGCGCATCGCGAAGAGCGCGGGATTTCGAGGTGTGGAGAACTTGGCCAGCAACAAGATGAATCGCCAGGAACTGGTCAGCGCATTCCTCGATACCGTACAGGACGTCAACCAGGTCGTGAGCCAGCTGACAGGCGAACGAGCAGACCTGCGAGAGTTGGTGCCCGTCGCCCTCGCCGCAGTCTCCGTGCTGTCCTTCGTGCTCAATGAGGATCGCGGCCGCCTGCCACAGTGGAGCAGCGCTCTCTACCGTAGTTATCGCGTCTTCATGCACTGGCATCGGCCAGAAGTTCGAACCCGCGAAAGAGTCGCCCGGCAAGAGGAAGAGCGCGGTGGCTCCGGCAAAAAGAGCGGCAAACCTCGGTGAGTTAGTTGCGCAAAGGACTCGACCGCACCAACTGACGGTAGCCGACGAGGCGGGAGCGCCTTGTGTGGATTTTCAAATTTCGCTGCGCGAGTCTGATGACCCGGGTGCTGCTCTCTTTGCGTATTCAGGTCGGTATTTATCCGCACAGACGGCCTAGGCGCCATCCTATATATTTTGTAGTTAATCGATCTTTATTCCTTTTCGATGGCTTTCGCCCGATAGCCAACAGGAGAGCGACATGATTAAGGAAACAGCCAGGAAGAAGAAGAGCGTGAAGTCGCGCAGATTGCACAAGTCGGCGAGCAAAAATGGTACCGATATTGCCGCGAAAGTCGAATCCTTGTTGCCGACCGGCTCGCCGCAGCGGGCTGCGGCCGGGGTCGCAGCGGCAGCCGGGGCTGCCTTGCTTGCTGCTGCAGCGCTCGGGGTGGGCCCGACAGCGCTCGCCGGGGCAGTCGGTTACCTGGTCTACCGCGAGACTCGTCGACGGTGATGAGTGGTGGACGACGCGGCGTTGGCCTGATCAAGCTAACATTCCTGCACGGAGAGGACACCGCATGTCCGATATCGAGTTTGTCAAACCCCATTCGCTGACGATCGCGAAGGCAAAAGCGCTGGTACAGAAGGCGGCCGACGCGCTTGCTGCTGAGCATGACCTCAGCAGCGAATGGCATGGCGATACGCTGCACTTTCATCGCTCGGGTATCGATGGCCGGATCCACGTAACCGATTCGGAAATCCGGCTCCATGTAACTCTCGGTTTTTTGCTGAAGCCGTTTAAACGGAAGTTTGTCGAACAAATCGAGCGTAACTTCGACAG
>JBKQSA010000081.1:0-15610 GCA_052143815.1 Steroidobacteraceae bacterium | reverse complement strand
CGGGCTTTGCGGCCGCGGGTTTGGGAGTTGGTTTATTGGGTTTCACTGTTACCTTCGATGTGGCGATCATGGGCGTGTGCTTATGCTGAGGCCGCGCTGCCTTTTTTGGGGCAGCCACTTTGTGACTTGCCTTCGCTGGGGTCGCCTTTCCTGGCTTTTTAGCCGCTTTATTCGGTTTCTTCGAGGGCATTTACCGTCTCCGCCTCTTTATGAAAGAGCGCGCGATTATACCGACGCTTGACGACGTGTACAGGCCGTCCGCATAACATATTTTATTAATCTAACTCTATGATTGAAAAGACAAACCCTCGGGGCACACGGGGGCAGCAGCCTGCAGGCTACACCGCGGCCCGCGGCAAGGCTCCTGGCATCAGGGCAGGGCGGTGGTCGGACCGGCTACCCACCCGGGTTGGCAGTGTTCTGCCACTATCGTGGTGTAAATGCCCCCCCGCACGTTAAATTCAGCGGTCAGCCGCAAAAAACGCGGTGCCGTGGCCGCCACCAGGTCCTGCAATATCTCGTTGGTTACCGCTTCGTGGAAGGCCCCGCGGTCGCGGAACGACCAAATGTAAAGCTTCAAGGATTTCAGTTCGACGCAGCGTTCGTTCGGTACGTATTCCAGCTTCAAGTTGGCAAAGTCGGGTTGTCCCGTTTTCGGGCACAGGCAGCTAAACTCCGGAATGCTCATCCGAATGGTGTAGTCCCTTTCGGGCGCTGGGTTTGAGAAAGTTTCCAAGGTTCGGCTGCGTTGCGTCATGGGTCGACAGGGCGTCGGGTTACGGCGTGCGCCAGGGGTTTACGAAAGTGACGTTTACTTTACACTACGCGCCACATTCGCGGCCATCGCCACACGTCCTCGTCACCGGACCGATCTTAAAGGTTGAAAAAAACTGATGCGCTTATCGAAACTCAAGATCGCAGGTTTCAAATCGTTCGTCGATCCGACGACGATCACGTTCCCAAGCAGCCTCACGGGGGTCGTGGGTCCGAACGGTTGCGGCAAGTCGAATATCATCGATGCCGTGCGTTGGGTCATGGGCGAGATTTCAGCAAAGCATTTGCGCGGTGATTCGATGGCGGATGTCATCTTCAACGGCTCATCGGCCCGCAAGCCGCTGGGTACGGCGTCGGTGGAATTGGTGTTCGACAACGCCGAGGGCAAGATCGGCGGCGCCTATGCGAATTACAACGAAGTGGCGTTGCGGCGTGCGGTGAGCCGTGATGGCACCTCCGATTATTTCATCAACGGCATGAAGGTGCGTCGCAAGGACATCACCCAGCTGTTTCTCGGCACGGGATTGGGTTCGCGCAGCTACGCGATCATCGAGCAAGGGATGATCTCACGGGTGATCGAGGCGCGTCCGGATGATCTGCGCGCATTCCTGGAGGAAGCGGCGGGGATATCGCGCTACAAGGAACGACGCCGGGAAACCGAGAATCGCATCGGCCAGACGCGCGAAAACCTGGACCGCTTGAATGATTTGCGGGAGGAGGTCGAAAAGCAGATTCGCCACTTGCAGCGGCAAGCGGCGACCGCGCGTCGCTATCAGACGCTCAAGGAAGAAGAGCGCAAGCTGCAAGCGGAACTCTTGGCGTTGCGGCTGCAGAGCCTGGATGCGGAAGCGCAGGTGCGCGACACGACCACGCAACACTGTGAGACCGCCATGCATGCAGTGCTCGCGGACCTGCGCGAAGCGGAGGCCGAGATCGAGCAGATTCGCGTCGATCAATCGTCCAAGGCCGACGCGCTCGGGACCATCCAAGCACGCTTCTACGGCGCCGGCTCGCAGGTGACGCGAATCGAGCAGAGCATCCAACATGCCCGCGAATTGCGGCAGCGCCAAGCCACCGATCTGGACCAATCGCAGGTGCAGGTGCAGGATCTCACCGGTGTCATCCAGCGCGACCGTGCTCATCTCGAAGCGCTGAGTGCGGAACTCGCCACGATGATTCCGCGCCTCGATGCGGCACACGGTGAGGAGAGCAGCGCATCGGAATTGTTGGTGCGCTGTGAACATGCGCTGGCGGCATGGCAACACACCTGGGACGAACATTCTCAATCAGTGGCGCGAGGTCAACGCGAGACGCAAGTCGAACGCGCGCGGATCGAACAGTTGGAGAATCAGCAGCATCGCTTGCTGCAACAGCAAGAACGGCAGGAGACGGAGCGTCTGGCGCTCGCCCAGCAGCAACCCGCGGTGTCTTTGGATACGCTGGCGGAACAAGCGGCAGCTTCGCGTGACGCCGGGCAAAAGGCGGCGACCGACCTTTCGGAGTTGCTGGCGGAATTGGCGGTGACGCGCGACCGGGAGCGCGAGCAAACCCAGGCTCTCAACGCACTGCGGGCCAAATGGCAGCAGGCATTGGGTGCGCAGGTATCGACCGAAGCCCTGCAGCAGGCGGCGCTCGGCAAAGTTTCCGGCAAGGTGACGCAGTGGTTGAAGGCGCAGTCGCTGGACCTCAAGCCGCGCGTCGCGCAACAGCTACGCGTCGACCGCGGCTGGGAGCGCGCGGTCGAAACCGTGCTGGGAGCCTATCTCGAGGCCGTGTGCGTCGATGGCCTGGACGGCGTTGCGGACGTACTCGGCACTTTCGACGGCGGTCAACTGGCGGTTGTGACGGTGGGCGAGGATTCGGGCAGTGTGCCCGACGCAGCATCGCTGCAGGCCAAGGTCCAGGGTACTAGCGTCTTGGGTTCCGTGTTGTCGTCGGTATTTACCGCCGAAACGCTCGGTGAAGCCCTGGCGCGGCGGCGCCGGCTGACCGCCGGACAGTCGGTGGTCACCCGCGACGGTGTTTGGCTGGGCCCGGATTGGTTGCGGCTGTCGCGTGATAAGGATCCACACACGGGTGTGATCGAGCGCGAAGAGTCATTGCGCGAAATTCGCCAGCAAGTGACTCAGCTTGCAGACGAAGTGAAGGAGTCGGAACACAGACTCGAGCTCACGCGCGAGCGGGTCCGTGAGCATGAGGATCGCCGCGACCGGTTCCAAACCGATGTGAATCGCTTGCACCGTGAGCACGTCGATCGACGCGCGGCACTGGATGCGGCCACGGCCCGCACTGCGGATGCTGCGCGGCGCCTGAGCCAGCTCGAGACGGGGCTTGCGGACGTACGGGCGGAACTCGAACGCACCGAAACGGATCTGCGCGCGGCGCGCGGGCGCATGGAGACGGCCATCGAGGCACTGGCGGCGCTGGAACCGAAGCGCTTGGCGCTCGAACAGGAGCGTGAGCGATTGCGCGCGCAGCAGGGTGCTGCTCGCACCGCGGCGCAGGCAGTGCAACAAGTGGCGCGCGATCTGGCGCTACAAGTGGAGTCACGGCGGTCCTCGCACGCGTCGCTGGTCTCGACGCTGGAGCGCGTGGAAAAACAGCTGGAAGGGCTGGAATTGCGCCGTGACGAGCTGGCGGCGCAACTCGCGGCCGGCGAGGCTCCGCTGGCGGCCTTGCAAGAGCAAATCGAATCGGCACTGCAAATTCGTGCACAGATCGAAAGTGAGTTGCACGCAGCGAAGATCGCGAGCGACGAACTCGATGCGGTATTGCGCGATCGGGAAGCCCATCAAGCCACGATCGAGGAGCGTGTGGAAGTGGCGCGCGCGACGCTGGACGATGCGCGCTTGGCCGCGCAACAAGTGCGGGTGCGGCGGGAGAGCGTCGCCGAGCAGCTGGCAACCACCAGCTTCGAGCTCGCCGCGCTGCTCGCGCAGCTGGCGGCGGACGCCACGGTGGAAACCTGGGAGGCGCAGCTCGAGGAAACCAAGGGTAAGATCGAGCGCTTGGGCCAGGTAAATCTCGCGGCGATCGGCGAGTTCAAAGAACAGTCGGAGCGTAAGGAGTATCTGGACCGCCAGTGCAAGGACTTGACCGACGCCTTGGAGACGTTGGAGTCCGCGATGCGGAAAATCGATCGCGAAACGCGCACCCGCTTTCAGGACACGTTCGATCGAGTCAACGCCGGCCTCAAGGAGAAGTTTCCGCGACTTTTCGGCGGTGGCCACGCCTATTTGGAGCTGACGGGAGAAGAGTCGGATGCGCCCGGTGTGTCGGTCATGGCCCGTCCGCCCGGCAAGCGCAACAGCACCATCAGCCAACTCTCGGGCGGCGAGAAGGCGTTGACCGCGGTCGCATTGGTCTTTGCGATCTTCGACTTGAACCCGGCGCCGTTCTGTCTGCTGGACGAAGTGGATGCACCGCTCGATGAAAACAACGTCGGCCGGTTTTGCGACATCGTGCGCGACATGTCGAAGAGCGTGCAGTTCATATTCATTACTCACAACAAGAGCACGATGGAACTCGCGTCGCAGTTGGTGGGCGTCACGATGAACGAGCCCGGAGTATCGCGGCTCGTGGCAGTCGATGTGGACGAGGCCGTGCGCATGGCTGCGATGTAGTCTTGGCGAGCGAACTCCGTTGGATCTTGGTGGCCATTTGTGTGCCCTTGCTGATCGGGATTTGGTGGTGGGGTACCCGGCGTTCGCGCCAGGCGCCTGGAAATGCTGAACTGCGCGAGTCGACGGCGGCCCCCTTAGGCACGCCGGGACGTGCTTCCACCGACTCGCATGCCGCTGCACGCGACTGGGGCGTACCGCCGTTCGAACCCTTGAGCATTCGCACCGCTGACTTCGAACACGTGCAGATCGTGGATCTGCCGATGACGGCGCGCCCCGATGCAATTGAAGAGAACTTGGAGCTCGGCACGGAGCCGCACGAATTCCCGAGCGCCGAGTGCCGGGCGGCGGCGGACGAAATGGAATCGATGGCAGCGTACCCGCCGGCAGCGACCACTGCGCCCGCCGCCAGTCCCAATGCTGCGGGCGCGGCACCGCCTGCTCGCGCGGCGCCGGCAGCAGCCGCTGCGCCGGCAGCGAACGACACGTCTGCCACGGGGTCGAACCCTCAAGGCCCGAACGTCAGCGAGACGCAGCGTATCGTGACCGTTCGTGTCAGTGCCGTGGGTGACACGCGTTGGACCGGTTCGCAGCTCATGGCGGCCCTGGAGAACCATGGTTTGGCGTATGGCCGCTACCAGGTGTTCCACCGCCGGCACAGCGATGGCCGGACTCTCTTTTGCGCAGCGAGCCTGGTGGAGCCCGGCACCTTCGATCTGGCGCGGATGCCGGAGGAACAGTTCCGCGGCTTGACGCTGTTCGCGGTCCTGCCGGGACCCGCAGAACCGCTGCAAACGCTCGATGCGCTCATTCAGACGGCTGGGGAGCTGGCGGAAACCTTGCGCGGCGTCGTGCAGGACTCGAAAGGGGTGCCGCTCTCACAGCAGGGCGCCGAAGCGCTCCGCGAGGATGTGGCTCGTTTCCAAGCCATGCTGACCATGAGCTGAACATCGTGGATAAAGACGAGCGACAAGCGGCGCGACGGGCAGCCGAATTGCGCGAACTGTTGGACCGCTACAACTATCGCTATTACGCGCTCGACGATCCGGAAGTTCCGGATGCCGAATACGATCGCCTGATGTTGGAACTGCGGGGCATCGAAGCCGAGTACCCGCAATTGCTCACGAAGTATTCTCCGACGCAGCGCATCGGAGCGGCGCCGGTGGCGGCATTCGGCGCGATACGCCATCGAATCCCCATGCTGTCGCTCGACAACGCCTTCAGCGAGGATGAAGTGCGTGACTTCGACCGGCGAATCCGTGAGCGCCTCGAGAACGAGCGCCCGATTCGCTACTCGGCGGAACCCAAGCTCGACGGCCTGGCAATCAGCGCAATGTTCGAGAACGGCGTGTACGTACAGGGCGCCACTCGCGGAGATGGCGAAACCGGCGAGGACATTACGCAAAATCTCAAGACCATTGCCGGATTGCCGCTCAAATTGCGTACCGCAGACGCGCCGCGGATGCTCGAGGTGCGCGGCGAAGTGTTCATGCCGCGTGCCGGCTTCGAACGCTTCAATAAGGAGGCCATCGCTCGCGGCGAGAAGGCCTACGTCAACCCGCGCAATGCCGCTGCGGGCAGCTTGCGCCAGCTCGATCCGCGAATGACCGCAGCCCGGCCGTTGGACTTGTTCATTTACGGCGTTGGCTACGTGGAGGGCGGCGAACTGCCGACGCACCAAGGCGTGCTGCTGCAGCAGCTACGGCGCTGGGGCTTGAAGATCTGCCCGCAATCGCGTGTGGTCGAGTCGGTCGACGGTTGCCTCGCGTATTACCGTGAAATGGGCGCGGCGCGTTCGACCCTGCCGTATCAGATCGACGGCGTCGTGTACAAGGTCGACGACATCGATCTGCAGCGGCAACTCGGCTTCATCTCGCGTGCGCCGCGCTGGGCCATTGCGCATAAATTTCCGGCCGAAGAGGCGTTGACGACGGTGCGTAAGATCGAATTTCAAATTGGACGTACCGGCGCTTTGACGCCGGTGGCCCGCTTGGAACCGGTTTTCGTGGGCGGGGTGACGGTCAGCAACGCAACCTTGCACAACATGGATGAATTGACTCGCAAGGATGTACGGGTTGGAGATACCGTCGTCATTCGCCGTGCCGGCGACGTGATCCCGGAAGTCGTGCGAGTCTTGCCCGAGCGCCGATTAGCCGGCGCGCCACTGGTCGAGTTGCCCGCAAGGTGTCCGGTATGCGGATCGCCGGTGGTGCGCGAAGGCGATCAAGCCGTTGCCCGATGCAGTGGCGGGCGGTCCTGTGCCGCTCAGCGCCGAGAGGAGATCAATCATTTCGCCTCGCGCCGCGCGATGGATATTCAGGGTCTGGGCGAAAAGCTGGTTGACCAATTGGTCGAACGCGATTGGGTAAGGACGCCGGCGGATCTGTTCGATCTACAGGCTTCTCAGCTCGCAACGCTGGATCGTATGGGGGAGAAATCCGCGCAGAAATTGCAGGCTGCAATGGCCGCGGCAAAGCGCACCACCTTGCCGCGGTTTCTGTATGCCCTCGGAATACGCGACGTCGGCGAGGCCACGGCCCTCGGCCTGGCGCAGCACTTCGGCGACATCGCCGCGCTGCGTCGCGCGTCGGTGGAAGAAATTCAGTGCGTACCCGATGTGGGGCCGGTGGTGGCGGCCAATGTGGCTGCCTATTTCGGCGATGTCGAGAACCAAGCGATCGTCGATCGTCTGCTGGCGAGCGGGATCACATGGCCGGTGCAGGGCAAGCGCACCGTGAGCGGTGAGCTGGCGGGGAAGACCTTCGTGCTGACCGGAACGCTCGAGGGGCTGACGCGCGATGCTGCGCAGGAAGCGATCACCCTGCGCGGCGGTAAAGTTAGCGGAAGTGTTTCAAAAAAGACTCATTACGTCGTGGCGGGCGCGGATGCCGGCTCCAAGCTCAAGAAAGCGCAGGAGTTGGGAATCACCGTTCTCGACGAACCAGCCTTCCTGAAGCTGCTGAACAAGTAGCGGAAGTCTGAAGAAGCGGCGGGCCCTGGGCGGGCCCGCCACCGGAGGATTGCTCTTACAGCTTCTTCTCAATCTTGGCGTTTTTCTTCAAATCATCGACATACGCAATCAGCTCTTTCTGAATCACGCCCTTGGTGACTTGAGCCTTGACCTGATCAAACGGCGGCGGGGCGACATCGCGCGTATCCAGCAGCTTGATGATGTGCCAGCCGAACTGCGTCTGCACCGGTTCCTGGGTTATCTCGCCCTTCTTCAAGGTTTTCACCGCATCGCCAAACGGCTTCACCATGCGAGTCAGCGTGAACCAACCCAAATCGCCGCCATTGGTCTTCGAATTATCGGTGGATTCGGCCTTGGCCACGTCCTCGAACTTCGCGCCGGCTTTAATCTTCTTGATCAGCTGTTCGGCCTTTTCCTTGGTCGGCACCAAAATGTGCTCGGCGTGGTACTCGGTCTTGTCCATCGACGCGATGGCGCTGTCGTATTCCGCATGCAATTGCGCATCGGTGGGCTCTTTGCCCTTCAGGAATTTCTGCGATTCCGCGTCGGACAGAATGCGCATACGCATCACATCGAGGTTGGCCGCCACGTCCGGTTCTTTTTCCAACCCATCCTTGACCGCCTGGGTGGAGACCAACTGCATGGTAATCAGCTCGTCAAGCACCTGATTCTTCTGCTCCGCGGTCAAATCGGTCGCCGGCTTACCCTGGAGCAGATTCTTCAAAAACGCATCGTAATCGGTGCGAGGAATAGGCGTGCCGTTGACGATTGCCACAGGCGGGACCGCCGGTGTGGAAACTGCGGGCGCCGCCGCCTGCTGTCCTTTGTTGCAGGCCGTGAGCAATACGGCAAAGGTTGCCACAGTGGACACCACCTTCCACTGTGCACGAAGAAATTGAGTCATTTGGATCCTCTACGAACGTAAAGGCGACTTGGCCGACGTGGCCGGCGCGCCCGGGGCCGGCAGTTTAGCCTTTACGGCGCTATCTCACCAATTATCGATGGACGACGGGGCGGGCGGCGGGTGGGAGGCAGTGGGCCGCCGCGGCCGACGTAACGCCTCAGCCGCCGGTCGGCGGGGGAAGGGCCTCGATGGCGAGCGCGTGGATATCGCTCTTCAGCATGTCGTCCACGGCCTCGTACACCAGGCGATGCCGAGCGACGGGCGACAATCCGCGAAAGGCCTCGGACACAATGCGAATGCGATAATGGCTTTGGCCGCCTGCGGCACCCGCATGCCCGGCGTGATGATGACTTTCGTCCTCGATCACCAACTGGACGGGTGCGAATCGAGCCATGAGCTTTGCGCGCAGCCGCTCTTCTCGGACGGCGTGTCCCATGTCAGCCGCGCTCGGCTTGCGCGGCCCTGGTTTTGCCGTTCAGCCATATGACTTGTGGGATCATGAAGACCAGCATGGCGATGGTAATGCCGAACACTTTGAAATTGACCCAGACATTTTCCGCAAAATTCCGCGCTATGTAGATATTCGCTGCGGCGAGCACTGCGAACCAAGCGGTCCAGGCCAAGTTGAGTACGGACCACATGTGGCGCGATAGGTCCAGCGGCTCGCTGAATACGCTCTCCAGCATGCGCCTGGCCAGCGGCCGTCGGCCGATGAAGGTACTGACCAGAAAAGCGACGGCGGCGAAACCCAGCAGTATCGTGGGCTTCCACTGGATGAAGCGTTTGTCATGTAGCAGCAGGGTGGCGGTGCCCAGAACAAGTACCACGCCGGCCGTGACGATATGCATTTTCTTGTAACGACCCATGCGTAGCTTATGGCTGGACATCAAGGCGACGGTCGTGACCATCAGCGACCCGGTGGCCCAGTAAATGCCGTACAGCTTGAAAACGACAAAAAAGACGACCAGCGGCGACCATTCGAGTAGTTGGTTCATACGGGTATCATACTGGACAAATATGAGCATCTATTTACAACTGCACCCCGTGTCGCCGCAGCGACGGTTCATCCGTCAAGCGGTCGAAGTATTGCGAAACGGCGGTGTAATCGTCTATCCGACGGATTCATGCTACGCGCTCGGCTGCCATATCGGCGATAAGGCGGCATTGGAGCGGATTCGCGAGATACGCCAAACCGATCGGAACCATGATTTCACCTTGGTGTGCCGTGATCTGGCAGACGTCGGTAAGTATGCGGTCGTCGATAATTCGCAGTACCGGTTGCTTCGTGCGCATACTCCCGGCCCTTACACGTTCCTGCTCAAGGCATCGCGTGAAACGCCACGCCGCTTGAAGCACGAGCGCCGGGGTACCATCGGGCTGCGCGTTCCCGATCACCCGGTGACCGCGATGTTGCTGACCGAGTTGGGGGAACCGGTCATGAGTTCGACCCTATTGCTGCCGGGAGAGGAACTACCGCGCACCGATGCCAAGGAGATTTACGAACGACTGGAACATAGCGTCGATCTCGTGCTCGACGGCGGCAATTGTGGGTTGATCCCGACGTCGGTGATCGACTTATCCGGCGACCGCGCCGTCATCGTCCGCGTCGGCCGTGGCGACGTCAGCCCCTTTGCAGACGCGGCAACCGTATAATGCAGGAGCAATGCGGGCACGAAAGCTCGTGTTTTCATTTAAATAACGAGTGCAAGCATTGGACTTATCTGGATTTCTTAGACAAGTATCGATTTGGGCAATTCCCGCGCTCTTTGCGATTACCTTGCACGAAGTGGCGCATGGGTGGGCGGCTCGGTGCTTCGGCGATCGAACTGCACAGATGCTCGGGCGTTTGAGTCTGAATCCATTACGTCACATCGATCCGGTCGGCACGTTGCTCGTCCCCGGTATCCTGCTTGCCATAGGCGGACCGCTCATCGGCTGGGCGAAACCGGTGCCGGTGGCGACCAGTGCCTTGCGCAACCCACGTCGGGCCATGGCATGCGTTGCCTTCGCGGGTCCGGTGGCCAACCTCGCAATGGCGGTGATTTGGTGCGGCGTGCTCGCGGTCATCGCGCGCGTCGGCGGCAACGAGATCTTGATAGGCTGGATCGCACTGATGGCGCAGGCAGGCATCGTGGTCAACGTCGTCTTGGCGGTCTTCAACTTGTTACCCGTCCCGCCGCTCGACGGCGGCAGGGTGCTGGCGGGATTGCTGCCGCCACGGTGGGGAAGCCGCTTGGAGAAAATTGAACCGATCGGCTTGTTCCTGGTGCTCGGCTTGTCCATCATGCGCTGGCTCGATTGGCTGTTCGAGCCGGCATTCCGCCTCATTGGCCGAGTGATTCCGGTGTTGATGGGGTCGGCGGCATGAGCGGGCCCATCCAGAACCGGCGCGTGCTTTCCGGCATGCGGCCGACCGGAATGCTGCATTTGGGCAATTATCATGGCGCCCTGAAGAATTGGATCGAACTGCAGTACAAGTACGAGTGCTTCTTCTTCATCGCCGATTGGCACGCGCTCACGACCGGCTACGAGGACACCTCGAAACTCGAAGACTACGTCTGGACCATGGCCATCGATTGGCTGGCCGCGGGCCTCAATCCCGGCGTCGCCACCTTGTTCATTCAGTCCAAGGTTCCCGAACATGCTGAGTTGCACCTGCTGCTGTCGATGATTACGCCCTTGGGCTGGCTGGAGCGCGTTCCGTCCTACAAAGATCAACAGGCCCAGTTGGCTGATCGGGACTTGAGCACTTACGGGTTTCTCGGCTATCCGTTGCTGCAAAGCGCCGATATCTTGCTCTACAGGTCTCAGTACGTGCCGGTCGGCGAGGATCAAGTCGCACACGTGGAGATCACGCGTGAAGTGGCACGGCGCTTCAATCACATTTACGGCCGCGAGCCGGAGTTCGAAACGAAGGTCGAAAAGGCCATCAAGAGCTTGGGTTCGCGCAATTCGGCGATCTATCGCACGCTGCGCAAAGAGTTTCAGGAGAAGGGCGACGGCGATGCGCTCGCGCGGGCGCGGGCGCTGGTCGAGTCGAACGCGCGACTGACCGTTGCCGACCGCGATCGCTTATTCGGCTTTCTCGAAGGCACGGGCATTTCCATTCTGCCCGAGCCGGAAGTACTGCTCACGGCGACCCCTAAGATTCCGGGCCTGGACGGCCGCAAGATGTCGAAGTCCTACGGCAATACGATCGGTCTCCGGGAAGAGACCGATTCCGTCGTCAAGAAACTGAAGGCCATGCAGACCGATCCGGCGCGCGTGCGGCGCACCGATCCCGGCGACCCCGGCAAGTGTCCCGTGTGGGACCTGCACCAGGTGTATTCGAACGCCGAGACGCAAGCCTGGGTGCAACAGGGCTGCCGCTCCGCCGCCATCGGCTGTCTGGATTGCAAGGGGCCGCTGATCGAAAAAATCGTCGAAGAAGTATCCGGCATTTCGAAGCGGGCGCTCGAGTTCGAGGAGAATCCCGAGTTGGTACGCGGTATCATCGCCGAAGGATGCGAACGGGCGCGTGCTGCGGCGCGCGACACGCTGGACGCGGTCCGCCAAGCCATGGCCATGAACTATCGATGAAACCCGAACTGACGATCGTGCAGAACGTTGCCGCGAATGCGCCCGCAAAAGAGCCGGCGCCCGCGCAGGGTGAGATGCCGTTTGCGATGGTGGAGGGTCAGCCCATCACACAGATGCCGCGCGATCTATATATCCCGCCGCAGGCTCTTGAAGTGTTCCTGGAGGCCTTCGAAGGGCCGCTGGATATGCTGCTGTACCTCATACGGCGGCAAAATTTGGATATTCTCGATATCCCGATTGCCGAGATCACTCGTCAATACATGCGCTACATCGAACTCATGCACGTGCTGCAGCTGGAGTTGGCGGGGGAATATCTGCTGATGGCTGCGACGCTCGCCGAGGTGAAGTCGCGCATGTTGTTGCCCCGTCCGCCGCATAGCGAGGATGCAACGGGCGAAGCGGATCCGCGTGCTGAACTCGTGCGGCGGCTGCAGGAATACGAGCGCTTCAAGCGCGCCGCCGAAGGTATCGATCAGATGCGCCGCTTGGAACGAGACACGTGGGTGGCATCCGCGGAATTGGTCGATCGGAAAGTGGTGCGCATCGTGCCGCAGGTCACGCTGCAGGAAATGCTGTTGGCCTTTCAAGAAGTGCTGTCGCGCAGCGACATGTTCGCTCATCATCATGTCCAGCGCGAACCGCTCTCGGTGCGGCAGCGCATGACGGATATCCTGGCGGCGCTGACGGCCACCGCTTTCGTGGATTTCGTCCGCCTGTTCCGGGCGGACGAGGGGCGTCGCGGCGTCACCGTCACATTCGTCGCCATCCTGGAATTGCTGCGCGAGGGGCTGATCGAGATGGTTCAGGCTGAGCCCTACGGGCCGCTGCACGTGCGGCTCGGCAATCCCGCCCGGCACCTGAAAGTCGTGCCCGACAGCGACGCCGCGAATGACAGCGGCGCTGCCCAGGAGCTTGTCTGAGTATTCTGCGTGGCCGCTCCCTGCGGGTTGGCTGGGACCTATATCGTGCGAAGTGGTTAAGCCAGGCCCAAGCCGTTGGATCAGTGAGATGGGGCGTCTGCGGTGTTGCGCGGCTTGTCCGTAGTCTTAAGCTTAGGCCCGCGCCGCGCGCCTGGCATCCGCTCGCTCTCCCAGCCGACGCGGCTCACGTAGAATACTCAGACAGGCTCCTTGCGAGAACTCAATGAACGATCAATACGTACGAAATGTAATTGAAGCCGCATTGCTCGCCGCGGGTCGGCCGTTGGCAGCCGATGAACTCGTGACGCTGTTCGATGAGCGTGACGGTTCGAACGCTGCGGAGGTTCAGGCGGCAATCGAGGTCTTGCGCACCGAATACGAGACGCGCGGGCTGGAATTGGTGGAAGTCGCGAGCGGCTATCGAATCCAGATCAGGGCCGCGGTCGCGCAGCCGGTGTCCCGGTTGTGGCAGGAGCGTCCGGCCAAGTATTCGCGCGCGTTGCTCGAAACGTTGGCGCTGGTGGCTTACCGGCAACCCATCACGCGCGGCGAAATCGAACAGATTCGCGGTGTGGCCGTGAACCCAAACATCATCAAGACGCTGCTCGAGCGCAGTTGGATTCGAGTCGTCGGCCACCGCGACGTTCCGGGTAAGCCGGAGCTGTTGGGTACGACCCGCGAGTTCCTGGATTATTTCAGCTTGCAGAAGCTCGATGACCTGCCGACGCTGGCCCAGCTGAAGGAACTCGAGGATTTGCGCGTGCAACTGAGTTTGCCGGGCGCCGAACCGGTTGCGGCCGCGAGCGCCGATACCACTCCCGCCGACGCAGCCACCCCGGCCGGCATCGACCCGAGCGACGTCGACGAAGCGGCTGCCGACGGATCCGAATCCGGCGAAGATGAGGAACCGGATGCTGCGGCGACGCAACATCGCCGCCAGGGTTTGGTCGCGCGCGGTGCAGCCGACGATCCGTTTTGATGCGACCGCGCCCGCCTCGAAAAGAGTCCACCTCGCGCTCGGCCCGCGCGTCGCGCACAGAAGCTCCGCCCACCGAGCGCATTCAAAAGCTGCTGTCCGCCGCCGGCATCGGATCTCGCCGAGAGGTCGAGCGTTGGATACGGGAAGGGCGGTTGCAAATCAACGGGGAGGTTCCCGCGCTGGGCGCGAAGCTTGCCGCGCGCGATCGCATCACGTTGGATGGTCGGCCCGTGCGCTTGCATGCGGACAAGGGTAAGGTACCGCGGATTTTATTGTTTCATCGCTCCCCCGGCGAGGCGCTCGATCTCAAGGCGGCGACGTCGCGCGCGGCCGAACACCTGAACTTGCCGCGCTCCGCGGGCCGCTGGCTGGCGATTCAGCCGATGCCGCCGGTGGACGGCGGGCTCGAAATTCTGACTGACGACGGTTCGTGGGCCCACCGCATCTCGCAGGGCGCGCATGCGCTGACGGTCGACTATGTGCTGCGAATGCGCGGACCTTTGAACGAAACGCTGGTGGAGGAATTTCGCGACGCCACCGATTGCGAAGGCGATCCCATGTCCATATTGAAAGCGGATGCGCAGTTCGGTGAGGGCTTCAATCACTGGCTCAACGTCACGGTACGCGCAACCCGCCCGGCGCAGGTGCGGCATTGGTGGGCTGCGCGGGGAATCATCGTCAGCCGGCTGATGCGAGTGCGCTTCGGGCCCGTACACCTGTCGCGCGAACTGCCGCGGGGGCACTCGCGCGCAATGCTGCCGAGCGAACGCAATGCATTGGTCAACGAAATCGACGCCGCCAAGGCGGCCTACCATGCAGAACATCAGCCGACGCCGGAGCAGCAGTCCTAAGCGCCGGTTCTCAAGGCTGCGACGAGTCGAGCAACTGCTTCAGGTATTGCTGCCACACGGCGGCCCAACTGTGAGTGCCGTGGCCGTGAGTTTGGTCCGACGCGGGCAGCAGGACGAAATGCCCGTTCTTCACTCGCTTGATCTCGCGCTCGGCGAGACCTAACTCCGGTGGATTTATGAAATCGTCCGCTGAATTGATCCACATCACGGGCGCGAGAATTTTCTCGAGCCCGGCGGAGGGATCGTAGTCACGGGATGCGTTTACCTGGTATAGGAGATCGTTGGCGTCCAGATCGGCAAGTTCGCGCTCCATGTATTTCTGCAGGAATTCATCCGCGGCATCGCGGGTTGGAAGAGCCTTCTGCATCTGGATCGGCGCGCTGCCGGCAATGAGCAACATGCCCGCCGCGGAACGCAGTGCGCCAAGGGGTTCGCTCTTGTATTCACCTTCCTGCCATTGCGGGTCGGTGCGGATCGCATCGATGATAAGATCGCGCCACACTCGGTTGCGCCCGGCGATCTGCACCGGCAGACAGGCGAGGGGCATCAGAGCGTCGACAAAGTCAGGATGGCTTTCCCCCCACATCCACGTATGCATGCATCCCATCGATGTGCCCATCACGAGCCGCAGATGATCCACCTGCATTCCCTGGGTGACCAGCGCGTATTGCGCACTGACCATGTCCTCATAAGTATATTGGGGGAAGCGCGCGTGCAACCCATCGCTGGGTTTGCTGGATTTTCCGTGACCGATGCCGTCCGGTAAAATAATGAAGTAGCGGCTCGCGTCGAGCAGCTGTCCTTTGCCGAAGAGAACGCCGCCGAACTTGTCCGCCAGGAAATTGCGGCCCAGTCCGCCCGTGCCGTGCAGAACCAGCACTGCATTATCGATGTGCCCATGCGCGTTGCGGTGCGGTTTGCCGAGTGCCGTGTAATGCAGCCGCAACTCCGGCAGCATCTCGCCGGAAGCGAAACGGAAATTTTCGGCGACGTAGTCGCCCTCGCTCAACTT
>JBKQSA010000080.1:0-11049 GCA_052143815.1 Steroidobacteraceae bacterium | reverse complement strand
TCCCACTCGATCGTCGCCGGCGGCTTCCCTGAGATGTCATAGACCACGCGCGATATGCCGGCGACTTCGTTGATGATGCGATGGGTGACCCGATCGAGAAACTCATACGGCAGGCGCGCCCAGCGAGCCGTCATGAAATCGATCGTTTCGACCGCCCGGAGGGCGATCACGTAGTCGTATCGGCGCCCATCGCCCATGACGCCTACTGAGCGAACCGGCAGGAACACAGCGAACGCCTGGCTCACCTTGTCGTAGAGCTCGTGCCGGCGCAGCTCCTCGATGAAAATGGCATCGGCGCGGCGCAACAGATCCGCGTGAGCCTTGTGAATTTCGCCCAAAATGCGCACGCCCAGCCCCGGTCCGGGAAAGGGGTGGCGGTGAACCATGTCGGCCGGTAATTCGAGCGCAAGCCCGAGCTTGCGTACCTCATCCTTGAACAACTCGCGCAATGGCTCCAGCAGCTTGAGCTTCATGTGCAGCGGCAACCCGCCGACATTGTGATGCGATTTGATCACATGTGCCTTGCCGGTCTTCGCCCCGGCAGATTCGATCACGTCCGGATAGATCGTGCCCTGCGCGAGCCACTTCACATCCTCGAGTTTCGCCGCTTCCTCGTCGAACACCTCGATGAACACGCGTCCGATGATTTTGCGCTTATTCTCCGGATCCACCTCGCCGGTCAATGCCGCAAGAAAACGCCGTTCGGCGTCGACCCGGATCACGCGTACGCCCATATGCTCGGCGAACGTCGCCATCACTTGATCGCCCTCGGCGAGCCGCAACAGGCCGTGGTCCACGAACACACAAGTGAGTTGGTTGCCGATGGCCCGATGCAACAGTGCCGCCAGCACGGACGAGTCCACGCCGCCGGACAAGCCCAGCAGCACTTTGTCCGTTCCGACTTGAGTGCGAATTCGCGCCACGCTGTCGTCGATGATGTTGCGAGTCGCCCAAGTCGCCGCGCAGCCTGCAATCTCGCGCACGAAGCGCCGCAGAATTTCGCCGCCCTGCAGACTGTGCGTCACCTCGGGATGAAATTGCAGCCCGTAGAGCCGGCGCGACTCGTCGGCCATGGCCGCCAGCGGGGCATTGTCGCTCGCTGCAATCACGCTGAATCCCGGCGGCACCGCGACGACGTGGTCGCCGTGACTCATCCATACGTCGAGTACGCGTCTGCCCGCGGCGTCGCGATTGTCTTCCAACCCATCGAGCAGCCGAGAGGCCACCGTGGGACGAATTTGGGCAGCGCCGAATTCGCGGCGACTGGCCGACTCGACCTGACCGCCCAACTGAGCGGCCATGGTCTGCATGCCGTAACAAATGCCGAGTACCGGCACGCCCATCTCGAATACTTCTTTGGGCGCCTCGGGGGCTTTGACGTCGTAGACCGACTCCGGCCCGCCGGACAGAATCACGGCCTTGGGCGCGAAACTCTTGATTGCCGCCGGATCGACGTCGCAGGCGTAAATCTCGGAATAGACGCCGAGTTCGCGCACGCGGCGGGCGATCAACTGAGTGTACTGGGCGCCGAAATCGAGTATCAGGATCCGATCAGCATGAATGTCCAGCATTAACCGATCCGGTAGTTGGGTGCTTCTTTGGTGATCGTTACATCATGCACGTGACTTTCCCGCACACCGGCGCTGGTGATTCGCACGAATTGCGGCCGCGTGCGCATCTCTTCGATGCTGCCGCTGCCGGTGTATCCCATGGCGGCGCGCAGGCCGCCGGATAGCTGGTGCAATATCGCCACCAAGCTACCCTTGTAAGGTACGCGCCCTTCGATGCCCTCCGGCACCAGCTTCTCGAGTTCGGTAGTCGTATCCTGAAAATAGCGGTCGCTGGATCCATGTGCCTGGGCCATGGCACCCATGGATCCCATGCCGCGATACGCCTTGTATGAGCCGCCTTGATACAGCTCAACCTCTCCCGGCGACTCCTCGGTGCCGGCGAACATGCCACCGATCATCACGGTATGCGCGCCGGCCGCAAGTGCCTTGGCAATGTCGCCGGAGTAACGAATGCCGCCGTCACCGATGACGGGGACGCCCGTGCCCTCGAGCGCCTTCGCGACCCGAGAAATCGCGCTGATTTGCGGAACACCCACGCCCGCGACGACGCGCGTGGTGCAGATGGACCCGGGACCGATGCCCACTTTGACGCAATCCGCACCGTACTTCACGAGGTCCAGGGCGGCTTCCGCGGTCACGATATTGCCGCCGATCACCTGAAGATCGGGGTATTGCTTCTTGATCTTGGCCACCGTCTCCAACACGCCGCGCGAATGCCCGTGGGAGGTATCGACCACCACCACATCGACTCCGGCCTCGCGCAGCGCGGCGACCCGCTGCAGCGTATCCGGCGCGGTGCCCACCGCGGCGCCTACTCGAAGGCTCCCGACGTCGTCTTTGCACGCATTCGGAAATTCGGTGGCTTTCTGAAAATCTTTGACCGTGATCATGCCTTTGAGCTCATGATCGTTCGCAACCACCAGCACTTTCTCGATGCGATACTTGTGCAGCAGGGCGAGCACTTCGTCCTTGGGCGCATTCTCACGGACCGTAATCAGGCGATCCTTGGGTGTCATCACCGAAGACACCGGCGCATCCAATTTCGTTTCAAATCGCAAATCGCGATGCGTGACGATGCCGACCACCTTGGTGCCGAGCACCACCGGCACACCCGAGATGTTCTTGGCCCGGGTCAGTTCGATCACCTCGCGAATGGTCATGTCCGGCTTGACGGTGATGGGATCGCTGATGACCCCGCTCTCGAATTTTTTGACGCGATCGACCTGCCGGGCCTGATTGTCAATCGACATATTCTTGTGAATGATGCCGATGCCGCCCTCTTGGGCGATGGTAATGGCAAGACGGGCCTCCGTGACGGTGTCCATGGCGGCGGAGACCACGGGCAGGTTGACGCGTATTTCCCGCGTCAACTGACTGGCGAGGGACACGTCGCGCGGCAGCACTTCCGAGTATGCCGGGACGAGTAAAACGTCGTCGAAGGTGAGTGCCTCTTCAAGAATACGCATAGGGTAGCGTTCACACGTTCGTCTAAGAGGCGGCGCATTGTACCTTGCGCGTGCTGCGGGGTAAACCGCAGTATCATTTGTGCATGAATCCAGCCGAGCGCTCAGGCACATCTGCCCCCGACCGCGACATTTACACGGTTTCGCGCCTCAACCGCGAGGTTCGCATGCTGCTGGAACGCGGTTTCGGCACGTTATGGATCGAAGCCGAGATCTCGAATTTCGCCAGACCGAGTTCCGGACATTGGTATTTTTCGCTCAAGGACGCGGGCGCACAGGTGCGCTGCGCCATGTTTCGCCAACGGAATATGTTGTGCGCGTTCACTGCCCGTGACGGCCAGAAGGTCCTGGTGCGCGCCCGCATCGGACTGTATGAACCCCGAGGCGAATACCAGCTCATCATCGATCATATGGAGGATGCCGGTCGCGGCGCGCTGCAACGGCAGTTCGAGGAGCTCCGCGCCAAACTCGAGCTGGAGGGCTTGTTTGCCGCCGATCGAAAACGCCCGTTGCCCAGCGTTCCCACCCGCATCGGCATCATCACCTCGCCCAGCGGAGCCGCCGTACGGGATATCTTGCACGTGCTGGCGCGACGCTTTCCGGCGGCCGGAGTATTGATTTATCCGGTCCCGGTCCAGGGCGCACAGGCCGCCGCGGATATCATCGCAGCGCTCGAATCAGCGGGCCTGCGGGCCGAGTGCGACGTGCTGATTCTGGCCCGGGGCGGCGGGTCCCTGGAGGATCTCTGGGCATTCAACGACGAACGACTGGCGCGCGCCATCGTCGCCTCACCGATACCCATCATCACCGGCATCGGACACGAAGTCGACTTCACCATTGCGGACTTTGCGGCGGATGTGCGCGCACCCACCCCGTCCGCGGCGGCGGAGCTGGCCGTTCCCGATGCCGACGAGTGGCTCGGTGCTTTCACACGCTTGGGTACGCGCCTGGAACGCTGTATGCGGCAGCGGATCGAAGCGCATCGCGAACGGCTGCGCTGGTTGATCGGTCGCGCAGCATTGGTGAGTCCCACCGCAAAGCTGGCGCAGCAAGCGCAGCGCCTGGATGAGTTGGAACAATCGCTATCGCGCGAACTGCGCCGTCAGCTCCACGGATATCGGGAGCGCCTGCGGTGGCTGACGGGGCGTGCGGCGCTGGTGAGTCCGGCCATTCGCCTGACGCAACAATTACTGCAATTGGAGAATTTGCGCCGGCGGTTGCATCGCTCATGGCGGCATGCCGTAAGCGACCGGCGTGCAGCGCTCAGCGACACCGAGAGCCGGCTGTGGCAGGCAAGCCCCGTTGCGCAATTCCGTCACTCGGCCGCGCGTCATGCCGCGCTGTTCGCTCGATTGCAAGCGGCGGGACTATTGCAGCTTCGACGCAGCCGCGAAAGGTTGCTGCCGTTGGTACGTACGTTGAATGCCGTCAGCCCGCTCGCTACGCTCGAACGCGGCTACGCCATCGTGAGTACCGAGAGCGGGCACATTCTGCGCGACGCTGCGGACGCCAAGCCGGGCTCCATCATTGAAGCGCGCCTCAGCGTCGGCCGACTTCGCGCCAAGGTCGAGGGCGCATCTTGATCGGCTCCCTCCGTGTCGCGCTTTCAGGGATTGGCTTGGCACTCGCTTTACGCGCCGCGCCCGTATTCAGCTTCGATCTTCCGCATGAGGATGCCGTGCCGGGCGGCGTCAAAATCATTCGGCTCGACAATCGCGGAGCCTCCCCGCCTTACGTCGATGCCGACGGCCACCGTGCGCTCGTCATTCAAGACGGCGCGAGCTGGACGGCCGTTATCGGTATTCCTCTGTCCGCGTCGCTCGGAGAACATGAGATAACCGTGCGTGATGCCGGCGGCCGGCAGGAAATCAAATTCAACGTCGGCAGCAAACAGTACGCCAGTCAATCGCTGAAGGTCGCGCCGAGCCAGGTAAACTTATCCAAGGCGGACCTCGCACGCGTGAACGGCGAGCACGCTCGCATCGACCATGTACTCGCAGGTTTTTCGGAGCCGCCGCCCGAGACGCTGCAGTTGCCGCAACCCGTTCCCGGCCCGCGCAGCAGCTCATTTGGCTCGCGCCGTATATTCAACGGCGAGGCGCGCAATCCGCATACGGGCATGGACATCGCCGCGCCCACCGGTACGCCCGTTCACGTGCCGATCGCCGGTACCGTAGTCGATACCGGCGAGTATTTTTTCAACGGCAACACCGTCTTCGTCGATCATGGACGCGGACTCATCAGCATGTACTGCCACTTGAGCGCCGTCGACGTGAAGCCAGGACAGCGGCTCGCCGCCGGGACGCGTATCGGCGCTGTCGGCAAGACAGGACGCGCCACGGGACCCCATCTTCATTGGGGTCTGTCGCTCAACCGGGTCTGGGTGGACCCGGAACTGTTCGTGCGCTAGGAGCCGGTCCCGCTCAGCACCTGATCGACCGCAGCACTTCCCAGCGGAGCCGCGCTCATTGCGGCCTGCCGCAGACGCGCGCTGTGTTCTTGCACTGCCGCCCCCGATGGCTGCATGTCCACCTGACCCTGGAAGAACGCACCGTCCTGTATCGCGACGCGCGGCGCAAACACATTGCCCTTCACCTTCGCAGTTGCACGGATATTCACGGATTCTGTGGCGAAGAGGTCGCCCTCGACTTTGCCGTCGATGACGATGACCCGCGCACGAATGTCGCCCTTCATCGAACCGTCGGTGCCGATGGTGAGGCTCTGAGTATGCGTGATGGACCCTTCGACGCTACCCTGGACGATGAGATCTTCCTGGGCCGATAGCTCGCCGCGAAAGCGTAAGGTGGGTCCCAACACGGAGGCACGCGGTGCCGCTTCCGGCGTGCGCACCTCGGGTGCCCGTACTTCAACCGGGCGCGGTTCGGTGGCTTTCGTTTCGGCCGCACGCTGCGTCGGCGTCCGCGGTTCAGCGCGCGGCTCTCGCGGTTCGGGACGCGCAGTCGATGGCTCCGACCCGCTGCGGCCGCTGAAATTGGCGTTCATCATCGGCGTCTCTCCCTCTTCGGATTTTTTGAACCAGGCCATAGTCAAGCGGCACTCGCGGAAGCTTTGACCGAGCGAATCGAAGTCGCGTCGGGCTTGGCCGATTGCTGACCGCCTTTCTTGCCGTCCATGTCGATATGGCCGCTGAAGCACGCGCCTTCCAGGATGCTCACCGTGGGCGCGAAGATATTGCCGACAACCTTGGCGGTTTCTTTCACGAACACCGATTTTTCGGCCTGTAAATCGCCGTCAACGGTGCCTTCGACGATGATGAGCTGGGCGCGTATGTTCGCTTTGACGGTGCCTTGAGCACCGATGGTCAAGCGTTGGGTATGAGTGATGGATCCCTCGACTCGCCCCTGAATCAGAAGATCTTCTTCTGCGGACAAGTCGCCTTTGAAAAATAACGTGGGACCGAGAACCGAAACGCGGTCGGTCGCGCTGTTGTGCGGATTGCTCATGAGATTCCTCCAGGTGTCGAAGACGGCGGACGCGGAGTGGCAGCCTACCCGGCATAATCAATTTGCGAGTGCGACGTGGATCACGAAATGCGGGAATGTAAGCCGTCGTCGATGCGCGCTGTCGCCGTTTACGGACGGAGCGGTTCCGGCGGCGGCGCGCCGCCGGAACCACAAGTCACCGCTTATTCGATGCTTTCGCCGTGCAAAGAAATGTCCAAGCCTTCTCGTTCCTGTTCTTCGGTCACGCGCAGACCCATGGTTTTATCGATGATTATCAAGATCACATAACTTACGATAAATCCGTAAACCACCGTGACGGCCACGCCCTTGGCCTGGATCCATACCGAGCCGTCCACGCCGCTGATCTCCTTGCTGACGAACACGCCGGTCAGCAACGCGCCGACGATGCCGCCGATGCCATGCACGCCGAAGGCGTCCAGCGAGTCGTCATACTTGAACGCACGCTTCAACGACGTCGCGGCGATGTAGCACACGACGCCGGCCACTAGGCCGATGATGACCGCCGGTGTCGGACCCACGAAGCCGGACGCCGGTGTGATAGCCACCAGCCCAGCCACGGCACCCGATGCAATGCCCAGCACGCTGGGCTTGCCCTTGCTCACCCATTCCGCAAACATCCAGGCAAGCGCCGCGGCGCCGGTCGCCATCTGAGTCGCCAGCATTGCCATACCCGCACGACCATCCGCGGCGACGGCCGATCCGGCGTTGAAGCCGAACCAGCCCACCCAAAGCAGCGAGGCGCCCATGAGCGTATAGGTCAAGTTGTGCGGCGGCATGGCCTCCCGCGGGTAGCCCAAGCGCTTGCCCAGCACCAGGCAACTGGCCAGGCCGGCCATGCCCGCGTTGATGTGCACCACCGTGCCGCCGGCGAAGTCCAGCACGTGGCTAAGGTTCAGCCAGCCCGTCGGCTCCCACACCATGTGCGCGATGGGTGCGTACACCAGCAACGACCAAGCCCCCAGAAAGACCAGCATGGCGGAGAATTTCATGCGGTCTGCGAATGCTCCGGCGATCAACGCCGGCGTGATGATCGCAAACGTCATCTGAAACATCGCGTAGACGGTCTCGGGAATCGTCGGCGCCAAGTGCGACACCGTCAGCTTGTTGCCGGCATCGCTCGAGATGAACGCCATGCCGTTGAACAGCGCTCGCGTCGCCCCGCCGATGAAGCCGCTTCCCGGAGTGAATGCCCACGAATAGCCGATCACCCACCATAGCAGCGTCACGATGCAGCAACAGGCGAAACTTTGCATGAGCGTGGCCAGCACGTTCTTCTTGCGCACCATGCCGCCGTAGAACAGCGCAAGCCCCGGTATGCACATCATCAACACCAACGCCGTCGAAGTCAGCATCCACGCCGTGTCGCCGCTGTTGATCTTGTCCGCGCTGATGATGAACGGCTCGGTCGGAGCAGCGGCGGGCGTTGCCGTGGCCGTAGCCGTAGGCGTCGCGGCGGCACTAGGTCCGGCCGCGTCAGGCGCTGCCGTAGCCGCGCTCGCCGGCGCATCCTCAGCCCATGCCAAAGGGACACCGAAGGCGAGCAGGCTGAGAAAAACCAATCGAGACAATATATTCATCGGCGAATCCCCTTGCTCATGCTTTGATGTCTAAATTGCGCTCGCATCCCGTTCACCCGTTCGAATGCGCACGATTTGCGTCAGGTCGAAGACGAAGATTTTCCCATCTCCTACTTTACCGGTTTGCGCGGATTTAGCGATCGCGTCGACCACCTGATCGACGAGTGTATTATCGACGGCAATTTCAATTTTGGTTTTGGGTACGAATTCGACCGCATACTCGGCACCTCGATAGATCTCCGTATGGCCACGCTGCCGCCCGAAACCGCGCACCTCCGTCACGGTGACCCCGTGCACGCCCACATCGCTGACGGCTTTTCGAACGTCGTCCAGCTTGAACGGTTTGATAATCGCCATGATGAGCTTCATTAAATGTGTCCCTCGCGCGGTTCTCGAATCTTGGTGCTGGCCGCGCCTGAAGCACCGTATGTGCCATCGCGTGAGATCGTAACGGGATCAGCGGGTTATCTCGAATTTGGTTTGAGCGGAAGTGATTGCTTGCACCGTACGAGCGCGCGCGCTGCCGCCAATGCATTATTTTGAGGCGCGAAACGCCGCCACTGCTTCATCATTGGAGCGACAGCTCCAGGCGCACCACCCCGTCCTTGACGGTTGCCTTGTCGTTCCCCACCAGGAACACTCGCTCCGCGTCCACCTGGGTGTCCGTCAGCAATCCCTGCTGCAAAGCCAAGGCGCGTTGCTGGCCCAGGGCCTGCAGCTCAGCGTCGTCGACTTGAATGTGCTCGCGGATGGCCTTCATCAGGAAATCGATCTTGGCTGCATTGACTTCCGGCTTTGACTTGAGGCTGGTCACGGTATCGGGAAACTTCGGTTCCGCGCCGAAGTCCTTTGCATAAAGCCGGGTCAGCAGCTCGAGTTGTGCCGCCGGGTCGAGTTGATCGTAGGGGAGCGGCGCACTGGCGGCGGCGCCCTTTTTGCGAGCGGTTAGGGTCGCCTGCATGGCGCTGAGTTCGGCGTCGTAGCGCGCGGCGATGAGCGCTGGGCGGTCGACCTCGGGCACCGCGGCGATCGGAACGTCGATCTTCAACTGCGGCCGCTCGAGCAACGCTTTGGCCACGGCTTTGACTTTCTCCGCGGCCGCCGCATCCAATGTGCTCACGCCCGGCCGGAAGTCGATGAATTGAATATCCGGGCCGCCTCCGAACAAGGAGCCCAGGAGAGCGAACGGCGCGGTTACCGCCTTTTCCAACAGGTTGACGAACACCTTCCAAATGATGGGGCCCAATCGAAATTGAGGATCGTCCAGTGAACCGGTTACCGGCAAATTCAAGTCGATGACGCCATTCCGGTCTTTGAGCAAGGAGACGGCCAGCTTGATCGGCAGCGAGACCGCATCCTTGCTGGCGGTCTTATCTCCGAATTCGAGTTGCTCGATGACGACGTGATGCTGCGCATCGAGCTTATGCCCGTCGACCTTGTAATGGAGTTCGGTATCGAGTTTGCCCTTGCTGATGTTATAGCCGGCGAACTTGCCCGAGTACGGATTGAAGATGGGCAGTGAGATATTGCGAAAGCTCATCCCAACATCCGCATAGAGCTTCGGACTCAGTACGTTGAATTCGCCGCTAATCGATACCGGCGAATACTTATCCACGGAACCGTGCAAATCGACCGTCGCGCGCGAGGTCGGCTTGGATGACAATCCGACGATGGTCCCCTCCAGCTGTTGAATCCCCGCCGAGAAATTGGGGTTGACGGACAGGTCCGAGAAATTCGCCTGGCCTGCCTGGACGACGATTTTCTTGATCGATATCGGCATGCTCTGCGCTGCGGGACCGGCTGCGGCGGTTTGCGGCGTTGCAGGCCCGCGCTTTTTGGCGGGGGCGGGGCCGGCGGCAGCCGCTCCGGGCGTCGCCAGAACCCGCTTGACGTTCGTGGTGTGGTCCGACTCGATGATGACTCTGGCGTACGCCTTTCGCGCCACGATCTGATCGATATCGAGGCGGTCTGGGCCTTGGGTGTAATTCAGCCCGCGAATCTCCAAGCGGCCCCAGTTGATGAAATCGTCATGCAGCGCATTGTCGACGGTATGCAACTTCTCGATGTCGATGTTTCCCGAGAATTGTACGGCCGGCATGTTCTTCTGCGCGCCGTAATGTAGTTTCGCCTCGGCGCCCAGCGCGCCGTGCAGCAGCGTCATGGAACTATGCTGGGCGATGTAGGGTTGGATCGCGTCCAGCTCGACGCCCGCCAACTTGAGGGTCAGATTGGCCGTTGCGGGTTGCGGCGTGACCTCGCCATTCAACGTCAGCGATCCCTTTTCATTGATGCGGGTATCGAGCGTCACACTGACCGGCTTGCTCAAGTCCTGGCTTGCCCCATTCACCTGCAATGCCAACGGCGCCAAGACCACCTTCGCGGCCGGGTGAGTGGTGCGATCCTCCACCGATAGGTTGGCATCGCGCAGATCGAATTGACGCAAATCGAGCCGCCATGGCGGGCTCGCATCGGGGGCCGGTGTGGGGGCGGCCGACGGCCCATTCGCCAACTTCAATAAGTTGAACGAACCGTCGGGTTCCAGCCAGGTCAGCAATTTGATCCCCGTCACCGCGACCAGATCGATGTGCGCCTGGCGCTTGGCAAGGTCCACGGTGGTGCCCGTCACGCTGAGATTCGGAACGGTAATCCAATCCGTTTCCGAGTCTTTGGGCCGAACGGTCAGATCGCTCAATGCGATCTTCGATGAATCCACCTGTAAGTTGGCAGGGCGGCTATCCGCGGGGCCACCGTTGGCAGGGCCGCCGCCCGCAGAAAACTTATACGTCGCCGCCAGATCGATGCTGCCCGAGTTGACCACGAAATTGAGCCGATCCTGCAGGCTCTCCCAGAGCGTGTGGGCGAGCAAGCCGTCAATCCGAAACTCGCCGTCAGACTCGATCGGCTCAACCGACACGTGTCCGTGCCACTCGATCCGCTCCCGGAGCTTCGAGGA
>JBKQSA010000079.1:0-40774 GCA_052143815.1 Steroidobacteraceae bacterium | reverse complement strand
AAATCGGCAGCAACGCCCCGCCCAACCCCGCCAACCGCCCGCACACCTCCACCACCGCCGACTCCTCCGCCGCGCTTAAACTCGACTCTCGCTCCACGGTCAGCGGAATCACACGCCGGGGGGGCTTGCTACTCATGTCGGCTTCTCTCTCGTGGCAATCGCGGGCTCAGGATGATAACTCTAAAACAGCTCGTCCGATTGCGGCCGAACAGCCATCGACCCGTGAACGGTTCCGGATCTAGTATAGACAACCCACGGATCGTGACGCGGCTCAAGCTTCATGCAAAAAAATCTACTCGGTATCGGGGCAGCGTCGCTCGCGCAGCGCCCTTTGGGTTCTTTTGCGGTTTCCGCGATCGGACTCGGCTGCATGAACTTGAGTCACGCTTACGGCGTGCCGCCCTCGGCCGACGTGGCAACTCAGATTCTGTTGCGCGCGCTGGATCTGGGTGTCACCCACTTCGATACGGCGGCCCTCTACGGCTTTGGCGCCAATGAGGAATTGGTCGGACGTACGCTGGGGCCGTTTCGTACGCAATTCACGCTGGCCAGCAAGTGCGGCATTCAAGGGGTCAAATTTGATACCGGGATGCGACGCGTCATCGACGGCCGGCCCGCAACCTTGCAGCAGACATGTGAGGACTCGTTGCGCAGGCTGCGGACGGAGGTCATCGATCTCTATTATCTGCATCGGTGGGATAAGACGGTGCCCATCGAGGACAGCGTGGGCGCGCTGGCGGAGCTCAAACGCCAAGGGAAGATACGCGCGATCGGCTTGTCGGAAGTGTCCGGCGATACCTTGAAGCGCGCGCGCGCAGTGCACCCGATTGCCGCGGTACAGAGCGAATATTCCCTCTGCACGCGCAATCCTGAAATTGCCGTGCTCGACATATGCCGCGAAATCGGCGCCGCATTCGTCGCCTTCAGTCCGTTGGCGCGCGGCTTCTTGACCGGTGCCTTGCCGGACGTGGAAATGCTCGATGCGAAAGACATCCGCCGTTCCATGCCGCGCTTCGCATCCGGCAATAATGCCGCCAATCTCAGATTGTTGAAGGATTACGGTGCGCTCGCGGGCGAGGCGGGCGTGTCGATGGCGCAGTTGGCCCTCGCTTGGGTGTTGACGCGCGGCCCCCATGTGCTCGCGATTCCGGGCACCACCAGCCTCGCGCACCTCGAGGAGAACTTGGCAGCGGCGCAGATTGAATTGTCGCCCGAGGTCGCCGCCCGCGTGGATGCGCTCATCAACCGGCGCAGTATCGCCGGCGACCGCTACAACGCTGCCACGCAAGCCGAAATCGATACGGAGAACTTCGTCTAGATCCGACGCCTCATCAGGCATCCTTGCCAGCCATTCCGGCTTGCCGCGCGATCTGATCGGCACTGTGACGCAGATCGCAAATCTGGTATTTAATCAGCGCTGTTCCGGCCGATATCTTCCGTTGTGCGCCCGCCGGGGGCCACGCGAGCCTCGATCCACCGTGCGATGCATTTGAAGGAACCCGATCATGAGATGCCCCGCGTCGTTCAGGATGATAGGCGTCGCGATGTTCGCGGCGGCAATATTGGCGGCACCGATGTTGGCAGATGCCGACTCGCAGATGCAAACGGCAGCGGCGCGCCACACCGCGGCCGCCACTGCGCACGTAGATTTCAGAATCATCATTCCGAAGGTTCTTTCCTTGGCCTTGGACAGGAGCGCTGACCCGGGTCGGAGCGCGCCGTCGGTGGCTATCGGCAGCAACGGCCACACGGTATCGCTGGCGGCGACCGCTCGTGGGTCCGACGACGCTCGTAGCGACATCATCCTGAGTTCAGGGGCGCGAAGGAACATCGTGCAGGATACGGCGTGTGCGCTTCGCAGCAGTCGCCCGCCTACAATCAGTGCTCACGCCGGCGTGATCGGCGACTCGAGACGGACGATCTGCACCGTCTCCATGCCGTAAAGGAAAAATCGGCCGCCGATTCCCGCGCCCGCGGGGAAAATTTATCGCCCGTGGGATAACACATCTATTCGACGGTGCGAACTGGTGCACAAAAAGAAGCAGTTATCGGCCGGCATTTCCCGAACTTGACGATAGCCGCGTCGAACTGCGACCTGGGTCACCGTGCCATTAAGGTAATCCCCTAATATCGCCGCCACGCACTGGGTTCGCGGGTAGCAACCCGAGCGTGGGGACGGCTCCGCCGTCCCTTTTTCAAGCGCCCGACAATCGTCACACAGCACAGGAAGCAGTTAATGAACATCTCGATTGCATTGAAAACTTTGTTGGGCACGGCGGCATTGACGCTTCCGCTCATCGCCTCGGCTGCCTCGACCTATACGACGGGCACGGGTACTCTCACCGCGGCGGCGCAGGTGGATTTCTCGGTCGTCATCCCGCAGATTCTCTATTTGCGCGTCGGCACCGGGTCCAGTTATACGACTGGATCGCTGACCACGGTCTCCACCGTCGATCTCATCACGTTTTCCCCGACCGCGGCTCAGGTGGGCACTCCCGCCGTGGTAGCGGGCACCGGAGGCGATATCGGCGCCGCTCCCGGCACCGGCATCGAGACCGCGGCCGTTGTGGGCAATGGCGGAAGCATCACGCTGACGGCCTCGGCGAACGCCAACGGCCTCAGCAACGGCGCCAGCACGCCGGCCTATATTCCGTTCACGACAATCACCACGACCCCCACGACGCTCACCTCGACCACGGCGCTACCGGCACCGGCGCTGAGCAACGGTACTTCGACCGAGACCATCCCCGCGACGAACGGGGTGGTTTCGATGGATGCCAAGTGGACCTATACCTACTCCAACTCCTCGACGGTGGCGGCCGGTACCTACGGTGGTGTCAACACCAATAACAGCCGCGTGACCTATACGGCGACGATGCTGTAAGCGAATCTGGACGCGGTAGTTTCAAATGGATGCAATGCCGCCATCGCCCCTCGAGTCGCAGCCGGAAATCATTCCGCCAGACTCCAAGTGGCGATACAGCCACGGCAGGCTGCGCCGAGTAGTCGGCGCAGTTCTGCTCGCGGCCGTCTCAGCTTGCGCTCAGGGCTACACGGTGGCGCTCGATCCGGCCTCGCCGCAGGCAATCTATCTGCAGGTGGGCGTCGGCAGCTTCACCGCTGACTACTGCGGCGGCACCAGCTACCCGCCCCTTCACGCCACGCCCAATTGCGGCCCCGCCTATGGCGGTGGCACGCCGCAGAACAACGCCACCGTCAATAGCGTTTCGGCGACCGTGGCGGCGGCCGCGGTGGGAAATAGTACCGCCCAGGCAATGACGACCAACAGCACGGCCACGAATAGTTTTCTCGACGGCTATTTGTTTTGCAGCGTGCCGGCCCAACTTTATATCGGAGGCTTTTATCGCACCACGGGCGCGGCGACCGCCGCGGCGCAGGTCACCGTCACGGTGCCCTCGGCGTTGACCAACAGCGCCGGCAACAGCATTCCGTTTTCAAAAATTCAGTGGACTTCGAGCGGCAATGGCGATACCGGCGCCGAGCCGTTTCCGGCGGGCACCTTCATCAACGGCGGCGTGCAGACGATTGGATCCATGGCCAGCAATACGTGGAACGAGAGTTGTTGGACCTTTTCCTATTTGAATAACACCGTGCCGCCTGCCGGCACGTACACGGGCGTCGTGCTCTACACGATGACTACGCCATGAGCGCCGCTCATCTTCGACCTTTTTTTTTGGCCCTGGCACTCACCATAATCTGGGCTTCGACGGCGCAGGCGAAATCGATCACCATCGATGATTCGGGCAGCCAGGCGCTCGCACCTTCCGTGGCCATGCGCTGGAAGACCGCGGCGCCGGCACGCTCGGCCGCCGACAACGTAATGCTCGGCACCACGACGATTCGGGTGCGCATCAACGTAATGCCGTGGCTTCGCCATTCGGGTCGCATCTATCTGGCTTTGCCGGCACAACAGCCGGGCCCCATCGGCCTTTCTTGGATCACTCAGGGGCGATTGCTGCCGGGACAGGTTCGGTCCGGCAATCGCGTGCTCGTCTATGCGGGGCCCATCACGACGCCGTTCATGGAAGACACCTTGACCTTTGAGTTCAGCGTCGCCGGATCACTGATGCAGCGAGCCGTCCCGGTGACATATCACTTTGAGATGGATGAGGATTGATCATGCGACGAGGTGTCTCGATTGTGCTCTCCCTTTTTGGGATCGTACTGTCTGCTTCCGTACACGGCCAGGGCTTTGCTGCGCTGGTCTCGCCCCCACGCTTCGAATTGGCGACGAAGCCGGGGAAGACTTTGCGCAGCGTGATCGAGGTGAGCAACCGATCGACGGCCCCTGGCCATTACCTCATACACACCGCGGACTGGACGTTGTCGCCGGATTTCAGCGTGAGTTTCAAAGACGACCTGCAGCCCGGCAGCTGCCGCCCGTGGGTCGCCATCGAGCGGCCCGAGGTCGTGGTACCCGGTGGCGGGACCTTGCGCTACCGGTTCGAAGTGGCCGTGCCGGCGGACGCGCCCGCCGGCGAATGTCGCTTTGCGGTGATGATCGAAGGCGCCGAACCTTCAATGGCCATCGCCAATGGCCTGGAGATGCCCGTCACCGGGCGAATCGGCGTCATCGTCTATGTGACCATTGGCGACGGTGCGCCCGAGATGGAGTTGCTCGGACCCGAAATCGCGACACTCAACGGCCAGCAGGTCCCGACCCTGCGTATTCACAACGGCGGCAGCGCGCATGGCCGCGTGACCGGATTCTTGACCGGTACCGACGCGAAGGGAATTTCGTACGATTTCACGCCCACGGATTTTCCGATATTGCCCCACGAAGAGCGTGAAGTTTTCCTCAATCCGTCGACGCCTACGAACGATCATCCCACGCTCACCTTTCCCGTCAAGGTGAAGGGCACGCTCGAATGGGGCGATCACAAGACCGAGCTCAATCAGCAGTTTGAATGAAGCCCTGCGCCAACCTCGTTCGCCAGCTCGCGTTCAGCCTGTGCGGGCTGGGCGGCCTCGCATGTTCGAGCGCGGCGTACGCGCAGTCGGTGACGCCAACGACCACCGCGTCCTGGAGCGCCGCGAATCTGCCGGGCGCAGCCGTTTATCAGGATAAATTCATCAGCGGCGGATCGCTGGTTCCTGACATCGCAAAAGGAGGTGAGCAGGTCAGCGACGACCAGGGATTGGCGCGCTCGTTGCAGGTCGACGGCGTAGTGAGCGCGTTGAGCTCCAAGGACGGCGGGTCCTCCAACAATGTGGAGGAAAATGGTTTCGTCGCCAAATCGCAATGGGAGACGGCCACCTACGGCGCATGGTCGCTCGATGCGTCTGCGCGCGCGGGAGGATCCGCGGGGCCGTCGGAGCAGGGGCAGGGCGGCACCATCACGTTGCGACAGCGTGGCATGCCTTTCGACGGAGGCTGGTTGGCCGACAATGCAGTGGGCGACCTCAACACGCCCGACATCAGCCTCGCTCGATTTCAACCGCGCTTCTATTTACCGACCGCCTCAATGCAGGGCCTCACCACCGAGTGGCGCGGACCCGATGGGCTGCAGGTCGTGGCAGGCGGCGGGGTGCCTGGCCTGTTCGACGGCATCGTGGTGCCGGATTTTCGCACCTTGGACGGATCCACGGCGACGGCCGGAGCGCAGTGGTCCCCCGCCTCGCACTGGACAGTCGGCGGTCAGGTCATCGAAGCGCACGACGTGAATCTGGCGACCGGTCCTATCATCGACGGCAGTGCACTCATGTCGTCCACCACGGGGCTCGTGACTGCCGCGTGGCAGGATCAGGGCGAGCGTCTTCAAATGAATCTCCTGGATGGCGACGTCAGCGGCAAGACCAATGCAATTGGCGGGTGGGTGGACGGGTCGATCGCTCAGGGGAGGTTTCTGCAGAATGCCGGCATTTTTCGGATCGATCCGAACATGACCTGGGGCGACCAGGTGATTTCCAATGATATGGAAGGCGGCTATTACCGACTGGGCTACCAGGACCGACGGTGGCTGGCGGATGTCGGCATCGACGAGGTGCGGTCCGTATCGGGCCTGGGCAACAACATTACTTTCCTGACCGGCGACACGCGCTACCAACTATCGCGTGACTTGGGCGTTGGCGGCGTCGCCAATGTCAGCCATGCCGACGGCGATACCGCCTGGTCGTTGGAGGGTTTCGTCGATCATACGAATGCCTGGGGCACGGGCCGCGCGCAGGCCGAATTCGCCTCGACCCAAACCGGCCGGGATGCCACGCTCACGCTGAATCAGACCTGGTCGACACCGGTCGGCATCCGGCTCAACACCTCGACATACGTCGAGCACACCAGCGGCGCCATCATCAATGGACTCGCGCAGGACAGCACGCTGCTCGGCATCGCTGCGTACGGCGGCGGTCAATTCACCAGTAACTTGGGTATCCAGGGTAATGTGAACTGGGCCAGGGCGGTGCAAGGCCAAGCCGCACCGGGCGTGTCCGCCAATGTTTCCTTGACCTATCAGATCTCCCAGAACTGGGAGATTCTGGCCACTTATTACGACAGCCAGACCGGATCCTGGACGTCGCTGACCGTGGTCTCGCCGCTGGCGCCGCCGGTGGCCACGTTGGTACCAACCGCGCAGGAACGGGGTATATTTTTGACGTTTCGCTACAAGCGAGCCGCCGGGTTGCACTTTGCGCCGCTGGGCGGCGGCCCTGGGGCGGGGTCCGGTGAGATCGCGGGAATGGTCTACCTTGACGCCAACAACAACGGTCAATTCGAGGCCGGTGAGGCCGGCGCGCCCAACGTCACGGTGGTGCTGGATGGGCGCTTCTCGGTACAGACCGACGCCAACGGCCGGTTCGACTTTCCTGCGGTGGTGACGGGTCATCACACCGTCCAGGTCGTCTCCGACAACCTGCCGCTGCCGTGGACCCTCGTCGGTGAGGGACGAGCGGAGGTCGACGTTACCACGCGGAACCGCACTTACATCAACATCGGCGCGCAACGGTCCCATTAGCGGTTCGCGGGCGTGCGGCCGGGTGCTATGCTTCGTGCAGAGGTAGTACTCTTGAAGGCCAATTCTTGCATCGGCTGCCTTGCGCTACTCGCGGCCACCCTCGGGGCGGTGAGCGTAGCCAATGCGTTGGTCGGCGCTGCTCCTGCCGTCGCACCGCCGACACCCGCCGCCGACGCGGCGGATGAGCTCGCCGAAATCATGGTGGAGGCGCAGGAACCGCGTTTCGTCGCACCTACCCGCCGCGACCAGATCGGGCGAATCTGGGCGCCGGTGTTCATCAACGAACGCGGACCTTTCCGGCTGGTTCTCGATACGGGCGCCAGCCACTCGGCGGTCACGGCCATGGTTGCCTTGGCGCTCGGGATTCCCGTCGATCGGTCGCCGCCGGTGACGCTGCTCGGCGTGACTGGAGCGGCGACGGTGCCCACGATTCGCGTGGATACGCTCAGCGTCGGCGACGTTGCCGTGGATTCGCCCGTGCTGCCGATCGTGCCCGACGCCATGGGCGGCGCCGAGGGGATCCTCGGCTCGGAAGGCCTCGCGAACAAACGCATCTTCATCGATTTTCGCCACGATCGAATCACGATCACGTATTCCCACGGAGAAAAAACAGGCCGCGATTTCGTGCGAATTCCGTTTCACTCGATGCGCGGCCACTTGATCGTCGTCGATGCGACCGTGGGCCATGTGCGCACCCAAGCCATCATCGATACCGGCGGTCAAACCACCATTGCGAATCTTGCCTTGCGCGATGCGTTGGCACGCACCAATCAGCGGGGTAGGGGACGACCCGACCAGATCGTCGGTGCGACCATGGCGGTGGAGAATGGCGAAATCATTGCGACCCCGGCCATCGAACTCGGGACGATCCACATGGTTGATCCTGGCGTTACCTTTGCCGACTTGTACATCTTCAAGCAGTGGAAGCTTACGGCAGAGCCCGCTATCTTGATCGGTATGGATGCATTGGGAGTGCTCGATACGCTCATCATCGACTATCGTGAGCATGAATTGCAGTTGCGCACACAGAAAATCGGCTGAAGGTGGACCATGGTAGAGGAATTGTTCGATAAACCGACCAACAAACCGCTGATAGGCGTAGCCGCCGCGGTGGTCGTTGCGGCGATCGGCGGCTGGTATTACTGGCACAGCCATAACGCGCCGCAGAGCAAGTCGCCGGTGATCGCACAGCCGTCCGAATCTGTGCCGGCGCCTGAGGCAAACATCGAGCATCCGGTGCCTGCCGGCCCCGATGTATCGAAGGGACCCTTGCCTGAGTTGAACGAGAGCGACAAGGCAATCGGCGATGCGCTCGGCGAGGCTGCCGGCAGCGCGGCGGTGAGCTCCTACTTGGTGCCTGAGAGCATCATTCGGCACATCGTGGTGACCGTCGATAATTTGCCGCGCCAAAAAGTGGCGGTCGATAAGCGGCCGATCGTGCCCGCGCCGGGAACTTTCGTGGCCGCCGGCGATGAGCTGCATGCGACGCTCGAGGCCCAGAATTTCCAGCGTTACGCGCCCATGATCGACGTGTTGCGCAAGGTCGATATGCAGCGGCTCGCCGCGGTATACCTACGCTTCTATCCATTGTTTCAAAAGGCTTATCAGGACTTGGGCTATCCCAACGACTACTTCAATGACCGACTGGTGAAAGTCATCGATATGTTGCTGGGGACGCCGCAAATCACCGGACCCATCGACTTGGTTCGGCCGAACGTCATGTACGTGTTTGCCGACCAGTCGCTTGAGTCGCGGCCCGCCGGCCAAAAAGTGTTGATTCGCATGGGGCCCGACAATGCGGCCGTGGTCAAGGCGAAGCTCACGGAACTTCGCGCAATCATCACCGCAGTTCCGCCCAAGCACTGATCGCGCGGCACGCCTGAAGCGTTCAGGCCGCAAGCGGATGGATGATCCACCGCGCGGGTTACATTCGCTTCACAGTCGTAGCCGTTCTTCGAACTGTGACGTTATCTGTTCTACGAGCAGGCTAGATGTTCCTATCCTGCCGTTCAAACTCATAACGGCGGGTAACCATGAAGACACTGTTGAAGAACTCCCTCGTCCTCCATCGCGCGGTCGTGGCGGTGCTGTCCGCCGCTACGTTGACGAGCGCCTGTGTAGTCCAGCCGGTCTACAGGGCACCGCCGCCGCCGCCGCCCCGCGTGTACTATCCGCCGCCCCCACCCCCGGCCTACGCGCCTGCGGTAGAGGTCGAGGTGCGTGCAACGGAGCCGCCGCCGCCGTTGCCTGACTATGAGCAGCCGCCTTGCCCGCAGGATGGATATCTTTGGACGCCCGGTTACTGGCATTGGACCGGCAGCGACTATTACTGGGTGCCGGGCACCTGGGTGCAACCGCCGCAGGTCGGCTTCCTGTGGACGCCTGGCTACTGGGGTTTCGTCGGTGGGGTCTATGGATGGCACGTCGGTTACTGGGGCCCACACGTGGGTTTCTACGGTGGCGTCAACTATGGGTACGGCTATGTGGGCGTCGGCTTCGCCGGCGGACATTGGGCGGGCAACTCTTTCGCGTATAACACGTCCGTCGTGAACGTGAATACGACCGTCATTCACAATACCTACAACCAGACCGTGGTCAACAACGTCACCGTCAATAAAGTCAGCTACAACGGCGGCGCGGGCGGCGTGGCCGCGGCGCCGACACCGCAGGAGCGTGCGGCGGCGCAGGAGCAGCACGTCCCGCCGACGCCGATGCAACAGCAACATGTGCAGGAGGCGATCCGCAACCCAGCGCTGGCTGCCAGAGCCAACGGCGGACATCCGTCGATCGCCGCCACGCCGCGGCCGGCGGCGTTCAATGCACCGGGTGTGGTTGGCGCGCGCGGCGCCGCCATGCCTGCCCCGCGCGCAGCTGGAGCGCCGGGAACCGGCCAGCCGAACCCGCCGCGATATCCGCCCAACGGCGCTGTCCATCCGCAGGTAGTGCCCGGCCAGCCAGGTGCGCCGAAACCACCGCAGGTAGTGCCCGGCCAGCCAGGTGCGCCGAAACCACCGCCCAAGAAGGCACCGCCGAAGCGCGAGCCCGAGCACGAGCACGAGCACGGTCGCTAGAGCCACATGCTGCAACCGAGTCGGCAAGGCTGCCGACTCGGTTGGCCGGCTGCCGGCTGCCGGCAGCTGCGTTAGCGCAGCTGATCGCACCAACCAGCTTTGCCAGCTCGCTTCACAGGCTCGCCGCGGATGTGAATGGGGCGCGGCAAATAGCGAACCGGCGCCGCTCCACGGCGCGGCGGGGAGAGGACGCAGGTGTCCTTGCGGCGACGCAGCCCAAGGGGCATGATCGTTATCAGGACCGGTATTTAGGTGTCGCTTGAATATAAGTCAAATGCTGCGAGCTGGCGTCATTAGCGGGAGGGCAAAGCGATGAATAGTTCATTATCCTTCAAAGTGGCCGACGGAGTTGCCACGCTTGTCATACATCGGGCGGCCGTCAGCAACGCGATCGACATCACCATCATCAGAGCCATGCATCTGGCGCTGGATCAAATTCAAAAGGGCGACAGCGGGGCGCGGACGGTGGTAATAACCGGCAGCAACGATGTTTTCTGCAGCGGCTTGGACCTGCACTCGGTCGACCTGAAAACTCAAGAGGCTCGGCAACGCGCGCATTTCGAGATGCGGCGCTTCATGGACCCGTTGATTCTGCGATTGAGCGGCTTTCGCTTTCCCATCGTCGCTGCGGTGAACGGCGCGGCAGTGGGCGCGGGCATGAGCTTGGCGCTGGCCAGCGACATCATCATCGCCGGCGAGAGTGCATACTTCCTGCCGTCCTTCGCGCGCCTTGGCCTGGTGCCCGACGCCGGCATCACGTTTCATCTGGCGCGCCGGATCGGCGGCGGCCGGTCATTGTCCTCTTTGATGCTTGCCGAAAAAATCGACGCGAAGACGGCGCTCAACTGGGGACTGGCCTACGCGGTGGTGCCGGATGCCGACGTCGTAACGCGCGCGCAGGCGGTGGCGCAGCGCCTCGCCACCGGACCGAGCGCCGTACTCGGTCAGATTCGGTCGCTGCACGCCTCGACGTTCGACAATTCCCTGCAAGAGCAGTTACGAGCCGAGCGCAGCGCTCAAGAGATGACGCTCGAAACTCATGATTGCGTCGAGGGTGTACGCGCGTTCTTCGAGAAGCGCGAACCGAATTTTTCCGAACATTGAGGCTGCTAACGGCGAGTTGCGGCGTAATGCGCGTAAATCGCCTTGATGTCCTGAGGCGTCGTGCGGCAGCAGCCGCCGATGATCCGCGCTCCGGCCTCGAACCACGCGCCCGCGCGATCCGCGAATGGTTGATCGTCCGCAGACTCCAGCCAGGCCTTGGCCGCTGCATCGTAGCGTTCCCCTGAATTCGGATAGGCAATGAGCGGCTTGTCGGTCCCGCGCCGCATCTGCCGGAGCAGCGAACTCATGTACTCGGGGCGGGTGCAGTTCACACCGATCGCAGCGATTTGGGGAAACGGATGCAAGGCGGCGGCGCATGCGCCGATGTCGTCCCCTTCGCAGTTACGGCTGCCGTCCCGACAGGAAAAGCTGATCCACGCGGACATCGCTGGAAATTCATCGAGCAGTTGCGCCAGTATCAGCGCCTCGCGTAGACATGGAAGGGTTTCGCAGGCCAATAGATCCGCGCCCGATTCGGCGAGTACTCGCAACCGCGGTCGATGGAAGTCCCGTAGCGCGCGATCGCTCAGCGCGTAATGGCCCCGATATTCCGAGCCGTCCGCCAGCATCGCGCCGTAAGGTCCTATCGAGGCCGCTACGAGCGGGCGCAGGCGTCCGGCGCGATTGGCGGGAACATCCCAAAATTCATCTCGTGCCTCGACGGCAAGCGCCACGGCGCCGCGCATCAAGCGCGCCGCGTCTTCATGTGCGATTCCGCGGCGATGAAAGGCCTCGAAAGTGGCTTGGTAGGTCGCCGTCGTTGCCACATCCGCGCCCGCATTGAAGTAATCCAAATGCACCGCGCGGATCAAGCCGGGCTGCTCGATCAGATATTTGGCCGACCAAAGCGGGTCGCGCAGATCGGCGCCGCGGCGCTCGAGTTCGGTGGCCAGTGCGCCATCGAGGACGACCAAGGGGCGTGCCGCCAAAAAATCTTCAAACGGATGGTGCATTGAGCCGCCTCGATCCACTCAAATAGTCGTTGCCGGCGACGAAGTAGCGCAGGCGTGCGTCGGCGCCTTTGGTGATGCCGATTCGCGGGCTCACGCCGATCGAATCGACAGTGGCGCCGTCGCTGCCGATCCACAACGGCCCCTGCGAAAACAAGTCGATCCCGTCGTGCCGAAGGTCAACCCGCATCGCAGATGCCAAGCGGCCGGGTCCGCGCGCAAGGTCGAGAAGCCGGCTGTTCCGGCGCGCGTGCTGCATGTGCTCGATGCCGGTCAGCGGCTCGAGTGCACGCAGCAGGACGCCGGCGCCGGTTCCATGGACCTCGCTTGATACATTGAGCAGGTACGATGTGCCGTAGCACAGATAAACGTAGGCGTGACCCACCTCCAGGAACATTGAACGATTGCGCAGTGTCATGCCGCGAAACGCATGGCAGGCAGGGTCATTTTCCAGATAGGCCTCGGTTTCGACGATGCGGCCCGTCGCCTGCCCAGCGTTCAACTCACGCACCAACACCTTGCCGAGCAGAAAGCGCGCGAGCGCTATGGTGTCACGGGGAAGAAGCGAACGCGGCAGCGGCGAAACCGGCGTGCGCAGCGAGTCGGGCATGCAAACTGGCGTGCTGATCGCGATTGGAATACTCCTTGACGTTTACCGCTGCGCCACGGCGATGCTAATCTGAAAAGCCATTCACCCTTGGATTATTGTGACGCTCGCTTCGCTGTTCAAGCCTCATTCGGTCGTATTGCCCGTCGCCGTACTGATCGTCGCCATGTTCTGCTTCCAAATCGGCGCAGCCCTCGCAAAACAGTTGTTTCCCATCGTAGGCGCATTGGGAACGACCGCGCTTCGACTGGGCTTGGCGAGCCTGATGCTGCTGGCGGTTTGGCGGCCGTGGCGCGTTAGACTCAGTGCGCGCGAGGCGCGGACGATCGTCATGTACGGACTGGCGATGGGCTGGATGAATTTATTCTTCTATTTGTCGTTGAACCGGATACCGTTGGGCATCGCGGTGGCCTTGGAATTTACCGGGCCTCTCGCTGTGGCGATCGCGACATCGAGGCGCGCAATCGATTTCGCGTGGATTGCATTGGCCGCGGCGGGCTTGATCGTCCTCTTGCCATGGGGGCACGAGTCCAAGCCGCTGGACCCGGCAGGCATCGCGTACGCGCTCGCGGCCGGCGTGTGTTGGGCACTGTATATCGTGTTCGGTCAGAAGGCGGGCAACGCACATGGTGGTCAAACGGCCGCGCTGGGCACGCTGGCCGCTGCTATTGTCATCATGCCCATCGGTATCGCGCAGTCGGGGACAGCGCTTCTGTCGCCCGCCCTATTGCCGACCGCCTGCGCAATGGCGCTGCTGTCAAGCGCGTTGCCGTATTCGCTCGAAATGTACGCGCTTACCCGTCTGCCCACGCGCACCTTCGGCGTGCTGATGAGCGCCAATCCGGCGCTGGGCGCACTGTCGGGGCTCATGTTTCTGGGCGAGACCTTGAGCATCATCCAATGGGGGGCGATTGCGAGCATCATGTTTGCCTCGGCGGGCAGCGCCGCAACCAGTCGTCGTCCCGCGGGCCGCCGTCCTGCGGATGGCCGCCCCGCGGATGGCCGCCCCGCGCAACCATCGTTACCCGATTAGGGTTATCGCGAGATAGAGGACCGCGGCGCCGAGCAGCGTCATTGCGGTAGTGAGGAATTTCGGATGCGCGTGGTAGCTCTCGGGGATCAGGTCACTGGCGCCGATATAGAGAAAAAATCCGCCGAACAATGCAAGCGCCAAGCCGAAATCATCGCCCGGCAGCGCGAAAGAAAAGGTCGAGATGATGCCGATCACAGGCGCCACCGCGTCCAGCAACAGCCAGGATAAGCCCGTCGCGCGGGCACCTCGATTCTTCAAAACGATATTCACGGTGTTGATACCATCGGAGAAATCATGGGTCAACACGGCGATCGCCACGACCATGCCGATGGATCTCGAGGTTTGGAACGCGACTCCGATGGCGACGCCATCCAGAAGACTGTGAACGCACAGCACGGAGGCGGTGAAGCCGCCGCGATGTACGGCATCGCCGTGGAACGCCAGGATCCGGTCGAGCACCAGATAGGACAAGAAGCCGATCGCAGTCCAGGCGAGAATCGTGGTTGGACTCTGAAACTTCATGCCGATATTGATCGCTTCGGGAAGTAGATCGAAGAAGGCGACGCCGATCACGGCGCCGGCGCTGAAGCCCAAGATCAAATGCAATTTGTCGCGCAACTTGAGAGCCAACAGTCCGCCCGCCAAGGTACTTGCAAAGGCGGCGGCGGCGATGATGGTCAATATCACGAGCTATTCTTTCCTCGAATGCATTGGTACGCGCAGCCCCGGCGCTACGGCGGGCGGAGTATATTGCCGGGCATTGCAAGACCGATCAGGGGGCAACGTGAGTTACGATGCATATCATAAACGTAAAATAGGCCAGCACCTGCTGAAGCCTGAAACACAGATGATGGGCTACGGCTACGATCCCGCATTGTCCGAAGGATCGCTGAAGCCCCCCATATTCCTGACCTCGACGTTCGTCTTCAAGACCGCGCAAGACGGCAAGGATTTTTTCGACTACACGTCGGGGCGCCGTGAACCCGGCGCGGGACAGTCATCCGGACTCGTGTACTCGCGCTTCAACAATCCAAACCTGGAAGTGCTCGAGGATCGACTCGCGCTGTGGGAGGAAGGCGAGGCGGCGGCGGTGTTCTCGAGCGGCATGGCCGCGATTTCGACGGCGTTGTGGACGTACGTACGACCCGGCGATGTCATATTGATGAGCCAGCCGCTCTACGGCGGCACGGAAACGCTGATTGAAAAGACCTTGCCGCAGTTCGGTGTCGGCGCAGTGAGCTTTACGGAAGGGTGTGACCGTGATGCCGTGGCCGCGGCCGCCACCCGCGCCCTGGCCAAGGCGAAGGAGACGGGCGGGCGGGTTTGCCTCGTCATGACCGAAACGCCCGCGAATCCGACCAACAGCTTGGTCGATCTCGAGCTGATGCGCGACATATCCGAACAACTTAGGCTGTGGCAAGGCGGCGCGCGGCCGCCGGTCTTGGTCGACAATACGTTTTTGGGTCCCGTGTTCCAGCGGCCGCTGGCGCATGGCGCGGACCTGGTCATGTACTCGTTGACGAAGTACGTGGGCGGTCATTCCGACCTGGTCGCCGGCGGTGTCGTGGGCGGGCGAGATGTCGTCGGTCCCATCAAGAAGTTGCGCGGTGCCCTGGGCACCCAACTCGATCCCAACTCGGCTTGGATGATCATGCGTTCCATGGAGACGCTTTCCCTGCGCATGCACAAGTCGGCGCAGAACGCGGCGCTGGTGGCGGACTTCCTGCGCAGGCACCCGAAGATCGCCAGCGTAAACTACCTGGGTTTCATCGCGCACGATGATCCGCGCCGCACGGTGTTCGAGCGGCAGTGCAAGAGCGCTGGATCGACGTTTGGATTTGCGGTCAAAGGCGGCGAGGCGGAAGCGTTTAGATTACTGGATGCCTTGCAAGTCATTAAATTGGCCGTGAGTTTGGGCGGCACCGAGTCGCTGATTTCTCACCCCGCAAGCACCACGCATTCTGGTTTGCCGAAGGCGACGCGGGATCGGATAGGCATCACCGATGCGTTGATCCGACTTTCCGTCGGCATCGAGGATGCCGGCGATTTGATTGCTGATCTAGGAGCTGCGCTCGATGCGATATGATCAATTGATTGCGATGCCATTACTCGTCCTGGCGGGCGCCATTTCGGGGTCCTCGGCAAGTTTTGCCGGTGCTGCTGCTGCCGCCGTCGTCGCAGCAGCAGCAGCGACCAAAGCAGGGGCCTTGCCTGCAGCATCCGCGGCCGCAGACACCGTGTATCGCAACGGCTCGGTGTACACGGTCGACGCCCACGACAGCGTCCAGCAGGCGCTGGCGATTCGCGGCGGCCGCTTCGTCTACGTCGGCGCCGATGCGGGTCTCGCGCCGTTCATCGGCGGCAAGACGCAAGTGATCGATTTGCAGGGGCGAATGCTCATGCCGGGTCTCGTCGACGGGCACATGCATCCGTTGCAGGGCGGTGCTGCGCTGCTCAAGTGCAGCTTGGACTATGAACAGCTGGGCATCGAACAGATGCAGGCCAAGATCCAGTCCTGCCTCGATGCAACGCGGACCCAGGAGCCGAACGGGTGGCTGGAAGTGGTGAACTGGTTCCAAGAAGGCATGGTTCCGGCCGGGGTCGTCGCCAATCGTGCGGTGTTGGATGCACTGAAAACCAAGCGACCGATTCTAGTCGCGTCCTCGTTCGGACATACCTCATTGGTGAATTCGCGCGCCATCGACATCGCGGACATTACCGCCAAAACGGCGGATCCCCTGGGCGGAAAGATCGGCCGCGATGCGGCGGGGAACCCGACGGGGCTCCTGGATGACGCTGCCCAGGATTTGGTGTCCGACAAGGTCCCCAAGCCCACACCGGATGATGAAGTGAGGTCCGCTGAAGCGGCGCTCGATGCGATGCGTAGACAGGGCATCACGACGTTTCTGGATGCAGCGGCCGAATTACCGGCACTCGCGGCGTTCACGCGCTTGCAGCGTGAGGGCTCGTTGACCGCGCGCGCTCACTTTGCGCTGCTGATCACTCCCCCCGAAGGTCGCGACCCGACGAAGGCGACTGCACGGGTAACGGCCTTGGCGCGCCGCTACGATGGCGGGACGACACAGCCGAACCCCGGCATCACCGCGCGTAATGTGAAGCTGTTTCTCGACGGCGTAATCACCGCGCCTGCCATGACCGGCGCCATGCTGGAGCCTTATTTCGCGCCACAAGGAACCGCGGCTGGTCAATCATGGGCGCCGAGTAAGAATCGCGGACCGGAGGTGTATTTCCCAGCGCCGATTTTGCGTGCACTGCTGCTCACCGTCGTGGCTGCCGGATTCGAGCCGCACATGCATGCAGACGGCGATCGAGCCGTGCGCGAGGCCCTCGACGGCGTTCAGGCCGTGCGCGAGGCATATCCGAAGAAAGACATTCGGTTTGCGATTGCTCACGATGAGATCGCGGATCCAGCCGATTTTGCGCGCTTCCGCAAGTTGAATGTCACCCCGGTGTTGTCGTTTCAATGGGAAAAGCCGGCATCGGATACCGTCGACAATGCGCGCGACTACATGGGTCCTCGCCGCTTCAAGTATATGGAACCGGCAGGCTTTTTGGCCGCCGCCGGTGCGCGCATTGCATACGGCAGCGACTGGCCGGTGGATCCGCTCGATGAATGGTTTGCGCTCAAAGTCGGCGTGACGCGTACCAATTCGCCGCGCAGCTTACCGAAATATGCGGGCCGCTTGAGCGAAGATCCCGGGCTTACGCGCGCCATGGTCCTGCGGGCGATCACCATGAACTCGTCCTATGAGTTGCATCAGGATCGCGTCACGGGCTCGATCGAGGTCGGCAAGTTTGCCGACCTCATCGTCTTGGATCGAAATGTTCTGAGGGTTCCGGCAGAAGAGATCGCCGAGACCAAAGTGCTGCAGACCGTGGTGGGCGGCCGGGTCGTGTATCAGGCGGATAACTTCTAGAGCGACTTCGACTAGAGCGACTTCGACAGGCCGACGAACAAGCCGCGTCGCGGCCCATACTGCGGTGCGCCGACGCCGACGCCGTTACGGATCTCGTAAATCTTGTCAAAGGCATTGATGAGATCGAGTCGCGCGGTCAACGTTCCTGCGTTGTCCAGGTGGAACACGCGGCTGGTGCCGAGGTTGACCTGGGTGTAGTAAGGAAGGTGAGTGCCGTTCGGGATCGAAAAGCCGTCGGGCAGGACCTCGTCCGCGCGCAGACCGGATCCGACCAGAAAATCGGCGCTGAACCGCGTGCCCTGCCAGACGTAGGACGTACCGCCCGACGCGGTGAAGCGCTGTTCATGATCGAGGTCAATATAACGATCGGCAATGTAGTTGAGTTCGGCCTGCGAAAAATTGAATTGTGCCGAATCGATGTTCTTGCCCTTGGCGCTTTGATACGCCAGGTTCACATAAGCGGACAAATTCTCGCTGGCGTAATTACCGGTGAGTTCGGCGCCATACTGTTTTCCCTGAGCGTAGTTGAAGGGCGTGAGAATGATCGGCGCGCCGAATTGGCCTTCATCGATCAGGTTGTGCGACTGCTTGTAGTAGGTATCGAGACCCATAGTGAAGCCGTCGTCCAGCTTCTGCTGGACGCCGATATCGTAGTAATTCGCTTGTTCCGCCTGCGGCGTATCGGCCTCGGTCACGGACGGGGCGGCCGTGGTGCCGACGAATTTGGCCACCGTCTCGTTGCCCACCAATTCGAAGGGCGGCGGCGATAAGTAGCGCGCGTAACCGCCGTGCACGGTGGTGCCGGGCAGGACCTCCCACACCACGTTGAGGCGCGGACTCAGTTGGTGAGCGCTGGTGAACGCGGTGAAATGGTCGAAGCGCAGGCCGTAGTTGAGCGTCACCGCCTCGATCACCTTCCACTCGTCCTGTAGATATCCGCTCTCGATCCACTCGGTCTTGCCGCCATCGTCAACGATGGATTCGGGGACATCGTTGATCTGGTTTCCGTCCGGATCCAGCGCAATGACTTGCGAAGTCGTCGCGCTTCTCGAATGGTCGCTCTGCGCGAAGATTCCCGCGCGAACGGTGTGCGTATCGCTCAACTTAAAGGCCGCATCGGACTGCAACGCATAGGCGACGTTCTGCTTGTAAGCGTGTTGCGCCTCACCGTCGAACAGCACATCTCCGAGCACGTCCGGAGTGAAGGTGAGACTCGAATATCGCGCGGTTGCGGAGGTCTGGACGTCCAGCGCACCCTGCGAATGCTGCCAGCTCAGAACCGCAAAATGATTGAGTTCGCGTTGGGATTCATCGAGATCCGCACTAGGGTACGTGGTTTGACCGCCGACCATGAGCGGCAGGCCGCTGGCGTTGGTGATGCTGGGTTCGAGTCCGGCCCTGTTGGGTATTTGAAATTCTCCCGTCGAGGTGCTCAATGCGGCGCTCAAACGGTTTTCCTCGTTCAGAATGTCTTCGAGATAGGCAAAGCCGTGATACTGCTTGGTATGGTCATGAATGGGGTTGGAACTGCCGTCCGGCGACTCGATACCCAAATCACTGTGCAGGAAATCACCCGACACGAAATAGTTGAGGTTTCCGGATGATCCGCCGTAATTGAAGCTCGGCGTCACCTCGCCGTGGCTGCCTCCGTAGATCGAGATCGAACCGCCCGGGTCGATGACGCCGCTCTTGGTTTTCAAATCGATGATGCCGGCCGTTCTCAGGCCATACTCGGCTGGAAGGGCGCCGGTAATGAGCGTCATGGAGGAAATCAGCCGGGGGTCCAAGGACTGGCCGAAGACGCTGATGCCTTCCGGCAGAATGATGCCGTTCAGGCGGTATTGCAGGCCGTTGTGTTCGCCGCGGACGTGAAACTGACCGAACGAATCCTGGGCGACGTCGGGTGCCTGCATGATGACTTGATTCAGCAAGTTGTTATCGCCGCCGGGGGCGGCCGTTATCGCCGCTTCGTCGATCACATAGGTCGACGCACCGGTTTGGGTTTGAATGCCGTTGCGGGCATCGTTCAAATGCTGCGCAATCACGGTGATCGGAGCGAGCATGCTGCTCGAGTCGTCAGGTGTAGGCTCGACCGCCGGCGCGGGCCGCAGAAAAATCGCGGACACGGCTATGGACACCGCCAACCGCGGCGCCATGGATTGAAACCTCAACATGCAAACACTCTCCTCGACAGACGATACACGCTCACCGCGCAGGCGGCAGGACCGGCCAAGCGGTCAATGATTCCCGGGAAATCTAGGGCGTGTAGGGTGGTGCGCGAGAGCGAAACGCTAGGTTGAGGGAACGATCGATCAGCGAGCCGGCCGCTGCGCGGGCGGCGGCGCTGCGGCCCTGCGGCACGTTGAACGGCACTGCGCTGGGCGCGCCGCCGGCGGACAACAACGGCGCATATGATAGACAGTCATTGCAAGGATCGTGGCTGCCCGGACCGGTTTGCTGCGTTGATGTGGGGTGCACGGCCGCGTCGTGCGAGTAGGCGTGCGAGATCGCTCCCAGCTGGGCAATGAGCAGCCCCGCGATCGTCATGACGGCGAGGCGTAGCTCGAAACGATGCAGGAATTTTCTCAATGCCGTCCTAGAGGAGCTACTCGCGAGGAATAGCCGATCATCCTAGCACCGTCCGGTCCACCGAGGAATTCCTTCCGCCTCGGGTCACCGCGGGCGGAATGTCAACCTAAGTCGGGGCGCAGCGGCATCTACGTCGGGCGCGGCGGCAATCCCTATCATGCAGCGCCATGGTGAATCGAATACCATGCAGCCGCGTTGCGGACGGGGGTGACGATCGTATGGCTAAAGAGGTTATTGTCGCGCTTGCCGGCGTTTTCCTGGCGGTGGGCGGTATTTGTCGCAGGGCCGAGGCCCAGACCTCATTGGAGCTCGCGCCCATCGTGGTCACGGCGACACGGGTTGCTGAGTCGAGCGCCGACCTGCCGGCATCGATCGACCGAGTGGATCGGCGCACCATCCAAGCCGGCCAGTTGCAAGTCAATCTGTCGGAATCCCTCATGACGGTGCCCGGGGTGTCGGCCGAAAGCCGCCAGAATTATGCGCAGGATTTGCAGATCTCAGTGCGCGGTTTCGGCGCGCGCTCGAGCTTCGGTGTGCGCGGCGTGCGCCTGTATTCCGACGGTATACCCGGCACCATGCCGGATGGCCAAGGCCAGTTCTCGCAATTCGATTTGGGTTCGGCGGATCACATCGAAGTGTTGCGCGGTCCGTTTTCCGCCCTGTACGGCAATTCCTCCGGCGGGGTCATCGCAGTCTTTACGGAGGATGCGAAGCCCGGCTACTGGGTGGATGGAACCGCGGAATACGGCACGTTCAACACACAGCGATATGCCTTGAAGACCACGGGCAACGACGGAGTCGTCGATTACGTGCTGGACGCCTCGCACTTTCAAACCGATGGGTATCGTTTTCACAGCGACGCCGAACGGAATCTTTTCAACGGCAAGCTGAAATTTCCGATGAGCGACACGGCGACGTTGACGTTCGTGGCCAACGCGATCGAAACGCCTTTCGTGCAGGATCCGCTTGGACTCACGCAGGCGCAGCTGGCTGCGAATCCGCAGCAGGCGGGCGTCGGCGCGATTGCCTACAACACGCGTAAGACGCTGGGTCAGGAGCAACTCGGCGCCGTCTACGACAAGCGCTTAAGTGAGGCGGACGATTTCACCAGCACCGTGTACACCGGGCACCGGGCCACGACGCAATTTCAAGCCATTCCGCAGGCGACGGAGGAGCATGCGCCGCTCTATCCCGGTGGAGTCATCGACTTGGATCGGGCGTACTGGGGCATCGATGCTCACGTCACCGATCAGAGAAATCCGGGCGGCATGCCGTTTCAGGTGGTCGGCGGAATCAGTTACGACGATCTGGCAGAGTCGCGGCTGGGGTTTCTCAATTACGTCGGCTCCGAACTGGGCGTGGAGGGCGCGATACGGCGCGACGAGGCCAATCATGTGTATGACTTCGATCAGTATCTGCAGGCGCAGTGGGATCCGGATCCGCGATGGCGCGTGATTGCGGGCGTCCGCAACAGTACGGTGGATGTGACGTCGCACGATCATCTGCCCGGGATCACGGAACCCGACAGCGGCGTGCGCTATTCGGCGGTGAATCCGGTGGGAGGAGTGACGTTCCGCGCCGCATCCGCGGTTAACGTGTACGCGTCCTATGGCAAGGGCTTCGAGACGCCGACGCTGGATGATTTGGCGTATCGGTCCACCAACGGCAGCCTGCCTGGCTTGAATCTCGCGCTGAAGCCGGCGCGCAGTGACAACTACGAAGCGGGCGTCAAGGTCGGGTCCGATCAGTTGCGCGCGGATCTCGCCGGCTTTTATATCAAGACCGACGACGAGCTATCGGTGCTCGCAAACACGAACGGCCGCGCGGTGGAACAGAACATCGGCCAAACCAACCGCCGCGGCGCGGAATTGGCGGTGGACGCGGCGTGGGCGGGTGGGTTCAGCGCCCGCGTGGCGTACACATATATCCGGGCGGTAGTAGGACAGGGCTACTACACCTGTACGGGTCCGCCTTGCACTCCCCCGGCCACTCCCACGGCGGTACTGCCGCCGACCTACGTGTTGGTGCGCGCGGGAAGTCACTTGCCTGCGGTTCCCACGAATGCGCTGTATTCGGGGCTCACATGGGCATACGCGCCCATGGGTTTCACGGCCACCTTGGAGGCCCAAAGCCGGGCACATATCTATGCGAACGATCTCAACAGTGCGTCGACCGCGGGCTATTGGGTAGCCAACGTGCGCGCCGGGTTCGAACAGCAGTCCACACGATGGCGGTTCAGCGAGTTTGTCAGCGCTGACAATCTTGCGAACCGTGCCTATGTAGGTTCGGTGATCGTGAATGAAAGCAATTCGCGATTTTTCGAGGCAGCTCCCGGCCGAACAGCTTACATTATGTTTAATGCGGCGCGGCGCGCCGATTAAATCGTCTTTTTGACTCTCATGTCCACCAATCTGCCCGAACTGCGTTGTATACGTTAAGTCTTACTGTTCCTCAGAGAGTGCAATCATGAGTACCAAGGGTCGGCGCGTTACGGTAGCGGCGGGTGTCCTAGGGACAGCGTTGGCGGTGGCGGCGCCTGCCTTCGCGGAAGGGCACGCGGGCGGCGGCCACGGTGGCGGCCACGGCGGCGGGCATGCGGCGGGGCACGCGGGCGGCGGCGCCCATTTCGGCGGTGGGGCTCGCATTGGCGCGGCCGGGCATTACGCCGGCGGCGCGCACGCATATGGCGGCGGCGGGTACGGGGCGACCCATGCCTATGCCGGCGGCAGCTACGGCAGTCATCCTGCCTATGGCTATCCGGGCGGCGGGTACCGCCACGGATATTCGACGGGCGCCTATTGGGGTGGCGGCTACTGGCGGGGCGGCTATTGGCCGCGCGCGTACTACGGACTAGGATTTGCCTGGTTTCTCCCCATCCTGCCCTTGGCTTACGCGACGTATTGGTGGGACGGTATACCGTACTACTATGCCAACGACGTTTATTACACCTGGAACCCGGGGTACAACGGTTATACGGCGACCGATCCGCCGCCGGTAACGGATCCGGGGACCGCCGGCGAGGGGGCCGCTGCGCCGCCGCCGGGTGCTTCGGAGCCGCCCCCAGTTTCGGAGCCGGCACCGGGCACCGGCGGCCAAATTTTCATGTACCCGAGGAACGGCCAAAGCGAACAGCAGCAGTCGATCGATAAGCGCGAGTGCCAGCAGTGGGCCGCCTCTCAGGCGGGCCAGGGCGCTGCCAACAGCAACGACTACCGGCGCGCAATGCTGGCGTGTATCGAGGGGCGTGGATACAGCGCGAACTGAAGTCGCGCGCGGTTGGAAGCGCCCGGCAATAAGCGCCTAAGCGCTACTTCCAGCAGTCGACGTTCGCGTTCGGGTCACTGCCCGTGGCTGTTTGCTGTCCGAGATTGTTGATGGTGAATAAGGTGCAGGCGGCGTCGTTCACCTGGGTGCCGGTGGGCGTCGCCGTGATGGTGAACGTTGCGACGGCGGTCGCCGTGCCTGCGTTGGCAGCCACATTCACTGTGTAGTAACCGCTGCCGACGGTGACGGGAAACGTCGCGGTGGTCGAGTTGCTATACCCCAGTGCATACGGCGAGCTGGAATACGCGCCGTTATTGGTGCTGAAATACCGCTCTTCGCGTCCCGCCAGATCGAGCAGCGCCGTCTTGGCGTCGGTACGCCGCGACTTTTGGATCTGGGCGGTGTACGTGGGGACCGCAATCGCGACCAGAATACTGGCTACGACCACGGCCACCATCAGCTCGATCAGGGAGAAGCCGGCGCTGCTCGTTCGCGGCGATGTGTGGCGTTTGTTCATCATAAGATCCTCAAATCCTGGGCGCCGCTATCGCAGCTGGGTCCAGGTCACCCGATTGACTTGGATGTTGGTGGGCAGTTTGAACTGCGTGGCCTGGCCCGGCGCTTGTCCCGGCGTCGGATTGACGGATTGGCCGACGAGATAGGTGCTGGAACCGGTGTTCACCACCGTCAACGAGCCGGTCTCATTGGTGTTCTGCCCTACCGTGTTGACATCGCTGTTGGTCAGGAAGCCGCTGACCTTGGTGGGCGTGGTGGTGCCGGTGGTGGTGAAGGTACCGCCGGACATTACATTGATGATGTAGGTGTTGCCGGTATCCTTGCTGGTCGAGCAGGAGAGCGGATTGTTGACCGCCGGTACGGTCGTGTTCACGATGAACGCCTGCTGATAGAGCGTGGGACTGGAGACCACTTGTTCTTGGGTGCCAGGCAAATTGGCGTACCAGCCGAACACACCGCCATTGCAGGTAATGGGCGTGACGGTGCCGCATTGCGCCCAGGTGACCGTGGAGTTGCTGGAATCGATGGTGCCCGTGATGGAGCCGGGGCTGAAGGTTTGCGCCAGCAAATTGGAGATCGCGAGGGTATTGGGGGTGGAGCCTGACAGGCCCTCCGCCTTGGCGACTTGCGCGGCCGACAGACTGGCATATTGCGAGGCCGACGTTGCATTCCACGTAGAGAAGTTCCAGTCCCAGACACCGTACATGCTCTGGGTTGCCGCTGCATACGTGGTGGCCGACGTGGTGGTGAACTGCGTGCGTTGACCCGTACCGAACGACACGAGGAGCACGGGGTTCGCGCCCACGACTTGCGCAGAGGCCAGGACCACCGGGGTGGTGATGGGTTGTCCGCTCTGCGTCTTGAACAAGGGCCCGGGTGTGACGGCCCAGCCCGTCGAGGTGCAGCTGCCCGACGAACCCGCTTGGGGTAGGCAGCCGGTCAGATCGAAGCGCCAGACGTTGCCCTGCAGATCGCCGGCATAGACGTAGTCGGTAATGTGATCGCCGTCGAGGTCGGCTGCCGTGACATAGGCGATGCCGTTGGGGCTGCCGGCGGAGCCGGTGCCCGTGCTCAAATAATAAAATGTCTTGGCTGCGGTGCTCTGATCGACGGTCATGACGAAGATGCCGGCATCGCCCGACGTGCTGCCGAAGCCGTTGCCGAAGATGGCGCCCCACATGCCGTTGTGGAAGCGACGGACCAGCGGCGTGCCGTAGGTATTGCCGAGATTATTGCCGCAACTCCCCACATTGGCGCAGGTGATCGTGCTCGGATTCCAATCGCCTTTGACCACGTTGGCGGCATTGCCCTCGTTGAAGCTCGCGGTGCTCGGATCGGTGATGTCGAGCGCGTAAATATCGGCGCCGCCGGCTCCCAAGCCGCCCACCAACCAGGTGTGCCAGGCGTTCTGATAGAACAGGTCGCCGGTGCCGGGGGTCGCGTCGACGAAGAAATTGTGGCCGTATTGCGCGTTGGCGAAGTCCAGCGCGCCATTGGTCGAGTTATGAATGGTGTTCACGACACTACCCGGCATGTACGCCAACACCTCGGCTCCGTCGTTGGGCGTCGTCCCGTTGTTGATGACGTTGCCGTTGACATCCTCGGAACCCGACCGGAAGCCGTGCAAGAACCCGTCATTGGCGCCGACATAGACGACGTTCAAACGAGATTGGTTGTTCGATATGAAACTGGCGTAGCTCGGCCCGGTGTTTTCCGGCGTTGCATCTCCCGCAAAGAAGCGGTCTCTGAAGGTTAGCGTGTACGGTGAGTTGGGCGGTCCGACCCAGGTGGGGCTGGAGTCGACGATGTCGCTCAGGATCCCATCGCGCGCACGGAACAGCCCGACGCCGGACGTATTGATTTCATTGGTCCGCGCGCCGCGCAGGTAGTTCAGGCGGTTCGCGTTGATCGGCGTGGCGTCGCCGGCATCGAGGACAGTCTCTTCCGCGGCGGTGATGCCGCTACTGCCGGGCCATTCGAAAGGAACGCCGGCGCCGCTTGAACCCGAATCATTCCACGTCAGCATGACACGGCTTCCGCTGGTACCGGTCGCCACGGGTTGAGCGCTGGCCGGCGTGGTGAGGCCGGTGGTCGGGCAGGTCGTCGTCGACAGGTTCGACACTCCGGTCAGCACGCACTGGCTGTCCCAGTTCGCCAGAGCATTGATGGTGACGACGCCTGCGGTGACCGCGATACCGTACGCCGTCATCCGTCCGGTCCAGTCTTGGGGGTCGTAGTAGGCGAAGTAGGCTTGAGAGGAGGTCTCGAGTTTTCCGGTCTGTTGCTGATCCGTGGTCGAGGAACTGCTCGAAGTATCCACGGGGGCGGCCTTGAAACACAGCAGTTCGTGGATGTTGGACGAGCCGCCGGTGGCACCCGCGAAGCCGAAACGCAGCGTGGCGGGCAGCGGGCCGTTGGTTGCCGTGATGGACTGGTTTTTGAGGACCGAGACCGACGCACCGCCGTTCAGGCTGTAGGAAAGACTCAACAGGCCGCTTTGCGTAATCTTGAGGCTGTAGAGAAACACGTTGCCGTTGGTGCCAATACCCGTGGGCCGCGCCATCGCGCTTTCATTGGCGATTTGCACGGTGGAGGGAAGTTCCACATAACCGTTTTGAATGGGCGCGTAGTCCAGCAGCGCCGGTTTGCCTGCCGCCGTCAGCGTCGCGGTGGACACGGTCCCCGGGCAGTTCGCGACGGGAGAGGTGCTGGTGGAGCCGGGGCCGTTGCCCACGGGGCAGGAGGCGTAGGCATTGGTGGAATAGTTCAACACCGAACCGGTGATGCAGGTGTTGCGCACCGCAGCTTGCTGCAGCGCCGGGGTATTCAATACGCTCGCGGGATAGTACGCAGAATAGGTGGTGCTCAGGTAGTTCCACGAGACGTTGCCGGCGCCGCGCAGGCCGATGCGGTTCGGATGAAAGCCATAACCCAATTGGCCGTTGTCGCCGGCAGGCGCGTTGTAACCCAGATATGAGGGATTGACCACGTTTGTGCCCGAGTACCCGGGGTAGAGCTGTGCGCCGTGCAGGAAGTTTCCATATTCGTCGATACCGAGTCCGATGTAAGCGCCCACCAGGCCGTCATACACGGGGCCGTTGATGTTGGAACAGGCATAGCCCAAGCTGCCGCCGACATTGCCGATGCCGTTGTAGGGAGGCGTGCCGGGAGTGAGACCGCCGTCCATGAGCAGGAAGGCAATGCCGTCCGCGCCATCCCCACCGTAGCCGCCGCTGTCGCCGCGATAGCTGACGGTCTTGAACGTGAGCTGCACCCCTTGACCCGCGTTGAAGGTGTTCGCGGAGATGATCGACCCGTCTTCCCACAGCCCATTGCCGCTATGCGTAGACAGGTAGCCATTCGTGAAGCGCAGCGCGCCCGAGCCGACCGGGTCGAGAGCCGCGGTGGTCACGCCGCCGGTCGTCGTGCCGGCCGATCCGCCGACCAGTTTCGTATCGGCACTGGACTGGTTGGGCTGCTTGACGGAGTAGTACGTGCTCCAGATGGTGCTGCACGACGGGATCCAGTTCGGCTGCGAGAGCGAGGTGCTGGCTCCGGCCGTGAGGCACGCGCCGTCATTGAAATACCATTGGTTATTAATGGTAGGGTCGGTACCTGCTCCGGTAAAGTCGTCACTGTAGGTGGTTTGCGCGCGAGCCGCGCCCGACCAGGCAAGCATGAACGCGCAGGCGGCGGCGAGAGCGGCGAAGAATTTCCGGTTCATCATAATCCTCCTGGATTGCACACGATGCAGGTGATTGCGAACGTGCTTTCGACCACGGCCACCGTGTTGGCGCTGGTGCCGTAACTGTAGGCGTCGACCTTGTAGACCTCGCCGTTGGCACTCGCCAAGGACCCCATGTCGCTGATGTAGAACTGCGGCCTGGCGAAGTACACGTCGTTGGTGACGGTATAGGGAGTGGTTCCGGTGTAGTTCATGCTCGGCGGGGCGTAGTTGACGCCGATGGCCCACGGCACCGAGGTGGGCGCGGCGAGGGCGTTGCTGCAGATTTGCCCGGCGCCGGCATTGGCATCGGCCGTGGTGGTGCAGGTAATGTCGGCCGAGGGCGCGATGCCGGCATTGACGGCGGTCGGGGCGTTGCTGGAGTTCACGAGCCAGGTCTCGGCGAACTGTTCCACGCTCACGGCGCTTTGCAGCGCACGCTGCTTCTCGCGCGTGTTGCCGGCAATTTTTTCCTGGATGCCGAAGCTGCGGAAAATGCTGAGCGCCATGATGGTGACGATGAGCAGCAGGAGCAGACTGGAGACCAGCACGATGCCGGTTTGCGAGGACTTGCGATTATTGGGGTGCTTCATGAGGGTCATCCGGTCTGGCTCATGAGGCTGATCTTGCGTACGATCGACACATACTGCAGCTGACCCGGCGTGCCGTACAGCGGGTTGTTGAAGGTCAGCGTCACCTGCGCGGAAATGACCTTGTTCCACGCCGCGGCGGCCACCACCTGCGCGCTGGTCATGTAGGTGTCGACGTTGTTGCCGCTGCCGGAGTTGTTGATGCCGTATAGCACCTGAAGGTTGGTGACATTGTTGACCAGCGGATAGGCGGTGCCGTTCAGGGTGCATACCAGCTGGCTCACTCCCGACCCGTTGACGATCACGCTGAACATGTTGATGTACGTGGCGTTGGCGCCGGTGGTATTCGAGCCGCCGGTGCAGTTGAGGATGCCGTCGAGGTTGGCCGTGCTATAGCGCACCGAAATGGTGTCGCCCGGCGCTGCCGCATTGGCCGTGCCGACGATGAACTGTCCCAGCGTCCAGGAGCCGGAGGCCGGCAGCGTAGAGGAGGCGGTGTTCAGGGTCGGATCCGGGAAGTAGCCGGCCTGCTGGATCACGTCGTTGAGCATGGTCATGGCCAGGCGCTCGGAATCCTGCAGCTGGGATAGTTGATTCTGGCTGCTGAAGGCGCGCTTGTTGCTCTGTAACAAACCAATCAGACCGCCCATGAGAAACAGGCCGATCAACAGGGCGATCATCAGTTCGACCATGGTGAAGCCGCGTTGCCGGTGAGCCGGGTGCGATTGCGGGAGGAGCAGCATGATCCTAGGGCACCACGTAGAGGGTGTAGGCGGCGGCCGTCATGGCGTTGCCGGCCGAGGTCGTGTTCACGGCGACGGTCTCCTCCTGCCAGCTGATCTTGATGGTGCAGCCGATGGGCGTGCCGGCGGTGACCACGGCCGGGCAGCTGATGGTCGCCGTAGGCTTCGGCAGCACGGCGTTGATGGCCGTCACCCAGGCTTGCAGATCATAGGCGGCGATCTGCGGCGCCGTGCAGGCCGGCGTGGAGCCGCCGGAGGCGCACGCGTAGATGCCGGTCAGCGTCCCATCGGTGGGGCTGCTGATGGTGGTGGCCGTGGCGGTATAGGTGAACGGCGTGGTGACCGCAGACCAATAATTGCGGTCGGCGCGCATGGCCGACGCAAGGCTCGCGGCTTCGAGTGCGGCGATCGACTGCTGGCTTGCGATGCCGGTGCTGGCGTAGGCCAGCGCCTGAATCTTCGCCAGACCGAGCATGCCGACCGCGATGATGATGAGCGACACCAGCACCTCGACCATGCTGAAGCCGCGCGACCGGGCCGCAGCGAAGTCGCGCGCCCGCGATCGTCGCGCACTGTAGTCAATGTGGAGTGACGGCCTCATGTGCACGCACCGACGCCGTAGGCTTGTACGGTCATGAGGCCGATCAAGGTGACGGACAGGCAACGCGTCGAACCCTGGGAGGGCGTCGCGGCATGCAGCGTCAGCAACGCGCCGATGGGCACACCGGGCGCGAAGCCTTCGCGATTGAAGGCGATGGCCGAAATGGCATTGTTGGCCGTCAAGGTATCGGTGCCCGAGAATGCGCTCTGTGCGCGCAGGGGTGTTGCAAAGCTGGGGGAAAGGACGATCCAGCCATTATTCCAAGCGGTGTTGCCGGCGGCGCAAGTTGTACCGTTGGTGGATACGCAGATGCTGACCGTCTGGCCTTCCTTGATTGCCTCGGAGCGCGCGAATTGCAGGTCGCCGAGCAGTCCGTTGATTTCAGCGGAAATACGGTTGGAGTTGGTGACGTACTGGTACGAGGGTATGGCAATCGCCATCAAAATGCCGACGATGCCCATCACGACTACCATCTCGAACAGCGTGAAGCCGCGGATGGCATACCGCTGCGCCGTGCGGGCCGCGTGTTTCCGGGATGGCATTTCACTCATGAGCGCGATGGTAACGACGCAAGCTTGCTCGAAACTGACAACTGGGGTCGAAGTGCTCAGATTGGGACGCCGTGCGCAAAAAAAGCCCGGATCGGCCGCGCGTGTGGCGCCCGGCGTGCGTTTTCAAGGAAATTGCACCAGTACCTTGGTGCCCAGGTTCTTGGCGCCGGGGCCAATATCGACGCTGGCGTCATGAACACGTGCGATTTCGTCGACGATGGCCAGTCCCAAGCCGCTGCCGTGGCCCGGCGAATTGGGCATGCGGTAGAACCGCTGTCGCACCCGCTGGCGTTCGTCCGCGGGAATTCCGGGCCCCGAATCTTCCACCGCAAGGAAAGGCTTGCCGTTGAGCTGGCCCGCGCTGACGGTCACGCTGCCTCCCGCGGGCGTGTATTTCAATGCGTTGTCGACGAGGTTGCTCACGAGATCCTCGAGCAGAGACGGATCAGCTTGGATGGAAATCGGTTGCACGTCGATTCCCAGGTCGATGTTGCCCTGCAACGCCCGATCGTAAAACTTGGCGACCACTTCGCCGATGATGCCATTGAGATCCACGGGCTGTTTGCGGGCAGAGATATTCGCGGTCGGGTCGGCGCGCGCCAAGGTCAGCAGCTGATTGGAGGAATGCGCCAACTGACGGATGCCTTCCTGCAGGGTCAATAGCCGATTCTTGACGGGCTGCGCCGCCGGTTCGGCGATCAGGAGGTCCAACTGCGCCTGCATCCCGGTAATCGGCGTGCGCAGTTGATGGGCCGTGTTCGAGATGAACTGCTGCTGCGATTGCACCGAGGCACGCAGCAGGCTGAACAAGCGATTGAGCGTCACCACCACGGGAGCGATTTCGCGAGGCACGGAAGACTCATCGATCGGGCGCAGGTCCAGGGGGGATCGTTCGGCTATTTCATCACGCAGCCGTTTCACCGGGCGCAGTCCCAGTTGAATACCCACCCACACCAACACCAGGGTGATATCCAACTGCACGAAATCCCATAGCAGCGTGCTCATCAGTCCCAAGCGTGCCGCCGGCCCAGCGGCACTATGCGTGTCGGCCACGGTGGCGATGACCGCCCCGGCGGCGGTGTCGAATCGCGTCGACAGCGTGCGCAGGTAGCGCCGGTCGATCTGCGACATCGCAAACAGCTGGCTGGTTTCGTTATTGAGCGTAACCACGGGCAGCCGCGAGTCGCCGAGCAGCAAACGTCCTTGCGGGTCGCGCAAGGCATAGACGGCGGAGTCGGCCGCGGGCAAGGGCGGTCGACCGTCCGCGCGCGCATCGAGCGACCATTGACCGTTGACGATTTGCGTGCGCGCCATCAACGCATTGGATGCCTCCTTCAAGCGCCGATCACTGCTGATCACGGCGGGGGCGACATGGTTCAAATAGTGAACGAGCGCGCCGCACAACGCGACCAGCATGAGCGGTATGGCGAGCCAGAGTATCAGCTGGCGGCTAATGGATGAGTTCACGCTGATTTTGTTTCTTCGAGTCGATACCCCAGGCCGCGCAGACTGCGGATGATGGCGGCGTTGCCGAGCTTGGCGCGCAGCCGCGATACGCTCACTTCCACGGCGTTGGCAGTCAGGTCTTGTGCGGGGCCGCCCAACGCTTGCTGAACGCGCTCCTTGGGAACTATCTGACCGGTGCGGCGAACCAGACATTCCAGGAGCAGCCATTCCCGCGCCGTGAGGTCGACTTCGGCGCCGTCGATGCTGAGCCGTTTGCCCACCAGGTCGACGCTCATGCGATTGAGCTTGATGATGCCATCGAGCGCGCCGCTGGACCGTCGCATGAGAGCCCGACAGCGCGCGGCAAGCTCTGCGGGTTCGAAGGGCTTGCTCAAAAAATCGTCCGCACCGAGATCGAGGGCCTTGACCTTGTCGTTGAGGGTGCAGCGCGCGGTGAGAATCAGCGTCGGCAGGGTATTGCCGCCGCTGCGCAGCCGGCGCACGAAAGTCAGTCCGTCGGCTCCGGGCAGGCCCACATCGATCACGGCGAGCGCGAATTCCTCGGTGGCCATGGCGGACTGAGCCGCTTCCGCGCTGCTGACCCGATGGACCGAGTATTTCTCGGCGGATAATCCGCGGAAGATTGCATCGGCTACGATGTCATCGTCTTCAACGATCAGAAGCCGCATGGCTGTCCCGCAAACGATTTGAGGTTAGAGATCGCCTACGGCCTTACCATCCGGCTCGACCGGCTCGTTTCGATCGGCGCCAAAGGTGCTGCGTCGCGGCGGAATCAAGGTTCGCAGTTTAGCCTCATATTCCTTGGCGAAGGCTTCCGTGAACAAATGCGGGAAGCCGTCGGCCGGCCGCTGAGCCAGGCCTGAGAACATTTCGCCGTACAGATCCCAATACTTGCCTTTGTTCTGCGTGCCGAACACGCTGCGCTTGGCGGCTCGGTCGAAGCGCTCCTCCAGCTCCTTGGGGTCCACGCGCTCGAGAAATGCTTCGAACGCGGCGCGCGTCGCGGCCAGCGATGCGGTGTTCTGTGCCTTGAGTTCCTTGAAATTATCCCGAATCGCTTCCACTGAACCCGCGCGCAACGAGAGATTGGTCAGCAAGCGAACCAAGGCTTCGTCCACCCCGCCCGAGAAATTCAGCGGTGAGTCCGGGCCGTCGTTGGGCGGCGCCGAGATGCGAAATCGGTTGCGGAATTCATTGCGGCCATGAGTGAGATCCATGAGACCCAAGACGGACTCGCGCAGCAATTGGCCGGCCAGTTGTAGTGCGGCGCCGCGCGCTTCCGGGGTGATGCTCCGCGGATCGATGCCGGCCCCGCGGCAAAATGCGGAAAGCCCGATCTCGAGGTCGCCGTCGAACAATACCGGCGCCTGCGGCGCACGAGCGGCTTGCGGGAAAGCCGGCACGCCTGGGCGCGCAGCAGCGGACGACGCTGCTGTACCTACCTTGGCGTCCACCTTGAGCGGGCGCGTCATCATGTGCCATGGAGTGGCCGAAGCCTCCTCTGCGACGGGAGACGCAGGCCAGTCCGGTGTTATCGACTGCCCATAGGAGTTGCGCGGACGGAGGCCCGTATCCACGTCCAATTGATCGCTGGGCTCCAACAATTGGCTCAGATCGAGGTCGGCGCCGATGTCGTTGGCCGTCGCCTTCGTGACGGCAGAGGACGGCGATTGCCCATCATAGGCGACGATCGCGCTCCGATCGGGCGGGAAGTCAGTGCTCTTGTCGATGCTGACCAGCAATTCGTATTCGCCCAATCGAACATAATCGCCGTCTTTCAACGTGTAATCGTGGTATTTGCCGAGCGGAACCTGGGCGCCGTTGACATACGTGCCGTTCGAACTGGTATCCACCAGGACATACGCACCGGCTCGAAAGTCGATTCGCGCGTGTTTGCCCGACAGATAACGCTCGGGGTCGGGTAGAATCCATTCATTGTCGGTGCCGCGACCGATGCTGCCGCCGTGCACGCCGAACACCTTGGTAGAGTGTGCCCCTAGGCGTATTCCGTGCTCGCTGACAACGCTTAGGCGCAATGTCATATTCGCTGCCTCCCATAGGTCTGAGGTATTGCGCTAAGCCCCCCTATATAATGAAATGCTAGCAATGCTTGGAGCCTTCTAAATGGCCGCGAGTCACATTTTCAAAGTTCTGTTCGTGAATCAGGGTAAGGTCTATGAGATCTATGCCCGTAAAGTCAGCCACGGCAGTCTGTTCGGCTTCATCGAGGTCGAGGAACTCGTTTTCGGCGAACGCTCGACCGTGGTCGTCGATCCGGCCGAGGAAAAGATAAAGGCCGAATTCAATGATGTAAAGCGCACTTATTTGCCCATGCATTCGGTGCTTCGCATCGATGAAGTCAAGAAACAAGGGGTCAGCAAGATCGTGGCTCTCGAGGGGTCTAATGTGTCGCAATTTCCCGTGCCGATTTATACACCCGGCGGAGATTCGAACGCCCGTAAATAGCCCGCAGTTCTGTTAGAATCTTGCATGTTCAGCTTGCTCGGCGCACCCGCGCTGTCGCAATTCCGGCTCGATAAGCTGCTGCAATCGCTGCATGCAGTGGATCCGCGCGTCAGCGGAATCTCCTCCCGGTACATTCACTTTGCCGATGTTTCGCAGCCTCTCGACGAGAACGAACTCGAGCTTCTCGGCAGATTACTGACCTACGGCCCGAAACCGCACCTGCGCACCGATCGCGGATTGCAGATCTTGGTCACGCCCCGGATCGGCACGGTCTCGCCCTGGTCGAGCAAAGCCACCGATATCGCCCACGTCTGCGGCCTGCAAAACCTCAGACGGTTGGAGCGGGGCACCTTGTATTTCGTCGAAGCGGCGGCGGATCTGTCGTCCGAGGAGTTGCGGCGCTTGGGGTCGCTGCTGCACGATCGGATGACCGAATCGGTCTGGGTCGGCGCAGCGATCCCGCCGGATGGCTTGTTCCACAGCGCGGCGGCGCGTCCGCTGCGCATCGTCGCCTTGGGAGCCGACGGCCATGATGAGCTGGCACGCGCCAATGCCGAGTGGGGATTGGCGCTCTCGGACGACGAGATCGACTACCTGGTGACGGCCTTCGGCAAATTGGGACGGGATCCCACCGACGTCGAGCTGATGATGTTCGCGCAAGCGAATTCCGAGCATTGCCGGCACAAGATATTCAACGCGCAGTTCATCGTGGACGGCACGCCGATGCCGCTGTCGCTGTTCGCCATGATCCGTGCGACCTATGCCAGGAATTCCGCCGGAGTGCTGTCCGCCTATCGAGACAATGCCGCGGTGATCGAGGGCGCAACCGCCGTTCGATTTTTTCCGGATGCGATTACGCATCGTTATGCCGGAGTCACCGAGCCGGTCGACATTTTGATGAAAGTGGAGACGCACAATCATCCCACGGCGATCTCGCCGTTTCCGGGCGCAGCCACCGGCTCGGGTGGGGAGATTCGCGATGAAGGTGCCACCGGGATCGGCGCCAAGCCAAAGGCTGGGCTGACGGGCTTTTCGGTATCGAACTTGAAAATACCGGGCATGCTGCAGCCGTGGGAAAGGGATTTCGGCAAGCCTGAGCGTATTGCCTCGGCGCTCGACATCATGATCGCGGCCCCGTTGGGCGCCGCTGCGTTCAATAACGAATTCGGGCGGCCGAACACCTGCGGCTATTTTCGGGTTTTCGAGCAGCGCACACGTGAAGCGGACAGCCGCGCCGCGGACGGCCGCGCCGCGGATCGACACGTGACCCGTGGCTATCACAAGCCCATCATGATCGCGGGGGGTCTCGGCAACCTGCGGCGCAGCCACGTCGAGAAGCGCGAGGTGGTGGTGGGCGCGCCGCTGGTGGTCTTGGGCGGCCCCTCCATGTTGATCGGTTTGGGCGGGGGCGCTGCGTCTTCGGTGGGCAGCGGGCAAAGTTCTTCCGATTTGGATTTTGCCTCGGTACAGCGCGGCAACGCCGAGATGCAGCGCCGCGCGCAAGAAGTCATCGACCGCTGCTGGGCGATGGGCGATGCGAATCCGATATTGTTGATTCACGACGTGGGTGCAGGGGGATTATCGAACGCGTTGCCCGAAGCGATTGCTCACAGCCACCGTGGCGGGCGGATCGACCTGCGCAAGATTCCGAGCGCCGAATCGGAACTTTCGCCCATGGAGATCTGGTGCAACGAATCGCAGGAACGGTACGTGTTGGCGCTGGTGCCTGGCAGCACCGCGACCTTCGCCGCTCTGTGCGAGCGCGAACGCTGCCCCTTTGCCGTGGTGGGAGAGATCACCGGAGATGGACAACTGCGGGTCGACGATCCGCGGGGCGGCCATCCGCGGGGCGGCCATCCGCTGCTGTCGGCGACGCCGGTCAATATGCCGATCGACGTATTGTTGGGCAAGGCGCCACGCATGACCCGTGACGTGAGCGCCCTTGTCAAACGGCCTTCACCTCTGACGACGGCGGGCGCGACCATCGCGGAATCGCTGGATCGATTACTGTGCCTGCCCACGATCGCGGATAAGTCCTTCCTCATCACCATCGGCGATCGCACGGTGGGTGGAATGATCAGCCGCGATCAGATGGTGGGCCCGTGGCAGGTGCCGGTTGCGGACGTCGCGGTCAGCTTGAGCGACTACGAAGGGTACACCGGTGAGGCCATGGCCATGGGTGAGCGCGCGCCGGCGGCGGTGCTCAACGCGCCGGCGTCGGGGCGGCTTGCGGTGGGTGAGGCCATTACGAATATCATCGCTGCGGATGTGCGCAAGCTCACGGACGTCCGTTTGTCGGCGAATTGGATGGCCGCTTGCGGCGAGCCCGGGGAGGATGCCGACCTGTATGCGACGGTGCGCGCGGTCGGCGCCGAGTTGTGCACGGCGCTTGGGCTGACCATTCCGGTCGGCAAGGACTCGCTGTCGATGAAGACCGCGTGGACCGATGCCGGCGGTGCGCATTCGGTGCTCGCGCCGGTATCGCTCATCATCTCCGCGTTCGCGCCGGTCGCGGACGCGCGCCGTACGTTGACGCCCGAGCTGGAATTGACGCAGCCTTCGCGCCTGCTGTTGGTCGACCTCGGGGGCGGCCGGAACCGCTTGGGCGGATCATGCTGGGCGCAAGTGCTGGAGCGCAGCGGGGGGGAGCCCGCGGACCTTCATGATCCGGCGCTGTTGCTCCGCTTCTTCGAGGCCGTCAGAGAGCTCAAAGATCGGGAGTTGGTGCTCGCGTATCACGACCGATCGGATGGTGGCTTGCTGGTCTCGCTGCTGGAGATGGCCTTTGCCAGTCATTGCGGCCTCGACATCGACTTAGGGCGGGTGACGGATCCGGTCGCGGCGTGCTTCAGCGAGGAACTGGGCGCCGTGCTGCAGATTGCGGAGGCCCAGTTGAGCGAGGCGCACGCGGTTCTGCGGCGTCACGGATTGGATGACCACGCGCGCGCTGTCGGTAGGCCGGCGGCCGGCGACGCCGTCGCCGTGGCGGCCAACGGCACAGTCCTTTATGCCGCTTCGCGCGTCCAGTTGCACCGGCGCTGGAGCGAGGTGTCGTTCCGGATACAGGCACTGCGGGACAATCCGGAGTGCGCGCGTGAGGAGTTCTCGCGGCTGTTGGATTTGAATGACCCGGGATTGCACGCCCGACTGACCTACGATCCGGCGGACAATGTTGCGGCACCGTATATTTTGACGGGCGCGCGGCCCGCGGTCGCCATTCTGCGGGAACAGGGCGTCAACAGCCAGACGGAGATGGCGGCGGTCTTCACACGCGCGGGCTTCGATGCCTACGATGTTCACATGACCGATATCTTGGCCGGTCGGGTACGCCTGGCTCGATTTCACGGCCTGGCGGCCTGCGGCGGTTTCTCTTACGGCGATGTCTTGGGAGCCGGCGAGGGGTGGGCAAAATCGATTCTCTTCAATCCCGTCGCACGCGACGAATTTGCCGCGTTCTTCGGGCGCGACGCCACGTTCACCTTGGGCGTGTGCAATGGCTGCCAAATGTTGTCGGCCTTGAAGGAATTGATACCCGGCGCGGGGCGCTGGCCGCGCTTTGTACGCAATCGCTCGGAGCAATACGAGGCGCGTCTGAGTCTGGTGCAGGTGCCGCGCTCGAATTCCGTGCTGCTCGCCGGCATGCACGGATCCGTATTGCCGATTGCAGTGGCGCATGGCGAGGGGCAGGCGGAATTCACTTCACATTCCGGCGCCGAGGAATTGCTGGAGCACGGCCTCGGCGCCTTGCAATACGTCGACCATCATGAGGAGCCGACTGAATCGTACCCCTTCAATCCGAATGGGTCGCCCTTGGGGCTCGCGGGGGTTTGCAGCGCCGATGGACGGGTCACGTTGCTGATGCCGCACCCGGAGCGCGTCTTCCGCAGCGTGCAAAACTCGTGGGCGAGCAAGAACTGGGGCGAAGACGGCGGCTGGATGCGGCTATTCCGGAACGCGCGGGTGTTTCTGCGCTAAAGGGCCGCCTCAGTCTGCGGCGCGACGTAGCGGCGGAATGTCATGGCTTGCATGAGCCGCGCCTTGCGCACGAACGTCTGATACAACAAATCGCGCATGACTTCGAGAAGGATACCGGCACGTTCCGCATTGAGCTTGGGCTGATGCGGCCATGGATCGCTGTCGCTGCCGAACAGCACCGCTCGCAGCACCGAGAAGGTCTCATCGTCGAGTTCGGCGAGCGTGCGGATTTCCTGGAGCGTGTCGAACAATTCCAGCTTGCCGCGCTCGCCCAGTTCGCGGAACAACGATTGCGCGGTGCGGCGGCTCATCGAGCCGAATGCGTTGTAGCAGCCTGCGGAATAGCAGCTGAGCGCTTCGCGGAACAGTTCTTCGGATTCTTCGGGTAAGTACGTGAGCGGAAAGTTTTCGCGCGCGCGCTCGATTTCAGTGTAGTTCGGGGCAAGCTCGATGCGCAGGCCGGTATACGCCTTGGCCGCGAACTTCAGGAAAACGGGCTCGCCGCAGGCATCGCAACTGAACACGATCCCGATCTGTTTCGGCTTGCGCCGGCTCAGGTCATCGAATTGCGGCGTCGCAACCGCCGTAATGTGCGTCAGTGTCTGGCAGTGCGGACAAGTGAGCGCAATGCCTTGATGTTCGACGTGTAGTTCATTTTGGGGGGTAATGTAGATGCTCATGGTTCAACCCGTCAGTGGTTTGTAGCGGATCCGGTGGGGCTGCGAGGCGTCGTCGCCTTTGCGCCGTTTGTGGTCTTCGACATATTCCTGATAGTTGCCCTCGAACCACGCCACCTGCGAATCGCCTTCGAAGGCAAGTATATGCGTTGCGATGCGGTCGAGAAACCAGCGGTCATGGGAAATGACCACCGCGCACCCGGGGAACGCCACCAGCGCCTCTTCCAAGGCCCGCAATGTTTCGATGTCGAGGTCGTTGGTGGGCTCGTCGAGCAACAAGACGTTGCCGCCGGACTTCAGCACCTTGGCGAGGTGTACGCGATTGCGCTCGCCGCCCGATAGGTCGCCGATGAATTGCTGCTGTTGCGTGCCCTTGAAATTGAAGCGTCCGACATAGCCGCGAGACGAGGTTTCGTAGTTGCCTACCTTGATAAGATCGAGTCCGCCCGAAATCTCCTGCCACACCGTGTTCTTGTCGTTGAGCGCTTGGCGGGATTGATCCACATACGCGAGTTTGACCGACGGACCCACCCGAATCTCGCCGCTGTCGGGCTTGTCCACTCCGACCAGCATGCGGAACAACGTCGTCTTACCCGCACCGTTCGGACCGATGATGCCGACGATGCCGCCGGCGGGCAAACTGAAGCTCAAGCTCTCGATCAACAAGCGGTCGCCGAATCCCTTGCGGACGTCTTTGCATTCGATAACGAGGTCGCCGAGTCGATCACCCGGCGGAATATAGATTTCATTGGTTTCGTTGCGCTTCTGAAACTCTTGCGAGGCGAGTTCCTCGTAACGTTGCAGACGCGCCTTCGACTTGGCTTGCCGCGCCTTCGGGTTGGTGCGCACCCATTCCAACTCGCGTTTCAGTGTCTTGGCGAGCGCGTCCTGTTGACGTTCTTCCTGCGCCAGGCGTTGTGCCTTTTGTTCGAGCCAGGAGGAGTAATTGCCTTCCCACGGGATTCCGTGCCCGCGGTCGAGTTCCAGAATCCACTCGGCGACATTGTCGAGAAAATATCGATCGTGGGTGACCGCGATGACGGTGCTCGGGTATTCCTCCAGGAAATGCTCGAGCCAGGCCACCGACTCCGCGTCCAAGTGGTTGGTCGGTTCGTCGAGCAGCAGCATGTCGGGCTTCGACAGCAGCAATCGGCACAAGGCGACACGGCGCTTCTCGCCGCCGGATAGCTTGCCGATGATCGCGTCCCAGGGCGGAAGTCGCAGCGCGTCCGCGGCTATTTCGAGCTTGCGCTCCAATTCCCAGCCGCCGACGGCGTCGATCTTGTCCTGCATCTTCGCCTGCTCCTCCATGAGCTTGTTCATTTCGTCGTCCGACATCGGTTCGGCAAAGCGATCGCTGATCGCATTGAATCGGTCGATGAGGCTCTGCACGTCGCCGACGCCTTCGCCTACCACCGCGCGCACGGTTCGGGTTTCATCGAGCAATGGCTCTTGGGGCAGGTAGCCGACCTTGATTCCTGCCTGGGGCCTGGCTTCGCCTTCGATTTCCTTGTCGAGGCCGGCCATGATTCTGAGCAGCGTCGATTTGCCGGATCCGTTCAAGCCCAGCACGCCGATTTTGGCACCGGGAAAAAAACTCAAGGTTATGTCGCGCAGAATGACGCGCTTGGGTGGCACAACCTTGCCAACCCGGTTCATGGTGTAAATGAACTGAGCCATGTGCTACCTATGATGAAAAACGCGAAGCTTGGGGGGAACGGCTTGAATTATCCGCGACTCCCCGAGACTTGTCACGGCGACAGTCCCCGGGCGATCGGCTATAATTACCGGCTATCTTTCGGGAGGTCTGCGTTCATGTTCACTGCGTCGATGACGATAGCCGGTTTTGACCGCGAACTCGCCGAGGCGATGGCGGGGGAGCGGCAGCGGCAGGAGGATCACATTGAACTGATTGCGTCGGAGAATTATGCCAGTCC
>JBKQSA010000078.1:0-43800 GCA_052143815.1 Steroidobacteraceae bacterium | reverse complement strand
GTGAGGCTCAGCGTGCGAGTGAGCGCGATGAACTCTCGTATATAGGCGGCATCCGCAGCCGATCGGTTGGTGGCGGCGTACAATTCGCAGCGCAAACCATGCTGGCCAATGGGGCGCGAGACCACATACCCTCGCTCGATGTAGTTGCCCACGGTCCAGGAGGGTAGGGCGGCGATGCCGCGGCCGCTGGCGACCAACTGCAGGATGGCGACGGTGAGTTCAGCCGTGCGCCGCTTGGGATTGACGCCCGCCGGCGTCAGACAGTGCTTCATGACGTCCAGCATTTCGTCGGGAACTGGATAGGTGATGAGCGTCTCTCCGGCGAAGTCGCTGGCGTCCAGCCAATGCTTGGCGGCTAGAGGGTGACGAGGGCTCATCAACGCGACGCTTTCGTAGCGAAACAACGGGCTGAATACCACATTGGCTTGGTCTTCGTGCCAGTCGTGGATGATGGCGAGCTCCGCCTCGCCTCGCTCGAGCAGCGGCAGCGGATCGATCACGAATCCGGAAATGATATCGAGTTCCACCTCGGGCCAGAGCGAGCGATACGCATCCATCGCCGGCATCAGCCAGTCGAAACAATTGTGGCACTGCACCGCGATTCGCAACGGTCCTGCGTGGCCCTGTGCCAAACGCGCCACGTCCCGAGCCGCCTCGGCGACCTGAGGCAGCACCGCTCGGGCCAGGGATACGAGCCTTTGGCCAATGGCCGTGAAGCGCAGGGGCCGCACATTTTTTTCGACCAAGGCGGCCCCGTAATGGCTTTCCAAGGCCTTGAGCTGGTGGGAAAGCGCGGATTGCGTCAAGAACAGGCGCGCGGCCGCCTTGGACAGGCTGCCGCACTCCGCGAGGGCCAGCAGGGTCTCCAAATGGCGTAGCTCTAGCGCAGTGGATGCCATGAGCCGATTTCATCCATTCCATGAAGATAATGAGATTGTGGCAAAGCTTAGTGAGTTGCATGCTCAACGTCGAGGTGAATCCTCATTGGAGGCGACGATGGCGACTAATGTAGCGGTGTCGTTCGAGTTTTTTCCGCCGAACGATGATGCAATGGGACGGCAGTTATGGGCCGCCATCGGGCGATTGGCGCCCTTGCAGCCGAAATTCGTGTCGGTGACCTATGGCGCCGACGGCTCCACCCGCTCCAGGACGCACGACTGCGTGATGCGTGTGCTGCGTGAGACGGACCTGTGCGTCGCGCCCCATCTGACCTGTATCGGCGCGTCCACGGAAGAGGTTTTGGGTATCGCTCGGGACTATTGGCGCCATGGAATACGGCACATGGTGGCGCTGCGCGGCGACCTCCCGGGCGTCGATGCTCCGGGCACCGCTGCGACGGGGGCCCGGCCGGGCGTCAATGCCTCCGGTTTCGCCCATGCCTCTGATTTGGTGAAGGGACTCACGGGCATCGCGGATTTCGACATTGCAGTCGCCGCATATCCTGAGGGTCATCCGGAATCGGGCGGCGTCGCCGCCGACGTGGAGAATTTGAAGCGCAAGATCGATGCCGGTGCGAGCCGCGCCATCACGCAGTTCTTTTTTGATACGGATGCGTTCCTGCGCTACCGCGACCGCTGCGCAGCTGCGGGTATTCACATCAACATCGTCCCCGGAATACTTCCCATCACGCGCTTTCCTCAATTGCTGCGGTTCGCTGATCGTTGCGGCGCCTCGATTCCCGATTGGCTGCGGCGCCGCTTCGACGGGCTGGACGATGATGCAGACACGCGCCGCATGATCGCGGCGCACGTGGCCATCGAACAAGTGCATCGTCTACAGGAGCACGGCGTGAATGAGTTTCATTTCTATACGCTGAATCGCGCCGAACTGACCTATGCCATCTGCCATGCGATGGGGTTACGGCCGCGCGTCGCCGAAGAAGCTCAGGTGGCTTGAATGCACACGAAGCAGCTCCCGCCGCGTTCGGATGCGTTTCTGGCGCTGCTCCGGCAGCGAGTGGTGATTCTCGACGGCGCCATGGGCACGATGATTCAACGTCATCGATTGAGCGAGGCGGAATTTCGCGGCACGCGCTTTGCCGACTGGCGCAGCGATCTGCGCGGCAACAACGATCTGCTGGTCGTCACGCAGCCGCAGATCATCGGCCAAATCCATCGTGACTATTTGCTCGCAGGCGCCGACGTCATTTCCACCAACACATTCAACTCGACTCCGGTTTCTCAGTCTGATTACCGGATGGAGTCCCTGGTCGGCGAATTGAACCTGACCGCCGCGCGGGTAGCGCGGCAGGCGGCGGATGATGTGACCGCCGCAACCGGCCACCAACGCTACGTTGCCGGCGCGCTGGGTCCGACCGGCCGGACTGCGTCTCTGTCTCCCGACGTGAACGATCCGGGATTTCGCAACATCAGCTTCGATGAATTGGTGGCCGGGTATTCGGAAGCGGCGCGGGCGCTCGTCGCCGGCGGCGTCGATGTCATCCTGATCGAAACCGTGTTCGATACCTTGAACGCGAAGGCCGCCTTGTTCGCAGTGCGCGAAGTGTTGGACGCCGCCGGGACCGATTTGCCCATCATCGTCTCCGGAACGATCACCGATGCATCGGGCCGCACCTTGTCGGGACAGACCACGGAGGCGTTCTGGAATTCCATCCGTCATGCGCGGCCTGCGGCCGTGGGCCTCAATTGCGCGCTCGGCGGCAAACAGCTACGTCCTTACATCGAAGAACTCGCCCGGATCGCGGATACCCATGTCTGTGCCTATCCGAATGCCGGCCTGCCGAACGCCTTCGGCGAATACGACGAGACGCCGGAGCAGACCGCCGACACCTTGCGCGAATTCGCGCTCAGCGGCTTTGTCAACATGGTGGGCGGGTGCTGCGGCACGACGCCCGATCACATCCGCGCCATTGCGGCCGCGGTGAGCGAGGTGCTGCCGCGCGCCGTACCCAGCATTGCGCGCGCCTGCCGTTTGAGCGGGTTGGAGCCGCTGACCATCGATGCCGAGAGCTTGTTCGTGAACGTGGGTGAGCGCACCAACGTCACCGGATCCGCCAAGTTTCGCAAGCTGATCGAGGCCGGCGACTATGCCGCCGCCGTGGATATCGCGCGGCAGCAGGTGGCGAACGGTGCGCAGATCATCGACGTCAATATGGATGAGGGCATGCTCGATTCGCAAGCGGCGATGACCCGATTCCTGAGTCTTATCGCGGGTGAGCCGGACATCGCGCGCGTGCCGGTGATGATCGACTCGTCGAAGTGGTCGGTGATCGAAGCGGGTCTGAAATGCGTGCAGGGCAAGTCGATCGTCAACTCCATCAGTCTGAAAGAAGGCGAGCAGGCCTTCTTGAAGGCCGCGCGTTTGTGTCTGCGATACGGTGCGGCAGTGGTCGTCATGGCATTCGATGAAAAAGGCCAGGCAGACACGATTCATCGCAAAGTGGCAATCAGCGAACGCGCCTTCAAGCTTCTGACCGAGGAATTGGACTTCCCCGCTGAAGACATCATTTTCGATCCGAACATTTTTGCGGTCGCCACGGGCATCGACGAACACAATCGATACAGCCTGGATTTCATCGAGGCGACGGCTGCGATCAAGGAGCGGATGCCGGCGGTGCACGTGAGCGGCGGCGTCAGCAACGTGTCGTTCTCTTTTCGCGGCAACGAGCCGGTGCGCGAAGCGATGCATTCCGTATTCTTGTACCACGCGATTCGTGCGGGTTTGACCATGGGAATCGTCAATGCAGGGCAGCTGGCGATTTACGAGGACATCCCCGCTGAGCTGCGTGAACGGGTCGAGGACGTCATTCTGGCGCGCCGCGAGGATGCGACCGAACGGCTCCTCGAGATCGCCGAGCGATTCAAGGGCGGCGGCTCCATCAAGCGCGGCGATGATCTGGAATGGCGCAAGCTTCCCGTCGAGGAAAGGCTGCAGCACGCGCTCGTGAAGGGCATCGATGAGTTCGTGCTCGCGGACACCGAAGAGGCCAGGCTCAATGCCCAGCGTCCGCTCGACGTGATCGAAGGGCCGCTCATGGACGGGATGAACGTGGTAGGCGATCTGTTCGGCTCCGGGAAGATGTTCCTGCCGCAGGTCGTCAAATCGGCGCGAGTGATGAAAAAAGCCGTGTCGGTGCTGATCCCGTACATCGAACGGGAAAAGTCCGGCGCCAGCCGCTCCAACGGCAAGGTGGTCATGGCGACGGTGAAGGGCGACGTCCACGATATCGGCAAGAACATCGTCGGCGTGGTTCTGCAATGTAACAACTTCGAGGTGGTGGATCTGGGCGTGATGGTCTCCTGCGATAAGATTCTGGAGGCGGCCACGCGCGAAGGCGCCGATCTCATCGGATTGTCCGGACTCATCACGCCGTCGTTGGATGAAATGGTGCACGTGGCGAAGGAGATGCAGCGGCTGGGGTACAAACAGCCCTTGCTCATCGGCGGCGCCACGACGTCGCCGGCGCACACGGCCGTGAAAATCGACCCGCAGTACGAAGGCGCGGTCATTTACGTGAAGGATGCCTCTCGCTCAGTCGGGGTGTGCCAACAACTCGTGACTCCGGGCACGCGCGATGCCTACGTGGCCCATATCAAGGCCGAGCACGAGCGTCGCCGCGAGCAGCACCGCAATAAGAGTGTGAAGGCGCCGCAGTTATCGCTGAATCAGGCTCGCGCGAAAAAATTCCAAATTGACTGGGCCACGTATACGCCGCCGGTTCCAAGCTTCGTAGGGGGTCGGACGTTCGAGGATTATCCGCTCGATGAACTGATGCCCTATATCGATTGGATGCCCTTTTTCAATGCGTGGGAATTCGCCGGAAGATTTCCGGATATTCTTACTGACCCGATCATCGGCGAAGCGGCTTCCAATTTATATGCGGATGCACGACGCATGCTGCAAACCGTGGTGGACGAGCAGTGGCTGCGTGCGCGCGCCGTCGTCGGTTTCTTTCCCGCCAACACCGTGGGCGACGACGACATCAACGTGTATACCGACGAGACCCGGGCGACGGTGCGTTTGCGCTTGCATCAATTGCGGCAGCAGAAATCCAAACCGCAAGAGCAAGCGCAACTCTGCTTGTCGGATTTCGTGGCGCCGGTGCAAAGCGCCCGCGCCGACTATATCGGCGCCTTCGCAGTGACCGCGGGCATCGGGATCGACGAGCATATTGCGCGGTTCGAGGCCGCGCATGACGACTACAGCAGCATCATGCTGAAAGCCCTTGCCGATCGGCTCGCCGAGGCATTGGCCGAGCGCATGCACGAACGCGTGCGCCGCGAACACTGGGGCTATGCCGCGCATGAGCGACTCGACAGCTCGGGCTTGATCCGCGAGGAGTACCAGGGAATTCGGCCCGCGCCGGGCTACCCCGCCTGTCCGGATCATACGGAGAAGGCCGCTCTCTGGAAGCTGTTGGATGCCGAGCGCACCGCCGGAATCCGGCTGACCGAATCGTTTGCCATGTTCCCGACCGCCGCCGTCAGCGGCTTTTATTTTTCACATCCACAATCGCACTATTTCGGCGTCGGCAAAATCGACCGGGATCAGGTCGCGAGCTACGCCCTGCGCAAGGGCATGGGCTTGGCCGAGACCGAGCGTTGGCTGGCGCCGATTTTGGGCTACGACCCGGACGCCGCGCCCGCGATAGCGGACCCCGCGTCGGCCAGGGAAGCCGCTACCGCTGATGCTGCGTAGGAGCCTGTCTGAGTAATCTACGTGAGCCGCGTTGCTAAATTGGGTCCTCGAGCGACCGCGCGAGAGGGGTGAAGGTCTGCGGCCCCGACGCCGTCATGTGCCAGCAGTCTTCCAAACGGACCCCGAATTCGCCCGGTATGTAGATCCCGGGTTCGTCCGAAAAGCACATGCCGGCTTGCAGCGGCGTGTCGTCACCGTGCACGAGATAGGCCGCTTCATGGCCGTCGAGGCCGATTCCGTGGCCCGTGCGATGGGACAAGCCCGGCAGCTTGTAGCCCGGACCCCAGCCCTCGCGTTCGTAGTAGCGACGCACGGCATCGTCGATGGAGCCCGCCGGCGCACCCAGCTTCGCCGCCTCGAGCGCGATCTCTTGGCCGCGCTTGACGGTGCTCCATACTTTACGCTGCTTGGCGCTCGGTTCACCGAACACCCAGGTTCGCGAGATGTCGGACTGATAACCCTGCACCGTACAGCCGCAGTCCATGAGGATGATCGAGCCCTCGCGAATCACGTGGGATTGCTTGGAACCGTGCGGGTAAGCCGACGCTTCGTTCAGCAACACCAGAGCAAATTCCGGCGATCCGCCCAACGCGCTGGTGGCGCTGTCCACGAGGGCGGCGATGTCCGACGGACGCATGTCCCTCGCTACATGCGAGTGCACCCATCGAAGTGCTTCGATCGTGACCTCGTTCGCCGTTTGCATCAATGCCAATTCCGCGGGCGATTTGATCAGCCGGCAGGCGCGGACCGGCGCATCTCCCGTCACTATTTGATAGGCGTTCGATACACGACGGACGCCGTCGACGATGAAAAAACGCATCGTCGGTTCCACGGCAATGACCCCCGTAGAGACGCCTCGATCCCGTAGACCCTGAACGATTCTCTCGAACGGATTGTCCGCTTCGTTCCAAACTCTCACGTCGCCGTCAACCTGCAGCGTTTCGCGCACCGACGGTTCCTCGAATGCGGGCGTCACGACGAGCACCGTTCCGCTCGCCGGGATGATGGCTGCCGTGGTCCGCTCGGAGCGATGCCACCGTACACCGGTAAAATACTCGAGCGTAGACCCGGACTCGACCAACAGTGCTCCGATCTTTTGCCGACTCATCAGCGTTTGCAGCTGCGCGATTCGCGATTGGCGTTCCTCGGCCGAGATGGGCTGCGCTGAACCGGTGATCGACTTGAGGACCGCGCCAGAGGGTGTCGGTGCGGCGCGCGCGCCGTTGCTTGCGACCAGCGCGGCAGCACCCGCTCCTGCCAGGAAAACGCGTCGTGACAACATAGGCTTATCTATTCTGACCCTTGAATGCGTGGGAACCGGCCCCGCTAAAAATTGATTCTCGCCCAAGCACGGCTGACTATCGGCCCCAAGCGATGGAGTTATATTAACATCCCGTATGCCGCGCAACTCGCGGGCGGCGGGGCACGCCAGAAACCACGGCGAACGCAATTAAACATGGGCGCGCCAAGCGCATTTCATTGACTTTGAAAGTCAGTAATACAAAACTTATGCTCGACATCGAGCGACTGTCACGGGGAGGCACTCGAGTGCGCTGCGTGGTGCCGCGAATCGGAGCTTCGTCTGTGGAATCCAAGATCGAGTAGAACAAAGGCGAGTAGAAGATGACTGTGCGACGCGTTGCCGATGCGATCGTTGAACGGCTGTGCGCCCACGATACGCGACATGTATTCACCGTGGCAGGCGAAAGTTACCTGGATGTGCTCGATGCGCTGTACGACGCACGGGACGCGCTCAGCGTGGTCACTTGCCGACACGAAGCTGCGGCGGCCAATATGGCCGAGGCGACCGCTAAGCTCAGCGGCCGGCCCGGCGTAGCCTTCGTGACCCGCGGGCCGGGCCTCGCGCACGCCTGCATCGGCATCCACACCGCGCAACAAGACGCGACGCCCATGGTGCTCTTCGTGGGCGAGATCGCGCGCGCAGACCGTTGGCGGCGAGCTTTCCAGGAAGTCGACCTGACGCAAACGTTCGCTGACTTGGCAAAGGGCGTAGTACGGATCGACCTCGCAAGCCGTACCGGTGAAATGGTCGACCGCGCATTCCAGCTTGCCACGACGGGGCGTCCCGGGCCGGTCGTCGTCGGTTTGCCGGAGGACGTGCTCGGAGAGCCGTACGCCATGACACATGGTGCGGTACCCGGGTATCCGATGCTCGGCGTCAGCGCGGATGGCGTCGCGGCTATCGCGGCACGACTCCAAGCCGCGTGCCGACCGCTGGTGTGGCTCGGCGGCAGCCAATGGACCGCGGCGGCCGTCAGCGCGGTGCGGCGATTTGCCGAAGCCTGGGAGTTGCCCGTGGTGACCGGCTTCCGGCGAAAAGATCTTTTTCCCAATGGGCACGCCTGCTATGCCGGAGAACTCGGGTTTGGCGCGATGCCTGCGCTCGTACAGCGGGTTCGGGACGCGGACAGCATTTTGGTGCTGGGCGCCGCGCTCGGCGATGTCGAGACGGGCGGCTATCAGTGGTTGAACCGTGCGAGCACGGGCAATCGCCTCATCCATGTTCACGTCGATTCACAAAGCCTTTCCGCGGTCTTTCCCGCGCAGCTTGCGTTGCAAGCACTGCCAGGTTCGGTGGCTGCGGAATTGGCACAGCGAGCTCCGCCCGCAAGCGAGATGCCGTGGTCTGCCTGGACACGAGCGGCGCGCGCAGATCAAGTGGCTTTCATGGAGCCTGTATCGGTCACCGGCGCCGTGAACCTGTCTTTGGTATTTCGCGAACTACGTGCGCAGTTGCCGGAGTCGGCGCTGGTCGCGAACGGTGCCGGCAACTACGCGGCGTGGTTGCACCGCTTCTACTCGCATGATGCTTTTCCCACCCAAGTTGCGCCTGGTAGCGGTGCCATGGGGTACGCGGTGCCGGCTGCGATTGCCGCGAAGCTTAATTATCCGCAGCGAGAAGTGGTCTGCGTCGCCGGCGACGGCTGTTTTCTCATGTCGTCACAGGAACTGGCAACGGCTATGGCGCTCAATTTACGGATCGTCTTTCTGGTGGTGAACAACGGGTGTTACGGGACAATCCGGATGCATCAGGAAGCGCGTTTCCCCGGACGGCAAATGGCGACGGCATTGGCGAACCCCGATTTCGTCGCTCTCGCGCGCGCCTACGGACTTGCTGCCTGGCGCGTGGCGGCAACGTCGGAGTTCGCGGCCGCTCTCGTATCGGCGCGAGCGCACGCCGGTCCTGCACTCATCGAGTTGATAACTTCCGTCGAAGATATCTCGCCGGGCCGGCGCCTTACCGGCGCGCGGATCGAGTCTTAAAACGCGGCGGGGTACACGCCGCCGTCGACTAGAATGTTCTGGCCAGTCATGTATCCAGCATGCACGCTGCACAGAAAGGCGCATACCTGACCGAACTCCGCCGGGGTGCCGAATCGCTTGGCGGGTATGGCCTCCTGCGAACGCCGTACAATTTCGGACTCTGGAACTCCTTGGTGCTCGGCAGCGGCGGCCATGCCGCCGCGGAGCCTCGAGGTGTCGAAGCTGCCCGGCAGCAAATTGTTGATGGTAACGTTCTTGTCTGCCACGCCGCGTGCAACGCCGGCAACGAAAGCAGTAAGTCCCGCGCGTGCCGCACTCGACAGATCGAGCCCGGCAAGCGGCATTTTGACGCTGAGGGATGTGATGTTCACGATTCTGCCGAATCCACGCGCCGCCATTCCATCGATCACTTTTTGGATGAGTTCAATGGGGGTCACCATATTCATGGTGACTCCGGTCAACAACGCTTGCCGATCCAAATCTCGGAAGTCCCGGAAGGGTGGGCCACCGTTATTATTGACGAGAATATCCGGCGCTGGACATGCCGCGAGCAGCAGCGCTTGTCCTTCGGCGGTTGCGATGTCCGCGAGTACCGGTGTCACATCCACCTCCGACGCCAGCCTAATTTCCTCGGCGGTCCTTTCAAGCAATGCTCGATTGCGCCCGTTGATTACCACCGAAGCTCCCGCCTCGGCGAGCGCAAATGCACAACCCCTTCCCAGACCCTGGCTCGATGCGCAAATGATTGCTTTTCGACCACGAATTCCAAGATCCATTGTGTCCTTCCTACGATGAGTCCACCGCCATGAATCGGCGTCGCTTAACTGATTCGGAGATTAGCATGCTGACGCCGTATATTCCTCGGGAGGACTTGGAAAGCGCCGTCCTCCACATCGATCACGTCCCATGGTATCTACCGAGGCGGTTCAGCGCCGTAGTCCGCGGCAACAACGTCTACGTTCGAGGCGGCATCCATGAGCAGAACACCACTGCTTGGCTCGCTCTACTGGGCCACGAGCTTGTGCACGTGGGCCAATATAGGAACGGGATGACTGCACTGAGCTATCTGTGCGCGGCAGTTCTCGGATACCGGAGAAGTCGATACGAAAAGGAGGCGTATGCCGTTCAGTTGCGCATCCTCCAGGATCTTCGTCTGCGTGCCTTGCTCTAGTGGCCCGTCCGGGCCGCTGCAAACGAATGTAATGCAGTGCGAAGATTGCGGCTTGCACGATGTGGCGCCGTTTTACAATGGTTTACGCTGAGACGTCACGGATGTATAAGCTCAAAAGCCAGCCTCGCGGGGCCGAACCGATGGGGCGAATCTTCCTGGTTCCTTCAGCGGCTACGAGCGGCGGCGCGGTACAAATAATGGACGCCGGGAAAGCGATCATTAGTCGTCAGCTAACACGACGCCTTGCATCGTCGTTTTGACAGTGCCTTTTTTTACATTCTAGGAGCTAGGGATCATGAGTATCGGCAGTGAGTTCAAAGAATTTGCCATGAAAGGCAATGTGCTCGACTTGGCGGTGGGCGTCATCGTCGGTGCGGCATTCGGCAAGATCGTCTCCTCGTTCGTCGGCGATGTCATCATGCCGCCGCTCGGAATGTTGATCGGCGGCATCAATTTCAGCGATCTCGCCATCACGCTGGGCACGGATCCGAAGGGCGCCCCCGTATTGCTCAAGTACGGCGCCTTTCTGCAGACGGTAATCGATTTCCTGATCATTGCGTTCGTGATTTTCATCGCCGTGAAGGGAATCAACAAACTGAAGAAGCCGCCCGCGCCGCCCGCCGACGCGCCGCCACCGCGCCAGGAAATACTGCTCGAGGAAATTCGGGACGCGCTGGTCAAGCGGTGATCGCGCGCCGCGCGCCACTCAAAGGAAGCGACCGCACACGGTGCCCGCTGGCGGTATAGATGGCATTGCAAATCGCGGGCGCGACGGGCGGGAACGCCGGCTCGCCCGCACCCCGCGCGTACGCTAACGGAAGGCGCAGACGACTCCCAGAGTAAGCAGCAGCAATGCCGCCGCGAGAAACCGGTAGTCTTGCCACATCGGTGTCAACGCAAGCCGTCGTCTTTCGACGTGCCGAAAATCTAGTTTCCACATGGTGGCATCACTCGTCGCACTAGTCTCGGCAGGATAGCGTGCGCTTACGCCGACCAAGATGGCGATATCGATCAACGTGAGAAGCGGTGCGGCATAGAGGAAGTGTAAATGCGTCCATCCCAGCACCGCGTTGGACAGGAACAAGGCAACGCCGCAGATCGATCCCGCAATCATCGTCGCCGTGGCGCCGTCGGCATTCGCGCGGCGCCAGAACATTCCCACTAGGAACACCGCGACGACGGGCGGCACGGCATAGGCTAATACGGCCTGAAGATACTGCCAAAGCGACGGGAAGAGATGAAGCTGGGGTGCCCACGCGACCGCAACCAGGTATAGGCCCGCGGTCGCCCAGCGGCCGGCTCGGACCGTCTCGGCATTCGATAAAGACGGCTTGAATTGGCTGATGACGTCCATGGTGATGAGTGTCGCGGCGGAGTTGAGCATGGACGCGATCGATACCATGGTCGCGGCGACAAATCCGGCGACGACCAGTCCCACGAGCCCCGCCGGCAACAACTCGAGAATGAGCTTGGGATACACCATGTCCGGCCGAGGTAACTTCGGAAACAACAGGAGTGCACAAATACCGGGAAGCACGATCAGGAACAGCACGGGTAATTTCAGCAATCCGGCAAATAACGCGCCCCAACGTGCGTGGTCGATGTTCTTCGCAGATAGCAGGCGCTGTACGATGGATTGGTTGGTGCACCAATAATAAAAGCCGAGCAGCGGGATTCCCAACAACAAGCCTGGCCATGGCACGCTTGGATCGCCGATCGGCCGGATCAGAGAAACCGCAGCAGGGTCAACCCCGGTCATCACGGCGTGCCATCCGCCGGCGCGGCTGAAAGCGCCGATCGAAATGACGAGCGCTCCGGCCATCAACACGATGCCTTGCACGGCTTCGGTATAGATCACGGCTCGCAAGCCGCCCGATGCGGCATACAGCCCCGCGGCGCCCGCCAATGCGGCGACGATCAGCCATAACGGTTGAGCTGGAAACAGCAGCTTGCACACCAGCGATCCGCTGTAAAGAATCCCGGCCGAATCCACGAAGACGTTGAGGAACAGGGTGAGTAGAGCAAATAGTAAGCGGAGTCGCACATCGTAGCGCCGCTCGAGGAACTCCGGCATCGTGTAGGTGCCGCTGCGTATCACGAACGGCAGCAGGAACAGGCAGAAGAATACGAGAATGACGGTGGCCGTCCACTCATAGTCGTACACCGAAATCCCCATCGCATAGGCACCACCCGCGAGTCCCACCAGTGCGGTCGACGACATGTTGGACGCGAGCAGGGCCAGGCCGATCACTGGCCACTGAGTGGCCCGCGACGCCAGAAAGAAGTCGACGGGGGCAAAATGGCGGCGCGACATCAACAGGCCAAGGACGACCAAGCCGCCTACATATACGGCGATAACCGCCCAATCCAGCGCGCTCAGAAGAAGCGGTGCTGAGCTAGTCGGCATGGCACTGGATTCGGGGCATCGACATCAGGCTCCGCAAGCGCCGGAGTGACAGCGCTGACATTTGCAGGCGAAGTCGGTTACTATGCGTCTGATCAGCAAGGCTGTGGAAACACATAGGCGAATCCGGATTGCCATAAAAATTATGAATTACAGGTAGTTAGAAGACGCCATGAGAATCAAATTCATCATTATGTTAACTGCTGCGCTCGCCGGCATGCAGTGCGTGGCCGCCTTCGGTGATAGCCAGTCATTCCCCGCTCAAAGTGTACCTGTGAACCGGGGGCAGAGCACTGCGCACGATTCTGCGGGTTCGGCCGAAACGGACCGGTTCGTCGACCATCTGTTGGCCCAATTGAGCCTCGAAGAGAAAGTGGGGCAGATGATCCAAGCGGATATCGCGTCCATTTCGCCGGCGGAGTTGCGCCGCTATAAATTGGGCTCCATCCTCGCGGGCGGCAACGCGGCTCCCGGCAACGATGTTCATAGCTCGCCGCAGGCATGGTTGGACTTAACCGACGAATTCTACGAGGCATCGTTGGCCGATGCCGGTGGTTCCCACCCGCCTATTCCTATCTTGTTCGGCATCGACGCGGTTCACGGCGACGCGAAAGTGCGCGGCGCCACCATTTTTCCGCACAACGTCGGTTTGGGGGCCGCGCACGACCCTGAGTTGATTCGCCGCATCGGTCAAGCAACCGCCGCGGAAGTTGCCTCGACAGGGGTCGACTGGACGTTCGCGCCCACCGTTGCAGTGGTTCGCGACGTGCGGTGGGGCCGTTCGTATGAGAGCTACTCTGAGTCCCCGGAACTCGTCGCGGCGTATGCACCTGCGATGGTGACGGGACTCCAAGGGCAACTCGGTACACCGCAATTCATGGCGCCGGGCCGCACGTTGTCGTCGGTCAAACATTTCGTTGGCGACGGTGGGACGCTCGCGGGACGCGATCAGGGCGACACCGTGACATCGGAAACGCAACTCATGCGCGTGCATGCGGCGGGATATCCCGCTGCCATCAAGGCGGGCGCTATGATCGTGATGGCGTCCTACAATAGTTGGAACGGGGTCAAGATGCACGGCAATCACCACTTGCTTACCGACATCTTGAAAGGACGCATGGGCTTCAACGGCTTCGTGGTGGGCGATTGGGATGCGCAGGAGCAGCTCCCGGGATGCACCAAATCCAACTGTCCCGCCGCGATTCTCGCCGGTATAGACATGCTGATGGCGCCGGATGGCTGGAAAGAACTCTATGACAACACCTTCGCCCAGGTTAGGTCGGGCGAGATCCCGCCGGCGCGCATAGACGACGCGGTACGCCGGATCCTGCGTGTGAAAGTCATGGCGGGACTGTTCGACCGAACCGCGCCCAAACGGCGCAGCGACGCCGGGCATTTAGAGGAATTGGGGAGCGGCGCGCACCGCGCTATCGCGCGCGAAGCGGTGCGCAAATCGCTGGTGCTGCTCAAGAACTCGCACGAGACCTTGCCGTTGAATCCACATGCACAGGTTCTCGTGGCGGGCGCCGCCGCCGACGACATCGGTATTCAGAGCGGGGGCTGGACCGTCGACTGGCAGGGCAATCATAATTCCAACGCAGATTTTCCCGGCGCAACGTCGATTTACGCGGGCATCAACGCCGCGGTGACTCGGTCGGGCGGGTCCGCCCTGTTGAGCCGCGACGGCGGATTTGTCCGCAAGCCCGATGTTGCCATCGTCGTTTTCGGCGAAAAGCCCTATGCAGAGTTTGAAGGTGACCGGGAGACGTTGGAGTTTTCACCAGAAGACAAAGCGGATTTGATGATGCTGCGGCGATTCCGCGATTTGGGCATTCCGACAGTGAGTATTTTCATATCGGGGCGCCCGTTGTGGGCCAACCCTGAGATCAATGCCTCGGACGCGTTCGTCGCTGCGTGGTTGCCGGGTAGTGAGGGGGAAGGGATTGCCGATGTTCTATTCAAGGGACCGGATGGAACGGCGCCATTCGATTTTACGGGACGGCTGGCTTTTTCGTGGCCCGAGACCGCCATGCCCGTCACGTTCGATGCCAAGGGGCGCGTGAGCGGCGCCTTGTATGCGAATGGTTTCGGGCTGGACTACCGCAGTCATCCGGCAGCGGGCAAACTGCCCGAAGATCCGCGCATCGCGCCGCGTTTTCATGCGCCGCCCGGCAGCCTGTTCTTTGCGGGACACCCGACGGCCCCCTGGTCGATGTTCGTCGCCGATGGCGACGCACAGGTCCACATCACCACCACTCAAACCAGCCCGCGTGGCGTGGTTCGCGCGACGCTCACCCCCGGCGGGGCCGTGGTCTATTGGAATGGCACGCAAGACGGTATGCTGCGAATCATTGGGCGCGAGGCGGACCTCCGGCCCGGCTCGAGCACGGAAGACACCATCGATGTACGCTATCGCGTCGACCACGCGCCCGACGGCCGGGTTGCCTTGGGGATGAGGTGTACGGATCCGCATTGCGCTACGACCGGCGGCGCGATGTTCGACGTGACGCGGAGTTTCCAGACAGCGAAGGTCGGCGCGTGGAATCACTTGGTCATTGCAATGTCGTGCTTGAGGACTGCGGGGGCGGAGCTGGGCAGTATTGACGTACCGTTCTCCGTCGAAACGTCGGGCAAATTCGGGCTGACCATTGCGGACGTCCGTTTGACGCCGAATGCGCAGCCGGCGCACGCGTCGTGTCCGCCGTTGGCGGACTCGATGAAATAATGGATTCAAGGCGAGGTCTTCACGGTTACGCATGGCACTCATACCCACCTCGGTGACGATCCAGGAAGTCGCCGATCTTGCGCGCGTTTCCCCCAAGACCGTTTCGCGAGTCATCAACGACGAGCCGCGCGTGCGATCCGATACGCGCAAGCGGATCCTCGAGGCCATCGAACAGCTCAATTATCGACCCAATCTCAATGCGCGTGGGTTGGCGAGCAATCGATCGTTTCTCATCGGACTGTTCTGCGATAAGCCGGGTGATTACCTGAGCGAATTCCAAGCGGGTGCCGTCGAGCGCTGCCGCGAGTCCAGCTTGCATTTGATGGTCGAACCGTTGGACGTGCAGGGACCCACCATCGACAAGCAACTCGATACATTGCTTGGGCAACTTCGGCTGGAGGGCGTGATCCTGCTGCCGCCGCTGAGCGACCATCCGACCGTGCTCTCCAAGCTTCACGATGCCGCCATTCCCGTCGTGCGCATTGCGCCGAAGAAAAACTTGAGCGCGGGGCCCTCCATCGGCATCGATGACTATACCGCCGCGCGGCAGTTGACCGCGCATCTGCTGAATCTTGGACACCGGCGCATCGGCTTCATGTTGGGTTCACCGGAGCATGGCGCTACCGAGCAACGCTATCTAGGGTTCATCGACGAGATGCGTGCTCATCAAGCTTCAGTGGACACCGATTTGGTGCAAACCGGCAACTTCATATTTTCCGATGGCTTGGTGTGCGCCGAGCGCATGTTGCGGTCGCCTGCGCCGCCCACCGCCATTTTTGCGAGTAACGATGATATGGCAGCGGCAGCCATCTCGATGGCTCGAAAGTTCGGATTGAGTCTTCCGGGACAATTGTCCGTCACGGGCTTCGATGATGCGCCGGTCGCGACTATGATCTGGCCTGAACTGACCACGGTGCGCCAGCCCGTGGCGGCCATGGCCCGGATCGCAGCGGATCTCATCATCCGGCATGAGCCGCGTCGTCATGGCTGGCCGGAGCGCGTCCCGCGTCATCTCCTGGACCATGAACTCATCATTCGCAATTCGACGGCCCGGCCGGGTCGCGGATGATCCGGCTGCGCGCAATCGTGGGTGCCCCAGGGCGCGCGCAGTTCACTAATGACATCGCTGACAGCGTGGATCGCCTGAAGTCTGCGCGCCGAAGCGCTCCACGCCCAGCCGAACCTGGCTCTGCGGGGCCGCAGCGCTTGAAGGAGCGGCATTTTGCTGCGCTAGGAACCGTTCGCCCGGCGAAGGACCGATGATCCGGATCTGTCAGCGCTGACATGTGGCATCTATTAATTAAACACAAAGAAAATATTTATTCGTTGACTACGGCTGCGGGCGGGGGTAGCCTCCGGCTTGCATCGACTCAGGTCCGTGACCGGTTGATGGGGGGTAGAGAGCGCAGAATAGTGCTTGGCAGAAGCATCAACGCATGCCGCCGGACACTTTGCCACATCGCGCCGCATTCGAATAAATGTAACTATTGGGGGACCTCATACCATGTCGCATCGCCGGGAAAAGCGCGCTCGCCAAGCCGTTCGTTTAGCATTAATGACAGCGGTGTCATTCGACGCATCGCTGATGAGTCATCTGGCTATCGCTGCCGACCAGACTCAATCGACTTCGCAGACTACTGCGCAGGACAGCGAATTGACGGAAATCACCGTCACCGGCTACCGCCAATCGCTGCAGACCGCCTTGGACACCAAGCGCGACTCCAATCTGCCGATCGAGTCGGTAGCCCCTGAAGATATCGGCAAGATGCCCGACAACAACGTCGCGGAATCATTGCAGCGTCTGCCCGGCGTGCAGATCGATCGCTCCGGCGCGAACGGGCAGGGCAATTCAGTACTCATCGACGGGTTGAGGCAAAACCTCACGACCCTGAACGGCGATGTGTTTCTGACGGGAAAGGAGTTCTACGTGTCGGGCGAAGCCTCCGGCGGCGGCGCCGGCAGCAACGCGCAGTACGGCTCGCTGGAAACCATCCCGAGCCAATTGGTCAGCGGCATCGACGTCATCAAGAATCCCAATGCGGCGCTCACCGAAGGCGGCCTCGGCGGCACGATCAACTTGAAGACCGCCGATCCGCTGCTCGCGCCCGACGGCTTGTCGCTCGGCGGCCTGTTCCGCGAATCGGACGCGCAACGGCAAAACGACAAGACGCCGGATGCCACACTGGTCGGGTCCTACAAGGTCAATGAGCGACTGGCATTCAATGCGAGCCTCACGTACAGCGACTTGAAGACTCATACCGAAGAATACGAGGATTACAATCGCAACGGTTGGTCGATCACGAATTCGGCGACGAAACCCTACGCAGGTTCGCTGACGGCCGCCGACGTAGGCACGATTCCCCAGAACTACGTCCTTCCTCAGCTCGGATATTTCAGCGATATCGAAGACGAAGCCAAGGAGAAGGGTGCGTCTTTCGACGTTGGTTTGAAGGTGACCGATTCGATCACCACCAATTTGCTGTGGTTCTATTCGCGGGAAGACGAAACCACGATCAATTATTCGGACAAGGCCTGGTTCAACGGTCAGAACACGGCGCCGGTGCCCGGCCTCGACCCGACGCAGCCGTACTCGATCGACGGCAACGGCGTTGTGCAAAATGCGACTTTCAATGCGCTCGGCGCCGAAACCGCCACGCTCTTTCAGGAAAATATTGCTCAGGCCAATAACTTTCAATGGGTCACGAAGTTCGACGACGGCGGCCCGCTGCGCGGCGTTTTCGATGCATCGTTTGCGCATGCGACCTCGAACCTGCAGGCGGCGCAGGCCGACGTGGAGCATGGCCTGTACGACACGGGTGAGGGCGTGGCGACCTCGCCCACGGCGCCGGGCTGCAACAACGGTCAGCTTTGCGCCACGTCGACTACTGGCAATCACGGCTATGAATTCAACTACGCCAACGGCGGCACGTCCGGCCTTCCCTCCGCGAGTTACACGGGCGCGAACGCCAACGTCCTGAGCAATCCGGCCTACACCACCTTCAAATCAAATTGGGCGTGGGCAAACTACACCGACCAGAAGGATTTTGCGGTCAAAGGCGAAGTGAAGTGGGATCCGGCTTTCATCACCGACGTCAAGACCACGATTACCGCGGGCTTGCGATATGCGGGCCGTGACGTCGACCAGACCTTCGGTCGTTACTTGATCAACGGCACGCTCGCCGACGGCCAGGTGGCCGGCACCAATACCGGTACCCCCGCCGCGGGCTTCGGACCGTGGCTGTACTACCAGGATCCGGGGTACGGCACCCCGAGCATTCCATATTCCACGGCGGTCTCGGCGCCCAACTTGGCGCTCAACGTGAATAATTTCGCGGTCGGCAACATGATCGTGAAGAATCCCACGACCAGTGGGCTGAACCACCCGTCGACTTATCTGAATCAAGTGTGGGCCGGCGCCGGGGTGCCGAACAACACCGAGCAATTCTTCAAGGATGACTTGAGTTCGTTCGACGTGACCGAGCGCACCACGGCGCCTTATCTCATGCTCGACATGGGCAGCCCGAGCAGCCGCTTTCACATGAACTTCGGCGTGCGGTTGGTGAACACCGACCTGACGATCGATGGCGGTGCGGCCAACCCGCATCCGACCTACTACGGCACGGCCTCCTGGAACGGTGTCCAGTCGAACGTGATACCGGTCACGACCAAGCGCAACTACACCGACGTGCTGCCCTCGTTCAACTTCGTGCTCGATGTGACGGAGAGCCAGAAGGTGAGATTCGGCGCCGCGCGGGTGGTCGCGCCGCAGGATCTCTACTCGCTCGGGCTAGGCCCCTCGTACAACTTTACGCGCGGCGCGAGCAACCCCGTGACCGGCGCAGCGCAGTTCAAGTTCGATGGCGGCGCGGAAGGCAACCCCAACCTCGACCCGTATCGCGCGTCGCAGTTCTTGCTGTCTTATGAGAACTATTTCGCACCGGGCGGACTCGCGAGTATTGCCGGCTTCTACAAGCAGGTGGACAACTTCGTCGAAATCGAGAACATCCCTACGTTCGAGAACGACGACTTCGGCGGCCACACGGCCAACGTGACGGAGCCCGTGAATGCGGGCAACGGCCGGATTTACGGCATCGAACTCGGCGGGCAGTATGCGTTCGGCGACGCGGTCCAGTGGCTGCGAGGTTTTGGTGCTGCCGCCAATTACACCTACTCGCAATCGCAGTCGACGCAGGTGACCAGTTTCGGGAACAGGGGACCCATACCGGGCGTGTCCCGGGACGCGGTCACCGGAACGCTGTACTACGAGAACCGTGGCTTTTCCATCCGCGGCTCGTATTCCTATCGCGACAAGGCCGTCAACGACTCAGAGACGGGCTCGACGTTCCCGTTTGGCGGAAAGGTGTACCAAATCTTTGCTGCTCCCTACGGGCAGCTCGATGCACAGGCGAGTTACGACTTCAACAAGCATGTCGGTATCATCTTCTCGGTGCAGAACCTCACCGATGCGTCCCAACATACGTATCTGCAATGGCCGAACGAGCCGTTCACCTATGATAATTGGGGCCGCCGCTTCTTCCTCGGCGTGAAGGGCAAGCTCTAGGTCTGTGCCACCACGCCGACGCCGTCGGTGTGGTGGTAGATTGCAGGTGCCGACCGTCGCGCGAGGGGCTGGCGGCCGGTCGGGAGGCGGGGCTGGTGCGATCTCGTTTCGAGGTTCGGAGCAATGTCGAATAGCTTGCAGATCAGACGCATCGCGATCGTCGGCGGCGGCACTGCCGGTTGGATGGCCGCGAGCATCCTGGCGCGGGCGCTGCCGGGCACCGGCACCGTCATCACGGTGATCGAGTCGCCGGACATCGGAACGGTGGGGGTCGGCGAAGCGACCATTCCGCCCATCATGGACCTACTGCGCTTTCTCAATGTCAATGAAGGCGATTTCGTTCGCCATACCCAGTCGACCTATAAGCTCGGCATCAAGTTCACCGATTGGCTGCGCATCGGTGAGTCCTATTGGCATCCCTTCGGTACGTTCGGCAGCATGATCAATCTGCGGCCGTTCTTTCATGCTTGGCACAAGGCGCGGGCGGACGGTCGCGCGCTCCGGTTCAACGATTTCAGCTTGTGCGCCACCCTGGGGGATGCGCGCAAGTTCCGGTTTCCGGACCCTGCGAGCCAGGATCCTGCCGCAGGGTTGCGCTACGCTCTGCACTTCGATGCCACGCTGGTGGCAAAGTACCTGCGTAGCTATGCCGAACGATTGGGCGTCACGCGCATCGAGCGCAAGGTGGTGGGCGCCACGCGGCGAGCCGGCGGATTTCTCGATGAGCTGCAATTTTCCGACAGCTCCACGCTACAGGCGGACTTATACATCGACTGCAGCGGCTTTCGCGGGGTCTTGATCGAGGAGATCATGGGCACCGGCTATCTCGACTGGAGCGCCATGCTGCCGTGTGATCGGGCGGTGGCGTTCCCGACGGCATCGACGGCGGCGCGTCCGCCCTATACGAATTCCTTGGCACGCAGCGCGGGCTGGCAATGGCGCATTCCGCTGCAGCACCGTGTCGGCAATGGCTACGTTTACTGCAGCGCCCACTGCAGCGACGAAGAGGCTCACGAGGATCTCATGAACACTGTGGGCGAGAGGCCGCTCTCAGATCCGCGCTTTCTGCGCTTCGTGACGGGCCGGCGTAAACTCTTGTGGAATCGAAACTGCGTCGCACTGGGGCTTGCCTCCGGGTTTCTGGAGCCGCTCGAATCCACCAGCATTCATATGGTGATGAGTGGTGTGTACAAACTGCTCGAACATTTTCCCAACCGGAGCTTCGATCAGGCCAACATCGATTCGTACAACTCGGAGCTGATCGCCGAATCCGAACGGATCCGCGATTTCATCGTTCTGCACTACTGTCTCACGCAACGCGAGGACGCGCCGCTGTGGGCGTACTGCCGCTCGATGATACTGCCGGACAGCCTAATGCAGCGCATCGAACTGTATCGGCGCACCGGACGAATTCGAGTCAAGGCCGGCGAATTGTTTACGGACCTTAGTTGGTTCTACATTTTCGAGGGCTTGGGCGTGCGGCCGGATCGTTACGATCCGCTCATGGATGTGGTCACGGCGGGCCAGCTCGGCGAGATCATGGCCTCCATGGCCGCTGCCACGGCGGCGGCGGCCAAAGCGGCTCCGTCGCATGACAGCTACTTTGCGGCCAACACTACGACCGGTAGCCGCGCCGCTACCGCTCCATGACCGATCCCAAACCGCTGTTCGGCGGCGTCGAGCTGGGCGGGACGAAATGCATCTGTTTCGTCGGTACCGCTCACGACGACATTCGAGCGCAAGTGTCCGTTCCAACGGGAAGTGAACCCGAGACGACGCTCCATCGTCTGGTCGAGCAGTTGAGCGCGTCGCAGGCGGTCCACGGACGGATTGCCGCGCTTGGCATCGCCTCCTTCGGCCCGGTCGACCTGGCAACGCGGTCCCCTACCTATGGGTTCATCACGTCCACCGCCAAGCCTGGCTGGCAATTCGTCGACGTGGCCGGCCGCCTGGCGCGCGCCTTCGACGTGCCCACGAGGTTCGATACGGACGTGAACGGTGCGGCCCTCGCCGAAGGGCGCTGGGGCGCGGCGCGCGAGCTGGATGATTTCGCTTATGTCACCGTGGGTACGGGGGTTGGCGTGGGGCTGGTCGTGAATGGAGGTCTGGTCCATGGGTTCGGCCACCCAGAGCTTGGCCATGCGCGGGTGGCGCGCCTGGCGGGAGACGACTGGGCGGGTACCTGTGCTCTGCACGGTGATTGCGTTGAAGGTCTGGCGTCGGGCCCCGCGATTGCTGCGCGCGCCGGCATGCCGGCCGACCAGGTGCCTGCCGACAGCCAGGTCTGGCAGCCCGTTGCGCATGCCTTGGCGCAGCTGCTGCACACGCTGGTGTTGGCCACGGCGCCACGGCGAATCATTCTAGGCGGCGGCGTCATGCAGTGCCGTCCCGAACTTCTGACGCGCGTGCGCGTGCTGCTGCTGCAAAGCCTGAACGGCTACCTGGCTCTCGACGCACTCGTGGGGCCTATCGAGCAATACATCGTGGCCCCGGGGCTGGGCTCGCTCGCGGGACCCCTAGGCGCACTTGCTCTGGCGAGCGACGCTTACCTCTTGAATACCCGAGCAGCGACGGGCTGATGGCGTCAAAATCCGGTACCGCTACACGAATCGTCCACCATGCGCAGAAAAAATATCTCGAGCGAAGCGGTTAACGTCGAGCGCGCTCAAGGGCCGCAACTATCGGGCAGCAACCTCCAACGTGCCGGCGATCACAACCAGCGCGTGACCCTACACGCGATTCGCGTAAACGGTCCGGTGACCCGGACGGCGTTGGCGCTGCAGACGGGACTGACTCCGGCGGCCATTGCCAATATCACCAGCCGACTGCTCAAGGATCGCCTGATACTTAAGGCGGGCCGGACGTTGGGGGCACGCGGACAGCCGGCGACCAAGCTGGTGGTCAATCCCGACAGCTGTTTCTCGATTGGCCTCAACGTCGATCGCGACCACATTACCGTCGTGCTGCTCGACTTTGCCGGCCATGTACGTGCGCGCGCGGCGCGCGAGATTCATTTTGCGAAGCCGGCGACCGTGCGCACCTTTTTCCAGCGTGCGGTGGGTCAGATGATGAAGCGAGCGGGGATCGCGCAGAGCAAGGTGATCGGCGTCGGCGTCGCATTTCCGGACGATATTGCCCGGGCGCATTTGCCCGATCAACCCGGCGACTATGCGGCCTGGGCCGAAGTCAAAGTGGATGACCTGCTGCGCGATGTGCTGGGCGTCCCTGTGTTCGTGGAGAATGACGCCGCAGCGGCGGCCATCGGCGAGATGCAGTTCGGTTCTGGTCACCGCTATCGCAGCTTCTTTTACTTGCTGATTACCGCGGCGCTGGGCGGCGGCTTGGTGGTCGACGGTAGCTACTATCGCGGAGCGCATGGACGCAGCGGCGAGATCGGTTGGCTCCATGAGCGCGATGCGTCGGGCAAGGACATGCAGCTACAAAATATCGTGTCATTGTCGGCCCTCTACAGCCGCTTGGCCGAGGGCGGCTACCGCATCGCTTCGCCGCACCGCCTGACGCGCCTCAATGCCGGCGCCCGTGGGATTGTCGATCGCTGGATCCAGGAATCGACCGATGCGCTGGTCAAATCCCTGGTGGCGATCAACTGCCTTATCAATCCGGACGCCATTTTGATCGGCGGCCGGCTCCCGGCCGTTCTGGTCGATCAGCTTGCCGCAGCGCTCAACGAACGCATGGCTGATTTCGCGTCACAGCTGCCCGCCATCGCACCCGTTGCGCGAGCCATCACCGCCGACGACGCACCGGCCGTAGGCGCCGCCATTCTACCGTTCAATCACAGCTTTCTGCCGACGCGCTTCGCACTTCTCAAGGGCGACTGATTTCAAGGGCGACCGAGTCATCCCGGGCTTCCAATCCGTGGTTGAAGTGGCCTCCTAGGAGTGCGTCCTTGCATTGCGCGATTCCAGCAGGGGTTTCAGCGGCCCTAGGAATTTTTCATAGTGGCGCCAGCGTTCGACCGATGATGCGCTGATGTTTTGCCGCACCTGCCACCTGCTCGCCGTAACTACTGTGCGTGCGGTCCGATGGAAGTCGAGACAGCCGGGATGCCAGGGCAGAGCGATGAAATCCAGCATCGTGCGGCTCCACGCCTCCAGGTCCGCAACCAGTCCCTCGTACGGCACCTCCAGCATGACGCCCTCGGGAAGGACCGTTCGCCAGTGCTGCATGAGGCGCCGATATTCGCGGTAGTAGTGCGCGAGGTCCTCCAGATCGTTGACATAGGTGTTGGCGGCCTCAAAACGCTGGAAATAGATGGACAGACAGGTATCGATCGGGTTGCGCCGCATGTGGATGATTCGGGCATGCGGCAACGCCGCGTGTATCAATCCCAGCAATAGAAAATTGGTGGGCATTTTGTCCACCACCCGCAGAGCATCGCCCGACAAGCGCTGCAACAGGTCCAGGTAACCATCGCCGAGGCCGGCAATCGTGGCCGCGCTCATGGCGATCTCGGGCGCGTTGGCAGCAGATGCGCCGGCGATGGCCGCCGCCGACTCCGCGCCCCAGAATGTCAATTCGCCGGCGCCAAAGACGGCTGGATGCGAGGCCAGGATTTGTTCGGCCAGGGTGGTACCCGAACGCAGCATGCCGACAATGAGTACCGGACGCGTCGATGGATTCGCCGCGCTTCGCTGCAGCCTGACCCACGTTTGGTTGTGGGAACGGATGATCAAATCGATAGTCCGCGTCAGCAGGGATCTGTCGTGAGCGGGCCCACACAGCTTGGCCAACTCGTTCGCACGCCGGTAGTTGAGAAAGGCCTTGTCGAAGTCTTCGAGGTCATCGAAATATTTGCCGATGGCATAGCGTAGGGACAGTTCCTCGTGGGGCGGCAAGCCGTGTCCCGCCAGGCGTTGTGCCTCGGCCAACCAGGCCTCGTCGGCGGGGGTCATCCGGCGCAGGCGCGCGAGGCCGGCCCAGGCTTCGGACGAATCCGGGTCGATCGAAATGACTCCTCGGTAGAGAGCCTCTGCCTCAGCGAACCGGCCGGCGTCCGCTCGCAGTTCTGCCAACACTGCCAGCGTCGCGGCCGACTGCGTATTGATCGCGAGCGCTTTGCGGCAACTGGCTTCGGATTCCAAGGTGCGACGTTGCAGCCTCAGCGCAGTGCCAAGCTCGGTGTATGCGGCGACAAAATCCGGCTTGATCAGCAGCGCTCGTCGGTAGCCCGCCACCGCGTCGTCGAGCCGCCCGATACTTCGCAGAGCGTTGGCCAAGTTCAAGTGCGCCTCGGCAAAATCGGGGTTGATCAGCAGCGCTCGGCGGAAGCTCGCCATCGCGTCATCGAGTCGAGCGAGCCTGCTCAAGACATTCCCCAGGGTGTTGTGCGCTTCGGCAAAATCAGGTCTGATCTCGAGCGCTCGGCGGCAGTTGACCACCGCCTCGTCCAGTTGTTCCAAGCGTGCCGACGCCTTGGCGAGATTCTCGTGCGCTTCAGCAAAGTCAGGTCTGGCCTTAAGCGCTCGACGACAGCTCGCCACCGCGTCATCGTCCCGCCCAAGCTCCAACTGTAGATCGGCTAAATTATTGTGCGCCTCGGCAAAGTCGGGGTTAATGGCCAGCGCGCGTCCGAAGCTTGCCGCCGCATGCTCCAGCCGCCCGAGGCGCCCGAACGCGTTGCCCAGATTCAGGTGTGCCACGGCATCATCCGGCAAGCACTGCGCCGCCCTCGCCAGAGCCTCCAGGGCGTCTTTGCCTTGCTTGCCGAGGGCGACGGCCAGCAATTGCCAGACGAATCCGGATTGCGGCCGAGTGCTGAGCAGCGCACATGCCGCGCCTTCCAATTCGGCATAGCATCCGGCATCCATCAGCGCGACGAGCGGGCCCAATTCGACGCCTAGCGCGTCGCCGGCTAGACGGTGGCGGCCGCGCCCTTCAGCCTGGGCCGCAGGGGCAAGTCGCCCACAGCAGGCCTTGTATTTTTTCCCGCTGCCGCAGGAGCACGGCTGGTTTCGTGATATCGCTGTCATTACTGGCACATACAGAGTTTGCCGAACCCGCTATTCTCCATGCCGCGATATGATACTTCGCTTGCATGCTCGCGGCACAATTGACGCATCCGGCGGCTCATCGCGGACGGATGGCCGCCGACGATTGAGTGTTTTATTTGTCTTTACTCATGCCATGATTGTCAGCGCTGACATAACGCCGCGGTTTGAAGGGAGGAACTATGGGACGCGTCAATTCGTGGCTGAGTGTGGGAGGCTGGCTGACTGCGATCCTCTCCGTGACGTCACTATCGCCAGCTGTGACTGGCGGCACATCGGACGCTGCCGTCAATCTGGGTCCGTACAATGTGACCTTCCTGGAAGGGGGCATCGGTCTGGCACGGCCGCTGGCTGCAGGATCCAACGCGGTCCTGGCGGCAGTTCCGTGGTCAATGACCGGTTGGATGAGAGTGGTGCGGCTGCAGCCCGGTGAGGTGATCGTGGCCGCGGTGGGCGACAGCGCCGGTGGTCCAGGCGCCGCTGGCTGGCGCGGTATATATCTGGCGGACGGCGAACTCAGGGCGTCGTGGGGCCCTGGGGCAACGCTGCGCAGCGGTATGACCTTGCAACCGGGGCGCTGGTACGCGGTTGCGGCGACCTACGATGGCGCGTTTGCAAGACTCTATGTCGATGGAAACGAGCGTGCCAAAGAGCGCGCCGCGACGGCCGCGGTTGATCCTCGAATCGAGCTTGCGCCGGAGACTGGGCATGATCCGGCCATGCCGCCACGGCACTTCGGCGGATCGCTGGCAGAGTTCTTGCTCACGCCCTTCGCTCAAACGTCGCAAGAAATCCTATCGCTCGCCCGTGCTCAGCCGCAGTTCGCCCTCATCACGTTCAATATGGTCGGCGCCGGTTGGCCGTGGCAGGAACGCGCGTGGCGAGGACTCCAGGAGCCTCAAGATCCGTGGACGTTACCACGCGCCAATACTCCGCCGAGCGCGCCTGTTGCGGTCGTCGCAACGGCGGCGCCGCGTGCTCTGCAAGCGCAGAGCGATGGTACTTCGATCATCCGGAACTGGCAGCTCGCTCCGGCGCCGCTCATAGGCGTCACCGGCGATGAGTTGTCGCAAGCGCAATATCAGGAACGAGATTGGTATCCGGCGGTCGTGCCGGGGACGGTGCTCACCACCTTGATTGCCCGAGGCGTGTATCCCGATCCCGATTACGGCCTCGACAATCTGGCCATCCCGGACATCTTAAGCCGCCAAGACTACTGGTACCGCAGCGTGTTCTTGGCGCCGGACACGTATCGTGACCACGATCTCACCCTGATCTTCAAGGGCATCAACTACGCGGCACAGGTCTGGTTGAACGGCCGGCGCTTGGGCGAGATCCACGGTGCGTTTACCCGGGGCACTTTCGACGTCACGGGCATCTTGCGAGCGGGTGAACTCAACGCCATTGCCGTGCGCGTCTCGCCGCCGCCCCATCCCGGGATACCGCACGAGCAATCGATGGCGGCCGGCCCCGGAAACAACGGCGGCGCGCTGGCCATTGACGGTCCCACCTTCATCGCCTCCGAGGGCTGGGACTGGATTCCTGGAATTCGCGACCGCAACACCGGCATCTGGCAGGACGTCGAGATCAAAGCCACGGGCGCGCTGCACCTGCGTGATCCGCATGTGATTACTCATTTGCCGCTGCCGCGTACCGATACGGCAGATATCTCGATCGTTGTTTCGATAGAGAACCGTCGGACCACAGCTGTTACCGGTACGGTCATTGCAAGTTTCGACGGCATCAGCGTCGAGAAGACGACAGTTTTGACACCCGGCGTCAGCGACGTGACGCTCGATGCGGCCGAGTTCCCGCAGCTGCACCTAACCGCGCCGCGCTTGTGGTGGCCCAATGGCTATGGTCCGGCGGGCCTGTACGCCTTGCACATCGACGTGCGCAGTGACGGCGCGGTGTCCGATTCGGCCTCGATTCGCTTCGGGATCCGCGAGCTGACCTATGAATTGTCGTTGTTCGACCACGATGGTCGACTGCGACGCGTCGAGGTCGATCCGGCACTCGGAACCCTGCGTGGCGAGCGCCTGATCGACGTCCGTCACGAGGCCATCAAGCGCACGCCGCAAGGCTGGGCGGAGAGCCTGACAGCCGCCGGCGAGAATTCGCATGCCGTTCGGCCCGTCGGCAGCGAAGTCTTGAGCCCATATCTCGTCATCCGCGTGAACGGCGTGCCGATCGCCGCACGCGGCGGAAGCTGGGGCATGGACGATTCGCGCAAGCGAATCTCGCGTGAGCGACTCGAACCGTATTTCCAACTCCATCGCGATGCCCACCTGAACATCATCCGCAACTGGCTCGGTCAGAATACCGAAGATGTCTTTTACGATCTGGCGGATGAATATGGACTGCTGGTACTCAACGATTTCTGGGTTTCGACGCAGGATTTTCAAATGGAACCGCAAGATCCGGCGCTGTTCCTCGCCAATGCCCGCGATGTCATCAGCCGATATCGCAATCATCCGTCGATCGCGGTATGGTTCGGCCGCAACGAAGGCGTACCCCAGCCCATCCTCAACGAAGGCTTGGCCGATCTCGTGGCGACGCTCGACGGCGCGCGCTACTACACCGGGAGTTCGAACTCGGTGAATTTGCAGGGCAGCGGTCCGTACAATTATCGTCCGCCCGAGCAATATTTCACGGAACTCGCGCACGGCTTCTCGGTGGAAGTCGGTACTCCCTCGCTCTCAACCCTGGAGTCGCTGCGGGCCTCCATACCCGCGGCCGATCTTTGGCCGTTGAATGACACCTACGCCTATCACGACTGGCATTTTGGCGGGAACGGCGATGTGGCGACTTTCATGTCGGCGCTGGCGGAGCAGTATGGGCCGGGCACGAGTCTCGATGACTTCGAGCGCAAGGCGCAATTGATGAATTACGTCTCATACCGGGCGATCTTCGAGGGCTTTGCCGCGCATCTATGGACGCAAAACAGCGGACGATTGTTGTGGATGACGCACCCATCCTGGCCCAGCAACACGTGGCAAATCTATAGCGCCGACTACGATACCGGCGCCGCCTACTACGCGGTAAAAAAGGCGTGCGAACCGGTGCATGTGCAGTTGAACCTGCCGGACTTCGCCGTTGCCGTCGTCAACACCACGCAAATCGATCAGCGACGTTTGGTAGTACGAAGCCGGGTGCTGTCGTTGGACAATCGGCTGCTGGGCGAACGCGTCGACCACCTCGACGCGCGCGCCAATGCGACGACCACGCTCAAGTCCCTGGCCGAACTATCGCGTGCGCTGCCGCGCGAGCGGTTGGTGCTGGTGAAGCTGACTTTGAGCGATAGAAACGGCGCGTTGCTGTCCGATAATACGTATTGGCAGGGCGGCACGTCCGCCGACCACCAACGGCTTAACGAACTCGCCGCGCAATCGATTGGTATGGCGGCTCGCAGCCATGCGTCGCCTTCCGGTACGGTGGTCACCGTACGCCTCACGAATTCCGGCCGCGCTCCGGTACTCAATGCGAAAATAACCATGCTCGACGAGGCGGGGGGGCGCGTGCTACCGGTCTACTACGGCGACAACTACGTCACATTGCTGCCCGGGGAGGCGCGCGATATAGAGGTGCGCTGTCCCGCCGGACCAGCGCAATGCGCGCGAGTCGCGCTACGCGGGTGGAACATCGTGCCGAAGGAAACCGTCATCTCGCGCTGACCAATCCCACGGCGCGAAGCAGCGGTTTCATCGTCAACCCTTGCACGATCAGAGTAAGCAACACCACGCCGTAGGTGGTGTGCAAAATCATCTCGCGATGGATGAACGTTGCGGGTAAGGCGAGCGCCAGCACCATCGAGAGGCCACCTCGAAGTCCGCCCCAGCTCAAAACCGTCGCCCAAGCGAAGGGAAAGTCGGTGCTACCCGCTGCACGCATGACGGCGTACTTGCCGTAGACGACCGCGGCCCGGGCGATGTTGATCGCAACCCAGCCAATGATGATTTCCGGGAGGTAACGCGTGAGCGTTGCCAAGTGGATCTCGGCGCCGATCAATAAGAATATGAAGCTGTTCAACAGAAAAGCGGCGTAGCTCCAGAAGGAATCGACGGCGGTCCGCGTCGAGGGTCGCATGCCGCCGGCGCCCCACGTGCCCGTTATGAGGCCGGCGACAACGCATGCAATGACGCCCGATAGGCCAAGAATCTCAGCGACGATGAAGGTTCCATAGGCGCTCAGTACGGTGACCGTGATTTCGATCATGGTATCGTCAACCGTTCGAGTGAGTGCGCTCGCCCCGATGCCGATCGCGGCGCCCACTATCGCAGCCAGGCCCGCGACTCGCACGAACTCCAATGCCGCGCCCGACCAGCTGATTTCGCTGCCTGTGGCGAGTCCCAGCACGATCGTGAATATAACGACCGCCGTCCCGTCGTTGAAGAGTGCTTCGCCCTCAACGAGCACGCAGAGTCGCGGGTCGACTCCCAACGACCGAAATATCGAGAGCACACTGATCGGATCGGTGGCCGAAATCAAGGCGCCAAATGCCAGCGCCTCGTTGAGCGTGACGGATCCCGGTGCCAACCGATTGACCCCACCCCACAGCACCACCGCGGTGAGCAGCGTCGAGAGCACGAGGCCCGGTACGGCGAGTGTCAGGATCGAATAGCGCGCTTGCCAGAACCGGGCAAAGTCCAGTTCGAACGCGCCCTCGAACAGCAGACCCGGAAGCACCACCAGAAACAACAAGTCCTTGGTGAGTTGCGGCCCTGAGAACGACGTCACGTTGCCGAGCGCCAGTCCTACGATCACCAATCCGATCGCATAGGGCATGCGGACGCGATGCGAAATGATTGCGACCACGGCTGCAATGGCGAGAAGCGCGAGCAGGTTGATTTCGAGTTGTGCCAAACGACCTGCCGCTCTGCGGATTACCGTGCGTTGAGAGAGGTAAACACGTTACCCGGAACTCGGCGAACGCACAATTATGGTGAGTTGGCCAAGCCGCCGCGCCGATAAAGTGTGACGCGTTGCCTAAGTCGCTTTTGTCCGACGAATCTTCCGAACCGAATTGGGATGCGCTTGCGTGCGTGAGATCCGCGAGCCGTTAAATATGGCAAGCGCAATCATTAACTGTCTGTCAGGAAGTAGGCCGCGGACCCTTTGCGCCGTTGTTTCCTTCAAGAGCCGGAAATTCCGGCTTCAGGTGGTTCCAAGATACTTTCTTCAACTTCGAGGGATGACAATGAACAACTTCGCTAAAAAATTATTGAGCGTCGCGGCCGTTACGGTCGCATTGGCGGGTTTTGCCGGGACCGCAACAGCGGAAACGACCTGGCAGAAAAACCATCCGCGCCGCACTCAGGTGAATGGCCGCTTGAATAATCAGAACAAACGGATTCACCAAGACGTCAAGAACGGTACGCTGACGAAGGGTCAGGCGGCCGCGCTGCACCACGATGACCGCCAGGTTCGACAGGAAGAGCGCGACATGGCCAGTCAAAACGGCGGCCACATCACAAAGTCCGAGCAGAACGTTCTGAACCAACAAGAGAACGGCATCAGCAAGGATATCCCGCCCAAATAAGAGGGCAGCCTTGCCGGGGAGCGGCTTTCGACGCTCCCCGGCCGCTCGGTTGAGCGGGTCGGACATTGGAATAGGGTGTTAGTCCTTGGACCCGGATTTCTTGGAGGTGCTGCCGCTGGCCTCGTTCTTGAAGTCATTCGGCTCGACCCGATAACGCGCCAACAGCTTGTAGAAATCGGTGCGATTGCGTTTGGCGAGGCGCGCCGCCTGGCTGATATTTCCAGAGGTAGCTTGTAGGTTGCTGGTTAAATAATTGCGGGCGAACGTTTCTCGCGCTTCATCGTATGTGGGCATCGTTGTTACCATTCCGCGCAGCGATCGTTGAACGAATTCCTTGCTCATGATTTTATAGTGCGACAGGGCGACGTTCTGTTTGACCAAGTCGAAGAGCTGGCGCACGTTTCCGGGCCAATCGGTCGTTGCAAGAAGTTCGATGGCTTCAGGCGTATATATTTTTCCGCTGCCGCCCGGCTCGGTCGCCTGCTCCAGGAAATGAGAGACCAGTAACGGAATGTCCTCGCGACGCCGACCCAACGGTGGTATCTCTATCGGCAAGATGTTGATGTGATAGTAGAGGTCCTGCCGAAAGTCGCCGCAGTGCATGAGTTCTTTCAGATCGCGGGACGTGGTGCTGATCAAGCGCGCATCGACATGCGGCGCTGCCTGTCCATGGCCGGATGGTCCACGCAGCGCTGCCATGAGCTCCGCTTGCAGCCTCGACGGCAGATGCCCTATTTCGTCCAGCAACAACGTGCCTCCGCGCGCCGCATCGATGGCGCCATGCCCAAGCCCCACCGTGCCCTCGGCTGCCGGCCCCCGCCGACCGAATAATTCGATTTCGAGCGCGTCTTCGTCCGTGTCCTTGCAGCGGACCGCGACGAACAGCTTGTCGCGGCGCCGACTTGCGGCGTGAATCGCACGCGCGAGAATCTCCTTTCCCGTTCCATTTTCTCCGGTCAATAGCACTGGCGCATCGCTGCGGGCCGCTCGATTCGCCAGTCCAAGCCGGTCTTCCATGAGCTGGCTTCGGGCGACGATTTCCGCCCGCCAGTCGCCGTCGACCAGTGCGAACGTGGAGGTTGCGATAGCACGCTGCACTTGCCCCAGCAGCTCCGCTTTTTCGACCGGCTTGACCAAAAATCCGAATGCGCCGCACTGCGTGGCGCGCACCGCCTGTGCGATGGTGCCGTGCGCGGTTACGATAATGACGGTCACCGCAGGCCACCGGCTTTTCAATTCCTTCAGCAGGCCAAGCCCGTCCATCGCACGCAAGTGCAAATCGGTGACCACGAGGTTGGGCCGTGATCGGACGCACGCGTCCAGGGCAGCCTCGGCGCTGTCGACGGATTCCACGCTGTAATTGGCGGTGGTCAGACGGGTCGTCATGAGGCGGCGGGACTCAACGTCGCCGTCCACCAGCAATACTCGAGCCTTACGCTCGGTCTGCGACGAGATGTCGTCTTTTCGTCCCCTTCCCGCTTTCGGCCTGGGATTGATACCGAACCCGAGTGAGGTGGTGAGTGGAGGCGATTTGTCGTTCATAGGCTGCGCTACCTTTGCATCAGCCGAAAACTTAGCAATGTGCCGCGCGCTTGACTGTAGGGGATTTATGGCAATTGTCCTTAAATTTCCCGAAGCATCGACGGTGGGGGGGATTTGAGGCTATTGCAATCCTTCACTGGGGACAACGCATCGACGGCCCGGTAACGAGTCAGACCTTTCCTACCGGCTTTGCCTTATTCGGACGCCATTCTGTGGCGGATTTGTTATTGTCGAAAGTGCAGAACAGCCATTTAAAGGGATTTCTCATCATGAATGTCATCCGGTTCACGCGAGCCATCGCGGCGTTGGGAGCGATGTGTGCGGCGTTTTTCGTCATGGGTGTCGCGCACGCGGCGGATTATGCCGATACGATCTCAACCTTCAAGAATGCCGGCGAATGCCGGCGGTTTTTCGACACCAGTTATGCTTACGCGGTTTTTCCCACGGTGGGGGAGGCCGGGTTCGTGATCGGTGCCGCGGTCGGGAAGGGCCGCGTCTATGTGCATGGTCGCTTGGTAGGCGACACCACGATGACGCAGATCAGTGCGGGCCTCCAGGCCGGAGCGAAGGCGTACAGCCAGATTATTTTTTTCGAGGACAAACGCGCCCTCGATGAATTTGAGTCCGGATCGTTTGAATTCGAGGCCGGCGCCAGCGCCGTGGCGATCACGGCCGGGGCGGGCGCCAGCGCCGGCACCAACGGCGTTCAGGCCGGCGCCAGCGGGACCGAGAAGAATGCGACATTGGTCGGCGCTTACAACAAGGGCATGGCGGTCGTCACGGTTGCCAAAGGCGGCCTCATGTACGCCGTCACCCTTGCTGGACAGAGGTATTCCTACAAACCCCGCGGCTAGGAGCCTAGTGAACGTTCGATCCATAGGATGGCTCGCGCTACAGTTGGGTCGGGCGGGAGAGCGGTATGCCGTGCCGCTTGATTTTCCGATACAGCGTATTGCGGCTGACTCCAAAGTGCGTTGCCACGTGGCTCATCACCCAATGATGCTGTTCGATAACTCGAAGCAGCGCGTTGCGCTCGGCGCTCTCGAAAGTGATCTCCGGTGCCGCATCAGTCGCATGGTTCTCGGGGCCGCGCTCGCGCGTCCGCACAGCGGTGTTGCGGATCTCCTCGGGAAGGTCACTGACGCGGATGACGCCGTTCTCACCCAGCGCCAGCGAGGCCCGAATCGTATTGCGCAACTCGCGGATATTTCCGGGCCAGCCGTAGTCGAGCAAGCGCTGCAAGGCCGCCATTTCGATGGCGGCGTCTTGACTACCACCCGATTCGCGGTCGATGCATTTGCGTATCAATGCTTCCTTGTCGCGCCGCTGTGCGAGCGGCGGCAAATCCAAGGTGATGCCATTCAGGCGATAATATAAATCTTCTCTAAATTCACCGCGTTCCAGCAAATCGTGAAGATTGCGATGCGTAGCGCAAATGACGCGCAGATCGACTTTCACCGGCGTCTCGCAGCCAAGCGGCATGACTTCTTGTTCTTCGAGCACACGCAGAAGGCGGGTCTGCAGAAGTAGGGGCATATCGCCAATCTCGTCCAATAACAAGGTTCCGCCCGACGATTGCAGGATGCGACCCCGCATGCCCTCGCGCCGCGCGCCGGTGAAGGCACCGGGCGAGTAACCGAACAATTCGCTTTCAATGAGCGATTCCGGAATGGCCGCGCAATTGACGGCAATGAAAGGCTGCTTTGCGCGGGCGCTTGCAAGGTGCAGGGCTTTCGCAAACGCTTCCTTGCCGGAACCCGTCGGCCCGCGAATGACGATGGATACGTTTCGATCGGCGACACGTTGCGCGTTGCGCACATTTCTCAGCATTTTCGGATCTTGGCCTGCGAGGTCCTGCAGGGTCAGCGCGCCCGGCGCATCGCCGCGTGCGACATGCACAATGGCGCGGGTCGGAGCCGCCAACGGCGCCGAATTTCGCAAACTGTGTTGGCTACCCTGCACCAAGCTCGCGAAATATCGCCGGCCATGCAGATTGTCGCGCAATTCCCAGATCGCGCGGCGTCCGGATTTTACCGTCGCCAATAGTTCTTCGTAGGACATGTCGAACACATCGGCGATCGACCGTCCCACCAATTCGTTGCGGCTCTCGGCTCCGAGCAACTTCAGCCCCGTCAAATCGGTCGCTACGATGGTCCCGTCGGCGGCAACGGCGATGGCGCCATCGTGCAGCAGATCGACGAATTCCGGGCGAGGATGGAAGCGCAGCATTGAATCGGTCTGATGGCGCCGCAGGAATAAGCACTTCTCGATCAAGCGCGCCGATGTATTGACGAGCGCAACCGTGTGCATCTGTGACTCGCGGGTGCCCGATGCATTGACGCACGAGGCGTCCAGCACCGCGACGATCTTGCCATATTGATCGTGTATCGGTGCAGCGGAGCACGATAGGCCGACGTGCCGAGATCGGAAATGATCCGACTGGTGAATGGTAATCGGACGCGCTTCGGTCGCGCAGGTACCGATTCCATTGGTCCCTTCTCGTTGTTCGCTCCACTCTGCGCCGATGATCAATCCCGCGGAGACGAACATTCGTTTCAATACCGGGTCGATCTTCTCGCACAGGATGACGCCGGAAGTGTCTGCCAGCAGCAACGCATATCCCGAACCCGAGATCTGCTCGTAGAGGGAGTCCATCTCGGCGCGTGCAATCTGCACGAGTTCTTCGTGCTCGGTCTGCAAAGATTTCAGGCGCGTCCCATCCAATACGGTCGGCCGGTATTCACGTGCTGGGTCCAGCTTGAAATCGTTCAGGCAGCGTCGCCACGACTGATCGACGCCTGGCGCCTTGTGTGGCGCGGCACCGTGCACCAGGTCGCTGCTTACGTGCCGAAATACATGATCCGCGTGGTGGACCATCTTTGAGTCTCTCACGCGCGCAACTGCCTGTAACGGCGGAAATTATTTTGCTCGCCAGCCATGGATGTTCCCTCGCCTTGGCTCACTTTAAACCTGCGGAGCGCCACCGTGTCAAGCAAGCAATGACATGTGTCATCGATATGACACTCTAGCGCCGGAAGTGGGGGCGCTGTTATTTGCTGCATCGCGGAATGACGCTGAAGACCGATATGGCTGCAGCGACGCTAGGCTTGATCCAAAGCCGATTCGCCGGATCTTCGCAACAGCATTGAAGTGCACCGCCGCTTCGAAATTGCTTTGGCATGCGGCTTGCTTTGGATTGTCCAACGAGCGCAGCCTTAAGGAATCGAGGTGCGTCTCGGGCTGATCCACAACAAGATTGCAAGCTTCGGAGGGGGCATGACCGCAAAATTCAATAAAAATTTGAAGAATTCATGGTACGCGGGCGCAGCAGCGTGTGCATGGATGCTCGTGCTTGCGCCGCAACTCGCGCGCTCGCAGGTCACCGACGAGATGATCGCCGACGACGCGAATTCACCGGCCAACGTGTTGACCGTGGGCATGGGCCAGGCCGGCCAACGATTCAGTCCGCTCAAGGCAATCAATATCTCCAACGTCGGCGAACTCGTGCCGGTTTGGACGTTTTCATTCGGTGGCGAAAAGCAACGCGGGCAAGAGACGCAGCCTCTGGTGTACAACGGGAAAATCTTCGTCACCGGCTCGTATTCACGCATTTGGGCGTTGGACGCGCACACCGGTCAACGGCTGTGGGCTTATGAATACCGGCTTCCGGACGGGATCGAACCCTGTTGCGACGTCGTCAATCGCGGTGCGGCGCTGTACGGAAATCTCGTTATTTTCGGCACCTTGGATGCACATCTGGTCGCGCTGAATCAGGACACGGGCAAGGTCGTTTGGAACGAAACCCTGGGCGACTTCAAAGCCGGCTATTCGTATACGGCGGCGCCGCTGATCGTGAAAGGTAAGGTCATCAGCGGCGTCTCGGGCGGCGAGTTCGGCATCGTCGGCCGCGTTGATGCGCGCGATGCGATGACGGGAAAGCTCATCTGGTCACGCCCGACGGTGGAAGGCCACATGGGCACCCTGAACGGGCAAGACAATGGGATTACCGGGACGACCAATGCGTCTTGGAAAGGTGATCAATGGAAGAACGGCGGAGCAGCGACTTGGTTGGGGTGTACCTATGGTGCCGACACCAATTTCGTTTATTGCGGGACGGGTAACCCGGCTCCCTGGAACTCGCACGAGCGTCCGGGCGATAACTTGTATTCGACGTCGACCCTTGCGATCGATGCCGACAGCGGCAAGATTGCGTGGAGCTATCAAGGCACGCCCAACGATTCCTGGGATTTCGACGGCGTGAACGAGTTCATCGCGTTCGACATGAACAAGGGCGGCAGCATCGTCAAAGCCGGAGCCAAAGCGGACCGCAACGGCTTCTTCTACGTGCTCGACCGCACCAACGGCAAGTTCATCAGCGCGACGCCGTTCGTCAGCAAGCAGACGTGGGCAAGCGGTGTCGACCCGGCGACGGGCCGGCCCATCGAGACCGGCAACCGTCCGGGTGATCCCGGCACGGCGGAAAAAGGTTCCAAGGTATTCGCGGCTCCTTCGTTCCTTGGAGGCAAGAACTGGATGCCGATGGCCTACAACAAGGCCACCGGCCTCTTCTATGTTCCTTCCAACGAGTGGGGCATGGATATCTGGAATGAGCCCATCACTTACAAGAAGGGTGCGGCCTATCTGGGTGCCGGATTCACCATCAAGCCGTTGTATGACGATCACATCGGCGTGCTCCGAGCGATCAACCCGGCCACCGGCAAGATCGTCTGGGAATACCAGAATCCCGCGCCGCTCTGGGGCGGCGTGATGACCACAGCGGGTAATCTCGTGTTCACCGGCACACCCGAGGGTTTCCTCAAGGCGTTCGATGCGAAGAACGGCAAAGAGCTGTGGAAGTTCCAAACGGGCTCGGGCGTCGTGGGTCAGCCCATCACCTGGAAGATGGACGGCGAACAGTATGTGGCGGTCGCATCGGGATGGGGCGGCGCCGTGCCTCTCTGGGGTGGCGACGTCGCGGCTAAGGTCAAGGACATCTCCCAGGGCGGGATGCTATGGGTGTTCAAGCTGCACACGGTCGCCAAGTCTTATGCTGCGAGACAATAGGCAATTGAGCGGCGTTGTGGCCTCGGTGCTGCGCGGGGCTGCATCGACGTTGCACGCGGTGTCTTGGGCGGCGCTGGCGGCGGCGGCCGTCAGCGCCGTTTTCTTGCTGCGAACGGCTGCGTTCGGCCACGGCAACGTCACGCCGCAACCGGTGGATGTGAAGGACCTGCCGAAACTGCAGGGGCCGTTGACGACCAACCCCTATCGCGGCAGTCCCGCACAGGCCACCGCGTTGCAGGTGGGCGCTTCGGCCTTCAACCAGAACTGTGCCCGCTGCCATGGATTGGAGGCGGTTTCCGGTGGAATTGCGCCGGACCTCCGCCACTTGCCGAAGGGGACGGACGGCGATGAGTATTTCCAAATGCGAATCCGCAACGGCTCGATTCGTAACGGCGTGACTTATATGCCCGCCTTTGGAGAAATTTTCAGTGAAGAGGCCATTTGGGCCATCCGCACGTACCTGGATTCACGCTATGAAGATCAATGATGCGGCGCGGATGCTGGCGATTGTGGGGCTGACATGCTTAGGCTCCTCGATTTCGTGGTCCGACGAGCCGGATTCGGCCGACACGCTCGCAGACGCGCGCACCAAGGGCGCGATTGAGATTGCCGTGTATGCCGATTTTCCCCCGTATTCCTACGGCAAGACCCCGGCGGATGCGAAGGGAATAGACGTTGATATTGCGCAGGCAATAGCCCAAAAACTGGGACTGAAACTCAAGCTGCGGATGATTTCCGCCGGAGAGTCGGTTACCGACGACCTGCGCAATCATGTGTGGAAGGGTCATTATCTCGGAGGCGGGGTGGCCGACGTGATGCTGCATGTCGGCTACGATGCCGCGTTTGCCGAACGCGAAAAGAATGTCACGTTGTTCGAGCCGTATTTCCACGAGGTCGTGGCCTTGGCCTACAAGCCGAACCGCATCAAGAACGTCGAGTCGCCGATTGCGCTCACGGAGCATAAAGTAGCGGTGGAAGGCGACACCATCAGCGATCACATCATGAGCAGCGCATACGGCGGCGCACTACGGAACTCGGCCGTGCGCGAACAGTCGTTGGAGAAGGCGGTGGCTGCCTTCAAAGCCGGCGACGTGGACGCTGTCATGGGGCCGCAGGGTGAGTTGCAGGGCCTCCTGGCCGAACAGCGGATAACCGATGCCGTGTTCCACGTCGAGGAGCCGGTGGGCCAAATGCGAACCGCGTGGGATATCGGGGTTGCCGTGAAAAACAGCGGCTCGACGAGTCTGCGCGACGCGGTTGCGAATATAATCGATCTTCTCAAGGAAGACGGCTCGATGAAAAGAATGTTTGCGGTTTACGGCGTCAAGTATCTCGACGCATCGTCGGCGCTGGCTGGAAAAAAATTAGCCCGTGATGCGAACTGAATCCAATCCATACGAAGGAGAAACGATATGAGTGCACAGGTTCGACCGAGTTCTGCCGACAGCGGCGCCATGAACGAAAGCAGCTCTTTCGCTGCGCATCTCAAGACGATCGAACGCAAGATTCCGCTGCGCGCTCGATATGAAAACTTCATCGGCGGCAAATGGGTGGCCCCGGTGAAGGGCGCTTATTTCGACAATATCTCGCCGACCACCGGTCAAGTGATCTGCAAGATCGCGCGGTCGCAGGCGGAGGACATCGAACTCGCGGTGAACGCTGCGCACGCCGCCGCCGAACCGTGGGGCCGGACATCGGTGGCCGCGCGCGCGAGCGTGCTCAACCGTATCGCCGACCGCATGGAGCAATATCTCCCGTTCCTGGCCGCGGTGGAAACGTACGACAACGGTAAACCGATTCGCGAAACCAATCTGGCGGATCTGCCGTTGGCCGTCGATCACTTCCGCTACTTTGCGAGTTGCGTGCGGGCGCAGGAAGGCTCGCTCGGCGAACTCGACGACGACACCGTCGCGTACCACTATCATGAGCCGCTGGGCGTGGTGGGACAGATCATTCCTTGGAATTTCCCGATCCTGATGGCGGCATGGAAATTGGCGCCTGCATTGGCCGCCGGCAACGCCGTCATCATCAAGCCGGCCGAACAGACGCCGATGTCGCTCTTGGTGCTGGCGGATCTCATCCAAGATCTGTTGCCCGCCGGGATATTGAACATCGTCAACGGATTCGGACTCGAGGCGGGCAAGCCGCTGGCGACCAATCCGCGCATCGCGAAGATTGCATTCACGGGCGAGACCACGACGGGCCGGTTGATCATGCAATATGCGTCGGAAAACATCATTCCGGTGACCTTGGAACTGGGCGGCAAGTCGCCGAACATCTTCTTCGAGGACGTGATGCGCGTCGAGGATGATTTCGTCGACAAGGCGCTCGAAGGCTTTGCGATGTTCGCGCTGAACCAAGGCGAAGTATGCACGTGTCCCTCGCGCGCCTTGGTGCAGAAATCGATCTACGACCGGTTCATGGAGCGGGCCATCAAGCGCGTCGAGAGCATTCGACAAGGCGATCCGTATGAAATGAGCACTCAGATCGGCGCCCAAGCGTCCAACGATCAGTACGAGAAAATCCTATCGTACATCGATATCGGGAAAAAGGAAGGCGCCAAGGTGCTGGCCGGCGGCGTGGCCAACAAGCTGCCAGGCGAATTGGCGGGCGGCTATTACATCAAGCCCACGATTTTCGAAGGGCACAACAAGATGCGGGTGTTCCAGGAGGAAATATTCGGGCCGGTGGTCTCCGTGACGACATTCAACACGCCGGAAGAGGCGCTCGAAATCGCGAACGATACGCTGTATGGCCTCGGTTCCGGTGTGTGGACGCGCGATCTGAATCTCGCGTACCGCTTCGGACGCGGCATCAAGGCCGGGCGCGTCTGGACCAATTGCTACCACGCCTACCCCGCGCATGCGGCGTTCGGTGGTTACAAGAAGTCGGGTATCGGCCGCGAGACGCACAAGATGATGCTCGACCATTACCAGCAGACGAAAAATGTGCTGGTAAGCTACAGCACGAAAGCCTTGGGATTCTTCTAGCATCCTAGGGCGTGTTCGGCGGATCAGCGCACGGATCCCGATAAAACGGGGTCCGTGCGCGCTTCATTGTCCAACCGCTCGTGGAGGCCACACTTGAGCAATGTCATCGCAATGGATTCCCGCGTTGGTGTGACTGCGGCCGCTCGTCAGTTGATCGAAGAACTGAAACGGGCTCACGGACCCATCATGTTTCATCTCTCCGGAGGCTGCTGTGACGGGAGCGCTCCGATGTGCTTCCAGGTTGGCGAATTCAAATTGGGCGGGGTGGATGAAAAGGTCGGCGAAATCGCCGGCTGCGAGTTTTGGATGGCTCGCGCACAGTTCCTTCTCTGGGCCCATACGCGCTGGACCGTGGACGTCGTGCCCGGAAGGGGCGGTAGTTTCTCGCTCGAAGCACCGCTCAACCGGCGTTTCATCATCCGCTCGGAGATGTGCGCCGTACCGTCGACTGCGAATTCTTGACGTTCCGGTAAATGATCGACACGCCGGGGCTCGAGCGGCCGTGCGCTCGGGATCAGTGGCGCGCCGACGCAAGAATCGTCCGCGCCAGCCCGTCATAGTTGCCGTCGAAGTGGTGACCGCCCTTGAGTTTCACGATCATGACCTTGTGCGGGTCCAATTTCGGACATAGCGAGTCGGCTTCCTCGGCACCGTAAACGCAGAGCACGGGCGTACCGACGATCTTCTCGACTTCGGGCAGGGTTGCCGGCCCTGAGTTGTCGTCCGAGATCCAACTCGTCAAGTGAAATTCGAACAATGCGTGCTCCGACATCCCCATCAGGGCGGCGAGGGCTATGTGCGATCGCGTTGCCGCGGTCAAACGATTGACCGCAAACGGTAAGACGTCGGCACCTTGGGAATAGCCGATCAGCACGACGCGCTGCTTGCCGAGCGCAGTCAAATAGTAGCGGATCATCCGCTCGAGGTCCGCGGCGAGCCCTTCCGGCGTCCGGGCGGTCCAAAAATAGCGAAGTGAATCCAGACCCACCACGCTAATGCCGTTGGCGGCCAAAGCCGCGGCCACATCTTTGTCGAGACCTGCCCAGCCGCCATCGCCGGATAGGATGATGGCGAACGTGTCGGAGGGCGGGATGCCCGGCTGCGCCGCCACGAAGACGATGGGCAAATCGCCGAGCGCTTGGGGTGCGATCGACATCGCAGCCGGCGCATTTCGAGCCATGAGCGAATCGATCGTGTCGGCGAATTGCGGTGCCCAGCGCGGCGACGCGGGGCCGGTAGTGCCCGTATCCGGCACGAAGAAAAGTTGCGCATTAGGTACCTGCGCCACGAAGCGGCGAATTGCCGCGGCATCGCACGCCGGCGCCGCGGGTGCGGACGATTCCGCGTCCTGCAGAACGATCCACGGATTGCCAAGCTGCTTGGACGGCAAGAAATCCACACCGCTGTCCCCCGCGTGCGGGCTGAAATCGAGCCCCGCGCTCTTGCACAAGTGCTTACGCAATGCGATACCCGGGCAGAATTCCACGCTCACCGCGCCGGCAAAGGTGTTCGCCGGCGCCTGCGCCAGCGTCGCGTAAGCGAGCGTAGCGCCTGCAGATTTCCCCGCCAGTATGGGCAACAAATACGTCGGCAGACGATAGTAGGCTTGGACGAAATGACTGAGATTTTCTAAGTCGCCGTCGGGAAACACGCAGTCGGCGCCATCCGCCTCGAGCTTGGCTTCCAGTTGCGCCACGTCGATTCCAGCTACCATCGCGCCTCGCCGCGCGAGCTGGCTTGCCAAGTCGACCATGACCTGAGTCCAACCATCGGCGCCCGACAGTAACAGCACAAAGCCTCTGGGTGTGCCGTTGGGGGCATAGACGGTAAAGTTCTCGAAGCGGCCATGGCTCAACGTCTGTTCAGTGACCGGAGTCCATGTCGGACGGCCGGCGATGGGCGCCAGGTTGGGCGGATGCTTCAATCTCCACCCGGCGTATCCGGCGATCAGCGCGATTGTGGTCAATACCGCCAGTTGAATGATCGTGCGCTTGCCTCGCATGGGGATCCTAGTGTTTGGAATTGGGGTACGCGTCGATCTCATCCAGCATCTCGGGGCCGCCGAGAGCTTGCATTTGCCTCAAGATCCAGTCGCGGCGCTGCTGCACGTAGCGCGACGGCGCGGCCGCCGAATAGCGCTCCGGGCTGGGGAGCACGGCGGCCAACACCGCGGCATCGCTGCGGCTCAATCGCGCCGCGCTCGTGTGAAAGAAACGTTGTGCGGCGGCCTCGGCGCCGTAGATACCGTTCCCGAACTCGGCGATGTTGAGGTAAATCTCGAGAATCCGCCGCTTCGGCCAAAAGCCCTCGATCAACACGGTGAAATAGGCTTCGAGTCCCTTGCGGAAATAGCTGCGCCCGGACCATAGGAACAGATTCTTGGCGACCTGCTGGCTGATGGTGCTGGCACCATGCACGCGATGGCTGTGCTGATTGAGAGCGTACGCCTTCTCGATGGATTCGACGTCGAAACCCCAGTGGTCCGGAAACTTTTGATCTTCGGAGGCGACCACCGCCAGCGGCAAGTTTGGCGAAATGCGGTTAAGGTCCACCCAGGAGTGCTGGAACACATACGATGAGTCGTGATTGGTCCATGCGGCGATCTGCGTTTCGGCCATGAAGGCGCTGTAGGGTGGATTGACCCATCGGAGCATCACCACCGCCAAACCTGAGAGCATGACGCACGCCAACAGGGTCCAGATGACCGCGCGCACCGTGCGGCCGAGCCAGGATTTGCTGCGCGCCATCAGGAGCCTGCCTGAATATTCTGCGTGAGCCGCGTTGGCAGGGGGAGGGAGCGGATGCAAGGCGCGTGGCGCGGCCCATAGTGGGCACTATGGGCAAGCCACG
>JBKQSA010000077.1:0-3636 GCA_052143815.1 Steroidobacteraceae bacterium | reverse complement strand
GGACTGGCATAATTCTCCGACGCAATCAGTTCAATGTGATCCTCCTGCCGCTGCCGCTCCCCCGCCATCGCCTCGGCGAGTTCGCGGTCAAAACCGGCTATCGTCATCGACGCAGTGAACATGAACGGATCTCCTATCTCGGATTTATCGTAGAAATATCGTAGGACTGCTCAAACGGTCAAAACGATCTTGCCGATATGATTCGACGACTCCATGAGCGCATGAGCGGCCGCCGCCTCAGCAAGCGGGAATGTTGCATGGATCACCGGGTGAACGCGTCCCGATTCGAGAAGCGGCCAGACGTTGCTGCGGACGGCATCGGCGATGGCTGCTTTCTCCTCCACGGTTCGTGACCGAAGAGTCGATCCGGTCACGGTGAGCCGCTTCGTGAGCAGCGTGTTCAGTTTGAGTTCAGCACGCGAGCCGCCCAGCATGGCGATGATGACCAGCCTGCCCTCGACCGCCGCTACCTGCAAATTCCGATCAAAATAGTTTCCGCCCACCATATCGAGGATGACATCGACTCCCTTGCCGGCCGTGTCCTGATGCACGACTTCCACAAAGTCCTCGGTGCGATAGTTGATTCCGCGCACCGCGCCCAGGCGCTCGCATGCACGCGCTTTGTCGTCGGAGCCGGCGGTCGCATAGACGCGCGCCCCCAGCGCAGTAGCGAGTTGAATCGCCGTCGTTCCGATGCCGCTCGTGCCTCCATGGATCAGGACGTTGTCTCCGGCCTTGCATCGACCACGTTCGAAAACGTTGGTCCACACGGTGAAATAAGTTTCCGGCAACGCGGCTGCTTCCACCATGGTCAGGCCTCGAGGCACCGGCAGGCACAAAGGCGCGGCGGCGACCGCATATTCGGCGTAGCCGCCCCCGGGCAGCAAGGCGGTGATCTGATCGCCGATCGATAACCCAGCCACGTCGGAGCCGAGCGCGACGATCTCGCCGGCAACTTCCATCCCCGGAATATCCGATGCTCCCGCAGGCGGTGGATAGCGGCCTTGCCGCTGCATGACGTCGGGTCGGTTGACCCCGGCAGCGGCAACCTTAACCAACACTTCGCGAGCGCCCGGCTGCGGAACCGGGCGCCGGGCAATTTTCAGCTGCTCGGGACCGCCCGGCGCCGCGATCTCGATCACTTTCATTTCGCTGGGTATCACGTTGGACACTCTCATTTTTCCGCCAAGGCTTTGACATGTGCAACGGCGCTTCGGCCAAGAGCCGATAAGTTATAGCCACCTTCGAGCATCGACACGATTCGCTGTTGCGAATGACGGTCGGCAACTTCCATCAACTTCTGGGTCATCCACGCATAGTCCGCCTCGACCAGCGACATACCTCCCAGTAGATCTTCTCGATGTGCGTCGAAGCCCGCTGAGATAAAAATCATCTGCGGCTTGAATTTCTCGAGCGCCGGTAACCAGGATTCCTCGACCGCCGCTTTCACCGCGGCGCCGCCGCTGCGAGCCGCCAGCGGCACATTGATCATGTTGGGCGCCGGGCGCTCGGTACCGCTGTAGGGATAAAAGGGGTGCTGGAAAAAGCTCGCCATCAGTACGCGGCTCTGCCACTGCGGCTCGCTGAACATGTCTTCCGTACCGTTGCCGTGGTGAACATCGAAGTCGATGACGGCGACCCGTTCCAGATCCTTCACGTCCAGCGCGTAGGCGGCGGCCACGGCGACGTTGTTGAAAATGCAAAATCCCATCGAGCGCACACGCGTCGCGTGGTGGCCGCAGGGCCGCACGGCGCAAAACGCATTGGACGAGCGGCCGGACAACACGTCATCTACCGCGAGAATACCCGCACCGGCAGCACGGCGTGCCGCGTCGAGGCTATGCGAGTTCATCGCCGTGTCCGGATCGAGCTGTACGCGTCCTTCAACCGGCGCATGTTCAAAAATCAAATCGACGTAGGATGCATCGTGCACGCGCTTGAGATCCGCGACCTCCGCCAACGGCGCTTCGAGACAGCGCATTTCAGTCAGCAGGCCGGCAGCGCGCATGGCGTCATTGACGGAGGTCAGGCGGTCCGGGCACTCGGGATGGCCCGCGCCCATGTCGTGCCTGAGGCAATCAGGATGGGTGATATAGGCGGTTGTCATAGTGCATTCCTATTTCATGTCGTGAACGCCGACGCGCCTTGCCCTTGCCGGCGGTTAGGAGCCTGTCTGAGTAATCTACGTGGCCGCGAGCGCGGCAGATTTCCCCTCAATCGAGGCGGAGCCGACGCAGTTGGGTCCAGGCCCAATGAGGAGGCGACAACGACGAGTGAGGGGAAATCTGCCCGCTCCCGAAGGGTTGGCAGGAGGAGGGGCGTCTGCGGCGTTGCGTGGCTTGCCCATAGTGCTTAACTTGGGCCGCGCCACGCGCCTTGCATCCGCTCCCTCCTCCTGCCAACGCGGCTCACGTAGATTACTCAGACAGGCTCCTAGGTGAATCCCAGCAATTCCCAGCGGTAACTGCTCTCATTGTATTGGTCGTCCGCAACGGACTCATCGAAGTAGTAGGTGCCGCGACTTTCTCGTGCGACCCAGCGCCCGATTTCCGGAGCGAACCAGATGGTTTCGCGTCGCACGGAGTTGGCGCGGGAAAGATCGCTGCTCGTGAAATTAATGTCGTTAATGTATCGCAGCGCCTTAAATTGGCCGGCCGGCACCGTGATGGATTCCCACGCCTCGGCCTTCATGGTTTGCGCCCATGGCAGCCCGGCCTCGTCGGAGGTTCTGTATTTCGATTTGATGTGTGTTTGCCAACCCGGTTGAAGCTGAGTCGGCCACAGGGGGATGGGCGTTTCGTACACTTGCACCTGGCTCCAGTGCGGGTCCACCAACACCATGCCCCAAGGGTCCTGTACTTCGCTGGGTAACGGGCCGCCGGTTCGGGGGTGGTCGAAGTATTTGCGTATCCAGTTCAAGCTTCCGGTGCGCGCTGCAGGTTCGTCCTTCTCGCTCTCGGTGCGAGAATTGATTTCTACCGTGCGGTCCACGGATGCGATTTGCTCGTCCTGAATGTCTACCAGCGCGCCGGTAAAGAGATCATGCTTTGAATACCGCCAAGATTGACCCACTACCGGTTGACGGACCGTGGGGGAGGGCGTGGTCAGCTCAGGCTGGCGTCGGCTGATGCTGCATCCGATCGGCAGCGCGGCAGTCGAGAGCAAAAAAAATCGTCTAGTTATCTTTGGCATAGGAGACGGCCGTGGCGATCAATTTAACCCGCGTCGCCTCCGGAGGAGTGATTGGGTACGGGGGCGGACTGTACCGCGAGTCGGTGTAGTGCCTCGAGAGGCAGCTCATCGAGACCAACGTCGCCCTTCTGCATCTCCGCGATCAGCTTGTCGCGCATGCGGCGCGTCCAAAAGCTGGAAATGTGATTGACGATGCCGGCAACGGCATCTTCGCGCTTGGACTGTGCGCGAAAAAAGTTACCGATATCGTTGGCCATCTGCGCCAGGTGGTGTGCGTCGCTGCTCATGGTCGCGCCTTTTGTCACTTCGGGGCCGAGGCGGCGTGCTTGAGGAGATCTTCCTGGACGTCGGAGAACTCGCGGAAGCGTTTTTGCCATTCGGAGGGCTGGCTGACGCGGGTGGCCTGGACGGCGGTGACCTTGTACTCGGGGCAGTTGGTGGCCC
>JBKQSA010000076.1:0-61720 GCA_052143815.1 Steroidobacteraceae bacterium | reverse complement strand
TCGCCGCCCGTGCCGTTGAGAGTGAAAGCAGGCGCCGCTTTTCCTAGCTCGATCTTGCTCATTGTGCGACTCAACTTTTTACGGGTTCGAAAATGGCATCCAGATTCAGGTGATCGCAGAAATCCATGAATTCCTCGCGCAACACGCCGATGTGCAAGCGACTCGGTACGTTGACGATCATCTGCACGGAAAACATGGGCGCGCCCGTGTGGGCGGCGGCATACGCGCGAGTCGAGATTTCAGCGATATCGACCCCGCGCTGCGAGAAAAACCCCGACAGGCCCGCGACGATGCCGGTCTGGTCGAGGCAGACGACATCGATGGAGTAGGGCAGCATGTCGTTGCGCGCTGCGCGCTCTTCGGTGCGCCGCAACTGGATGTTCATGCCCGTCGCATCGGCCAGCTTTTTGAATTCGCCTTCGAGCTTGGCAAGCGTGTGCCAGTTGCCATTCACCAGCAGCAGCATTGCAAACTCGTTGCCCAATGAGGTCATGCGGCTGTCGCTGATGCTGCCGCCGCAATCAGCGACCACTTTGGAAAGTTCATGGACCAAGCCGACGCGGTCGCCACCCACCGCGGAAATCACGATATGTTGTTTCATCGGTTCAAATTCTACCGGATGGGCGCTTGCCAGGGTGCATGTCTGCCACTTAAGGTAGCGATATTTCCTGCGGAGCGTCCGTCATGTTTTCCGGAAGTCTGGTTGCAATTGTCACGCCGATGACGGCGGATGGCACGTTGGATTGGCCGGCGTGGGACCGCTTGCTGGATTTCCACATCCGCCAGGGCACCGACGGCATCGTCGTTGCGGGCACGACCGGGGAATCGCCGGTGCTGTCGGTCGATGAAATCGAGGAATTGACGCGCCGCGCGGTGGCGCGCTGTCAGGGCAAGCTGAAAGTGATAGTGGGGGCGGGCACGCATTCCACGGCCACCACCGTCGCGCGTGCGCGGACTTTGTCGCGTCTCGGCGTCGATGCCGTCATGTTCGTGACCCCATATTACAATAAACCCCCTCAGGAGGGCCTGTATCGCCATTTCATGGCGGCTGCCGATGCGTCGGCCGTCCCGGTGGTCCTGTACAATGTGCCGAGCCGCACCGCGGTGGATTTACTGCCGGCCACCGTCGCCCGCTTGGCGCGCCATCCGCAGATCGTCGCGCTCAAGGAAGCCACCCCGCAGTTGAGCCGGGCGCGCGAACTGCTGTCGCTGGTTCCTGCAGGGTTTGCGTTGCTGTCCGGCGATGATGCGACCGCCATCGAATTCATCGCTGCGGGCGGCAAGGGCGTTATATCGGTCACCGCGAACGTGGCGCCGCGACGAATGCACGAAGCTTGCGTGGCGGCCTTGGCAGGCGATTTCAAGACGGCGCGGGCCATCGATGCCGATTTGCAACTGCTGCACAAGGATTTGTTCGTCGAGGCCAATCCGATCCCCGTGAAGTGGGCGGTGGCGAGAATGGGCCTCATCGGGAACGGAATCCGCTTACCATTGGTCGAATTGGCGCCCGTGCACCAGGAAGCGGTGCTGCGCGCGATGCGCGCAGCCGGCGTCACCCTCGAGGACCAAGCGGCTTGATAGCCTGATCTCTCCGGCCCGAAGGCCGGTGTCTACTGCGGAGAGTTATATTGAATTTTGAGCGAATCGTCGTTTTCCTCGGTGCCGGCACGCTGCTCTGCGGCTGCCACGGCATCTCCGAGCGCCTGAATCCAGATTGCCATGTCAAACAGGAGTATCAGCAGGCGCGGCAGGTAGCGCCGCTCAAGGTGCCGGAAGGTCTGGATTCGCCCAATACCCAGGGCTCGCTGGCCATTCCTACGGTGGACTTGGCTCCGCCGCCGCCGGGAGCCAAGGATGCGTGCCTGGATCTGCCGCCGCGTTATAAGCCGGCTGCACCCAATAAGGCCGGCGCTCCGGGCTAGGCGCTCCGGGCCTCGGCGCCCCCGCCGATTTGATAGCGAGGGCGGCCTCAGGTAGCCTTGCGGACCCGTTGCAGAAGCGGTCTTGGGTTTCGAGTGGAGAGGTGGCCGAGTGGTCGAAGGCGCTCGCCTGGAAAGTGAGTAACATCCCAAAAGGTGTTCGAGGGTTCGAATCCCTCCCTCTCCGCCACAATGTTTTGTGAACATTGATAGGATTTGAAGGAGGGATTTGAACCCGAGAGGGTTCGACGAGCCGCGGCGAAGCGGCGGCGAAGGACGCCGGAGCGCAGCGACGGCGGTCCCGAGCGTCGGCGAGGGATGAGCGGCGAAGCCGCGAACAATCCCTCCCTCTCCGCCACAATGTTTGTGATCATTGATGGGATTTGACGCCATCAACCAACATGAGTCTATGGCGGCTCGCGTTTGCATCTTCGCGACGACTGGCCACGAACCCCGTCAGGCCCGGAAGGGAGCAGCGGTAGAGGCTTTAAGTCGGGCGCCGAAGTCTAAGCTGGCGCGGGCCGCCTCCTAATGGACACCGGACTACTGGCTAAACTGATCGAATGAGCTACATCGTATTAGCGCGCAAATGGCGTCCCAAGCGGTTCGCCGAAATGGTCGGGCAGGAACACGTGCTGCGCGCGTTGGCCAACGCACTCGATAGCGGCAAAGTGCATCACGCATTCTTGTTCACCGGTACTCGCGGCGTCGGCAAGACGACGGTGGCGCGCATCCTCGCCAAGTCGCTCAACTGCGAAACCGGCGTCAGCGCCAATCCATGCGGCGTATGCGCCGCATGCCGCGAAATCGACGAAGGCCGCTTCGTCGACCTCATCGAGGTGGACGCGGCCTCCCGCACCAAGGTTGATGACACGCGCGAACTGTTGGACAACGTGCAGTACGCGCCCACTCGCGGCCGCTACAAGGTGTACCTCATCGACGAAGTGCACATGCTGTCCAACCACTCCTTCAATGCGCTGCTGAAAACCCTCGAAGAGCCGCCGCCGCACGTCAAATTCCTGTTGGCGACCACCGATCCGCAGAAATTGCCGGTCACCGTGCTCTCGCGCTGTCTGCAATTCAGTCTCAAACGGCTGTCGGCGAACCTCATCGGCGAGCGCTTGAAATTCATCGCCGCCGCCGAGAATCTCGAATTCGAGCCGTCGGCGGTCGCGCTGCTCGCGCGAGCCGCGGAAGGCAGCATGCGCGATGCGTTGAGCTTGATGGACCAACTGATTGCCTTCGGCGGCGGTGCCTTGAGCGAGGCCAACACGCGATCCATGCTGGGCACCATCGACCGGGGGCACGTGACTCGAATCCTCGAGGCGCTGTCGCACCAGGATGGACCCGCGCTGCTCGCCCGGGTCCAAGAACTGGATCGGGATGCGCCCGACTATGATCGCGCGCTCACCGAGTTGGCTGCCTTACTGCAGCGCATCGCGATCGTGCAGATCGTGCCCGATGCGGCACAGCAGGATGAGGAATTCGACGCCGAGGCGCTGACCCGATTGGCGCACGCCATCCCGCCGGAGGACGTTCAGCTCTACTATCAAATCGCCTTGGGCGGCCGCCGCGACCTGTCCATGGCTCCGGAGCCGCGCATCGGTTTCGAAATGAGTTTGCTGCGAATGCTGGCGTTTCGCCCCGAGCCGTCGGCGGCGGCCGAGACGGGTGCCGGCGCGATCGCGCCGAAGCCCGCCGCCGCGCCGGGCGGAGCGGCGAGAGCGTCGACCGCTGCCGCGCCCACCTTGGCAAGCGTGCCGTCCATCGCCGATAGTTCCACGGTCAGGCTGACGACCATCGATGCCGCCAATTGGGCAGCGGTGGTGGACGCTGCCAATTTGACCGGCATGGTGCGGCAATTTGCGCTGAACTGCGTGCCCGCCTCGTTTGAAAATCACGTGCTTCGTCTGCACTTCGATCAGTCGGCCGCGCATCGCCGCACACCGCAGATCGAGGAGAAGCTCGTGCAAGGCCTGTCGAGTTACTTTGGAGCGGATATTCGTGTTGCGTTCGAATCATCCGAATCCGCACTCATCACGCCGGCGCGCCGGCGCGCGATGGCTGAACAGGACAAGTCCGTGCGTGCGGCGGCGGCGTTCGACGACGATGCCGCGGTGAAAGGTCTGCGTGAACGCTTCGGCGCGGAGATCGACGCGGCGTCGGTGAAACCAACGAATTAGCATTTGAACGGAGAAGGCAGTCATGTTGAAAGGCGGACTGGGAAATTTGATGCGCCAGGCGCAGCAGATGCAGGAGACCATGCAAAAGGCTCAGGCTGAACTCGCCGATATGGAAATTACGGGCGAGTCGGGGGCGGGCATGGTCAAGATCGTGCTCAATGGGCGTCACGAAGCCAAGAGCATCGCGATCGAGCCGAAGCTTCTCGGCGAGGACTTGGGACTGCTCGAAGACTTGGTGGTGGCGGCCATCAACGATGCGGTACACAAGCTGGCAGCGAGGACCCAAGAAAAGTATGCCGGTCTCATGTCGGGGCTCAATCTTCCGCCGGGTATGAAATTGCCGTTCTGAGTGCAATCCGAAATCCGATGAAATACACGCCTACATTGGCCCGCCTGATCGATTCCCTGCGATGTTTGCCCGGGGTCGGCCCGAAATCGGCACAGCGGATGGCGTTTTATCTGTTGGAGCGCGACCGCGACGGCGGCCGGGTATTGAGCGAGGCGTTGGCGCAGGCGCTGCAGCATGTGGGGCATTGCAAGCGTTGCCGCATGCTCACCGAAAGCGAACTGTGCACGACCTGCGCCTCCAATCAGCGCGACGTCGCGCAGCTCTGCGTGGTCGAGTCGCCGGCCGACGTCGTCGCCATCGAGCAATCCGGCGGTTTTCGCGGCCGGTATTTCGTGCTCATGGGCCACCTGTCGCCGCTCGACGGTATTGGGCCCGCTGACCTGGGACTGGATGAGTTCGAACTATTGCTCGGGGAGGGTGATGTTCGCGAAGTGATTCTTGCCACCAATCCGACCGTGGAGGGAGAGGCCACTGCGCACTATCTGGGCGAGCTCGCGCTGCGCCGCGGCCTCAAGGTGTCCCGCATCGCGCACGGCGTTCCGGTGGGCGGCGAACTCGAATACGTCGACGGTGGGACGCTGGCGCATGCCTTGGCGGGCCGCACGGCCGTTTCATAGGGCGGCCGCCTAGACCCCTAGCTTCTCATAGAGCCGGAACAGGCGGCGGTAGCTCTCGTAGCGTCGTGGGGCAATACTGCCGGCCCGTACTTGAGCGCGCACGGCGCAGCCCGGTTCTTCCATGTGGCGACAATCGTTGAAACGGCACTCCCCGCTGCGCGCGTGAATCTCGGCAAAGCCCCGTTCCGCGGCGCGGACGAGGCTCGCCGGGGGCGCGAAATCGCGGACTCCCGGCGCATCGACAATCGCGGTCTTGAGGTCCAACCGGTAGCGGCGTGCAGTGGTGGTGGTGTGGCGACCTTCCGCGTCCCGCGTCAGCTCCGCCGTTTGCGCGGCGGCCTGCGGCGCGAGTGCATTGACGATGGACGACTTGCCGACGCCCGATTGACCGACGAGCAAAGTCACGCTTCCTTCGAGAGCGGCGTGCAACTGGTTGATTCCCACACCCGACTGCGAAGCCGTTTCGATACACGGAAGTCCCAGGCTGCGGTATGTCTCGATCTCGGCGCGGATGGCATCGAGCCCTAAGTCCAATTTGTTCACCACCAGCAGCGTCTCGATGTCTTTCAATCGTGCACCCGCCCAATAACGATCGACCAAAAACCAATCTGCGGCGGGCTCCGGCGCCACGACGATGGCCAATCGATCGATGTTCGCCGCCACCGGTTCGGCACGGCCGCGCAGATCGATGCGCTCGATGAGGTTGCGGCGCGGCTCGATCGACTCTACCGAGGCACCATCGTGGGCGGGGTCGTAAGTCCACGTGATGCGATCGCCGCAGACGATGCGCTGTTTGCGTCCCTTCAGCGAACAGCGCAGCGTCGCATCGCTGGACGTCGCGTCATCCGCGGCGACCAGCACGCCACGGCCGTAGCTGGCAAGCACGACCCCGCGGTTCGTGTCTTTCACGCCGTTCGCTCTGCTACCATACTGGTTTTAACCGCTCGAAGCCACGATGAAATCTCCCGAAAATCTTGTCTGGATCGACCTCGAAATGACCGGGCTCAAGCCCGAGTCCGATCTCATCATCGAGATTGCCACGATCGTAACCGACAAGCACCTTGCGGTGCTCGCCGAGGGTCCGGTATTGGCGATCCGTCAAAGCGAGGCGACGATGGGCGCGATGGACGAGTGGAACCGCCGGCAACATGGCAACTCCGGTCTGTCCGAACGAGTTCTCGCCAGTGATGTCGATACCGCCGCCGCCGAGAACGCGACCCTGAAATTTCTCGAGGCCTGGGCCGAGCCCGGGCGCTCGCCCATGTGCGGCAACAGCATCTGCCAAGATCGCCGCTTTTTGGCTCGGCTCATGCCGAAGCTGGAGAGCTTTTTTCACTACCGGAATATCGACGTGAGTACGCTCAAAGAGCTGGCGCAACGGTGGGCGCCACATGTCGCCCAAGGCTTTCAAAAGTCATCGACGCACTTGGCGTTGGACGACGTCCGCGAGTCGATTCGCGAACTGCAGTTCTATCGCGAGCGTCTGCTCCGAATCTAATCTAGTTTAGTTTTTGACGGACGGGGTCGTTTCGACCCCGTAGATTCGGCGCGAAGCGCCTGGGAATGTCCCGTAGATTCGGCGCGCTCAGCGCCTGGGGATTGCAGGCCCGCGAGAAACATCCAGGTCTCGACAACGGTGTCCGGGTTCAACGACAAGCTGTCGATGCCCTGTTCCACCAACCAGAGCGCGAGTTCCGGATGGTCAGAAGGTCCCTGCCCGCAAATCCCGACATACTTGCCTTGGGCCTTGCAGGCTTTGATGGCCATGGCCATCAAAGCCTTGACCGCATCGTCGCGTTCGTCGAAGAGCTTCGCGATGACGGCTGAATCGCGGTCGAGCCCCAGCGCCAATTGCGTCATGTCGTTCGATCCGATGGAAAAGCCGTCGAAGTACTCGAGGTAGCGGTCGGCGAGCAGGGCATTCGTGGGCAGCTCGCACATCATGATGTGCTTCAAGCCGTTGTCGCCGCGTTTGAGGCCGTTGTCGGCGAGCAGACCCGTCACCGTCTTCGCTTCCTGCAGCGTGCGCACGAAGGGCACCATGATCTGCACGTTCGTCAGCCCCATCTCGTCGCGCACGCGCTTCAATGCGCGGCATTCGAGCTCGAAGCAAGGCCGAAAGACCTTGTCGATGTAACGCGAAGCGCCGCGGAATCCGAGCATCGGATTCTCCTCGTGCGGTTCGTAGTTTTTGCCGCCGATCAGATTCGCATATTCGTTCGATTTGAAATCGGAAAGACGCACGATCACCGGCTCCGGTGCGAATGCCGCAGCGATCTGCGAGATGCCTTCGGCCAGCTTGTCCACGTAGAAGCTGACGGGATCGGCGTAGCCCGCGATCTGTTTGGTGATGGCGTCCTTCAGTTCGGCGCTTTGCTTATCGAACTCCAACAGCGCTCGGGGGTGCACGCCGATCATGCGATTGATGATGAATTCCAAGCGCGCGAGGCCGACGCCTCGGTGTGGAATGCTTGCGAAGTCGAAAGCCCGGTCGGGATTGCCGACATTCATCGTGATCTTGACCGGTATGGCGGGCAGGGAATCCAACTCGATGTTGCGCTCATCGAATTCCAACATGCCGTCGTATACATGACCGGTGTCGCCCTCGGCGCACGAGACGGTCACGGCTTGATTCTCCTTGATAGCCGTGGTTGCGGTGCCGCAGCCCACGACCGCCGGTATGCCGAGCTCGCGTGCGATGATCGCAGCGTGGCAGGTGCGGCCGCCGCGGTTGGTGACGATGGCGGACGCCCGCTTCATGACGGGCTCCCAGTCCGGATCCGTCATGTCGGCCACCAGCACGTCGCCGGCGCGCACGCGCGACATCTCCTTGGCATCTTTGATGATTCGCGCCGACCCGGCGCCGATGCGCTGACCGATACTGCGGCCGCTGACCAGCAACGTCGAACGGCCCTTCAGAGTAAAGCGCTGGATGGTGCGCCCGGCGCGGCTCTGCACTGTCTCCGGGCGGGCCTGCAAGATGTAAATCTTTCCGCTGGCGCCGTCCTTGCCCCACTCGATGTCCATCGGAGTGCCGTAATGCTCTTCGATGATCAATGCCTGCTTCGCCAAATCGACGATATCGGCTTCATCGAGAGAGAATCGATTGCGATCTTCGGGCGCGACGTCGACGGTGCGCACGCGCTCTTGCGAGCCCTTCTCCGCGTACACCATCTTGATCGCCTTGCCGCCCAAATTCTTGCGCAGCACGGCGCGCAAACCTGCGCGCAACGCCGGTTTGTAGACGTAGAACTCGTCGGGGTTGACGGCTCCCTGCACGACGGTCTCGCCGAGACCGTAGGCCGCGGTAATGAACACGACGTCGCGAAAGCCCGAATCCGTATCGAGAGTGAACATCACGCCGGCCGCGCCCAGGTCGCTGCGCACCATGTGTTGAACGCCGACCGACAGCGCTACCGAGTTGTGATCGAAGTTGCTGTGCACGCGATACGAGATCGCGCGATCGTTGAACAGCGACGCGTAGACTTCGTGCATGCATGAGAGCAGGTGCCCCTCGCCGCGCACGTTGAGAAAGGTTTCCTGCTGACCGGCGAACGAGGCCTCCGGCAGGTCTTCGGCGGTCGCCGATGAGCGGACCGCCACGGCGAACTCGCTTCCTTGACCCATCTTTCGATAGGCCTCGAGGACTTCATCGTTGAGCCGCGCCGGAAAAGGGGTCGCCAGCATCCAGCCGCGAATCTCCTTGCCCACCGCCGCCAGCCTTTCCACGTCGTCGACGTCGAGCGATGCGAGAGCCGAGCGGATGCGTTCGTTCAATCCGCCCTGTGCGAGGAAGTCGCGATAGGCATACGACGTCGTCGCGAACCCGCCCGGCACCGAAACGCCGAGACTTGCCAGACCCGATATCATTTCGCCGATTGACGCATTCTTGCCGCCGACGAGTTCGACGTCCCTATTCTTCAATTTTTCGAACGGAATGATGTAGGGATTCATAACTGATTACTTGTCCGGCGATGAGTTAAGTGGAACACTTTCGCGGCAAAGACGGCGACGACAAATGGAGTTAACGTGATAAGACGAACTGTGTTTTTCGTTTCAGACCAAACGGGCATCACCGCGGAAACTATGGGCCACAGCCTTATGACGCAGTTTGACGGCATCGAATTTCGCCAGGTGACTGTGCCATTTATCTCCACGGTTGACAAGGCGATCGAGGCGGTTCGCAAGATCGATTTGGTCGGCAAGCAGGAGGGTGTTCGGCCGATCGTCTTCAGCACCTTGGTGCAAGAGGACGTACGCAACGTGGTGCGTGGAAGTACGGGGTTCTTTCTAGATTTCTTCGACCCGTTCCTAGCACCCTTGGAATACGAACTCAAGACCCAATCACATCATTTGCCAAGTAGGACGCATCGCATGGCGGACACGCATGCCTATGCAATGCGCATCGACGCCACAAACTTCGCAATGGCGAACGACGATGGCTCGGTGGTGCGAGACTACGAGCGCGCCGACGTCATCTTGATCGGCGTTTCACGATCCGGCAAGACCCCGACCTGTCTATATCTAGCGATGCAATACGGCATATTCGCTGCGAACTATCCGTTGACCGAAGATGATCTGGAGTCCAGAAAGTTGCCCGCGCCTTTGGAGCAGTACGCGCAAAAGCTGTTCGGCTTGACCATCAAGCCCGACCGCCTGCAGCAGATTCGCCACGAGCGACGCCCGGACAGCCGCTATTCATCGTCGCGCCAGGTGGCTTTCGAGGTACGCGCGGCGGAGTCGTTGTTCGAGCGGACCGGAATTCCCCTCATCGACGCGACCGAATGTTCCATCGAAGAAATTTCCAGCCGAATTCTCGACCGCACCGGCATCGAGCGGCGGATCAGACCTTGAGCCTGCATGGTATAGTCGAATTATGATAGCGGACCAATGGTGCGAAACATCATGGCGGGCCCGGCCCGGCAGCTTCGTCGGTCTCATGACGTTGTACGAAAGTAATTTCGTGCGCTTGCGGTGGCTGGTGCGCGACCTTCGCGCGATCACGACGTGCGCCGTCTCGAAAACGACGACGGACTGTGACCTGTTTCTCACACCGCTCGAGCTGTCGCGGTATACGAGCGTGTTCCGCCTTACCTACGAGTTCGGCGTCGATACCGCATGCGTTCGTGATCCGGATCTCGAAGTGTGCGTATATCACGATGCCAGGCTTGCCGAAGTTCGCAGCTTTCGCGGCTTCCAGCGCCATCCGCAGCTGTCGAAACTGCAGTCGGGGCTCAAGCGTGAACTGGATCAGCGCTGGACTCGAAACATGATGTTAAATAAGTGGTTGGAATATTGTGCCGAGCAGGGACATCACTTCTAGCGGATAAACGCCGCCATGATCCCCGCATCCAATCGAGGCCGAGGCGGGACTTTGATCGATCGCTTAAGTTTTCTCAAGGCAGGTGCCGACGGGGGCAGTGTGAGCGCGGACGAAGAGCGGCTCATGCAGCTCTTTCAGAACCGTGCCGGCCTGAAAAAGGCCTACGCCGATCTGAAGGATGAGTTTCACCTGTTGCGCGATCGCCTGAAGCAACAGGAGGGCGCAACCATTCGCGTCCAAGAGCAATTGGATGCGCTCGGCGACCTGCTTGCCGATCCGGGCACCGGTTTCGGTGCGCTCGTGTTCTATCAGCTGCGCGGGCTTTGGAAAGCCTGTCACCAGAATCTATCCGCGTTCGCCGCCGATCTGACGCGAACCCAGGAGGCTCGCGAAGCCGCCAGGTACAAAGCCGACTGCGATGCGGCGCGCGACTCGCGCCTTGCGGACGTCGACCGCCGGCTGCAAATAGCGGCGGAGAAGGCCGACCTGCAGCGCCAGCATCTGGCGGGCGCGCAGAACGAATTGAACAGCCTGACGGCGTTCTGGCATTATTTCGAGCGGCGCCGCCGGAACAAATCGCTCGAGAATTTGCGACAGGCCGTGGTGCTGGCCGACGCCGAAGTGGGCGATCTGCATGCCGAGCGCAGCGCCATCGGCAGTGAATCGATCGATGACTTCCCCGGCATTTCGCTGCAGGCGCGCCGCAATATCAATCTTGCCATCATCGGCTTCGCCGAATTGCTGTGCGAGACCGTCGACGCATTCGGTCTCGCGGCGCGGGCCAAGGAAGCGGTGGCGCGCCGCGTGCACGAGATGAATTTCGGCAGCCGCGCGGATTGCGAGGACTACATGCAGCGCGTCCAGAAGGCGCAAGCGGCGGTCGCCAATCAGAAGCAAATCACCGCTCCCGTGAAAACCAAAATGGAACGGCTGCGGGCGACCTGCGAATATCGCAACAGTGCCGACACCGTGCCCACCGCCGACTCGCTGGCGCCCCCGCCGTCGGCGGACGCCGCCAAGGAGAGCCGAGGCCAGCCCGCGCCCGCGTGGAACGTGCTGGCGGAAGACTATTGGGATCTCTACACCCTGCTCATGCGCTAGCCCCCGAGGGCCGAACTCGCTCGATTTCCCACGCTCGCGCAGCGAGCGCCTAAAGGTCGGGGTGGCGTCCGCCACCCCGTTAATGTGGCGCGCAGCGCCTAATTATGCACGCGCGCCTGCGTCGGTTTGGACACATGCCCCGGCATTGACGCCGGCAGGACCGCGAGGTCGGCGGCAATCTGCGAAGCTTCATCCAAAATGATGCCCGCAGCGGCATCGTCCTTGATCTCGTCCAGGGCCTTGACCGGCTTGTTGCCGTGCGCGACCCGCCACGCATTCTCCCGCTCCAGGCGCTCGCTCTCTTGACGCTTGCGCTCGGCTTCGCGCGTCTTGAGATTCAGCGACAAAGTTTTCTGGTTGCGCATCGCATCCAGCGCGGCGATATCGTCGTGCAGATAGCGGAAGTCCGCGCTGTTCGCGGTGCGCTCCTCATGTGATTTTTGCAGCGCGGCGGCAATCGGTTTCAAATCACCTTCGGGTTTGAACACGGCCGGTTCGATGTGGTCCCAGGGCAACGCGCGATCGCGCGTGCTCTCGCCCACTTCATTCGCGTCGATGAGCGAGGGCAAGCTGATGTCCGGCGTCACACCGCGGTCCTGCGTGCTTTCGCCAGTGATCCGATAGTACTTACCGATGGTTACATTGAGCTGGCCCAATTCGGGCTTACGCCCGAAGATCGTGTAATTGAGAGGGTGGGCATTCTGCACCGTGCCCTTGCCGTAGGTTTGCTGCCCCACGATGAGTCCACGGCCGTAGTCCTGGATCGCGCCCGCAAAAATTTCCGACGCGGATGCGCTGAAACGGTCGACCAGCACGATCATGGGGCCGCCGTAGAAAATCGCCGGATCCGGATCGTCGTCGACCTCGATGCGGCCGGTGGTATCGCGCAGTTGCACCACGGGGCCACGATCGATGAACAAGCCGGTCAAGGACTCAGCCTCCGGCAGATAGCCGCCGCCGTTGGCGCGCAGGTCCATAATGAGCACTTCAGCGCCGTCCTTGCGCAGTTCGCCGACCAGGCGCTGCACGTCCCGAGTGGTGCTGCGGTAGTCCTTCACACCGGCCCGACTGGCATCGTAATCCTGATAGAAGCTCGGTACGGTGATGATGCCGACTTTGACGTCTCGGCCGTTGCGCGTCACCGTGCGCATGGCCTTGTGCGATGCCTGCGCTTCGAGCGATACGCGGTTGCGAGTGAATTCCACCACTTTTTGCGCGGAACCCGGCGCCGCGCCTGCCGGTAACAGTTGCAGACGCACGAGGGTGCCGCCCGGTCCGCGTATCTTCTGGACGACATCATCCAAACGCCATCCGATTACGTCGACGAGCTCGCCCGTCTTGCCTTCGCCCACCGCCGTGATGCGGTCGCTGGCAGCCAGCTTGCCGCTGATGGCGGCCGGACCGCCGGCAATGACGTCGATGACCGTGACATAGTCGTCGGTCAACTGCAGCGAGGCGCCTATGCCCTCGTAGCTCAGGCTCATTTGAATGTTGTATTCCTCGGAATTGCGCGCCGAGAAATAATTCGAGTGCGGGTCCAACGACAGCACGAAGGCATTCATGAATGCTTCGAATACGTCCTCCGGCTTGCTCTGATCCATGCGTTTCGCCACGTGCTCGTAGCGCTTGCGCAGGATGTCCGTCACTTCCGGCCATTGTTTGCCGGCCGTGACCAATGACAGCGCATCGTTCTTGACGCGCTTGCGCCACAGTTCGTTCATTTCGGCTGCGTTCGCGGGCCAGGGTTCCTTTTCGCGATCGAAATTGAAGGACTCGTCGATATCGAAATCCGGTTTTTTCGCCAACAGCTCGATGGCATAATTCATCCGTTCCCGGCTGCGCTGTTGATAACGCCGGAAGATGACGAAGGCCGGTTCGACATCCCCCGACTTGATGGCATCGTCGAGCTCGTATCGATATTTTTCGAATTCGGCGATATCGCTGGCGTAGAAGTAGCTTCTGCCGCCGTCGATGGCGTCGAGATAGCGATCCAAGATCAAGCTCGAGAGACGGTCATCCAGAGGCGCGCGGCGGTAATGCTCGCGCGCGATGATGTCGCTCACGCGGCGGGCGACATAGTTTTCCTGTTCGGTTGGCGTAAGAACGGCAGCCGTCGCCGGCACCGCTGCCGGGGGCGTCATGGCAGCCCCAAGCAATGCCGCCAGGCCAACTGCGCTCGCGCAGACAGCGACACCGGTCATCCAGCGTTTGGCCCAAGGCCTATTTGTCATCACCGTTCCCGTTCTCCTGTAAACTTCAATCCCCGAATCTACCAGGGCCAATCAAACCGATGCTATTCCTGCAAGTGTATACGAGCCTGAGGATATGCGTCCGCTCACCGTTTTGATCGGCATCCTCATGGGCTCCAGCGCCGGTAATTTCGTCGGTCAGGCCAAGGGGCGGTCATGCCGTGGCTGGGCCCATGCGGGGACGCTGCACTGGCCGCGCCGCACCTGAAGGGGACGAAGTGGCTCAGGGCATCGCATTGTCGCGGTTTCGCGCCGCCTGGATCGGCGGCGCTCTGGTGTTGATTGCGGCTTGTACGGCCACGGGCCACAAGGTGCCCCCGCCCTCCACCGATATCGATGAGTTCGGCTTCCGGGATGACGTCCGGGTGCTGGCCTCGGATGAATTCGAGGGGCGCAAACCCGGCACCCCCGGCGAGGAAAAAACGGTCGCCTTCCTGGTCGATCAGTTTCGCAAGCTGGGTCTGAAACCCGGCAACGGCGAGAGCTACCTTCAGCAAGTGCCGTTGGTCGAGATTGTCGCGAACAGCGATGCAACCCTCTCCATAACGGGCCGCGGCGGCGCGAAACCTTTGGAATACGCCAAAGATATGGTGATCTGGACCAAGCGCGAAGTGCCCGAAGCGTCGCTCCGACGCAGCGAACTGGTGTTCGTCGGCTACGGCATCGTGGCGCCGGAATACGACTGGAATGACTATTCGCAGGTGGACGTTCACGGCAAGACCGTGGTGGTCATGGTCGGCGACCCCGGTTACGGCACCAAGGATCCGAAAGTATTCAGAGGCAACACCGAAACCTACTACGGCCGCTGGCCTTACAAGGTTGAGGAGGCTGCCCGACAGGGCGCCGCCGGCATTTTGCTCATCCACGACGCCGGCGCAACGGGCTATGCCTGGAATTTCGTGGTGAACGGCCGGACCGGTCCCCAGCTGGAGGCGGCGACGTCCGACGGCAATGCGGGTCGCGCGGTCATCGAGGGATGGGTATCCCCGGCTGCAGCCCGTGGGATGTTCAAGCAGGCGGGACTCGATTTCGAGGCGCTGACGGCGGCCGCGGCCCGCCCCGGCTTCAAAGCGACCGCCATGGGGCTTGAGGCGGACGCCGCGGTCCACAACACGCTGCGGCGCTTCACGTCTTCCAACGTGATCGCGGTCTTGCCGGGCGCCAATCACAAGCGCGAATATGTCATATACACGGCTCATTGGGATCATTTGGGCCGCCAATCACCGCAGGCAGGAGGCGCGATCTTCAACGGTGCGGTGGACGACGCATCCGGGGTCGCGGGCCTCTTGATGCTGGCGCAATCATTCAGCCGCACGCACCCGGCTGCGGATCGGTCGGTCGCGTTCATCGCGTTTACCGCCGAGGAAGGGGGACTGCTCGGCTCGAGCTATTACGTTGACCAGCCGGTCTTCGCGCTGCGCGACACCGTGGCGGTACTGAATCTGGACGTCTTGCACATCGGCGGGCCGACGCGCGACGTCATGGTGTTCGGCTACGGGAATTCAGAGTTGGAGGATTACTTGAAGGAGGCCGCCTTGCTGCAAGGCCGCGAGATGCGGCCGGATCCGAACCCCGAACAGGGCTTTTACTACCGATCGGCTCAGCTCAGCTTTGCAAGAAGCGGAGTGCCGGCGCTGTACGCGAAAGCCGGCCTGGATGATTCGGCGCATGGTCCCGCCTGGGGAGAGCAGCAACTCAACGATTACATGATGCACCGCTACCACCAGACCGGCGACAAATATTCCGCCGATTGGGACGTGCGCGGGACGCTCGACGATTTGCGTCTGTATTACGAGGTCGGCAATCGATTGGCCCACAGCCGGCGTTTTCCGCGTTTTTATCCGAACAGCGAATTTCGCGTGAGCCGTCACCCGTGATTTTGGGCGGGGAGTTCTGATCGCACCGTCGTACGCGAGCGCTCGCGTCGCGCAAGCGCTCGCGTCAGCCCCAGCGCCGGGTTCTCGCTAGCGCTTACCGACTCGGGCCCAGTTCTTCGTGCGATCGAAACTGCCGGACGTGTTGTAGGGGTCCGAACTGCGCTGATCTTCGGCGACCTTTTGCGGCTCCGTGGTCAAGGACAAAGCGCGGTGCCCCGAAGTGTTCGGCGCTTTGCGCGCGCCTGGGGCGAGAGTCGCGTTTCGGGCATTCGACAACTTGTGATCGGCGTTCATCTGTCTTCCCTCTTCAGTAAAAAAATAACAATCGGCTCATGCGGGCCGTGGTTTCGGTATGTAGGTGGCCCCGGGAACGATGGTCCCAAAAGGCGGGATGCGACGAGCGGCGAACTGTCGGATCTGTGACGCGCAACAAACCGCATATGACTTAACTGAGCCACGAGTTAACAGTTGCGCGCGTTGCGCTGTGCGGACTGCATCCGCGGCGCGGGCGAAATGAGGGAGGCGTGGGTTTATCCCGGCCGCGCCGTCAGGGCGATGGGCATGTGCCGATCAAAAGGCACGCTCCGGTTGCGCCCCCGCCGCTTGGCAGCGTACAGAGCTTGGTCGGCGGCCTTGACCAAGTCGGCGGTGTTGGCGAACGACGTGCCGGCGCCGTGCGTGGCGCAGCCTATGGAGATGGTGACCTTGGCACGCTCGGCTCCGATCACATGCTCCGTGTTCTCGAATGCGGCTACGATGCGTTCGCAAACGTTGCGCGCGGTATCGACGTCGGTGGCGGGCAGCACCACCACGAATTCCTCACCGCCGTAGCGGGCGATCAAATCACTCTCGCGCGTATTGCCGCGCAAAATGCGCGCGGCCGCTTGCAGGATGCGGTCACCGGCCTGATGGCCGAATCTATCGTTGATGCCTTTGAATTGGTCGAGGTCTGCGAAAGCGATGGAGAGAGGCCAGCGGTGGCGCGTGGAATTCTCGAACTCCCGGAGCAACACCTGATCGAGGTAGGCGCGGTTATATACGCCGGTGAGCGAATCGCGGCGCGTCTCCTCCTCGAGTTCGAGCGCACGCGAATTCGAAGTTTCGGCAACCGTGCGCAACGTATTGAGTTCGCGCAGAGCGTTCAGGCTGCGCAACATGAGAACTTCGCGCGCTTGCTCGATGATCAACTCCGGATGTTGGGCGGCAAGCGATTCGGCCTCGAAAATGGCTTCGGTCTCGGGAATCATTGAGCCGACCGTGGCCAGCACTTGGCCGAATGCCATCTTGTCGAGCCCGAGACTGCGCTCTGCACTCTGCGCCGTCTCGGCAAACGGCCGTTGCTCGGCATTCAGGAGGAACAGATCGGCCACCGGGCCCGATAGCGCGACGCAGCGCTCGAATATCTGGTTCGAATCACCGGTGAATGACAAGTCGATCTGGTGGCTGTGAGTAATTGCCAGATGCAAGCGGTCCGGCAGATTCCACATCCGCATGAGCCAACCGCCGACCTCCGCATGGTCCGTTTGCAGGCGCTTTTTTTCCATTTCGGCGAGCGCCCCATGGTCGCGTTGCAGCTCTTCGCGGCCTCGATACAGGTCGGGGAGCGCCTGATCCAACGCCAGAATGCCGACATCCTGCAGAAGGGCCGCAAGAAAAATCTCCTCTGCCATCGAGTGGTGCATGGCGTCGGCAAGCGCGCGGCCGGACGTTGCGGCGAGCAGGGCACGTCGCCAATACAGAGGATGGTTCATGCCGTTCGATTTGCCGGCTCGCAGGCATTTCACGAGAGTAAAGCTCAGCGCCAGCGTCAGGGTAGCGTTGAATCCAAGCACCACTAGGGCCTGGCGCAGATTTTCGCTCTTGCGGCGCTGAGCATAGAGCGGCGAGTTGGCGATGCGCAGGATTTTCGTGGACAACGCGGAATCCAAGCTCAGGGCCTTGGCGACCTTGCTCATTTCGATATCGGGGTCCCGAGCGAGTTCGATGATGTGCGTCGCCACACCCGGCGGGGATGGAAAATTAACTAGCGAGCGAAGGTGTGCTTCGATCTCGGGTTTCACGCGTAACTCTCCGTCCGACGAACCGGATCCAACATCGTATTGGAGGTTAGCGTCCTCGGCGCACAAAACTTGAATGCAGCGCAAAAACGGCCTGAATACGGCAGAAAGCGGCCGCGCGTGACGCTCTTAGGCCAGGCGGCCGCTGACGCGCCACCAAGCTCTCAAGGCTTTGAACAGCAGGTAAAAACCGTACGGGCCGAGGACCACGATCCAGGAGGCTATAGAGCCCACGACCAGACCCTGGTAGAGGCTGTCGTACATGCGCGCCAGGCTCGCGCCGTCATAACGCCCCAACGCCATGGACCCGGCGAAGAAGATCAGGATGGGCATAATGCCGAATCCCACCGCCAAAGCGAGCAAGCCCAAGCTTAGCTCCTGGGACCACCGGCTGGTCAAACCCAGTCGCTTGAGAATCGTCTGAGAGCGCATGGGCGCTGAGTGTAAACCAAATGCCGCACCGGCGGCCCGTAGCTGTAGAATCAGCGCATGCGTGCCTGGACTCCTCAAACGCTTTACGACGCGAAACCGTGGGTCTTCATCTCCGTCGGCGCGGTGTTGGCCATCGGCATGATGGTCTGGTCGCTGTCTGCCGGCCTCTGGACGGCATGGCGGGGCCTGTTGTGTCTCGCGGGAGCGGCGCTTGCCGTCGTCGGCGGAGCCACCCTGCAGTTGCGGCAGGACTACCGTGCGCGCAGCAAGTGGCGGCGCGAGAAGCGCCCTTAATGCGCACCGCGGTCATCGGCGTCGGCTATCTCGGCCGCTTCCATGCTCAGAAATACGCTAGCTTAAAGAATTCCGAGTTGGTGGGCATCGCGGACCCGGTGGCTGCCGCCCGCGATGCGGTGAGCGCAGAACTGGGCGTGACGGCTTACGCGGACTATCGCGAACTCTTGGGCCGTGTCGATGCAGTGAGCATCGTTACGCCGACGCCCTATCATTTCGCCGTGGCCAAGGAGTTCCTCGAGGCCGGAGCGCACGTGCTGGTCGAGAAGCCGATGACCACGACCGTGGAAGAGGGCGTCGGCCTGATCGACGCGGCCCGCCGTGCCCAGCGGATTCTGCAGGTTGGACACCTGGAGCGCTTCAACGCCGCCGTCCAGGCGTTGCAACCCCTACTTACCGTGCCGCGGTTCATCGAGTCCGCCCGGCTCGCGCCGTTCAAGCATCGCGGCACGGACGTCGACGTCGTGCTGGATCTGATGATTCACGACATCGACCTCATCTTGAGCATCGTGCGCTCGCCGGTGGTGGCGGTCGATGCAATCGGCACCAGCGTTTTCTCCAAGGAGATCGACATTGCGAACGCGCGCCTGCGATTCGCCAATGGCTGCGTCGCCAACGCGACAGCGAGCCGCGTCAGCTTCAAGACCGAGCGGCGGCTTCGGATGTTTCAGGACGACGCGTACGTCTCCGTCGATCTACATCAGAAAGTGCTGACGGTGATCCGCAAAGGAGCGGGCGTGGGGGCGGATGGTATGCCGCAAGTGGCCATCGACGAGACCACGTATGAACAAGGCGACGCCCTCAAGGCCGAAATCGAAGCGTTTCTTGAAGCCGCCGCGACCGGTTGTGCACCGCCCGTGACGGGCGAAGATGGCCTGCTCGCGCTGCGCACGGCGGTGAGCATCACCGAGCAGGTCGCAAGCTCGATGCGCAAATTTTCCCGGGAGCCTAGGGTTTCGGCGGCAGGGGCGGGGGATTGATCGTCGCTCCGGGCCTGACATCGGGAAGCGATGCAGGCGGAGCGCTCGGGTTCGGCGCCGGCGACGACTGGTTGCCGACTTCCTCGTCGGTCACGCGGTCGACGAAATAACGAGTTTCGGCGAAGCAGGAAGTCGGGATGCCCCGATGTTCCGTGTAATGCAGCTGCACGCGGTGGCCGACGGCCTTATTGAGCTGTGCCGCGACGGTTTTGTCCCGCACGCTGAATTCCCACATCTGCGGCGATGCGCCCGGAGCTAAGTACTGACCGCCGCCGTAGTAAAACGCGATCTCGCCTTCGTAAGTCTTGCACACCCATCCCTTACGGGAGAATTTTTGCAGGACTCCGGCGCGCTCGCCGTCGGAATACGCCCATGACAGGGTGAGCCAGGTCCACAGCCCGAGCCCAACGAGCACCAGCAATATCAACAGCGCCAGCCGGCGCATCAAGCGGCGCGCAGCGCTGCTCCGTATCGCGGGATTAGGAACTTCGATGCGCGTCATAAAGGATTAAGGGCCTTGTTGCCAGGGTTACTTGATGCCGGAGCTTAGAGGGAATCGGTAGCCTCATCAAATGGAAGCCTTGGCGGCGGAGCCGGGACGCGCGCGACCCGGAAGAAATCTGCGAGAACGTGCCCCTTGCTGCCCCCAAATTAGGAGACCAGCGCCGAAGCGCGTAGACTATGGGTTCACTTGGGGCCGACCGGTTTCGACATGGGTTGCGAAACTTCAGGTGCGTACCGAGGTGCAGGTTACCTCGTAAAACTGACTTGCAAACTTATAGTTGCCAACGAAGACAACTACGCTCTAGCTGCCTAATCGCAGCTGAACCCTGACCGGCCTGTGCTGATGCGAACGGTTCAGGGGTAGCGCTCATCAGCTAGCGGGATACACGTGCCTGGGGTGTGTCTTGCGAATCGCTACCGGGCTGGCTGCATACTTTCCCTGCCCGTCGGGTTAGTGCGCGGTGAGAACAATAGACGCGGCTACGTACGTAGATCTTGAAACGTAGGACTTATGGACGGGGGTTCGATTCCCCCCGGCTCCACCATTTGATGCGTCGGCGAATTGCGGCGTCAGCGACGGCTGGCCTTCATGATCCGGCCTTTGTCGCGCTGCCAGTCGCGGTCCTTTTCGGTGTTGCGTTTATCGTGCTGCTTCTTGCCTTTCGCGAGGCCGATCTCGAGTTTCGCGCGGCCGTCTTTCCAGTAGAGTTCCAGCGGCACTACCGTGTAGCCGCGCCGCTCGACCGCGCCGATCAAATGGTCGAGCTGGCGCCGATTCAGAAGTAATTTTCGCGTCCGCGTAGGATCGGTGTCGACGTGCGTCGATGCCGAATTCAGTGCATTGATATGCGCGCCGAACAGAAACGCTTCGCCGTTCTTCACATAGACATAAGCCTCGGCAATTTGCGCCTTGCCGGCGCGCATGCTCTTGACCTCCCATCCCATGAGAGAGATACCCGCCTCATAGCGCTCCTCGATGAAGTAATCGAAGCGCGCTTTGCGGTTGACGGCGATTGGCGGCAGTTTGTCCTGGTTCTTCACGGGACGGCAAGTCTACCGATTTGGCGGCGTCCGCGCTTCGCGTGTGTGCGAGAATGCCGCCCTGCGGGGCGTTTCGCCGCGGGAGTAGAGTTTTGCAGGTCATCGAACGCAGCGCCATCGTCAGGTATACGGCCGCCCAAATGTTCGCGTTGGTCAATGACGTCGGTCGCTATCCCGAATTCCTTCCCTGGTGTACCGGCGGCCGAGTCACGGATGAGCCGGATGGGCAGCGGCTCGCATCGGTCAGCATCGCGCGCGGGTTGCTGCGCACGGAGTTCACCACCCGCAATACGCTGGTAAAGGACTCACGAATTCTCATGAATCTGGTCGACGGACCGTTTCGCAACCTTACCGGCGAATGGCATTTCGATGCCATCGGTGAGCGCGGCTCCCGAGTGCGTTTTCGCGTGCAGTTCGAATTCAAAAACCGCCTGACCGCGGTTGCCTTGAGCGCCGCGTTCGAAGCGCTCTGCAGTACCATCGTGGATGCCTTCGTGCTGCGGGCGCAAAAGATCTACGGTTAGGACATCTCAAGGCTGCGCCGTGCCGTTGAACATCGAGCCGATCCTCATCGAGGTGGCCTACGCCGAGCCGCGCCGCGCCATCCTCAAGGCATACCGTCTCGTGCCGCCGGCGACCGTCGCCGATGCCTTGCGGCTGGCTGCGGCCGATCTCGACTTCTCAGGCGTGGATATTGCGCATTCCGCGGTTGGCGTGTTTGGCAGGCGCGCTCGCCTGGACCAACCGCTCAACGAAGGCGATCGGATCGAGATCTATCGACCGCTGGCGGCCGACCCGAAAAGCACGCGCCGCGCGTGCGCGAAGCAGCAGCTACGGCGCACCTAGGAGCCTGTCTGAGGCTCCTAGGTCGCGCAGCCGCATTCGTCCCGCCGCTAACGCTTAACGTGGTCAGCGCCACTGTCGATTGCGTGTTCTGACCACGCCATGGTCGACCTTCCGTGCCCTGCGTCCGGTTCCTCGGAAGGTTTGGTCAAGTATTGTCCGGCGGCGCCGATTTCGTGGGGAAGTGCCACAAGTTCGCCCCTGCAGGCGTTCGAATTTCGCGTTGACGAGCGTCCCTCATTATGTCCCGAACACAACGGCCAGGACCGGCGTCAGAGATGAGTTCCCCGTTTGCGATCGTTTGGATGTTTGCGGCCATCATTTTTTGTCTTTTGATCCTCGCAAATTTCAGCTTCGGCCTGCTCTCGTCGATGCGTGCGTATGTCGGCGGGGAGAGTTTGTGGTCGAAAGGCCAGAAAGACGCCATCCTTCATTTGCAGAAGTTCGCCGGGACCCGAGCCCCTGAAGAGTTGCGCCAATTTCGCGCCGACATTGCGATCCCTTTGGGAGACCATGAGGCTCGAGTCGAGATGGACAAGCCGAATCCGGATTTCGAAAAGGTGCGGCAAGGATTTATCCGCGGCGGGAATCATCCCGACGACATTGACGGCATGTTCAACCTGTACCGCAGATTCAAACGGGTCAGTTTCATGCAGCGGGCGATTCGAGCCTGGGACGCGGGCGACCGCTACATCGGTCAGCTTGACGAGGCCGGAACTCTACTGCAACGGGAGATCGAATCGCCCGCACCGAGCGCCAAGAACGTCCAATCTATCCTGGCCGAGATCTCCGAGATCAACGAAAACCTCACCCCCATCGAAACGAACTTCGTGGACGCCCTGGGCGAGGCGTCCCGCCTGACCTACCGATTGCTGCAGAGAATCATGCTTGCCGCAACCCCCGGGCTTCTGCTGCTCGGAACCGTGTCATCTCTGCGCATCCTTAGACAACGGAAGCGCACCGAGGACCGGGTCAATCACATGGCCTTTCATGATGATCTTACTTCGCTTCCCAATCGACTGATGTTGAGCCGGCGCCTTGACCAAGCCCTGAGCCGGCACCGCCGTGCCGGGAGGCAACTGGCGATTCTGTTCATGGACCTGGACCGCTTCAAGGTGATCAACGACTCGTTGGGCCACGAGATCGGAGATGTTTTGTTGCGCCAGGTTGCCGACCGCTTGCGCGCGCAGTCACGGGAAGGCGATACGCTGGCGCGGATGGGCGGTGACGAGTTCGTCGTGCTGATCGAAAACCATGAAAATCTGACGGATATCTCCACCCGTGCCCAGCGGCTCGTCGAACAGTTGAGCGCACCCTACGTGCTCGGGAGAAAGGATTGCCACGTCACGGTAAGCATTGGCATTAGCATCTTCCCGTCCGACGGTAGCGACTCCCAGGCACTGCTCAAGGCGGCGGATGTGGCCATGTACCGAGCCAAGGACACCGGGAGAAACAATTACCTGTATTACTCGCCCTCGATGAACGTGCATACCGTGGAACGGCTGCAGCTGGAGTCGGACCTGAGACATGCGCTGGAGCGAAACGAACTCCTCCTGCATTATCAGCCCAAGGTCGAAATCGCGACTGGTTTGATCACCGGGGTCGAGGCGCTGTTGCGTTGGAAGCATCCGCTTCGTGGGCTCGTACCGCCGATAGATTTCATCCCTCTTGCCGAAGAGACGGGACTCATCGTACCCATCGGCGAATGGGTGCTTGCCACCGCGTGCGCGCGAACCAAGGCTTGGCAGGATCACGGCCTCCCGAAGCTGGATGTTGCCGTCAACCTCTCGGCGCGCCAGTTTGCGGATCCGTTGCTCCTTCCGAAGCTGACCCGGATCATCCGCGCCAGCGGACTCGATCCGTCGCGTCTGGAGTTGGAAATTACGGAAAGCGTGGTCATGTCGCGCGGGGAATGCGCCGTGGGCGTGCTCAGGAACCTGAAATCGATCGGCGTTCAGATCGCGATTGATGACTTCGGAACGGGCTATTCGTCGCTCGCCTACCTCAAACGCTTCCCCATCGACATCCTGAAGGTGGATCGCTCGTTCATTCGGGATATCCCCGCCAACTCCGGCGACAAGAAAATCACCCGCGCCATCATCGCCATGGCGCACAGTCTGAGACTCAGGGTGGTCGCCGAGGGGGTGGAAACCGCCGATCAGCTGAAGTTTCTCCGGGCGCAGCGCTGTGACGCAGTCCAGGGGTATCTCCTGTACCGGCCGCTTCCGGAAGAGGAAGTGGCGGACGTCCTCGAACTCAATCGGCTGGACCGCGTAGCCAGTATGCCGATCTATGCCTGACCGGCGCTTCGACCCCGTTAAATTCGGCGCGAAGCGCTAATAAGTCCTGCCGTTCTTGATCTGCGACAGCGACTTCTCCTGAGCCGCCGCCTCGGCGCCGGTCGGCTTGTCCAGCTTCGCCACCTTCTCGCCATCGAAATAAACGGTCACGCGGCGCGAATCGACATGATTCGAACGTCCTTTCTTCAAATAATAGATGTAGTCCCATCGCTCCTTGGTGAAGGGATCCGAGGCCAAGGGCGTACCGAGCAGGTAGCGGACCTGGCTGCGGGTCATGCCGGCCTTCACTTGGTCGACCGCTGCTTGGTCCAGGTAATTGCCCTGCTGAATGTTGATGCGATAAACGCAGGCCGACGCGAGCACGCTCGCCGCCGACCACAGCAGCAAACGGTGGAATTTTTTCATCAATATGGTGCGCTACCGTTAAATGATTGATAATCGAGGCCGTATCATACCGGGTTGCACAGCATGCCGCAGCGCCTCAAGCCATCCTCGACCAACGAAAGCAATGACCTGCGCAATGCGGGCCTCAAGGTCACGCTGCCGCGGTTGAAAATCCTCGACATTCTCGCGGACGGCTCCGCCCGTCACATGAGCGCCGAGGATATTTACAAGAAGCTGCTGGTGGCCAACCAAGATATCGGGCTTGCCACGGTCTATCGGGTTCTAACTCAGTTCGAGGCCGCCGGGCTGGTCACGCGCCATCATTTCGAAGGGGGTATGGCGGTATTCGAGCTGAATCAAGGCGCGCATCACGACCATATCGTCTGCGTCGACTGCGGCCGCGTGGAAGAGTTCATGGACGGCGGCATCGAAGAACGGCAGCACGCAGTGGCCAAGCGCCTGGGGTTCGAGATCAGCGACCACGCGCTCATTCTGTACGGTCATTGCCGCAAACCGAATTGTGCGCATCAAAAGCACCCGAAATGATTTGCGGCGCTAGTTCTGGGCGTTAGTTCTGGGGCGTTAGTTCGGCGCCGCTTTCGCGCGCTTTTTCGTGGCCGCCGGCGCGGTGACGCGCGTCAGCATTTCGCGGGCATGGGCGCGTGCCTGATCGGTCATGTCGATGCCGCCGAGCATGCGTGCAATTTCGTCGATCCTGTCGGCCGGGCTCAGCGTCTCGACTGCCGTGCGGGTGACTTTACCGTCGGTTTGCTTGACGACTCGGAACTGCGTGTGAGCTTGGGCGGCCACCTGCGCTAGATGGGTGACGCATAGCACTTGCGACCGCACCCCGAGTTCGCGCAATTGACGGCCGACGATCTCCGCGATGCCGCCGCCGATCCCGGAATCGATCTCGTCGAACACCATGCATGCTGAGGATGCCTTGGCGGCGGCCGCTACCTGGACGGCGAGGCTGATACGCGACAACTCGCCGCCCGAAGCCACCTTCGCAAGGCTCTTCAGGGGCTGACCCGGGTTCGTGCTGACCAGAAACTCGATGTCGTCGACGCCATGCGGGCCGAATTCAGCCTCAGTCGGCTGGACGCTCACGGCAAACCGGCCTCCCGACATCCCCAGGGTCTGCATGAGCCCCGTAATCTGTTGACCCAATGCCCGGGAGGCCTGTTGCCGCGCCTTCGTCAGGCGCGCGGCCGCCGCGCGGTACTCGCCTTCCCGTTGCGCGAGCTGGCGTTCGAGTTCCGCCAGGCTCAATTCGGCGTTGTCGAGCTGCTGTATTTCCTGTTCCGTGCGAGCGAGTTGCGCGGGCAGCTCGAGGACGTTTTGGCGGTGCTTGCGGGCCAATGCGTCGAGCGCCGCGGCATGCCGCTCGATTTCCTCCTGCCGCGCCGGGTCCATGTCCAGCGTGTCCAGATAGCGGCGCAGCGCTTCGGCCGCCTCGTGCGTCAGGATAGTCGCTTCCGCCAGTAGCTGGGCAGGTTGAGCGAGGGCAGGATCGGTATCGCCCGCCGTCCGAAGGGCGGCCGAGGCCTTCGCCAGAAGGTCGTGAGCGCTGTCGGCGTCGGCCTCATAGATGGCGGTCAAGGCGGCCCGCGCTGCGGCGCTCAAGCGGCCGCGGCCGGCCAAGCGCTTGCGCTCGATGAAAAGCTCCTCGATAGCGGCTACCGTGGTGACGTCCGCTTTGAGTTCCGTGAGTTGGTAGCGCAACAAATCGAGGCGCGATTCGCGATTGTCGGCAGCCGACTTCAATGCCTCGTAGTCGCGACGGCACGCGCGTGCGGCGACGGAGGCCTCGCTCACTGCCAGGTTGAGTGCAGGGTCGTCGAGATGCTCGTCGAGCATCTCGCGCTGCGCGGCGCGCTTCACCAGATGCTGAAACTCTTGCTGACCATGGATTTCAATGAGGAATTCCGCGAACTCGCGCAATTGTTGTATCGGCACCAATTGACCGTTCACATAGGCCCGCGACCGGCCGTCGACGCCGATCACGCGTCGCACGATGACCTCGTCATTGTGTTCGATCGCCTGGGATTCGAGCCAGGCCTTCGCCGCCTCGGGAACGGCGGCGAAACTTGCGGTAACTTCGGCGCGATCCGCTCCTTGACGCACGATGTCGGCGCCGCCACGGCCGCCGGCAATGACCAGCAGCGCATCCACGACGATGGATTTTCCAGCGCCCGTCTCGCCGGTGAGTGCGGTCAGGCCCGGGCCGAAATCCAGTTGCGCCTCGTCCACGATGACGAAATCCCGCAGTTGCAAATGCGTCAGCATGTCGCCTATTCGCCGTTGCCGTGGCCGCCCTGGCCCCAATGAAGTTTGGAGCGCAGCAGGCGGTAATAGTCGTAGCCCGGCGGATGCAACAGCGTGATCTGGGCATCGGCGCTCTCGACGAAGAGCGCATCGCCTTGTTCAAGATCACCGATGCTGGTGCCGTCGCACGTCACCTGGGCATGCGACCCGAGGCGATCCGCCATGCGCAGCTGAATGGTGCTGCCGGCGCGCACCACGATCGGCCGATCGCTCAACGTGTGTGGGCAGATGGGCGCCAGAACCCATACGTCCAGGTCCGGCTCGAGGATGGGTCCGCCGCATGACATCGCATAGGCGGTCGAGCCGGTCGCGGTCGCGATCACGATGCCATCGCCGCTGTGTGAGTTGACGAAACGTCCGTTGATGGAGGTTTCGAAGTCCATCGTCCGGCCGGTTTCCCACTTGTTCACGACGACATCGTTCAAGGCCAAAGCGCGAACGGGCGGTGCACCGCGGCGCTCCAGGCGGGCGGCCAGCAATGAACGTTTATCTTCGCTGTACCGGCCGGCGAGTACCGTATCGACGTCTTCGAGCATCGAATTGGGGCTCACGTCCGTCAGGAACCCCAAGCGACCGCGGTTGATGCCGATGAGCGGTACCGCGTGCCCGGCTACCAGGCGCGCCGCATACAACAGGGTGCCGTCGCCGCCGATGGCGACGATGAGTTCCGCACGGGTTGCGAACGATTGCTCGGGACAGAGCACCACGCTACCGGGGGGGAACGCCAAGCCGACCCCGGGATCGACCAAGGCGCACAGCCCGCGCGAGTACAAGTGGCTGGCCAGGCTCAGCATGCATTCGGCGACACGCAAATCCGCATGCCTTCCGACGAGGGCGATGGACTGGAAAGAATGAGACATAAATACCTTAAGTCCTTGTAGCACGGCCGCCGGGATAGGGTCACTGCTCGAAACGCCGCTCTAGGAGCCGATTCGATGGACTTGACTTCGTCCGGATGCGCTAGGTAGCTTCAAACATGTTATATGGACCGTACTATGACAGAAGGTACAGACGAGGGCCTCAACGAGCGGGCACAGCTGTTGCTCAAGACACTGATCGAAAATTATATTCGAGATGGGCAGCCCGTTGGCTCGCGAACCTTGTCGCGCGATTCAGGCTTGAGCTTGTCGTCGGCGACCATCCGCAATGTCATGGCCGACTTGGAAGACCTCGGATTCGTGGCATCCCCCCATACTTCGGCGGGGCGTATTCCTACCGACAAGGGCTACCGCTTCTTCGTCGACACGCTGTTGAAGCTGAAGCCGCTGCATCACGAGGAAATCGAAGAAATCGAGCGGCGTTTGGGCACCGATGCGCCGACCGGCCGGTCATTGGTTCAGACCGTGTCGCAAATGCTATCGAGCGTGACGCACATGGCGGGACTGGTGACGCTGCCGAACCCGACTTACATCATCCTGTCGCAAATCGAATTCGTCGCATTATCGGAAAATCGCGCACTGGCCATCATGGTCATGGATAACCGCGAAGTGCAAAACCGGGTCGTCCAGCTCGACCGTCACTATTCGCCCGAGGAGCTGCGCCGAGCCGCGAACTATCTCACCGAGGCATTTTCCGGGCGGTCGCTGCCGGATGTCCGAGCCCAGCTGCTTCGCCAGCTCCAGGAAACGCGGCAGCACATGAATCAGCTCATGCTCGACGCCATCCAGGTCGCGCAAAAGGTATTCGACACCAACACCGATGAACGAGTGGAATATGTCATCGCCGGTGAAACCAACCTGATGGGGTTCGCCGAGCTGTCCAACGTCGATCGGCTGCGGCGCTTGTTCGAGGCCTTCAACGAAAAGCACGATATCTTGCAGCTTCTCGACAGTTGCCTGCGTGCCGAAGGCATCCAGATCTTCATCGGCCACGAATCGGGCTACCGGATCCTGGACGATATCAGCGTGGTCACTGCCCCCTACATGCTGGATAACAAAGTGGTGGGGGTTCTCGGCATCATCGGCCCGACGCGCATGGCCTACGAGCGGGTAATCCCGATCGTCGATGTCACGGCAAAACTGCTCGGTTCGGCCTTGAACGCCCGCAAATAGCCCCCAGTTCCCCGGCTCCGAGCGGTATTTTATAGCCGCCATTCTTTCGAGGGCTTTGCAAAGTGAATGAAACCAACCAGTCCCTGGGCGATGCGGGCCCGGACGCACGCGCGGCAGCACCGGATTCGGCCTTGGCTGCGGCAGAGGCCAAAGCGCAAGAGAACTGGAACAGCTACCTGCGGTCCGTGGCCGAATTGGAGAACTACCGCAAGCGGACCGAGCGCGAGATCGACAATGCCCGCAAGTTCGCCGTCGAGCGATTCGCTCAGGACCTGGTAGGCGTCGGCGATGCGCTGGAAGCCGGCATCACGGCCGGTGCGGCAAATCCCGGCCCCGTGCTCCTCGAGGGCGCCCAAGCCACGTTGCGCCAGTTGCAGAAGGCGTTCGAGAAGGCGGGCATCAAAATCATCGATCCCGCCGGGCAGCCCTTCGATCCGGCCTGGCACGAAGCCATGGTGGCCCAGGAGAGTCGGGATCAGCCGCCCAACACCGTGCTCGCGGTCATTCAAAAAGGTTATTCCCTGAATGGCCGGTTGCTGCGTCCGGCCCGAGTAGTCGTCAGTAAATCGCCGGGCGCCGGCAATTGAAATTGCTTCGGTATCCCCCAAGTAACGGTCGAGTATCTGAATTTTTTAGAGGGTCTTCACAATGGGTAGAATAATTGGCATCGATCTTGGCACGACGAATTCATGCGTCGCGATCATGGAAGGCGGCAAGCCTAAGGTTATCGAGAATAGCGAAGGTGACCGGACGACACCGTCGATCGTTGCCTTCACCAAGGACGGAGAGGTGCTGGTGGGACAGTCAGCCAAGCGCCAGGCCGTCACCAACCCAGCGAACACCATCGCGGCGGTGAAGCGCCTGATCGGCCGGAAATTCGCCGATGACGTCGTCAAGAAGGACGTCAGCATGGTTTCGTACAAGATCGTCAAGGCCGACAACGGCGATGCCTGGGTGGAAGTGCAGGGCAAGAAGATGGCACCCCCCGAAGTGTCGGCGCGCGTTCTGATGAAGATGAAAAAGACCGCCGAGGACTACCTCGGTGAGCCGGTGACCGAAGCGGTCATCACCGTTCCGGCGTATTTCAACGATTCGCAGCGCCAGGCCACGAAGGATGCCGGCCGCATTGCCGGGCTCAACGTGAAGCGCATCATCAACGAACCGACCGCGGCCGCGCTCGCTTACGGCCTCGACAAGGACGGCGGCGATCGCAAGATTGCCGTGTACGACTTGGGCGGCGGTACGTTCGACGTATCCGTCATCGAGATCGCCGAAGTCGACGGTGAGCGTCAGTTCGAAGTGTTATCCACCAACGGCGACACGTTCTTGGGCGGCGAAGACTTCGATTTGCGCGTCATCAACTACCTCGCCGACGAATTCAAGAAGGAAAGCGGCATCGACGTGCGCAAGGATCCGCTTGCGATGCAGCGCCTGAAAGAGGCCGCTGAGAAGGCCAAGATCGAGCTGTCCTCGAGCCAACAGACCGAAATCAACCTGCCGTATATCACGGCGGACGCGGCCGGGCCGAAACACCTCAATATGAAGCTGACCCGAGCGAAACTCGAGTCCTTGGTGGAAGACTTGGTGCAACGGACCATCGAGCCTTGCCGCATCGCATTGAAAGATGCCGGCTTGACCATGAAGGATGTGGGCGAAGTTATCCTGGTCGGCGGCCAGACCCGCATGCCGCTGGTGCAAAAGGCGGTCAAGGACCTGTTCGGCCGCGAGCCGCGCAAGGATGTGAACCCGGACGAGGCGGTCGCCGTCGGGGCGGCCATCCAGGGCGGGGTACTGTCGGGCGACGTGAAGGACGTGCTGTTGCTCGATGTGACGCCGCTGTCCCTGGGTATCGAGACCTTGGGCGGCATCATGACCAAGGTGATCGAGAAGAACACGACCATTCCGACCAAGGCCGCGCAGACGTTCTCGACGGCGGACGACAATCAGTCGGGCGTGACCATTCACGTGCTGCAGGGCGAGCGCGATCGTGCATCGGACAACAAATCGTTGGGCCGCTTCGACCTCACGGACATTCCGCCGGCGCCGCGCGGCATGCCGCAGATCGAAGTCACGTTCGACATCGATGCCAACGGTATCCTGAATGTCTCGGCCAAGGACGTGAAGACCGGCAAGGAACAGCGCATCGTCATCAAGGCATCCAGTGGCTTGTCGGAGGCCGACATCAAGCGCATGGTCGGTGACGCCGAGGCCCATGCCGAGGAAGACAAGAAATTCCGTGAGCTGGTGGGGGCACGCAACAAGGCGGATGCCACCGTGCACACCGTGGAGAAGGCGCTCAAGGATGTCGGCGACAAGGTGTCCGAGGATGAGAAGAAGTCGGCCAAAGAGTCGATCGAGGCGGTCCGGACGGCCATGAGCGGCGATGATCGCGAGGAGATCGAACGCAAGACGCAGGCGCTCGAGCAGGCCTCCACCGCCATTTTGCAGAAAATGTACGAGCAATCGGCGGCCAGCTCGCCCGCCGAGGGCGGCGGCGCCGCCGGCGCGGAGTCCAAGAAGGAAGAGGTGCTCGATGCGGAATTCGAGGAAATCAAGGAAAGCGATCGAAAGAAGGCCTGACGGCGGCCCGTTAGGGGTCACGACGATGGTGTGACAAAAACCGCCGGTATGCGATCGTACCGGCGGTTTATTTTTGAGAGCAGGCTTGAACCAAGGAGCTTATATGAGTATTCCGCGTGGCCGCGACCGCGGCAGATTTCCCCTCAATCGAGGCGGAGCCGACGTGGTTGGGTCAAGACCCAATGAGGAGGCGACAACGATGAGTGAGGGGAAATCTGCCCGGTCCCTACGGGTTGGCTGGGACCTATATCGTGCGAAGTGGTTAAGCCAGGCCCAAGCCGTTGGATCAGTGAGATGGGGCGTCTGCGGCGTTGCGCGGCTTGCCCTGGAGCTTAGCCTAGGCCGGCGCCGCGCGCCTTGCATCCGCTCCCTCTCCCAGCCAACGCGGCTCACGCAGAATACTCATACAAGCTCCTAGGGTGTGCGATGGCGAAGCAGGACTATTACAAACTCCTCGATTTACCGAAGACGGCCACGGAGGCAGAGGTCAAAAAGGCGTATCGGCGCCTGGCCATGAAGTTTCATCCGGATCGCAATCCGGACGATCCTGCCGCCGAACACAAGTTCAAAGAATGCAAGGAGGCCTATGAAGTTCTGACCAACCCGCAGAAGCGCGCGGTCTACGACCAGTTCGGCCATGCGGGGCTGGAGGGCGGACGCGGCGGTGGTTTCAGCGCCGGCGAAGCCTTCGGCGACATCTTTGGGGAAATGTTCGGCGATATCTTCTCGGGCGGCCAGCGCGGGCGATCACAGGTGTTTCGCGGCGCGGATTTGCGCTATGAGCTCGAGCTCGATCTGGAGCAGGCGGTTTTCGGCACCGAGACCGAGATTCAGATCCCGTCGCTCGCCGAGTGCAAAACCTGCAAGGGAACGGGTGCGGCCAAGGGTTCTGTCCCGAAAACCTGCGACACCTGCAACGGTCAGGGCCAGGTGCGGGTACAGCAGTCCATCTTCACCATTCAGCAGCCCTGCCCACGCTGTAAGGGCCGCGGCAAGATCATCAGCAATCCCTGCGACACGTGCTATGGCCAGGGCCGCGTGCGGCAGGAAAAGACGTTGCCGGTGTCGGTGCCTGCGGGCGTCGATACGGGTGATCGAATTCGTTTGAACGGCGAGGGCGAGGCGGGGCGCAACGGCGGTCCGGCCGGCGATCTGTACGTGGAGATTCGCGTCCGCGAACATGCCATTTTCGAGCGCGAGGGCGCGCATCTTTCCTGTGAGGTGCCCATCAGTTTCACCGCCGCGGCGCTCGGCGGGTCCGTGCAGGTGCCGACGCTGGATGGTGAGGTGGTGTTGAAGGTCCCCCCCGAAACCCAATCCGGCCGGGTGTTCCGTGTTCGTGAGAAGGGCGTACGCCCGGTGCGCGGCGGGTCGGCCGGCGATCTGTTCTGCCGGGTGGTGATCGAGACGCCGGTCAGCCTGAACCATGAGCAGAAGGAACTGCTCAAGCAGTTCGAGGCCTCGCTGCAAGAGGGCAGCCACAAGCCCCGCGAAACCACGTTCTTCGAGGGCGTGAAGAAATTCTTTACCGGCGTGGTCGACTAGGCCTGGTGGGCGTGCCTGGAATCACGATTTTCGGCATCACCGGCCGCATGGGCCAAACGCTGCTGCGCGCCCTCCGGGAAGGTGACGGCGTGTATACGCCGGACGTCGCTACGCACGGCGGGTATGCATCGGGCGCCGCTACGCGCGCAGTGCCCGCCGGGGGCATGACGTTGGTGGGCGCCGTCGCCTCGCCGCAGAGCAGCCGGCTTGGGTTGGATGCCGCGTCCGAGGGCGCGCCCACCGGCGTCAAGGTCACTGCGGATTCGCACGCGGCACTGAGAGCTGCTGCGGTCGCCGTCGATTTCAGCTTGCCGCAATGCGTCGCCGCCAACGCGCAGGCTTGTGCGCTGGCCAAGGTGCCCTTAGTGGTGGGTGCCACGGGCTTCGATGCCGCAATGCGCGCATCGCTCGAGTCGGCCGCCGCCGTCATTCCGGTCTTGATCGCGCCGAACACCAGCGTGGGCGTCAACGTGGTGTCTCAGTTGGTGAAGCTCGCGACGCTGGCGCTCGGCGCCGGATACGAGGTGGAAATCAGCGAGGCGCATCATCGAATGAAGCGGGATGCGCCGTCGGGTACCGCCTTGGCGCTCGGCGAGGTCGTGGCGCGTGCGCGTGGACGGGACCTCAAGGACGTGGCGGTATTCGAGCGGCACGGCAATCTCGCGCCGCGGGGTGCGGATGACATCGGCTTTGCGGTGCTGCGGGCCGGCGACATCGTCGGTGAGCACACCGTGACGTTCGCGATTGACGGCGAGCGGGTGGAGATCACCCATCGTGCCACCGACCGCATCACATTCGCGCGCGGCGCATTGCGCGCCGCCGAGTGGCTCAAGCAGCGGCCCCCCGGTCTTTATACGATGAATGATGTCCTAGGATTGGAACAGCCATAGACAGTCATCGAAGGTCTGGTTAATATTCGCGCCCGGTAACTAAGTGCGAATCAATCATAAAGCGGGAGGACGTTCTTGAAGGAGCGCCTCCCGCTTTGCGCATCTGCGTAAAGCGCGTGGCGCAAAGCGAGGAACCGGAGTGTCGACACCTGCAGTGCTAGCTCTCGAAGATGGCACCGTGTTTCGTGGCGTCTCAGTGGGGGCGAAAGGAAACACGACTGGTGAAGTAGTTTTCAATACGGCAATGTCGGGCTATCAGGAGATCCTCACGGATCCCTCATACTGCCGGCAAATTGTCACTCTCACGTATCCCCACATCGGCAACACCGGCACTAACCCTGAGGATCTCGAATCCGGCTCGGTGTACGCGGCGGGCTTGGTGATTCGCGATCTGCCCCTGCTGCATTCGAATTGGCGCTCCACCGAATCGCTGGGCAGCTTCCTGGCGCGCTGCAAGGTGGTTGCGATTGCCGATATCGATACCCGGAAGCTCACCCGGCTGCTGCGCGAGAAAGGCGCGCAGTCGGGCTGCATCATGACCGGCGATAACATCGACGAGACCGCCGCGGTGCGGGCCGCCAAGAAGTTTCCCGGCCTCAAGGGGATGGATCTCGCCAAAGCGGTATCCACCAAGAAGATCTATCAATGGAACGACGGCGCGATTTGGAAAACCGCGAGTAAGCCGCCGCGCCCGCAAAGCCGCGTGCATGTGGTGGCCTATGACTTCGGCATCAAGCGAAATATTCTGCGCATTCTCGCGGAGCACGGTTGTCGGATGACAGTGGTGCCCGCTCAAACGCCGGCAGATCAAGTACTTACTATGAATCCTGATGGTATTTTCTTAAGTAATGGGCCGGGTGATCCTGAGCCGTGCGACTATGCCATTGCTGCCATATCGCGATTCCTCGAGACCGAGATTCCGATTTTCGGGATCTGTCTGGGACATCAACTGTTGGGTCTGGCGAGCGGTGCGAAAACCGTGAAAATGAAGTTCGGGCACCACGGTGCCAATCATCCGGTCCTCGAGATCGACTCGGGCCGGGTGTTGATATCGAGTCAAAACCATGGCTTCGCGGTCGATGAGTCCACCCTGCCGGCCAATTTGCACGCCACGCATCGATCGCTATTCGACGGCTCGCTCCAGGGAGTGGCGCGCACGGACCGGCCGGCGTTCAGTTTTCAGGGGCACCCCGAGGCCAGCCCCGGTCCGCACGACCTGCAGCTTCTTTTCGAGCACTTCATGTATCTGATGGTCAAACGCATCCAGACCAATTCACGTCACCGCAGCTCCATCAAGCAAAAATCGGCTGGCGGGTAGCGCCATGCCCAAACGAACCGACCTGCAAAGCATCCTCATCATCGGTGCCGGACCCATCATCATTGGCCAAGCCTGTGAGTTCGATTATTCTGGAGCTCAAGCGTGCAAGGCTCTGAAAGAAGAAGGATTTCGAGTGATTTTGGTGAACTCGAATCCAGCCACGATCATGACCGATCCCGAGACGGCGGACAGCATCTACATCGAGCCGATCAACTGGCGCACCATCGAACGCATCATTGAAAAGGAGCGGCCCAGCGCTCTGTTGCCGACGATGGGCGGCCAGACCGCGCTGAATACGGCGCTCGATCTGGTACGCGAGGGCGTGCTCGACAAATACGAGGTCGAAATGATCGGCGCTTCACAGCGCGCCATCGATATGGCCGAAGACCGCGAATTGTTCCGCCGCGCCATGGCGGATATCGGCCTCGAAACCGCACGCGCGCGCATCGCCCACAGCATGGAAGAGGCTCTGGCGGTGCAGGCCGAGATCGGTTTTCCCACCGTCATTCGGCCGTCCTTCACGTTGGGCGGCAGCGGTGGCGGGATCGCGTACAACCGCGAGGAATTCGAGGCCATCGTCGCGCGCGGCCTCGATGCGTCCCCGACCAACGAAGTCTTGCTCGAAGAGTCCGTGATCGGCTGGAAAGAGTACGAGATGGAGGTCGTCCGCGACCGCAACGACAATTGCATCATCGTGTGCTCGATCGAGAATCTGGACCCCATGGGGGTGCACACCGGGGATTCCATCACCGTGGCGCCCGCACAGACGCTCACGGACCGCGAGTACCAACGCTTGCGCGATGCGTCGATCGCGGTTCTGCGCAAGATCGGCGTGGATACCGGCGGGTCCAATGTGCAGTTCGCGGTGAACCCGGATGACGGCCGGGTGTTGGTCATCGAAATGAATCCCCGAGTGTCGCGATCGTCGGCCCTGGCGTCGAAGGCCACCGGGTTTCCGATCGCCAAGATCGCCGCCAAGTTGGCGGTGGGCTACACGCTGGACGAACTCAAGAATGAAATCACCGGCGGCGGTACGCCGGCGTCCTTCGAACCGACCATCGATTACGTCGTCACCAAGATTCCGCGCTTCACCTTCGAGAAGTTTCCGGGATCGAACACGCGCTTGACCACGCAGATGAAGTCGGTGGGCGAAGCCATGGCCATCGGCCGCACGTTTCAAGAGTCCATGCAGAAGGCTCTGCGCAGTTTGGAACTGGGCTACGACGGATTCGACGAGCAGCTGACCTTGCCGCTCACCGATGCGGCTGCCGACAAGCTGGCATACGAGCTGCGCTGGCCGGGGCCGGATCGTATCCTGTACGTGGCGGATGCCTTTCGTGCCGGCTGGACGCTGAAACAGGTATTCGAGGCCACCAAGATCGATCCGTGGTTTCTGTCGCAGATCGAGGACTTGCTGCGCGAGGAAGCGCAGCTCAAGGAACAGGGGTTCGAGAGTTTGGACCATGCGCGGCTGCGCTCCTTGAAACGCAAAGGCTTTTCCGACTCGCGCATTGCGACCTTGGTAGCGCGCGACGAGCCGACGATTCGCTCCCGGCGACGCAAGCTGGGGCTGCATCCCGTGTACAAGCGCGTCGATACCTGCGCCGCGGAATTCGCGACCTCGACGGCCTACCTGTATTCGACCTACGAAGACGAGTGCGAAGCCAGTGTTACTTCCCGCCGCAAGATCATGATTTTGGGTGGTGGACCGAATCGCATCGGTCAGGGAATCGAATTCGACTACTGCTGTGTGCATGCCTCGATGGCACTGCGCGAGGACGGTTTCGAGACCATCATGGTGAACTGTAATCCCGAGACCGTATCGACGGATTACGACACGTCCGACCGCCTGTACTTCGAGCCGCTGACGTTCGAGGACGTCATGGAGATCATCGAGAAGGAGAAACCCGAGGGGGTGATCGTGCAATTCGGCGGCCAGACGCCGCTGAAATTATCGCGCGCACTTAGCTTGGCCGGCGCGCCCATCATCGGCACCACGCCGGACAGCATCGACGTCGCCGAGGACCGCGAGCGATTCCAGAAGCTCGTGACGAGCTTGAAGTTCAAGCAGCCGGCCAACGCGTTGGCGCGCACCGCCGATGCGGCCGTGCTGATGGCACGCGAGGTGGGCTTCCCGCTGGTCGTGCGGCCGAGCTACGTGCTCGGCGGCCGCGGCATGGAAGTCGTGTTCAACGAAGACGACCTTCGCCAATACATGACCGAAGCGGTCAAGTTGTCGAACGACAGTGCCGTGCTGCTCGACCGCTTTCTGGACCTCGCCATCGAAGTGGACGTCGATGCGGTGAGCGACGGTGAGGATGTGTTGATCGGCGCCATCATGGAGCACATCGAACAGGCGGGCGTCCATTCGGGTGATTCCGGGTGTTCGCTGCCGCCCAATGGCCTCTCGAAGGAAATCCAGGATGAACTGCGCTCGCAGACCCGCAAACTCGCGAAGGCGCTCAACGTGGTGGGGTTGATGAACGTCCAGTTCGCGATTCAGAGCGGCGTCATTTATATTTTGGAAGTCAATCCGCGCGCCTCGCGCACCGTGCCGTTCGTCTCCAAAGCGACCGGCATTCCGCTCGCCAAAGTGGCGGCGCGCGTCATGACGGGTAGATCGCTCAAGGAACAGGGCCGCACCGTCGAGCGTATTCCGACCTACTACTCCGTCAAAGAGGCGGTGTTCCCATTCATCAAGTTCCCGGAAGCGGATCCCATCTTGGGGCCCGAGATGAAATCCACCGGTGAGGTGATGGGCACGGGTCGGACGTTCGGCGAGGCCTATGCCAAAGCGCAAGCGGCCTCCGGCGTGATCCTGCCGACGCGCGGCTTGTGCTTCGTCAGCGTTCGCGACCGGGACAAGCCCGGCGCGGTGCTTCTGGTGCAGATGCTGATCGCCCGCGGCTTCGAAATTGCCGCCACCGGCGGCACCGCTGCGGCTCTGGAGGAGGCCGGCATCGCCTGCCGGCGCGTCAATAAAGTGCGAGAGGGTCGCCCGCACGTCGTCGATATGATAAAAAACGACGAAGTGGCGCTGATCGTGAACACTACCGAAGGCAAGCAGGCCGTGCGCGAATCGCGATCGATTCGCCGCGAGGCGGTCGCCAGAAGGGTAACCTACTACACGACGGTAGCCGGTGCGCGCGCCACCTGCGATGCGCTGGATCATCTGGGCGACATCGAAGTGAATCGACTGCAGGATTTGCACAAGGAATTTACCGCGTGAAACGAACTCCCATGACTCTGCGCGGCGCCGAGCGGCTGCGGCAAGAGTTGAAACAGCTGAAGAGCGAGGCGCGGCCGAACGTCATCAAAGCGATCGCCGAGGCGCGCGCCCACGGCGATTTGTCCGAGAATGCCGAATACCACGCGGCGCGTGAACAGCAGAGCTTCATCGAGGGCCGCATCAACGAAATCGAACACCGCCTGTCGAACTGCGAAGTGATCGATGTCACCAAGTTGAACGCCACCGGGCGCGTCGTGTTCGGCGCGACGGTGGAACTCGAAGATCAGGACGGCAGCGTCAAGGTGGTGTACCAGTTGGTGGGCGATGACGAGGCGAACATCAAGGAAGGATTGCTGTCGGTGTCCTCGCCCATCGCGCGAGCGCTCATCGGCAAGTCGGAAGGCGACGTGGTCGACGTGACGGCGCCGGGCGGCACGCGCACCTACGAGATCATCGTCGTACGCTACCTGTGATCCGTAAACTCTTCCGCGTGCTGCTGGTGCTGTGGGCCGGCAGTCTTTGGTCGTTGCCTTGGGTGACTTGGACCCTGTTCCATGCGCAGAGCGATCGGCATCTGGCCGGCGTGCTGGCGGGACAGTTGTTCAGCATCGAGACCTACGTGGGGGTGAGCGTGGCTGCGCTGGCGCTGTTGCTGCCCGGCCGACTCAAATTCGCTTGGGGCTATTTCGCCGCGTCGCTGCTGGCGCTCAATGAATGGGGTCTGCGGCGCGTCATGGACGCGGCGCGGGCGCATGGTGCGGCAGCCGGCTTGACCTTCGGCGCCTGGCACGGTGTATCGATGGTGCTCTATCTGATCGCCAGTCTCGCCGTGATTGTATTAATCTGGAATGAGGATTTTCGGTAGCTCCTTGCGGCGGCGATAGAACACGCCGACATGACCGACGCGCTGCACCAATTCCGCCGACGTGCGCGCCGCCAGGGTGGCCAGGGCTTGATTGCGAACATCCCGCTCGCCGATTCGAGCGCTGACTTTGACAAGCTCATGGTCGGTGAGGGCGCGGTCCAATTCGTTGACCACGCCGTCGGTGAGGCCGGCGTTGCCGAGCATCACGATGGGGCTGAGGGGATGTGCCAAGCGGCGCAGATATTTCTTCTGTTTTTCAGATAGGTGCATCCGTCCCAGTATAGACGACGAAAGATAGGCGGCGAAGCGAGTGAAGTGATGCCCAAGCGGACAAAGAGTAGTGCTCGGTGGCTTGCGGAACATGCGAGCGACGAATTTGTGAAACGGGCGCACCGAGAGGGCTGGCGTTCGCGCGCGGTCTTCAAGCTGGCGGAGATCCAGGAAACCGAACGGCTGTTGCGGCCCGGTATCCGCTGCGTCGATCTGGGTGCTTCGCCCGGCGGCTGGAGCCAGTATGCGGCACGCATCGTCGGGGGCTCGAGCCGTATCGTCGCTACCGATATACTGCCCATGGACGCGATTCCCGGCGTCGATTTCGTGCTCGGCGACTTTCGCGAAGAGGCGGTGCTGAACGCAGTATTGGGCGCCGTCGGCGCCGCGAAGGTCGACCTTGTTTTGTCCGATATGGCCCCAAACATGGCTGGTATAGACGCGGTGGATCAGCCTCGATCCATATATCTGGCGGAGTTGGCGGTCGAATTTGCTTCCCAAGTTTTGGCCCCCGGAGGCGACCTGCTGGTGAAATTGTTTCAAGGGGCGGGGTTCGAGGAGATCATCAAGAGTGCCCGCAGCCGTTATGGTCGGGTCGTGACGAAAAAGCCGAAAGCGTCACGAACTCGCAGTCCTGAGATCTATCTGTTGGCGCGGCAGTTTGGGATGGTGTAAGTTCGGATGAACGCCCATCAAGATAATGTGTCGTAATGGAATTGCGGATGATAGGTGAAACTTGAACGATCTGACGAAACAAATTCTATTGTGGGTCGCATTGGCGGTCATTCTGCTGGCGATTTTCAGCCAATTCGGCATGCGCACGGGTCAGCCGGCCACCATCGACTACTCCCAATTTCTGTCCGACGTCAAGAGCAACAGCATCGATTCGGTCACCCTGAAAGGGGAGATCATCGAGGGCAAACGCCGCGACGGTAATCAATTCGTCACCTACAACCCGGAAACCAGCAATGGCGCGCTGATTGGATTATTGCAGTCGCAGGGCGTGAAATTCCGCGGCGAGCCGCCGAAACAGCAATCCGTGTTCCTGCAGCTGCTGATCTCGGCGTTTCCCATCCTGATTCTCATCGGGTTCTGGGCTTACTTCATGCGCCAGATGCAGGGGGCATCGGGCGGGCGCGGGGCCATGTCCTTCGGCAAGAGCCGCGCGCGGCTCCTGGGCGAAGACCAGGTCAACATTACGTTTGCCGATGTCGCGGGCGTCGAAGAAGCCAAGCAGGAAGTGGTCGAAATCGTCGACTTCCTGAAAGATCCCGGCAAGTTCCAGAAACTTGGCGGCAAGATTCCGAAGGGCGTCCTCATGGTCGGCTCTCCCGGAACCGGTAAGACCTTGTTGGCGCGCGCCATCGCCGGCGAGGCCAAAGTGCCGTTCTTCACCATCTCCGGCTCGGATTTCGTCGAAATGTTCGTCGGCGTGGGCGCCTCGCGTGTCCGCGACATGTTCGAGCAGGCCAAGAAGCACGCCCCCTGCATCATTTTCATCGATGAAATCGATGCAGTAGGCCGGCATCGTGGTGCCGGCTTGGGCGGCGGTCATGATGAGCGCGAACAGACCCTCAACCAGTTATTGGTGGAAATGGACGGTTTCGAGGGCAACGAGGGCATCATCGTCATCGCCGCCACCAACCGGCCCGATGTGCTGGATCCGGCGTTGCTGCGTCCCGGCCGCTTCGATCGGCAGGTCGTGGTGCCGCTGCCGGACGTGCGCGGTCGCGAACAGATCCTCAAAGTTCATATGCGCAAGGTGCCGCTCGGCGATAACGTCAAGCCGTCGGTCATTGCACGCGGCACCCCTGGCTTTTCCGGCGCCGATCTTGCCAACCTCGTGAACGAGGCGGCCCTGTTTGCCGCCCGCGGCAATAAGCGGTCGGTGACCATGGAAGAGTTCGAGCGCGCCAAGGACAAGATCATGATGGGCGCGGAACGCCGCTCCATGGTCATGACCGAGGAAGAGAAGCGCAACACGGCCTACCACGAGTCGGGCCATGCCATCGTGGGCTTGAGCGTCCCCGAGCATGATCCGGTCTACAAAGTGACCATCATTCCGCGCGGCCGCGCACTGGGCGTGACCATGTTCCTGCCGGAACAGGATCGATACAGCACCAGCAAGCGGCAGCTCGAAAGCCGGATCGCCACCCTGTTCGGCGGCCGCGTCGCGGAAGAGTTGGTATTCGGCCCGGATGCCGTGACCACCGGCGCCTCCAACGATATCGAACGGGCCACCGAGTTGGCGCGCAACATGGTGACCCGCTGGGGCTTGTCGGACCGACTGGGTCCCCAGACATACAGCGAAGAATCGGGAGAGGTATTCCTGGGTCGCAGCGTCACGCAGCACAAACAGGTGTCCGACGTCACGGCGCACGTCATCGATGAAGAAGTGCGGCGCGTGATCGACAGTAATTATCAGCGTGCCTACAAGATCATCCAGACCAATATGGACAAGCTGCAGACCATGTCCGAGGCGCTGATCAAGTACGAGACCATCGACGAGGAAATGATCAAGGACATCATGGAGGGCAGGGTTCCGCGTCCGCCGAAGGACTGGGACGATACGCCCACCGCGACGCCCCGGCCCCCGACGGCCGAGAAGCCTGCGCCCCCGCTGGTCAACCCGGCAGGGCAGCACTAGCCGGAAGTCCGTAGGGATTTCACTGGCGCAAACCGAAGGCCGGCTCACCATGCCGGCCTTTTCATTGAAACACTCACGTGCTCGGTACCGATACGCATGCAGTGGCGCGGCCTTAATAGAGTCATCGACCTGACCCAGCCCGTGGTGATGGGCATACTCAATGTGACTCCCGATTCCTTCTCCGACGGGGGCCGTTATTCACGGCCCGATGCCGCCCTCGAGCGTGCCGCCGCCATGGTCGCCGAGGGGGCCGCGATACTCGATATCGGCGGAGAATCGACTCGGCCGGGCGCGGATGCCGTGGAAGAATCCGTGGAAATCGAGCGCGTGGTGCCCGTCATTGAGCGCATTGCGCGCACCCTGGATGTGGCCCTTTCGATCGACACCAGCAAGCCCGGCGTGATGGCGGCTGCGACGGCCGCGGGCGCGTGCATCGTCAACGATGTGTATGCGCTACGTGCCCCCGGCGCTCGCGACTGGGCTGCCAGGACCGGTGTGGGAGTGTGCTTGATGCACATGCAGGGCGAGCCGCGTACGATGCAGCACCATCCGGTGTACCAGGACGTAGTGAGCGAAGTATGCGAATTCTTGACTGTACAACGCGATGCCTGCCTGGCGGCCGGCATCGCGCGCGAGGCCATCGCACTCGATCCGGGCGTGGGTTTTGGCAAGGGTTTGGAGCACAACATGGCGGTGCTCAAGGCGCTGCCGCGAATGGCGGCTCTCGGCTCGCCGCTGCTGGTGGGCGTGTCGCGCAAGAGCTTCATCGGCCGCATCTTGGGTGAACGGTCCACCGATGAGCGACTGTACGGCGGCCTCGGGCTGGCGGCGCTTGCCGTGAGCATGGGAGCACGCATCATTCGCACCCATGATGTCGCTCCGACGCGGGATGCGATCCGGATGGTCAGTGCGGTTTTGCAGGGGCCAACACGCAGCGTCGACGCTCCATGACGATGCGTTACTTCGGTACCGATGGTGTGCGCGGCCGCGTAGGCCAAGCGCCGATGACCGTGGATTTTGCGCTGCGGCTGGCGAGCGCTGCGGCACGCGTATTGGCGCCGCACGGCGGCCGCGTGCTCATCGGCAAGGATACCCGGTTGTCGGGCTATCTGTTCGAGTCGGCGCTGGAGGCGGGATTCGTGGCCGCCGGCGTCGACGTGATGCTGATCGGGCCGCTGCCGACGCCCGGCATCGCTTACATGACCCAGCGTTTGGCATGCAGCTTCGGCGTCGTCATCAGTGCCTCGCATAACTTGTATGAAGACAACGGAATTAAGTTCTTCGATGCCACGGGCAGCAAGCTATCCGATGAGATCGAGAATCTGATCGAGCGATCGATCGATGAGCCCGTCGTCACCCAGGAATCGCAGCATCTCGGCCGGGCAGTGCGCATCGATCGCAGCAGAACCCAGTACCAGGAATTTTGCGCGTCGACGATCCCCGCCGGCATGAATTTGAGCGGGTTCAAAATCGTCATCGATTGCGCCAACGGGGCCGGCTACAAGGTGGCGCCGCGCGTGCTTGCGGATCTCGGCGCAGAAATCGTGCCCATCGGTTGCTCACCGAACGGCCGCAATATCAACGACGGCTGCGGTTCGACGGCACCCGAACTGCTGCAGCTCACCGTCCCCGGCGTTCGTGCTCAGGTGGGGCTGGCGCTCGACGGGGATGGCGACCGGGTGGTGATGGTGGATGAGTTGGGCCGTTGTGTGGACGGCGACCAACTGCTGTTCATCTTGGCGACGACGCGTCGTCAGGCCGGCGAGCTGCGCGGTCCCGTTGTCGGCACCGTGATGAGCAATCTCGGGTTGGAGCATGCGCTCGCCGAGCGGGACATCGAATTCCGTCGCGCGCAGGTCGGCGACCGGTATGTGCTCGCGATGTTGAACGATGCGGGCGGATCCCTGGGCGGCGAAACCTCCGGACACATATTGTGTCTGGACAAAACCACCACGGGCGATGGTCTGGTGAGCGCCCTACAGGTGCTCGCGGTGATGAAATCCACCGGCGCCGGCCTCGCCGAATTGGCGGCGCCCATGCGTCGATATCCGCAGGTTCTGCTGAACGTGCGCGTGGCCAGACGCTTCGATCCCATGGCCGAACCCAGCGTCGTCGCGGCGGCGGCTGCAGTCGAGCGCCAGTTTAACGGCCGCGGACGCATCGTGCTGCGCGCCTCGGGCACGGAGCCGGTCATTCGAGTGATGGTCGAGGGCTATGATGCCGGTCTCGTCAAAAAAGGCGCACGGGACATCGTGGCCGTGGTGGAGGCAGCGGCGGCCGATGCCGCGGCAGCCGAAGAGGTCGCGAAAAGCCCGTAACGTGCCGGACAGGCTTGCAGTTACAGGTCCGCGCAGCTAATCTTCGCCGCCTTTCCTGCCGGGCCAATGCCCGAAGGTGGTGCGTATGCGTCGTCCGGTAGTCGCGGGTAATTGGAAAATGCACGGTTCGCGGTCTGCCAATCAGGCACTGCTCATGGAGTTGGAGCGGCGTCTGCAGCCGGAGTGGCCCATCGACGTGGTCGTCTTTCCGCCGTATGTCTACTTGACCGATGCCGGGCGCTTGCTGGATGGGGGGCAGATTCGAGTGGGCGCGCAGGATGTATGCGCGGAAGCCGGCGGGGCATTCACGGGCCAGGTCAGCGTCGCCATGTTGAAGGATGTGGGTTGCCGATACGTCATCGTCGGGCATTCCGAGCGGCGACGCCTGTATCACGAGGACGACGCCTTGGTGGCGCGTAAGTTTGCGGCGGTTGTCCAGGCAGGTCTCATCCCCGTGCTGTGCGTCGGCGAGACTCTCGAGGAACATGAAGCGCACCAGGCCGAGGCGGTCGTGGCGCGGCAGATCCAGGCGGTGATTGCCATGAACGGGATCGCCAGTTTCGCGCAAGCCATCGTCGCTTACGAACCGGTCTGGGCCATCGGCACGGGGCGTACGGCGACTCCGCAGCAGGCGCAAGGCGTGCATGCCTACCTGAGAGGTCGAATCGCCGCGCAAGATGCTAATATAGCGGGCCGCCTGCGGATCCTGTACGGCGGCAGCGTCAAAGGCGGCAACGCGGCAGAGCTTTTCGAGATGCCCGATGTCGACGGCGGATTAGTGGGCGGCGCTTCGTTGAGCGCCGATGAATTTCAGCAGATATGCGCGGCTGCGGCCGTTCGCCACTGAGAGTTTTCTATGTTGCGTGGTTTTATTTTGGCGGTGCATGTATTGCTTGCACTCATGATCATCGGGCTTGTATTGCTGCAGCGTGGCAAGGGCGCGGAAGCGGGCGCCGGTTTCGGTTCGGGCGCTTCGGGCACCGTGTTCGGTGCGCGCGGCACCAGCACGTTGTTTTCGAAATTGACGGCGGTGTTCGCCGCGCTGTTCTTCGTGACCAGTCTGTCGCTGGCCTATTTGGGGACGCGCACGTCGGGCGAACCGACGAGTGTGTTGGAACGCTCGATGCTGAACGCACCGGCGCCGGCGCCCGCTCCGGCGGCGCCTGCTGCACCCGCTCCAGCGACGCCTCCGAAGTGATCCGTCAGTGACAATGTTTTCTGATCGGCGCGAAGCGCCGCTATTTTTCGGGGTTCGCGGAACGAACCCCGTTGAAACCTGGCCGCAAGGCCATGAAATGCCGACGTGGCGAAATTGGTAGACGCGCTAGTTTGAGGGGCTAGTGGGGCAACCTGTGCCGGTTCGAGTCCGGCCGTCGGCACCATCTTTGGCACATGAAGTACATGTGGCGCACTGCTTTGATAACTCGATGTAACGCACGCGACGCAACACGGTTGCGCCTGATATGATTCATCACCACGACTAATCAACGACGCTGATGATGTTGCGACAGTATTTGCCTATCTTGATTTTTATGGGCCTGGCCACCGTGTTGGGTCTGGCGCTGTTCACGATCGGTTGGATTGCGGGCCCGCGGCGCCCGGATGCTGAGAAGCTCTCGCCCTACGAATGCGGATTCGAGGCGTTCGAAGATTCTCGCATGCGGTTCGACGTACGGTATTACCTGGTCGCCATCATTTTCATCGTGTTCGATCTCGAGATCGCGTTCTTTTTTCCGTGGGCCGTGTCGCTGGGCGTCATCGGGACCTTCGGACTGATGGCCATGCTGGTCTTTGCCTTGGTGCTGGTCGTCGCGCTGGTGTACGACTACAAGAAAGGGGCTCTTGAATGGGATTAGAAGCCGTGTCAGCCGACATCCCCACAGTTCGCGGCTTCGAAGTCACCACCGTCGACAAGCTCATCAATTGGGCGCGAACCGGTTCGCTGTGGCCGATGACGTTCGGTCTTGCGTGTTGTGCCGTTGAAATGATGCATGCCGGCGCGGCGCGCTACGACCTCGACCGATTCGGCGTGGTGTTCCGCCCGAGTCCGCGCCAATCCGACGTGATGATCGTTGCCGGGACGCTGGTCAACAAAATGGCGCCGGCGTTGCGCAAGGTGTACGACCAGATGGCGGAGCCGCGCTGGGTGATCTCCATGGGATCGTGCGCCAACGGCGGCGGCTATTATCATTATTCCTACGCCGTGGTGCGCGGCTGCGATCGCATCGTTCCGGTGGATGTCTACGTTCCGGGATGCCCGCCCACGGCAGAAGCGCTGCTGTACGGCATCATCCAACTGCAGAACAAGATCAAGCGCAACAAGGCCATCATTCGATGACCGACCACGCCGGCTCCAGTGCGGCGGTGGCCACGCCGACGCGCCTCGAGGCCCTGGGCCAGGCAATCTCGCGCGTATTTCCCGACGGCTTGATGCCGGTTGCCAGCCACACCCATGAGCTTACTTACGAAGTTCCCGCCGATCGGCTGTTGGAAATCGCTGCCGCGTTGCGCGACCACGCCGATCTGAAATTCGAGATGTGCATGGATGTATGCGGCGTCGATTACCTCGAGCACGGCCGCGCCGAATGGAAGACCGAGGCTGCGTCGTCATCGGGCTTCAGTCGCGGCGTCGCGCGCCGCAGTGCGCACGTGGACATCGTCAGCGGTCGCCGGTTCGCGGTGGTCTATCATTTGCTGTCGATTTCGCACAACCATCGGGTGCGCCTGCGGGTCTTCTGCGCCGACGACACGCAGCCCATGGTGGATTCGGTGACGGGCATCTGGGCTGCGGCCGATTGGTTCGAGCGGGAAGCCTTCGATCTGTTCGGCATTCTATTCAAAGGCCATCCGGATCTGCGGCGCCTGCTCACCGATTACGGCTTCATCGGGCATCCTTTCCGCAAGGATTTTCCGTTATCGGGCAATGTCGAGGTGCGCTACGACCCTGAGAAGGGCAGGGTGGTCTACCAGCCGGTGACCATCGAGCCCCGGATCCTCGTGCCGAAGGTCATTCGCCATGACAATCGCTATGATCCGGCCCTCACCAATGCGAAACCCGAGACGCCGAATGGCTGAGATTCGAAACTATACGATGAACTTCGGACCGCAGCATCCTGCCGCGCACGGCGTGCTGCGCTTGGTTCTGGAAATGGACGGTGAGGTCATTCAGAAGGCGGATCCGCACGTGGGCCTGCTGCATCGAGGGACCGAGAAGCTGGCGGAGAGCAAGCCCTTTAACCAGTCGATCGGCTACATGGATCGGTTGGACTACGTATCGATGATGTGCAACGAGCACGCGTACGTCATGGCGATCGAGAAGCTGCTGGGGATTGGCGCGCCGCTGCGCGCCCAATACATTCGCGTGATGTTCGACGAGATCACCCGCATTCTCAATCATTTGATGTGGTTGGGGTCGCACGCCCTCGATATCGGCGCGATGACGGTGTTTCTCTATGCCTTTCGCGAACGCGAAGATCTGATGGACTGCTACGAGGCGGTTTCCGGCACGCGCATGCATGCGACGTACTACCGGCCGGGCGGCGTCTATCGCGACCTGCCGGAAGTGATGCCGAAATATCAGCAGTCGCAATGGCGGAGCAAGAAGGACGCCGACCGCCTCAACGAGCGCCGCTCGGGCGGATTGCTGGATTTTATCGGGGACTTCGCGCGACGGTTCCCTGCCTGCGTCGATGAGTATGAAACGCTGCTCACCGATAACCGGATCTGGAAACAGCGCACCGTCAACATCGGCGTCGTGACCCCGGAGCGCGCCATGCAGCTGGGTTTCTCCGGACCCATGCTGCGCGGTTCGGGCATCGAGTGGGACCTGCGCAAGAAACAGCCGTACGAGGCCTACGAACACATGGATTTCGATATTCCGGTGGGCCTCAACGGCGATTGCTACGACCGCTATTTGGTGCGCATCGAAGAGCTGCGTCAGTCAAACCGCATCATCGAACAGTGCGTGAAGTGGCTCAAAGAAAACCCGGGGCCGGTCATGATCGATGACCGCAAGGTGCGCCCGCCGCGCCGTGAGCAGATGAAGGGCGACATGGAGTCCTTGATCCATCATTTCAAACTGATGACCGAAGGCTACTGCGTGCCGGAAGGCGAGGTGTACGCCGCCGTGGAGGCGCCGAAAGGCGAACTTGGCGTGTACCTGGTGTCGGATGGCGCCAACAAACCCTATCGCCTCAAGGTGCGCGCCCCGGGCTTCGCGCATCTCGCGTCGCTGAATGAAATGGTCCAGGGCCATATGCTGGCGGACGTGGTGGCGGTGATCGGCACTCAAGACATCGTATTCGGCGAGATCGACCGGTGACGGTGGTAGCGAAATGACTGTGCAATTGTCGGATCACGTCCGGGCCGAAATAGATCGTTGGCTGGGCAAGTTTCCCCCGGACCGCAAACGATCCGCGGTGATCGCCGCGCTGCATGCCGCCCAGCATGAGAACAACGGATTCTTGACCGCGCCCATCATGGACGCGGTGGCCGCGTATCTGGGGCTGCCCAACATTCAGGTGTACGAGATCGCCACGTTTTACTCGATGTTCGAGACCCAGCCCGTGGGCCGGCATCACGTGTCGGTGTGCACCAACATCTCTTGCATGTTGCGCGGCTCGCAAGAAGTCGTCGACTACGTCGAGAAGAAATTGGGAATCAAGACGGGCGAAAGCACGCCGGACGGGCGGATTTTCTTGAAGCGCGAAGAGGAATGTCTGGCTGCCTGCACCGGTGCGCCCATGATGATGGTCGATCACATTTATTATGAGAATCTGACGCCCGAGTCCATCGATAAAGTTCTGGATGGGCTGACATGACATTGCGCGACACGGCTGAGGGACTGTAGATGGCTTACGAGCAGAATCTCGTGTTGTTCGAAGCGCTCAAATGCGAAAAGCCGTGGACGCTCGAAGGCTACCGGCAATTCGGCGGGTACCAGGCGTGGGAGAGAATTCTGCGCGAAAGGACGCCGCGCGAGAAAATCATCGAGGAGGTCAAGGACTCCGGGCTGCGCGGCCGCGGCGGCGCAGCTTTTCCCACCGGCCTGAAATGGAGCTTCATGCCGCGCTCATCGCCGACACAAAAGTATGCGGTGTGCAATTCGGACGAGTCCGAGCCCGGTACCTGTCACGACCGCGACATCCTGCGCTACAACCCGCACTCGGTGATCGAAGGGATGGCCATCGGCGGCTATGCGATGACGGCGACGGTGGGCTACAACTACATTCGCGGCGAATTCCTGGGCGAGCCGATTCCGCGGTTCGAAGCGGCTTTGGCGGAAGCCTACGCGGCGGGGTTGCTGGGCAAGAATATCTTGGGCTCGGGAGTCGATTTCGATCTGCACATGTTCATCGGCGCGGGCGCCTACATCTGCGGCGAGGAAACCGCGTTGCTGGAGTCGCTCGAGGGTAAACCCGGCAGGCCGCGCTTCAAGCCGCCGTTCCCGGCCAACTTCGGTTTGTACGGCAAGCCCACCACCATCAACAACACGCAAACCTTTGCCTCGGTGCCCGCCATCCTGCGCAACGGCGCGGCGTGGTTCGCCGGCCTGGGAGTTCCCAACTCCGGCGGCACCATGATTTTTTCGGTGTCCGGCCACGTCGCCAAGCCGGGCAACTACGAATTGCCGATGGGAATTCCGTTCAAGGACCTGCTCGAAATTGCCGGCGGCGTTTGGAATGGGCGCAAATTGAAGGCGGTGATTCCCGGCGGCTCGTCCGTGCCCGTGGTACCCGGCGACGTCATCATGGGGTGCACCATGGATTACGACTCCATCAAGAAAGCCGGCTCATCCGTGGGAACCGGCGCGATGATCGTCATGGACGAGACCACCTGCATGGTGCGCGCGCTGGAGCGGTTGTCACGCTTCTACATGTCGGAATCCTGTGGCCAGTGCACGCCGTGCCGCGAGGGCACCGGATGGTTGGATCGCATGTTGAAACGCATCATCGCGGGCCAGGGCCGCAGTGAAGATCTTGGGCTGTTGCTCGACGTGGCGAACCGTATCGAAGGACATACCATCTGCGCCTTGGGCGATGCGGCCGCCTGGCCGGTGCAGAGTTTCCTCAAGCATTACCGTCACGAGTTCCAGTACATGATCGAGCACAAGGGCCGCTCCATCGTCGAAGCGGCGACTGGCGATGCCGCGGCGGCCGATTCCGCGGCAGTAGCGGCATAAGGGCGGACGATGAGCGACGATCTGGTCAATATCGAAGTCAACGGTGTGCCGCTGAAGGCCCGCAAGGGTCAGATGATCATGCAGGTCACGGATCCTGCGGACATCTATATCCCGCGATTCTGTTATCACAATAAGCTGACCATCGCCGCGAATTGCCGCATGTGCCTGGTCGAAGTCGAGAAGGCGCCGAAGCCGCTGCCCGCCTGCTCTACGCCGGTGGCGGAGGGCATGAAGGTCTTCACCAGATCGCCGAAGGCGGTCGGCGCGCAGCGCGCGACGATGGAGTTCCTGCTCATCAATCATCCTCTCGATTGCCCGATCTGCGATCAGGGCGGCGAGTGCGAGCTGCAGGATCTCGCCATGGGCTTCGGCCGCGACATCGCGCGCTTTGCCGAACGCAAGCGCGTGGTCAAGGACAAGAATTTGGGACCGCTGGTCTCCACCGACATGACGCGCTGCATTCACTGCACTCGGTGCGTGCGCTTCGGTCTCGAGATTCAAGGCTACCCGCAGATGGGTCTGACGGGGCGCGGCGAAAACATGGAAGTGGGCACGTACATCGAACAAAGCGTCGATCACGAATTGTCCGCGAACATCATCGATCTGTGTCCGGTGGGCGCGCTCAACAACAAGCCGTTCCGTTATCACGCTCGATCGTGGGAAATGCAGCAGCAACCGCTGGTATCGCCGCACGATGCCTTTGGGACCAACGTGTATGCGCATGTGCTGCGCGGCAAGATCATGCGCGTGGTGCCGCGCGAGAACGAAGCGATCAACGAGACCTGGATCGCGGATCGCGACCGCTTCGGCTTCGAGGGAATCTACTCGGCCGAGCGCGTCACGCAGCCCATGATTCGCGTCAACGGTACGCTCGAAGCGGTTGATTGGGAGGTCGCCCTCGCCACCGCCGCCGAGGGGCTGCAGGAGGCAATCGCGGCTCATGGCGCCGCCTCGGCCGGCTTTCTGGTCTCGCCGCTGGCGACCGTCGAGGAGATGTACCTGTTGGCTCGGATCGCCCGCGGACTCGGCAGCGGCAACATCGACCATCGATTGCGGCAACTGGATTTTCGCGCGCAGGAGGCCGAGGGCGTCTACCCGAATTTGGGGCTGCATATCGCGGATGTCGAAAAGCTCGAGGGCGTGCTGGTCATCGGCTCGAATCTGCGTCATGAAATGCCGCTGTTGGCGCACCGCATCCGTAAGGCGGCGGTCAAGGGCGGCGCGAAGGTCGCGTTCCTCAACCCACGTGTTTTCGAGTATCTGTTTCCGGTCGCCGCGTATGCGCTCGCCGGCGATATGGTGGGCGAACTGGCCGCCATCGTGCATGCGGCCGCTGCGGCGGCCAACAAGCCGGCACCCCCGGGCGTACGCGCGGCGACGGTCAACGACGGACACCGGGCGGCGGCTGCCGTGCTGGCGGCCGGCACTCGGCGAGCCGTCATTCTGGGCAGCCTGGCGCAGCGGCATCCCGCGTACTCCGAACTCAAAGCGCTGGCAGGCATTCTGGCGGAGTTGACCGGCGCCAGCGTCGGATTCATTACCGAGGGTGCCAATGCGGCCGGGGCCTATCTGGCCGGTGCCGTGCCGCATCGCCAACCCGGCGGAGCGGCGTCTGAATCGACCGGATTGTCCGCGCGCGCCATGTTGGAGTCGCCGCTCAAGGCCTACGTTCTATTCGGCGGCATCGATCCGGCGAACGACCTTGGGGTCGGCGGGGACGCGTTCGGTGCCGCGGATTTGGTCGTGGCCGCCACCACGCACCTCAGCGCTAGTCTGCGCGAAGTTGCCCATGTGGTCCTGCCCATCGGGTCGTTCGCCGAATCGTCGGGGACGTTCGTGAACGTGGAGGGCCGCTGGCAGAGCTGGGCGGGCGCCGCGAGGCTGGTCGGAGACAGCCGCCCGGGCTGGAAGGTCTTGCGCGTATTGGCGAATCTTCTCGCCATCCACGGCGTCGACTACATCAGCTCCGATGAAATTCGCGAAGCGCTGAAGGAAACGTGCGGCGAACGGCTCGAACTGCCGGCCGGCGCCGCCGGTGCAGGGCCCGTGGGCGGCGCGGCGCCGCAAGGGCCGGCGCCGTCCGGGCGCTGGGTGGACATTCCGCCCTACCAGGTCGACGCGCTGGTGCGAGGCTCTGAGGCGCTTTCCAAAACCAAGGACGGGCATGTGACCCGCGACGTGATCTAGTCATGTGGGATTGGAGCCCGATACGCGATTGGCTTTCCGAGCGGATCACGCCGTACTGGACGTTTCCGTTGCTGACGGCGGTGCAGGGCTTGATCGTGATCATCGGCATCATCATCGTCATGGCGTACTACACGCTGGCCGAACGCAAGATCATCGGATGGATTCAAGCGCGCAAGGGGCCGAACCGGGTCAATCTCTTGTGGATTCCGGGAGCGGCGCAGCCGTTCGCGGACGTGTTCAAGTTGATGTTCAAGGAAATCCTGATTCCGGCCGACGCCAGCGGCTTCTTGTTCCGCTTGGCGCCGTTTTTGGCGATGATACCGGCGCTCGCCGCCTGGGCGGTCATTCCGCTGTCTCCGGAACGTGCCTTCGCGAACATCGACGCGGGTCTGCTCTATGTTCTCGCCCTCACTTCCATGGGCGTATACGGCATCATCTTGGCCGGTTGGGCGGCCAATTCGAAGTATGCATTCTTGGGCGCAATGCGCTCCGCGGCGCAGATCGTTGCTTACGAAATCGCCATGGGCTTTGCCATGGTCGGCGTGTTGATGGCGGCGGGCAGCCTCAACCTGGGCGATATCATCAAGGCGCAGCACGGCGGGGCATTGAGCTGGAACTGGTTCTGGCTGTTCCCGCTGCTCGTCGTGTACTTCATCTCGGGCGTTGCCGAAACCAATCGCGCGCCGTTCGACGTGGCGGAAGGCGAGTCGGAAATCGTGGCCGGGTTTCACGTCGACTATTCGGGGATGGCGTTTGCGCTCTTTTTCATCGCCGAATACGTCAACATGATTTTGATTTCTGCGCTGACGGTGGTCTTTTTCTTCGGCGGCTGGTTGTCGCCGCTGGACGGCTATCTGCCCGAGTCGGAATGGCTCGCGGCCCCGAGCTTCTTCTGGTTCGGGTTGAAGACGCTGTTTCCGATGTTCGCTTTCCTGTGGTTGCGCGCAACGTTTCCGCGCTATCGGTATGACCAGATCATGCGGCTGGGTTGGAAGGCCTTGATCCCGGTGACGCTGGTATGGTTGCTGGTCGAGGGCTGCATGGTGTATTTCCATGTCGGTCCGTGGAAGGGGCATTCGTGATGCAAGCCATGCGTAGTTTCTTCAAGACCTACCTCCTGTGGGAGTTGCTCCAGGGCTTGTGGGTTACCTGGAAGGAGATGTTCAAACGCAAGATCACGGTGAACTACCCCGAGGAGAAAACCCCGCAGAGCACACGTTTTCGCGGCTTGCATGCGCTGCGCCGATATCCCAACGGTGAAGAGCGGTGCATCGCGTGCAAACTCTGCGAGGCGGTTTGTCCGGCGCTCGCCATCACGATCGAGTCCGGCGTGAGCAGCGACGGCACCCGGCGCACGACGCGGTACGACATCGACCTGTTCAAGTGCATCTACTGCGGATTCTGCGAGGAGGCGTGCCCGGTCGATGCCATCGTGGAGACACGGCTGCTCGAGTACCACATGGAGAATCGCGGCGAGAACATCATGAGCAAGGACAAGCTGCTCGGCATCGGTGAACGGTACGAAGCGATGATTGCGGCCGATCGCGCCGCCGATGCGCGGTACCGGTGATGTTTCCGTCAATCCTATTTTTCGTATTCGCCACGGTTTTGGTGTGCGCCGCGCTCGGCGTGATTCTGGTGCGAAACCCGGTCCATTCCGCGCTGCTCTTGGTGCTGTGCTTCTTCAACAGCGCCGTCATCTGGCTGCTGCTCGATGCTGAGTTCCTCGGGATCGTGCTGGTATTGGTCTACGTCGGTGCCGTGATGGTCTTGTTTCTGTTCGTCGTGATGATGCTCGATGTCAATATCGAGGAATTTCGCAAGAGTTTGGCGGGTTATTGGCCGTTGGCCGTCGCCGTCGCCGGATTCGTCGTATTCGCCATCATCAACATCATCGTGGTCAAGCACTTGGGCGGCGTTAGTTTCAAGACCGCGCCGAGCTTGCCCGATCATTATTCCAACACCCGCGCCCTGGGCACGGTGCTGTTCACGCAGTATGCGTATCCGGTGCAGCTGGCCGCATGCATTCTGCTGGTGGCAAGCGTGGCCGCCATCGTCCTGACTCTGCGCCGCCGCCGCGGGGGCAAGCCGCAGGACATTGCCAAGCAGGTGGCGGTGCGTGCCAAGGATCGGGTCCGAATCGTCAAAATGGCCTCCGAGAAAAGACCATGATTACCCTCACCCACGTATTGGCGCTGTCCGGCATCTTGTTCGCCATCGCGGTGGCCGGAGTGTTCTTGAATCGCCGGAACATCATCTTGCTCTTGATGTGCATCGAATTGATGCTGCTCGCGGTCAATTTCAATTTCGTGGCGTTTTCGCGCTTCCTCGGCGATATCAGCGGCCAGGTTTTCGTGTTCTTCATCCTGACCGTGGCGGCTGCGGAAGCGGCGATTGGATTGGCGATCCTGGTCGTGCTCTTCCGGGAACGGCACAGCATCGACGTCGAAGACCTCGACACGCTTCAGGGCTAAGGGCTAAGGGCTAAGGGGTAAGAAGAAAAATGCAGTCGATCTATCTTACGATTGCGCTGGCGCCGCTCGTCGCGGCGGTTGTCGCAGGGCTCTTCGGCCGAACGATTGGACGCACCGGTGCGCAGAGCATCACCATCGCCGGCGTGGCCCTGTCGTGCGCCTTGTCGATGTACGTTTTGTGGAAATTGGTCGTCGACGGCATGGCGCCCTACAACGGCGCGGTTTACACCTGGCTGGTCAGCGACGGCCTGACGATGGAAGTCGGATTTCTGATCGACCGTCTGTCTGCGCTGATGATGGTGGTGGTGACGTTCGTCTCCTTGATGGTGCACATCTACACCATCGGCTACATGCACGACGACGACGGCTATCAACGGTTCTTCAGCTACATCTCGCTGTTCACTTTTTCCATGTTGATGCTGGTGATGTCGAACAACTTCATGCAGTTGTTCTTCGGTTGGGAGGCGGTGGGATTGGTTTCGTACCTGCTCATCGGTTTCTGGTACACGCGGCCGTCCGCCGTGTTCGCCAATCTCAAGGCATTTTTGGTCAATCGCGTCGGCGATTTCGGTTTCGTGCTCGGTATCGCCGCGGTTCTGCACTTCACGGGATCGCTGGATTACGCCACGGTGTTCGCGCATACCGATAAATTCGCGGGGGGGCTGATCCACGTCACCAATACGACGAGCTGGTCGGCCATTACCTTCACGTGCATTTGCCTGTTCATCGGCGCCATGGGCAAATCGGCGCAAGTGCCGCTGCATGTATGGCTGCCCGATTCGATGGAAGGTCCGACGCCGATCTCGGCGTTGATCCACGCGGCCACCATGGTGACGGCGGGTATTTTCATGGTGGCGAGAATGTCGCCGTTGTTCGAATTGTCGGAAACGGCGCTGTCCTTCGTCCTCATCATCGGTGCCACGACCGCGTTCTTCATGGGCTTGTTGGGCATCGTCAATAACGACATCAAGCGCGTGATCGCGTATTCGACGTTGTCGCAACTCGGCTACATGACGGTGGCGCTCGGCGTTTCGGCGTACAGCGCGGGAATCTTTCATTTGATGACGCACGCGTTTTTCAAGGCGCTGCTGTTTTTGGCCGCCGGGTCCGTCATCATCGCCATGCACCATGAGCAGGACATGCGCAAGATGGGCGGACTGCGCAAATACTTGCCCATCACGTATTGGACCTTTCTGGTGGGTGCGTTGGCCCTGATCGGGTTTCCCGGCACCTCGGGCTTCTTCTCCAAGGATTCCTTGATCGACGCGGTGGCTGCCTCACATCGCTATGGATCGGGTTACGCGTATTTTTGCGTGCTGACGGGCGTCTTCGTCACGGCGCTGTACACCTTTCGCATGTTCTTCATGACGTTCCACGGCAAGGAGCGCATGGATCATCATACCCAGGAGCACCTGCACGAGAGCCCGCGGGTGGTGACAGTGCCCCTGATCCTGTTGGCCATCCCGTCGGCGCTGATCGGCTGGTTCACGGTCAAGCCGCTGTTGTTCGGCGATTTCTTCGACGGCGCCATCCACGTGCTGCCGGCCAATAACGTTCTCGAACGCATGGCCGAGGAGTTTCATGGGTCGGCCGCGTTCATGTGGTCGGCTTTCGCGGCGCCGCCGGTCTGGCTCGCCGGCGCCGGCGTCGTGACCGCGTATGTTTTCTTTCTCCGGAAGCCCGCGCTGGCGGATTCCGCACAGCGATCGTTCAAATTGCTGTATACGATCTTGGTCGATAAATACGGTTTCGACTGGTTCAATCAACACGTGATCGTTGCCGGCGCGAAGGCGTTGGGCGGCGGTCTGTGGCGAGTGGGCGATGAAACCGTGATCGACGACGGCATGGTCAACGGCAGCGCCCGTATCGTGGGGTGGTTCAGTTCCGTGATGCGCTATGCACAGTCCGGATATCTCTATCACTACGCGTTCGCGATGATCTTGGGATTGGCATCGCTGCTGCTGTGGCTGATCTGGCGTCCATGATGCCAAACGCACACCTGCTGAGCATTTTGATCTGGCTGCCCATCGTCGGCGGGTTCGTCGTGCTCGGGTTGGGCGACCGTGCCGCCGCCGCGCGATGGGTGTCTTTCGGCGTTTCCGGTTTGACGTTCTTGTTCAGTATCCCGTTATGGTCATCATTCAGGATCGGAACGGCGGAGATGCAATTCGTCGAACGCACGTCCTGGATTCCGGCCATCCACTCGGATTTCTACATCGGGGTCGACGGGATTTCGATGCCGCTGATCCTTCTGACCACGTTCACCACGGTGCTGATCGTGATCGCGAGCTGGCAGAGCATCGAAAAACGCGTCGCGCAGTACTTCGCAGCCTTCCTGATCTTGGAGGGCTTGATGATCGGGGTATTCGCCGCGTTGGACGGCGTGCTGTTCTACGTGTTTTGGGAAGCCATGCTGCTGCCGATGTTCATCATTATCGGTGTCTGGGGCGGCCCACGCCGCGTCTACGCGACCATCAAGTTTTTCTTATACACATTCTTGGGTTCGCTGCTGATGTTGGTCGCCTTGATCTACATGTACTTAAAATCAGGCAGCTATGAGCTGGCGGTATTTCAGCGCATGCCGCTGACGCTCACGGAACAGACGCTCATATTCTTGGCATTCTTCGCCGCGTTCGCGGTGAAGGTGCCGATGTGGCCGGTGCATACCTGGTTGCCGGATGCCCACGTCGAGGCGCCCACCGGCGGTTCCGTCGTGCTGGCGGCCATCATGCTGAAAATGGGCGGGTACGGCTTCTTGCGGTTCTCTTTGCCGATCGCTCCCGATGCCAGCCGCGAACTTGATTGGCTCATCATCGCGCTGTCGTTGATCGCCGTGGTGTACATCGGCTTCGTCGCGCTGGTGCAGCGTGACATGAAGAAGTTGATCGCGTATTCATCCATCGCACACATGGGCTTCGTCACTCTCGGCACGTTCATCGGCTTCCAAATCGTCGCTCATACCGGCAAGACCGTCGGTATCCAAATGGGCATTGATGGAGCGATGGTGCAGATGTTGTCGCACGGCCTGGTGTCCGGCGCGATGTTCTTGTGCGTGGGTGTTATGTACGACCGCGTGCACAGCCGTGAGATCAGCGCCTATGGCGGAGTGGTCAACACCATGCCGAAATTCGCTGCGTTCATGGTGTTTTTCGCGATGGCCAATGCCGGTTTGCCGGGCACGTCGGGATTCGTGGGCGAATTCTTGGTTCTCCTGGCCTCGTTCAAAGCCAACGTCTGGTACACGTTCCTTGCCGGCAGCATAATGGTGTTGGGAGCAGCCTATACCTTGTGGTTGGTCAAGCGCGTGATTTTCGGCGAGGTGGCCAACGACAAGGTAGCGGCCTTGAAGGATATCAACGGCCGCGAATTCCTGGTGTTGAGTGTGCTTGTCATTGCGGTGTTGTTGATCGGGCTGTGGCCCGCACCCTTGCTCGATGTCATGCGCGCATCGACGCAGCACTTAGCTGAAGCATTGCTGGTCTCGAAGATTGCCCCGTAAGGTTGCCATGAACTCCTTTAGCGTCGCCGATTTCAACTCAGGGTTAGGGCTGGCCGCACCTGAGATTTTCTTAGGGGTCGCCGCCTGTGCGATCCTCATGCTGGATCTGCTGCTCACCGATGCCCAGCGCCACTGGACCGGCGCCCTTGCCGTAGCGGCTCTGCTGGTCACTGCCGTACTGACTTTGATGCAGCCGGTGTCGACCAGGGTAGTGGCCCTCGGTGGATTGTTCGAATTGGATCGCATGGCGCAGGCCCTGAAAGTCGTCACATTGCTCACCGTTTCCATGGTGTTCGTGTATTCGACCGACTATCTGCAACGCCGCGCGCTTCTCAAGGGCGAGTATTACGTTCTGGGCCTGTTCGCCACCTTGGGCGGCATGGTGTTGATATCCGCGGGGAGTCTGATCACGCTATATCTGGGACTGGAACTCATGTCGCTGTGCTTATATGCCATGGTGGCATTCGACCGTGAGTCCGGTATCGCTGCGGAGTCTGCGATCAAGTATTTCGTGCTGGGATCAATGGCCTCCGGAACGTTGCTGTACGGCATGTCGATCCTCTACGGAGTCACCGGCAGCCTGGAACTCGCTGCAATCGCCAATGCCGTGCAGGGCGGGTTCGCGGATAACATCGGCTTGATATTCGGCATCGCGTTCCTCATCGTCGGGATTGGATTCAAACTCGGCGCGGTGCCGTTCCACATGTGGATACCGGACGTGTACGAGGGGTCGCCTACGTGCGTGACCGTGTTCATCGGCACGGCCTCGAAACTGGCGGCGTTTGCGCTCGCCATGCGGCTCCTACCCGAAGCATTGGCGGCCTCGCAGCCCGATTGGAGTCAGATGCTGGTGGTGCTGTCGGTCCTGTCGATCGCCATCGGCAACGTGGTTGCGGTGGCGCAAACCAATCTCAAGCGGATGCTGGCCTACTCGACCATTTCCCAGGTGGGTTACATTCTGCTCGGCATCTTGTCGGGCACCGCGCAGGGCTACCAGGCGGCGATGTTCTACATGGTGAGCTATGTGATCGTGGCGAGCGGGGCATTCGGCATGATTCTGCTCTTGGCGCGGCAGGGGTTTGAAGCCGACAAACTCGTCGACTTCAAGGGATTGAATGCACGCAGTCCGTGGTTCGCCGGCATGATGGCGATTCTGATGTTCAGCCTCGCAGGGTTGCCGCCGTTCGTCGGATTCTGGGCCAAGCTCGGGGTCATCCAAGCGGTGCTCGCCGTCGGTTATACCTGGCTCGCCGTGGTTGCCGTTCTGTTCTCGGTGGTGGGCGCTTTCTTCTACCTGAGGATTGTGAAGCTCATGTATTTCGATGACCCGACGGATTCAACCGTGCTCGGCGGTTCGGTGTTGATGCGCACGGTGTTGAGCGCGAACGCGCTGTTGGCCTTCGGCTTAGGCGTGGCGCCGGCGGCGTTGATCACCATTTGCCAGCGGGCGCTTCCGTAGCGCTGTTTGGGATCTGGCACCCGGCACCCGCACTCGCTTGCGTTGCCCGAACAATCCGGTACAATGGGCGGCTCTCTGGTGCGGGGTGGAGCAGTCTGGCAGCTCGTCGGGCTCATAACCCGAAGGTCGTAGGTTCAAATCCTACCCCCGCTACCAACTTTCCCCAGTAAATACAGTTAGTTGCTAGTGGGCTCGTGTGCCCATATCCCCTAAGTTTGACCTTCGGGGGTTTCCGGGTATGGTTCGGCCGATGTCCAAAGGCTCGAATCCACTCCCAGGCACCGTCACCCTCATCAAGGGTTATCCCTCCACGCTGAAACTCTATCGGTGCGCCGAAAGCCGCTTCTGGCAGGTGACCTGTTATATGGATGGGCGCTATATCCAGAAGACCACGAAGGCTGAGGAGAAGGTTCCAGCGATCAAATTCGCGCAGGACTTCTACAACTGCCTCCTGCTCAAGAAATCGCAGAATCAACCGGTCGCACAGTCACACACCTTCGCAATAGTTGCCGCTGACCTCTTCAAGGAGGATCAGGGGCGCGTGGATCGCCGTGAGCGCAAGCAGTCGCTGGTGGATGATGCGAAATACATTTACGAGGCTGATGTCCGGAAGTTTTTCTACCGCAACCACGTCAAGGACATTTCCTATCAACGGCTGGCCGACTATGTGGCCTACCTCAAGAAGAGCCGCGAGGAATCCGGTAAGCCTACCGTCAGCAGCAAGACGATCAAAAATCACTTCGTTCTGATCTCGAAGATTCTCAAGCATGCATTCAAGCTTGGCTACATCGACAAGATTCCGATATTCCCCACTGTCACCGCGCAGGACAATCCCCGTGGGTGGTTCACGCCGGATCAGTATGATCTGCTCATCAAGGTTGCCAACGAGGAAATCGGCAAGAACGTAAAAGTCAGATTTGTTCCGCTGACGGTTCATCTTCTTTATTTGATCGAGTTTATGGTGGGCTCTTTCCTGCGCCCGCCGGACATCAAGACGCTCAAACACAATCAAATCACGATCGGCACAACGCCCAAGGCTGAATACCTGCGGATCATGGCCTACAGCAAGGTCAAGCCAGCGCCAGTGATTTCCATGCCCGCCGCTCGTGCGGTCTACACAAAGTTGGAAGGAAAGCCGGATGAGTATGTGTTCTTCCCCGAGTTCAGCAACCGGGACTATGCAATGCAGGTGATGAGCCGGCAATTCAATCATCTGTTGAAGGCGGCTGGACTAAAAGAAGGGCCCAATGGCTCGCAGCGCACCCTCTACTCGTTGAGGCATACAGCGATCATGAACACTGAGAGTGCTCACGCTTTTTGAGGCGCCAGCGGTCACGTTATTTGAGGTAGGTTCCCAGTTCCGGTTCCGCAGTGGTGTAGAGAGAGTGGGAACCGGAACCGGGAACAGCGGAGTTGTGGGGTGTGT
>JBKQSA010000075.1:0-3118 GCA_052143815.1 Steroidobacteraceae bacterium | reverse complement strand
GTAGTGACGGGTGATTCCTCGCTTGGTGAGCGCAGGGCATTCGCGGCTCACGCTTATCGCCGAGTTCTCTGTAGATTCAGACCCGCTCCTTCGGTAAGGCGTGAATTCTTTTCGCCTTTTGCTACGTAACCGGCAACTCGGCGGCGTGCTTGATTGAGCTGACATGCCATGCATTATCTGCCGACCTATTGCTACCGGCGGAACTCGTGCCGTCTAAATGCAGTCGCCGAGATGACACGCAACAGCAATATGCAGGCCGGCGAGTGCCGCCGACATGCAGAGCAAGTATATGAGCAACACGGCTGTTCGCAGCTTAGCTCGGTTAGTTTCGGCTGCGATGATGCAAGCTCCGCCTACGGCCAAGGCAATCAGAAACGCAACCCACCATCTCCATTCTCGTTGCCCCAGAAAGGGAAGATCGCGCTGTGATAGCGCCAAGTTGTATGAGAGGCCCACATATCCTGCGAACGCAAGAGGCACTCCGAGCCACGCGACAAGGTGTAACTTTACGGCCTTACTCATTGCAATTGGTCGGTGGTGGCCGGATGGACGTGGCGAAGTCGCTCAGGCCGCGAGTTGCGTAGCGAAGTCGTAACTGGCAACCCCGCGGCGTGCTTGATCAAGCTGGCACGCCGTGCAGGTCGGATCGCAATGGGCTGGCAGCGAAGTATTGTTTCCACAGCCGCGGCGTGAGTTCTGCGACGCGGTTGGCGGGATGTTCCGCAACGCGCTGCAGAACATCGACCAAGTACGTGTATGGGTCAATGCCATGCAATCGACAGGTGACGATCAGACTTTGGATGATGCCGACGTGTTTGGCACCAAGTTCGGTCCAGCAGAATAACCAACCTTTGCGCCCCATGGGAATTACACGCAGCGCGCGCTCGATGTGGTTAGTATCGATCGGCACATCCGGATCGGTGAGAAAGACTTCGAGCCCCGAGCGTCGCAGACGCACATAGTTCAATGCCTTGATGAATGGATTCTTGGGCGTGAACCCTTGGCGCTGCAATTGCCGATCGACCCAGTCGAAGAACTTCTCGACCAACGGCTTCGAGTGAGTCAAGCGATGCAGATGCTTCGCCTCGCCGGCGAGCTTCAGGGTACGGATGTCGTCCTCGATGACATATATCGCAAGGATTTGCTCCAAAGCCTCGGCAGCGCCAGTCGGTTCGGCCTGCAAAGCGTTGAAGAAAGTGCGCCGGGAATGCGACCAGCATCGAGCATGGGTGATCCCGCACTTCTTGGCATAGCGCTCATAGGCGGCGTAGCCGTCGGTCAACAAGACCGCGTCGGCTCCGTGAGCCAGGCCCAGCGCGCTGCGCACGAAGTTCCCGGAGCGCGAGGGGTGAAATGGAAAACACACTTCATCGAGTTCGCCGTGCACCGGCCAGAAGTAGCCAGTCTGCATCTTGCCGTGCCCCGCGCGCCCCGCCTTGATCGGGGTCTCGTCCATGGCCTTGACCCGGCTTAGGCGAATCGAGGCGAACTGCGCCTCATAGATCGGCACGAGCAGGCTGATGGCGCGCTGCGTGATCTGGGTGAGCCACGGACGGCTGACGTTGATGCCGGAGGCGGTGAGACGCTGATGCTGGCGGTAGAGAGGCAAATGCCACGCGAACTTGTCCACCAGCAGCCCGGCGGCGAAGCTCACATCCGCACGGCTTCCCTCCATGATCCCGGCCGGTGCCGGCAGGCAAAGGATCGCGCTCGTGTCTTTGCGCTTGATCACCGGCCGGTGGTACTTCAGGACCACGTAGCTGCCGGGCCGCTGCGCCAGCCGATAGGTGATCTTCTCGCCGATGACCTCGAACTCGCCAGGCTGCAGATCCTTCACATCGGCATGCACCAGGACGATCGACTGCACCGGGACCTTCGACTCATCGAAGAAAGGCAAGGACTCGCCGGTATCGGCGCCGTCTTTGGGGGTCACACGCCGCGTATGGGCGGCGATGTGTTTGTGCTTCTCAACCGGCTGCGCCGGCACCGGCAAAACCTCGCCGAGGTGCAACTGAGAGGGGTTAGGTTCCGGGGCAAAGCGTTCGCTCTTCTGTCCGAATATCTGCCGGCGGAACCAATCGAGTTGGTGCTTCAGATCGGCGATGGTCTCGGCCTGTGACTGCACCACACGGCTCAGTTCCGCGGCGCTCAACGTCGTCTCTTCAGAGACGTTCGATGAGACTGCGGATGCCGTGTCCTGCATGGCGAGAGAATATCACGGTGTCGCACAAAAGTGCTTTATTTATAGGCTTTTTGTCACCGTTGGCGGCAGGCAATATCGCTTTCGTACCCGCTTGCCTTCCAGCCCCTCGAGCAACAACTTCAATCCCGTCCAGTCCATCTCGTGCGTTTGCACCGCGCGCCAATCGCCAATGAATTTTCCAGTCTCAAGCCGCTTTCCCCAGATGCAAAAGCCGCTGCGATCAAAATACAGGCATTTGATTTGCGAACCGCGCCGGTTGACGAAAACATAGAGGGCGCCGTCGAGTGGGTTGTGACCCATCGCGTGCCGAGCCAGCGACTCCAAACCGTTATAGGACTTTCGCATATCACAGGGCTGACCGTACAGATGCACCCGAATCTGCGCTTCGGCGAAAAACATCAGCCGCGTGCGATGCTCAAGACCACCCCGGCGCCGAGTTCCAGGCGTACTTCAAACCGCGGACCGCCCGACCCAATGCCGCCCAGGTCGATAAACGGCGCGGGTGCTTCGGCTGCCGGCTCAACTCTGGCCCGGACTTGAATGACTTTGCCAGAAGCCTTCAACGACGACCGCCAGCGCCAAAATAAACTCGCGTTGATCCCCTCGCGCCGGCAGAACTCCTGCACCGACACTCCGCTGCTCGACTGACGCGAAAATAGCTCCCGCCACATCGCCGCGCTGCGCCTCACCCGTCTGATCTTCCCCATCGTTTGCTCCAGTGATGAAAACCAGAGCCATTGTCCAGATCCTCACACGCTGGAAAAGTACGCCGCGTGGTTACCGGGTACCTTCTCGCGGCATTGGCATGGTCGTTAAATTTCATCGTCCCCTTTGTTATTGGCGACTACTCGGTTTTCGATTTCGCTTTGTTCCGGTTCCTTATTTCCGGACTTCTCGGATGCTGCTTTCTCGCGT
>JBKQSA010000074.1:0-179517 GCA_052143815.1 Steroidobacteraceae bacterium | reverse complement strand
AGGAGGCGGAGGTGCGGCAGGTGTCGAACTGGATCGCCGATGTGCTCGATCATCTGGGCGATGAGTCGGTGGTCGAGCGCGTGCGCGGCGAAGTCACCGCACTCTGCCGCCGCTTCCCCGTGTATGCTCGGCAGAGCTGAGCAGTCACGCGAATCGACGGTGTACGAAGCTTAAGGGCTACGCCACAGCGCTCAGCGAGTCCAGCGCCCGCACCACACGAGCGTGTTCCGCGACCATCTTCTCCAGCAGCGATTCGCTGCCTTCGAACTTCGCCTGCCGCCCCGCCATTTCCATGGTATCGCACAGCTCAGCCAGCAGCGTTGCACCAACGCTGGAGCTGCTGGATTTCAACGCGTGCGCCGCCTGCGCGACGCCATGTGCATCACGCGAGGCAAGTGACTGACGCGCGTCGTCGATCAGCCTACGCGAGCTGGAAAGGTACAGCTCGGCCATTTTACTCAGGAGGTTCGGCCCTCCGCGCTTGTGCAGATCGCGTATCCGATCCAACGTTCGCTCATCCAATGCGGCAACCTCGGACTGCGCCTCGGACTGAGCCTCGGATTCCGCGTCCGGCGCACAGGACTCGAGAATGCGATGGAGTTGATCGATGGTGAACGGCTTGCTCAAGTATCGATCCATGCCCGCCTCGAAACATCGCGCTGCATCGCCGTTCAAAGCATTCGCAGTGAGTGCTATCACCGGCGTGCGTTCACGGCCGGTACGCCTCTCCCACTCGCGCAAACGACGCGTCGTCGCGTATCCGTCCAATTTCGGCATTTGGCAATCCATCAACACGACTTCGTAGCGGTCGGCGGCCAATTTGACCAGCGCCTCTTCACCGCTCCATGCGCTCACCGCTTCCACCCCCAGTTCCGTCAGCATGGCCAGAGCCAATTCCTGATTGACGGGATTATCCTCGACGAGCAGCACGCGTCGTATGCGGGATTGCTCCCGCGGCTCTTGAACGACTGCCGGGAGGCGCTTGCTCACGGTCCCCGTGGCTCCCGTCACCGGCACCGGTTTGCTCGCCATGAGCGACGCCAGACACGAATGCAATTGAGATCGCCGCACCGGCTTGCTGAGCCACCCCGTGCGGCCGTCGATGGCGTCGTCCGCGCCGGGCGCTGCCGAGATCGAACTCATCATCAGAATCGGGATGTCGGCGAACCCGGTCCGGCCGCGGATGATTTTGACCAGAGCGAATCCGTCCATCTTGGGCATGTGCCCGTCGACGACGAGCGCATCGAAATCCCCGCGATCTTCCGTCCCCACGATGTCCAAGGCGATCGGACCCGATTCGGCTTCCGTCACGGTAACGCCCCAGCTCTTGAGATGGCCGCCCACGATCTCGCGATTCATCGCGTTGTCGTCGACGATCAATATCCGCGTACGTTTCAGGACAGCGGGACGCATTCCACGGACCGTCGCAGGGTCGTTTGCCAGCACCACCGTAAAAAAGAAGGTCGATCCGACGCCCGGCGTACTCGTGACTCCGATTTGACCGCCCATCAATTCGACCAACTGCTTGCAGATCGCCAATCCCAAGCCGGTACCGCCGTACTTACGGGTCGTCGAGTTGTCCTCCTGCGCGAACGACTCGAATATGGTCGCGCAGTTCTCCGGCTTTATTCCGACGCCTGTATCGACGACGTCGAACCGGAACGTCGAATGCGTGCGGTCGATGCCGGTGTGCCGAACCACGATCCTGACTTCGCCGCGCTCCGTGAACTTGACCGCATTGCCCACGAGATTGATGATGATTTGCCTCAGCCGTTGACCATCGCCGCATACCGCGGTTTCCACGTCAGGGGGAATATCGCACAGCAGTTCCAGCCCCTTGCTGTGCGCCTTTTCCGCCAGGATCTCCACCGCGTCTTCGACCACCTCGCGAAGGGAAAATGGCGCAATGTCGAGTTCGAGCTTGCCGGCCTCGATCTTCGAGAAATCGAGGATATCGTTGATGATTCCGAGCAAAGCGGTTCCGGACTGATGGATGGTGTCGGCATAACGGCGCTGCCGTTCATCCAAGGTGGTCGCATGGCGCAGCAACTCGGCCATTCCGAGCACGGCGTTCATCGGGGTACGAATCTCGTGGCTCATGCGGGCCAGAAATTCGCTCTTGGCGCGGCTCGCGGCCTCTGCGCGTTCGAGCGTTTCTTGCGCATCGACAACCGCTGCGTCCAGCCGAACGGTGCGTTCCCGCACGCGCGCTTCCAGCTCGTTCTGATAGACGCGCAGGTTCAGGTCGCGCTTTTCGAGCTCGGCGAGCATTTCGTTGATCCCGGCGGTCAATGCGCCGAACTCATCGTCGGTGTGCGTTACGCCTCGAATCGCAAAGTTCTTGCTTTCGCGGACCTGCCGGGTAACCTCGAGTAGGTCGCTCACGGGCGCAGTGATCACTCGCTGCAGACGCGTCGACAGCACGTAGGCCACCAAACCGGCGACCACCAGCGCCAACAACATGCTCCCCAGGGAGATTCGCAATTGCGAATACAGCTCCGCCAGATCGGCATCGACGTGAATGGTGCCGACCTGGTCCCCGTCCAATACCACGGGTACTTCGATGTGTACGAGCGTCAAGCCCCGGTAGCGGATGGTTCGCTTGTCGTGCACCGCTTGCGTAATTGCCCACGCCTGTAGACGCTCCTCGGGCGCGGCGGCGTCGAGGACGAACGGCACGTCGACGAACACCTTCCCCTTGGCGTCGTAGAGCGTGACCGATCGGATGTTCGGATCCGTTCGCAGCGTTCCCAGCACGCTGCGCGCCAAGGAGCGATCGGCGAACGTCAATGCCCCGGTGGTATTTTCGCTCACGGTCGTCGCCAGCGTTAACAGGTGCTCCGCGAGACTGTGGCGCAAACTGAGCGCCTCGCCCGACATGTAGAGGACGGATGCGACGAGCAGGGCAACAGCTGCCGCATAGACGATGATTACGCGCAGCTTCGCGGCCAGCGACAGATTGCCGATCCAGCGCATCATGGCTTCACACCGGATCGCTCATCCGCGACCAGAGTCGCGCGCTGCATGAGCTGCGCGCCGATATCGAGCCCCGCTCGTTTGCTTGCGGCGCTATTGATCTCCATATTGACTCTGCCGTCAGTCGTCGAAAAGCCGACCATTCCACCCTGCGCCGCGAATCCGTCGATGTCGCTGATGGTCAGCACCGCGGTTTGCGATACTGCATTCAAGAACGTGGCGAGATTGGCACGCTCCGATCGACTGATGAACGCAATGTGGCAAGCCGCGGCGGATGAGTCCACAGACGAAAGCCGCTCGATCGCGATGACTTGGCCCTGAAGTCTTTGTCCAGCCAGGCTGTCCACGGTCGACCCGAAGTCGTCAGTGCCCACGATGCACAGCTTCAATAACCCGCCGGACGCCGCGAACGACGCTTCGGGCCAACGGACGAATTTGCCTATCTTGTAGATCAAGGCGGCTTTGATATCGTAGTCGGCCACGGCGCTCAACGCGCCGTTGTTCAACATCAGCAAACACAGAGACGCCGCACCCAACAAGAAACGCATCGATGTTATTCCCTGTGTTCCGCGCATGAGCTTAATCCCGCAGTGCGCCTTTCGATCGGGCAACGTACCGTGCGTTGGATCCGCTGCCGAGCAACCGCTCGAGTTCGGCCGAGGAGATCGGTTTACTGATCAAGTAGCCCTGGGCCTGATCGCAGCGATGCGTTCGCAAGAACTCGAGTTGTGCCGCCGTTTCCACTCCCTCCGCGATCACTTTCAGCTTGAGTTCCCGCGCCATCGCGATGATGGCGGCGCAAATCGCGACCGCATCGGTGCTAACCGGCAAATCCTGGACGAAGGATCGGTCTATTTTCAGAGCGTCCACCGGAAACTGGCGCAAATATCCGAGCGACGAATATCCGGTTCCGAAATCATCGATCGACAAGGTCAGGCCTGCCGCACCCAAGCGTCTCAGCGCCGCTGTCGTGCCATCGACGTTTCGCATCAACAGACTTTCGGTAATCTCCAACTCCAGCTGATACGGCTTTATCCCGTGTTGCCACAAGGTACGCAACACGCTGTCGACGAAATCTTCCTTGGCGAACTGCTGCACTGACACGTTTACGGCGATGCTCAAATGCTCTAGAGCGGTATTTGCCCAGGCCTTGATTTGCTTGCAGGTTTCGCGAATGACCCAGTCGCCGATGGCGACGATCATGCCGGTCTCTTCCGCCACAGGTATGAACTTGTCGGGAGGAATCCACCCACGCTCGGCATGGTGCCAGCGCAACAACGCCTCCACGCCGACGATCGTGCCCGTGCCCAGATCCATTTTCGGTTGGTAATAGAGCTGGAATTCATCGGCGTCAAACGCACGGCGCAGGTCGATTTCGAGTTCCAGCCGGCCGAGCGACCGGATGGCCATCGATTCTCCGTAGAATGCGTGTCCGTTTCTTCCCTGATCCTTGGCTTGATACATGGCCATGTCGGCCTTGACCAGCAGGTCTTCGATGTCCCTGCCGTCTTGTGGGTACATGGCGATGCCGATGCTTGGCGTGACCACAAAACGGTGCCCGTCGCACTCGAAGGGCTCTCCCAGCAATTGCTGAATCCGGTTGGCCACGCGGGCGACATGAGCAGCGTCGGCGATGTCCGTCAGCAGGATCACGAACTCGTCGCCGCCTAAACGCGCAATCTGGCCTGGGCCACCAGGGTTCCGTTCCGCGGGCGCGGCAATGACGTCCGAGACCCGGAGACTGTGCTCGAGCCTGCGTGCCACGCTGCGCAGCAGTGCGTCACCCACCGAGTGGCCGAGATTGTCGTTGATGCGCTTAAAGCGGTCGAGGTCAAGGTAAAGGAGTGCGGCCATGCGCTTCGCGCGCTGCGCCGCGGATATGGCGCGGCTCACGTCCCGGACGAACATTTGACGATTCGGCAGCCCCGTGAGGGTGTCATAGTACGCGAGGTATTCTATTTGCGCTTCCGCGCGTCGCCGTTCCGTTGCATCGCGCAGAATAACCAGAAACGTGCCGTCGGCTTGTGGACGCAGCCGAGCCTCGAAGGCGCGCCGATCGCCGTCGTCGCCGATCTCGAACTCGTGCGTGGTCAACTCCCCGGACCCGGTAGCCGTATTCATGGAAAGCCGGGCGGCTTGCGCGACATCGGCCGGCACGATGCTTTCGATGCGTTTCCCGATCAGGGTGTCGCCGCTGCCGAGTTCGTTGCCGGTAATGTGGTCCAAAATGACGCTATCGCCGTCGATGATATAGATTGAATCAGGTAGTGCCTGAAGCAACGCACGATTCTTGTGTTCGCTTAGCCGAAGCGCTCGCATGTTGTCACGGGCCCTCAACATGAATTCGACCCGATGCGGCAAGGTCGGCCATAGGACGGGCTTGTTGATGAAATCCGTGGCGCCGACTTCATAGGCGCGCGCAATGGATTCGGTATCGTTGTTGCCCGTAACCATGATGATGGGTACATCGAGCCCGGCGGGCGTTGCGCGTATCCGCGCGCACAAGTCGAAACCACTGGCGTCCGGCAACTCGACGTCCAGCAGCACCAGGTCCGGTCGCTCGCTGCCGAACAGCGCGATCGCCGTTCTCAGGCTGTGGGCTACCGGCGCCTCGAAACCCGCCTGCTGCAGAGTTTCGCCGGCGAGCAGAGTAAAGACAGGGTCATCGTCGACAATCAGCACGCACCGCCGCCGGTCACCGGGCAAATGCCGCATGGTCAGCTTCCTTTCAACTCGTAAATTGCTATCCCGTATCGTGCTGTTGTCGGCGGCGCAGGGCTATTGATTGGCCCGCAACTGCGGAAGAGCGTCAGAGCGAAACCGAGAAGCTCATCACAGTTGCTTCATCTTTCGGGCGGGATGGCGGCTACCGTGCTATCCGCCGAATTTACGCCGGTTATGGGCGGCCGCTCATCCAAACCCTCAAGGACTCCGCATAGGTGCCGTTAAAGGATTATCTTTTTGGACACCAAGGAGGGCGGAATGCTCGAGAAGCTGCGCAATAAATTGAAACTTGCGGCCAACTTTCCCAGCCCGCCCGCGGTCGCTCAGCAGATCATCGAACTCGCCAGCGATCCGGAAATAGACGTCGTGAAAGTGGCGAAAGCGATGAGCAGAGATCCGGCCTTGACGGCCAAGATCATGCGCATTGCGAACTCGCCGCTCTACTCGAAGCAGCGTAAAAGCGAGAACTTGCGGCAGGCACTGGTTGTGCTCGGCCTCAACGCCGCGACGACGCTCGCCCTCAGTTTCTCGTTGGTCGGCACGTACAAATCCGTCAGATCGAGCCGGATCGACTATTCGCGCTATTGGCGCCGCGCCATCCTGAGCGCCTCTGCGGCTCGGACGTTCGCTGAACTGAAGCGCATCGATGCGCTGGAGGACATTTTCCTCGCATCGCTCTTGCAGGACATCGCCGTACTGGCCATCGACCGCGTCCAGCCGGATTTCTACGAAGATTTGGAGGCGCATGCAAGCCACGCCCAGCTCATCGTGCACGAGGTAAGCCGCCTCGGCGTCGACCACGCGGCGTTGAGCGCTTGGCTGCTAGGATTTTGGAAGCTGCCGGAGTCGCTGTGCCAAACGGTCGAGTGGAGTCACGCGCCCGCGCGGACCGATGCGCACACCCGGGCGGGTCTCAGCGCACGTTGCTTGGCTCTGGGAAGCGATTGCGCGGAGATGCTCCTCGGCGACCGCACGTCGCTGAAGCTCAGCGATCTGTCCGTCAACGCTGAGTCGTGGCTCGGCATCAGCTCCGATTCCCTGGGCGAAGGGATGGAGAAAATCGTGGCTCAACTGCCCGAAACGGAGCGGCTGTTCGATGAAACCCTGTTGGACGAGGACGCGTGCGCCGCCATTCTCGAGCAAGCGCGCGAGCTGTTGCTGATCCGCAACTTGCAGAACATCCAGCAAGTCGGCGCGTTACAACGCATGACCGAACGCTTCGAAGCGCGAACGACGGAACTCGAAAACAAGCATCGACGCGACGCGCTGACGGGCGTGTTCAATCGCGGACATCTCGATCACGTATTGGACGCGGAATTTCGCAGTGCGGTCGCCGGCGGCTGGCCGCTCAGCGTTTTGTTCGCCGATCTAGATCGATTCAAGCAGGTCAACGATACCTACGGCCATCCGGCCGGCGACGCGGTGCTGATTGCGACGGCAAACATCATTCTCGATGTGGTGCGCGATACGGATTGCGTGGCTCGCTATGGAGGCGAGGAATTCGTCATCATCCTTCCCGGCCTCGGATCCGACGGAGCCAAGAAGATCGGCGAGCGGATCCTGGCACGGCTCCGATCGGCTCATCATGAGGTCGCCGGCGGTACGGTGATCGCGACCGCTTCGCTGGGTCTCGCCACCCATCATTCCGCAACTCCGTTTGAAAGCGCGGCCAAACTGCTGGAGGCCGCGGATAGATCGGTTTACGCCGCCAAGCGGCAAGGAAGAAATCGGCTGATGTCCTATGACCCGAAGGAATTGCCGGCCACGGGCCAAATTCTCAGCGCAGAGAAGCCCGGCCACGGAATGCAGGATGTCCTGAAGCATACCCGCGCAGGCGTCGGCTGAGAGTCGCGCCGAGCGCCTCGAGCATTCGGCGACGCTCGCCAAGCCCCTCGGCACTGATATCGACCAGCATGAGATTCGCGCCGGCGCGCGCAAGCGAATGAGCTGCGGCGTATCCGATCATTCCGGCGCCTATCGCTGAGCCAGGAAACGGATCAGGTCGTCGATGACCTGAAAGTGGCGCCCCCAAGATCGTAGGCAGGCGCCGCGGCATCCGGTGCACCCACCGGGGCGTGAGTCGACATCGACGCCAGACGCTGTACGATCAACCGCACGGCCTTCGCCGTATCAGCCACCTCGTTGGCTTCGACCGCGCTCCGAGCGGCGTGGCCGATGCGTAATATTTCCACATCGTGCGCTCCGCTGTTCACGCCTGCACCGTATTCGCGCGCTGCTGCCGCTGCCGCATGGGCGGCCGCACTGAGGCCAATGTGCTTTTCGAGAAGCCGCGCGGTCGCCACTAATGCGGCGGTTCGCCACTGCGTCGGCTCCTGGATCAACAAGGCTAAACTGGCACTCACTGTGCAGGCGACTTGGCCGACGGCCGGATGCTGAGATGCGGTGAGCGGGCCCCGGTGTTCCTCGATACACTCATTGAGCGCTGCGTTGATCATATAAATGGTCGCACAAGCCAGGTTGTCCGTAAGCCGGGTTTCACCCGAAAGCACCCATTTCTGACCACGCGACCGCAAATAGGCCTCGAGCGGCGCTTGCCGCAGCCGTGCTTGCAGGGCACCGTTCCAACGCGATGCAATTTTTGCGTTTGGGATGATTACAGTCACATTGCCGCCGATTTGACCGATTGTAGCGTCTAGTGTCTAAGGTCGGCCACTGTGCGCAGAACTTGATAGGATCGGGTGGTATGCGAGTGCTATTGGTAGAAGACGACGTGATGATCGCGCAGGGGTTGGAAACGGCGTTGCGCCAGATCGGCGCCGCGGTCGATTGGATCCGTGATGGCGAGCACGCTGCCGCCGCATTGCGCGGGACGGTGTTCGACGTGGTGCTGCTGGATCTAGGCCTGCCGAATCGCGATGGCATCAACATACTGCGCGAGCTGCGGCAGCGCGGCGATGCGACTCCGGTGATCATTCTCACGGCGCGCGATGAAATTCGAAATCGCGTGGCGGGCCTCGACGCCGGCGCCGACGACTATGTCGTCAAGCCGTTCGACCTCGACGAACTGACGGCGCGGATGCGATCGGTGCTGCGCCGCACCGCAGGCCGAGGCGATCCTCTCATTCAGCATGGCGATCTTTGCCTCGATCCCGCCGCGCATTCTGTTGAGTACAAAGGCGCACCGGTCAACTTATCGGCGCACGAGTACGCCGTCCTGGAGGCCCTGTTGCAGCGTCCCGGCGCGGTGATGTCGCGTGCTCAATTGGAGGACAGGCTCTACGGCTGGGACGAGCCCATCGGCAGCAATGCCGTCGAGGTTTATATCCACGGGCTACGGCGCAAGCTGGGGAGCGAGGTGATTCGTACTCTCCGAGGTGTCGGCTACTTCATTCCAAAATCATGAAGTCGATTCGCGCCCGGCTCGTGATAGCGCTGACGATACTCGTCGCCATGGTCTCGATGCTCGCCGCGATCGTCACGTATCGTCGGGTCCTCAATGAGACTTCGGATCTTTTCGATTATCAACTGCGCCAGATGGCGCTGTCGCTGCGCGGTCAGATTACGATGGCGCCGCAAATCGAGGTGCCGCCCGACCAAGGGGATTCGGACTTCGTCGTGCAAATCTGGGATCTTTTCGGCACACGCGTCTATCTTTCGCGGCCTGGCCTACCGATGATCAATCAGGTCGTGCTGGGCTATACCAATTTGTCTTTGCGCGGCGAGGGCTGGCGCGCGTATGGGCTGCAAACGCCTCAAGGCGTGATTCAGATCGCGCAACCCATCCGCGTGCGCGAAGCGCTGGCGCGCGCGGCTGCTTTGCGAGTCGTGATACCGCTGGTCTTATTACTGCCGGTAATGGTCGCGTTCGTCGCGTGGATCGTCGGGCGCGGGCTCCTGCCTCTGCGGCACGTGACCGCCGAGGTGCAGCGTCGCGACATCCACGGATTGAGCCCGCTTGTCGCTCCGAATCTACCGCTGGAGATCGCACCGTTGGTGAACGAGCTCAACCGGCTGCTGGCTCGCTTGGAGAAATCGTTCTTGGCGCAACGCGCCTTTATCGCCGATGCGGCGCATGAATTGCGTTCACCGCTCACGGCGTTGCGGCTGCAGCTTCAGCTGCTCGACCGCGCACCCGACCCCGTCGCGCGACGCTGCGCGCGTGAGCGGCTCGGCGCCGCGGTCGAGCGCTCGATCCATCTCGTGGAACAGCTGCTTACCTTGGCGCGCAGCGATCCGGGGGAAACCAGTCCCAGTTTCGAACCCGTCGATCTGGCCGTCGTAGCCGCCGCCGCCATTTCCGACAGCCGGATCCTGGCAATGACGCGCCACATCGACATTGGACTCGACGCGGAGCCGTCCAGCGTGGTCCAAGGAGAATCGGAAGGGCTTCGCACGCTGGCGCGCAATCTCATCGACAACGCCGTGCGATACACCCCGCCCGGTGGGTCCGTCGCAGTGCGCTGCCGCCCCACCGCCGACGGCGCCGTGCTGGAAGTCATCGACACGGGACCGGGCATTTCGCCCGCGGATCGGGAGCGCGTCTTCGACCGCTTTTACCGGCATCCCAACGCCACCGAAAACGGCACGGGCTTGGGATTGGCGATCGTCAAGGCCATTGCCGACCGGCACGCGGCCCACGTCAGGCTCGCCGAGGCCCCGAGCGGCGGGTTGCGCGTAACCGTGAACTTCCCCAAGCCATCTTAAGGTTGGTTTAAGGCGAGCATGGGACTCTATTGCCTCGAGCAACTGCTCCCCCAAGTTAATCCTTAGGAGACACTCATGCAATTTCGCAATAAAGCGTTAGGCGTTTCGGCAATTGGCTTGCTTGCCGTAGGCGCTGCGACAGGTTTGTCCGCGCAAGCTCTGTTGCACTCACAGGAACCGGCGGTTCCTCCCGCGCCGGTAACCATAGCGCATTTGGTGCCGCCGACCAGCGCCCCGAACTACCGCGCGATCGTTGCGGAAAATCAGGCCGCCGTCGTCGGCATCACCACCGCCGGAATGATGCCCGCGTCGGATTCCGAGGAGGTTCAACCCGGAAATCCGAATGACGACAATCCGCTATCGCAGTTCTTTCGCGGCTTGCCCGGCCCAAGACGGCACGGCGTGATGCACGCACAAGGCTCGGGCTTCATCATTTCGGCCGACGGCTTGGTGCTCACCAATGCGCACGTTGTCGACGGCGCCAAACAAGTCACGGTAAAGCTTTCCGATCATCGGGAATTCAAGGCCAAGGTGCTGGGCGCTGATAAGAGCAGCGACATCGCCGTGCTGAAGATCGATGCTCACGATCTGCCGACGGTACAGCTCGGCAATTCCGATCAATTGGGGGTCGGTGATTATGTGCTCGCCATCGGCGAGCCGTTCGGACTGGAGGAGACGGCCACCGCCGGCATCGTCAGCGCGAAGGGCCGCACGCTGCCGGGTGACGGCTATGTTCCCTTCATTCAAACCGATGCGGCGGTCAATCCCGGCAACTCCGGTGGACCGCTGTTCGACGCGAACGGCGCCGTGGTGGGCATCAATGCGCAGATCTACAGCAACTCCGGCGGCTATCAGGGCGTATCGTTCGCCATCCCCATCAATCTCGCGGTGCAAGTCAAGGATCAGATCGTCAAGACCGGCAAGGTCGCCCACGCGCGACTTGGCGTCGAAGTGCAAACGCTCGACCAGTCCTTGGCTGACTCGTTCAAGTTGAAGACGCCGAACGGCGCATTGGTCGCCCAGGTCGAGCCCGACAGCGCAGCCGCGCACGCCGGGATCAAGGTGGGCGATGTGATCCTTAAATTCAACGGCAGCCCGGTCGTCGATGCCGGTCAACTCTCCTCACGCGTCGGCGTCGCGACGCCGGGCGACAAGGCATCCATCGACGTCTGGCGCAACGGTCAGACGCTCTCTCTGACCGCAACGATCGGCGCCGCGCTGCCGACCATGGCGAACGCGACGGCAGGCGCGGCTGCTCAGGGCAAATTGGGCTTGGCGTTGCGCCCGCTCCGTCCGGAGGAGCGTCAACAAGCCGGTGTGTCGGGCGGTCTGATGGTCGAAGAGGCGCGAGGGCATGCGGCGGACGCGGGCATCCAGCCGGGAGACGTGGTGATCTCCGTCGATGGCACCCCGGTGCAGAGCGTTGAGCAATTGCGCAAGTTGGTGGCGTCGCATGAAAACCAGGTTGCGCTTCTCATTCAGCGCGGCAATACGCGCTTGTTCGTGCCGGTAGGTCTCGGGTAATCCGGTAGGCAAGCGAAGAATCCCGCGTAGCGCCGGTCCGTGTCCCACACGCGGATCGGCGCCTCGCACCAACGCCCCACCTGCGCCTCGGCGCACACCGGCGCTATAGGTCGCCCCAGTCCTGGCCGCTCGGAAAGCCCAATTGTGGGAACATGTCCTTCGACAGCATCCAGGTGAGAATCTGAGCGGCCCACGTCGAGTGCAGCGACACATTCGGATGTCCCTTGGGGTCTATCTCGCAGGCATCCTGTTTCCCCCTCGGCACGCGGACCGGCAAAAAGAAAATCCGCTTCCGCTCGTCATCTGAAAACAAGCTCGCCACCTGATCATAGGCCGGTTTCCAATCGGGGATGGTGGGGTCGATGTAGCCGAGCAACACCGCCTTCACGTCGGGATTACGCGCGAAGATTTTCGTCAGCTGGTCGTAGACGCCCTTTTGAAACGTGCTGAGGTTGGCGTATGCAATGGCCCCGGTACCGCTCGCAACATCCCCGCCGCCACGATGGTCGTTTCCGCCGCCCCATAGAAACACCAACGACGCATGTTTGCGGCCCGGCGGTGGATACTCGCCGAACTTGGCATCGCTGTAGCCCGGCGCCGTATAGTCGTAGGATTCGGCTTCCGATCGCGTCTTCGAGCCCGAGATCGCAAGATCGACCACATCGGCCGGATGTCCGACGGCAGCTAGATCCGCCTCCAGCAAACCAACCCAAGAGACGGCTTCGGACGCCCAGGCCGAGTTCCAGATGCTGACAGGGTCTTCGGGACTGTCGGGACCCAATGCACAGATTCCCGTCGCGTCGCTATCCCCGATGACCTCGATGATGGGCCGGTCGCCGGCTACGGGCTGCCATCTTCCCGCCACATCGAGCCTGGGTTTGGAGAACTGCAACGCACCGAATTTCGGTTCACCCTCTTTCCGCACGGCGACGACGTGCGGCCCGCCGGACAGTCCCGATGCCAGTAGGACGCCCGGGTGTTCACCTCGCGACAGGCCCATCCGCACCGGCTTACCGCCGTCGACGCTTACCGCGATGAACACGTCCTGGCCGCCCTTGGAATTCGACACCTTGAAATCGGCCGACACGCTCGAGGAATGATTGAAACTGAGCACCACCGTCGAGCCGGCGTAGGTCGCCGTCGGCGCGCTCTCGGGAGGCAACCAGCGGCCGACCAGCTTCACGCCGTCCTGCTGGGCTGATACCGGCCCTGCAAACAACGCCGACCACATCAGCATGAGGCCTAGTGGATTATGCATCGCGTCCAGAGGAGCCTAGGCCGCCTCCATGCCGTGCCGTGTCTTGATGTCCGAGACCTCCGGCGATGCCATGAAACGCAGCAGCGCCCGAGCCGCGTCGGGATCGCCGCAATCCACGGAGATACCGCCGGAGAAAACCGTGATGCTCTGAATGGCCGGCGGCAACGGCCCGACGACTTCGATACCCGCAACGTTCAATAGTTCGCTCAATTGTTGGAATCCGATCTCGGCCGCTCCGGTGGCCACCAACGAGCCCACCGGCACGCCGGGAGGCGGCACCACGATGCGGCTGCGGATATTCGCGAGAATACCCCAGCGTTCGAACATTTTTTCCAGATACACGCCGCTCGGACCTGTCGAATAGCAAACGGTCCGTGCAGCAGCGACCGCTTTTTTCACCGCATCTTCCGAGCCGATTTCCGGCTTCGGTTTGCCCTCTCGGACCGCGATGGCTATGCCCGATCTCACGAGATCCACACGGCTGCCGGGTAACAGCTTGTTGTCGGCGATCAGTTTGTCGATCGCATTGCTGGCGAGAATGACGGCATCCACCGCCTCGCCCGCCTGGACCCGTTTGGCGACGTCGACGCCGCCGGCCGCTTCCGTGATTACCGACCGCGCCGTGTCGTGCCGATAGCGAGCAGCGATCTCCGCCAGCACTTCACGCGTGGCCATTGAGGAGAGCAATTTGAGCGGACGCGACGGCACGTGGCTACGACGACTGCGGTTCAGCGACGTCCAGCTCTGGGTAGTGCCGAAAGATGCCTTCATTGTTGAAGGGGATGCGCCGAGCAGACGCGAGATAGGCGGCAATCCGCGGGCGTTCCTGAACCCGCCCATGCAACGCGAACAGGCGGCGATAGTGCCGAGCACTCCGCGCCATGGCGCGGGGGAATGCGTAACTCAAGCCTGCCATGATTTGAAACATCGAAAGATCCGCATAACTTAACTTCGCGCCTACCAGGTAGCGATCGCCCCGCGCATTGCGCGACAGCACACGCTCGAAATAGCCGAGGAATTTGGGCGCCCGGTTCTTTAGAAAATCAGCTGCCCGGCGCCGCGCCTCCTTCTTCTGATCTTCGTAATATAGACTGGCAGCCACCGGATGATGCGTCTCATGTATCTCGGCCACGAAATCGGCTATCGTGAGTTGCAGTTCGTTTGTCCACAGTTGCCCGGCTTGGTCCTGCGGCACGAGACCGTGCCGAGGACCCAGGAACTGCAGAATGTTGGCCGTCTGCCCGATGACCAGCCGCCCCGCCTTCAGAAACGGCGGCGCGAAGGGTGGCCGCTGAATGCCGCGGCCTTCCAGGAGCCGCATCATCGGTCCCAATCCGGCGCCTGTGCCCGAGCCGCGCGCCACGTCGACATAGCGAGCACCGGCCTCCTCCAGGAGCAGTCGCACGAACTCACCGCGTCCTTGAGCCGACGGCCAATAATAGAGTTCGTAGACCATATCGTGACTCCCAGGTACTCGGTGCACGTGCCTTAAGTCAAGCGGCACGATAGAGCGATGCGTACGTTGCACGCAGTGCATTCTTCTGAACCTTCCCCATGGCGTTCCGCGGCAACTCGTCGACGAAGACGATTCGCTTGGGAAGCTTATATCCAGCCAGTCTCGCCCGGACGGCGCTGATGATCTCGGGCTCCGACAGCACGGCACCCGGCACACCCACCACCGCTGCCGTGACACCCTCGCCGAAGTCTGGATGCGGCACGCCGAATACCGCGCTTTCGCGAACACCCGCCACCGCGTCCAACTCCGTTTCTACTTCTTTCGCGTATACATTGTATCCGCCGCTGATCACCAGGTCCTTTGCGCGGCCCACGATGTACAGGCATCCGTTCCCGTCGATCCTACCCAAGTCCCCGGTTTTGAACCAGCCGTCCGCCGTGAATTCGCGCCGGGTTTTCTCGTCATCGCGCCAATAACCCGCAAATACGTTCCGCCCCTTGACTTCGATGTTGCCGATGGCGTTTGCGCCGGAGTCGGCCGCCGCCACCCTCACCGACACGCCGGGCAGTGCCGGTCCGACCGATCCCGGCACTCGGGCACCGTCGTACGGATTCGACGTGATCATCAACGTCTCGGTCATACCATATCGTTCGAGAATCGTATGTCCGGTTCGCCGCAAGAACTCGTGGTGAGTCTCGGCCAGCAGCGGCGCCGAGCCGGAAACGAACAATCGCAGGCGGGCGGCCACCCGCTCGGTGAGCCCCGGCTCTTGCAGCAGCCGGGTGTAATGCGTCGGGACACCCATATACACAGTGACTTCAGGCAGCCGCGCCAGCACCGAAGCGGCATCGAACTTCGGCATCAACATGAGACTCGAACCCGAGGCCAGCACCGTATTGATCGCGGCAAACAACCCGTGCACGTGAAACAGCGGCAACGTATGCAACAACACATCGCTTTCCGAGAAGCGCCACGCCTCGGCGAGCACGGCCGCGTTGGATGCAAGATTGCCGCGCGTCAGCATGGCGCCCTTCGATCGACCCGTCGTGCCGGACGTGTACACCAGGGCCCCCAGCGAGCTCAGCTCGCCGCGCTGCGGTAATTCAGAGATCACCGCGCATTGACTCACGAGTTGCTGCAGCGAACCGTCGCCGTCCGCACCAAGGGTCTCAACGTGTCGAACGTGGGCGCGATCTGCCAGCGGTTCGACGACGGCGCGATCGGCCGGCCGTATCACCGCAACTCGCGGCTGCGAATCGTTCAGAAAATAATCGACCTCACTGGCCGTATTCGCCACGTTGATCGGGACGAATACGGCGCCCATGCGCAGGCACGCGATGTACAACAACACCGCCTCCACGGACTTATCCACCTGCACGGCCACCCGATCGCCGGGGGTGACACCCCGCGCGATCAATGCGGACGCGAAGCGGGTGGTTTGGTCACGAAGCGCCGCATAGCTCAATGCGCGCCCCTGTGGAGTACGAAGAAATACGCGCTGCGGTTGCCTTCGTACCGCGTCATCAATCCAATCGGCGGGATCCACTACGGATGACATGGTGTCCAAATGCTTGAGTTTAGCCGTGCCGGCCCAACGCGAAATGATGCCATAGGGAGCGAGTGAAAATACGCTAAGCGGTCCCCGTCAGGCCGGCCCAAATCCGGTTCACCGGCTCGCCGGCCATCCCGGCGTCGGCGATGAGATCAAGCCTTGCGTCGCGCGAGATGACGGTCTGCGATTCAAGGAACGCGAGCGTACCGAAGAATTCGCCGACGTGAAGCGCCGCGGTCAGAGGCTCCTCGGCCGACCCTTCGAGCGCGGCAAGCAGGCGAGAGGACGTCTGCCAACCTCGCGCCACACGCTGCGACATTTCCGGCGCAAACGCGCCGATCAGTTCTACGCACAACGCCGCGCTCGGCGAGAAATGCGGATTGCGCGCATACACATCGAGCGCCGCGCTATAGACCACCAACGGCCCCAGCGCGCTGAGCAGCGCCACCAGCTGCGCTTCGAAACGGTCCTGCGGATTCGTCTCCATGGCATACAGTTCGGCGGCACGCGCCGCACGCTCGGTTCGTTCCCACAGCATGCGCGGCAACCGCGGAAAATTCCTGCGGGTTGCACGAAAAACCGGCCGCAACATGGCCGTCGCCAACATGCCTCGAAGTGCATCCCCGCCGCACACCACGATCGCCCGTTGAATGGTCTCGATGGGCGTCGGAGACGTTCGATTCAGACTGGAGTTCGCCAGTCGCAGTACGTCGGCGGTGAGTACCGGATCATGGGCAATGATGCGAGAAATCTTCTCCGATGCCGCATGTGGATCGTTCACCGCGTGGAGAAGCTGGGGCATCAATGCGGGCCGCCGCGGAAAGTAACGGGGATCCAGGCTATCGACCTGCAGTATGGCCACGATGTTGTCCCGGACCCGTCGGTGGATGTCCAGCGAGGCCTGCGACTGGGACGGCGCGGCGAAGGCAAGCTTCCACAGGCGCGCGGCGGCTTGGGCTTTGGCGGCCTCGAGTCGAGCGGCATCGAGGGTCACCGCCGCCGGCGTTGATGCGGCCGCCGGCGGGCAGACCAACCGGGTGTCGGCCACAGCCGCTGTCGCCGCAAACGCGGACGCGTGGGACCGCCGCTGAACCAGCCAGGCGCCGATGCCGAGCAGGCCCGCGGCCAATACCATTATTGCAATCATCCGTGACACCTCGCGGAACGCAGCGGGGATCCAGACCAAAGGACGCTACGCGTACGAATACGTCGGCAGAGGGCCTGATTTCTTTAACCGCAACGGCGGCCGATCCATGTGCCGGCTTCCTCCCCCGATCACTCCCCCGTAAAATCCGTGATGGCCGCTCGAACCGCCCAGCTGATGCTTGCGCGATAGTCGGGCCCCCGCAAATCGTAGGTGATTTCCAGCTGCGCGCCCTTGTTCCGCAAACCGCGATTGCAGATGTTGAAAGGATGGCGGCCGGGATACTTGTGGCCGTCGGAGACTGCATCGAAGCCCGCGAGCGCCAGCCGGTGCGACAGGCGCTCGGCCAATATCAAGTCGAGGCCGCCGACGAAAATCTGCGCATGCCCCCGGCAGCCATGTACGCTGATGATTACCTCGCGCCGCGCCGCCAAAGCAATGCAATCCGGATGATCGAAGCGATGACTGGTGATGTGCAGGTCGCGGCTGTGGCCATCGGATTTGAGGCCTTCGAAGCAGAACAGACTGTGCTCGGTGCCGGCGATCAGCGCCGCGATCTCGGACGTTCCCACTTCGATCTCACCGCCATGGGGGGCGAGGATGACGACCGGCGACTCGGGGCGGTCGATTTGGATGACGCGAAAATCTCTGTCCTGCGCCTCGTGCCGCTCAAGTTCCGCGAATGATGCGTACTTACTCATGCCGATATGCTGCGATTCGCGCCCTCCTAGACGCCCACCGCATCGAGCGCGCGGAACGCGAACACGGACGGAGCCAGGAACCACGGCACTCCGAAATAATACGGGCGCGACGGAAACGCAAGATCGTCGAGGGCGGTGCGTCCCTCCGGCATGCCGACCATCTGCTGTCCGATCCGCCTCCCGAAATGAGGCGCAAGCGGCACGCCTTGGCCGCAATAGCCCATGCAGTAATGGATCCCCTCGTGCCTCCCCAAATGTGGCAGGGTATCGAATGTATATGCCACCCACCCCACCCACGCGTAAGCGGTCCGCACGCCCTTGAGCTGCGGGAAGATTCGCGTCATCATGGCGCGCAGCCGCGGCACGCAGGCAAGCGGATCCTTTTCGGACAACGCTGCACGGCCGCCGAAAATGAGGTGCTCCCCGTCGGGAGACGGCCTGAAGTACACCACCACGCGCCGCGAGTCGACGATGTTGCGACCCTGCGGGATGAGCGCACGAATCCTCTCCGCACCCAATGCCTCCGTTGCGATTTGATAGCTGCCGATCGGGATCACCCGCCTGCGAAGCCAGGATGACACGGGTCCTGAGTAGCCATTCGTCGCAATCAACACCTTGCGCGCCTGGACCTTGCCGCGCGCGGTCAGGATCTCGAATCCATCGCCGCTCCGTTGTATGGCGTCCACCTTGCAATGCTCCAGGATGGTGGCGCCGCTCTCCTGTGCGCGCCGCAAGAGCGCCAGCAGCAAGCGCATGGGGTCGACCGATGCATCGTCGTGATAAACGCAGCCGCCATGATAGAAAGCGCTGTCGATTTCGCGCCTCTGGTCGGCTTTGCAGACGACGCTGATGCGTTGCTCGAGGCCCCTCGGTTGATTCTGCGCGTCGCGCACCATCGCTGCGAAGTGCCGCGGCGTATGCGCGCCGAAAAAACAGCCGCGCTCGCGCCAATCGCAATCGATGCCCTGCTCGGTCGCCAACCACCGCAGATACGTCACGGCCTCGCGGCCTTCCTGGCAGATCGCGTACGCTTTGGCACCGCCGTATAGCGCCTTCAGCGCCGTATACGACGGCTTGATGCTATAGGCCACCTGGCCGCCATTGCGGCCGGAGCATCCCGCGCCGATGCCGCCCGCCTCCAGCACCAAGGTGGCGGCGCCGGCGGCCGCGGTCTCGCGCGCCGCCGACAATCCCGTATAACCTCCGCCGACGATGAGCACGTCGACACGGGCGGGCAGCGCGTGTCGCGGTAACGCCGTCGCTACGGCGCTGTCCTGCCAGTAGGGTTGCGTCGAGACCGGCATGTCAGTAATGAGGCGGCCGCTCCTCTTCCGCCGGCCGCGAGCGCTCGTCGGATTGCGCGGACTCGAATCGTTCCGAGACTTCCTTGATGCGCGCGCCCAGCGCTCTGATTTCTTGTTGCTGGCGAAATACGACATCGCTCAAGATCGCGTTGGCCTGCTCGAGGTATGCAATCTTGGTTTGAATCTGCTCCAGCGTTTCTTCGTTCATGATTCGAATACCGCAAATAGGGTCAAGTACCGCAAAACGTTTGTATGACTCGTTCCTCGGGCAGCGGCGGAGCGGCATACGCAGCAAACTCGGTTCGTTCCTCGTAAGGCCGCGCCAGAACCTGCGACAGCTCCTCGAACGGCGCGAAGTCGCCGCGCTCCACCGCAGCAGCGATCACCGCTTCGATGCGATGATTGCGCGGTATGATGCAAGGATTGACCAAGCGCATGAACGCGGCGTGCTCGCTTCCCGGCTGCGGTTCGCGCGCCGACCGTGAGCGCCAAGCCTGCGTCCATTCCCGAAGAGCCGCCGGTTCGGGAAACAGCCTCTCGAGTGCTGCATCTCCCGCCTCGCTCTCCGCGGCCGCGCACAGCCGGCGGAACGTCAGCGTAAAGTCGGCATGCGATCGGTGCATGACATCGAGCAGTCCGCGGATCAATTCGAGATCGCCGTCTTCTTCCGTGAATAGGCCCAGCTTCCGTCGCATACCCGCCAGCCATTGTTCGTCGAATTCTCTGGAGAATTCCGCGATCACGCCGGTGGCAAGCTCGACCGCTCGATCGCTGTCGTCATCGATGAGCCGCAGCATGGTCTCGGCGAACCGCGCCAAGTTCCATTGCGCTGCCGCCGGCTGATTTGCGTAGGCGTAGCGGCCCATATGGTCGATGGAGCTGAAGACCGCCGCCGGATCGTAGGCATCCATGAAAGCGCAAGGACCGAAGTCGATGGTCTCGCCCGAGATCGCCATGTTGTCCGTATTCATCACGCCATGAATGAACCCCACGTTCATCCAGCCGGCGATCAAACTCGCTTGGCGCCGCGTGACCGCACGCAGCAACTCGAGATACGGATTGGCCGCCGCCGCGGCGTCCGGGTAATGCCGCTCGATCACGTGGTCCGCCAACTGCTGGGTCGAGTCCGTGTCCCCACGCGCCGCGAAGTATTGAAACGTCCCCACCCGCACGTGGCTGGCGGCGACGCGCGTCAAGATCGCCCCCGGCACGGGGCGCGAGCGAAAAACGGACTCGCCGGTGGTGACGGCCGCCAATGCACGCGACGAGGGCAGCCCCAGTGCGTGCATGGCCTCACTGACCAGATACTCGCGCAGCACCGGGCCCACCGCGGCCCGCCCGTCGCCGCTGCGCGAATACGGCGTGCGGCCCGAGCCCTTCAATTGGATATCGCGGCGCTTTCCCGAGCGGTCGCGCACGTCCCCCAACAGGATGGCGCGCCCGTCGCCGAGCTGCGGCACGAATTGCCCGAATTGATGCCCTGCATACACCATGGCGATAGGGTGCGATTCGGGAAGCACTTTGTTTCCCGAAAATATCTCGGCCAGGGTATCCGGGGCCAGGCCATCGGCGTCGAGTCCGAGTTCCGCGGCCAGCGCGGCATTAAATTTGATCAGCCGTGGGGCCGCAACCCTCGTCGGTTCGATGCGGGTGTAGAAATGCGCCGGCAGGCGTGCGTAGGTGTCGGCAAACAACATGTTCCCATGTTACCAGCGATCGAGCGTACCGCGTCGACAGGCGGGATAATGCCGTCAGTCTATGTCAGCATCCGCTGACACAAGTGAATGAAAGGCCACCAATGAAATGAAATCCCGGCTTACCTGGTTCGTCGTCGCCGCCATGATCGCCGGCCCGCTGTTCGGGTTGATGCTGCATGCGTGGTTGGGTCCGGGCGGCGCGGCGGACTCTGCCGCTGCCGATCTCTCGTTGGTCACCACCAGCTTTTTGCATCTCATCAAAATGATCATCGCTCCGTTGGTGTTCTCTACGCTCACCGTCGGCGTCGCACGCATGGAGGGCACCGCGTCGATCGCACGGGTGGGCGCCAAGACCCTGGGCTGGTTCATCTTTGCGTCGCTGATTTCCATGACCATCGGTATTTTCATGGTGCAGCTATTCAAGCCGGGCGTGGGTTTGCCTGCGCCGCACTCAATCGCCGCCGCCATCCCGGCATCGACGCCGCCGACCCTCAAGGACATGCTCGATCACATCATCCCGAGTTCCATCGTTCAGGCGATGGCGACCAACGAAATTCTGCAGATCGTGGTATTCTCCATCTTGTTCGGGCTGGCGGCGTCCAGCCTGGGCCGCCGCGTCGACGGATTGATCGACGCCATCGAGCAGATCTCCCTCGTGATCTTGAAGCTCACCGGCTATATCATGACTCTGGCCCCGATCGCGGTGTTCGCCGCACTCGCGGCCACCGTCCTCACCCAAGGCATTGGGGTGCTTCTGGTGTACGCCAAATTCATCGGCAGCTTTTACCTCGCGCTGCTGGCGCTGTGGGTCTTCCTGGCGTTTGCGGTCTATGCGAGTCTGGGGAAGCGCGTGTGGCTGCTGCTCCGCGCCATTCGGTCGCCGGTGCTCATCGCCTTTTCAACGGCCAGCTCCGAGGCGGCGTATCCCCGCACGTTGGAGCGGTTGGAACAGTTCGGCGTCAGCCCGCGCATCGCGGCGTTCGTTTTGCCATTGGGCTATTCGTTCAATCTGGACGGTTCGACCATGTACTGCGCGTTCGCAGTGCTGTTCATTGCGCAGATTTTTCACATCGACATGTCGCTGCATCAACAGATCGCGATGCTGCTCATTTTGATGGTGCTCAGCAAAGGGATCGCCGGCGTGCCGCGCGCCTCCCTCATGGTGATCGCCTCCACCCTGACCTACTTCGGATTACCGGAACAAGGGCTGGTGCTGATCGTAGCGGTCGATCATCTGCTCGATATGGGCAGAAGCGCCACCAACGTCGTCGGTAACGCCGTGGCGTCTACCTTGGTGGCAAAGTGGGAAAACGAGCTGGCCGTGACCCGGCCGCCGCAGTAAGCCCTTCCGCGCGCCGCGCGCCGCGCGCCCGGCAGCCTCGCTGCGTTACGGGTTGCCGGGGATACTCGGGATGACGCCGGGCACGACGAATTGCTGGATGATCACGATCACGACCAGTATCAATGTCAAGACGACGCTGTGCACGAACGTGCGTGCCAGAATTGTGCCTTCTTGACCCTTGAGGTGGGTGACCGACACGCCCGTGGCGATGTTCTGCGGCGAAATCATCTTGCCGAGCACCCCGCCGGATGAGTTGGTGGCCGCGAACAACAGCGGGTTGAGGTGCAGCTGTCGCGCCGCGACCACTTGCAAATTGCCGAACAGCGCATTGCCCGACGTATCGCTGCCGGACAGGAACACGGCAATCCAACCGAGGAAAGGCGACAACAGGATGAAGGCATAGCCGCTCGAAGCGACGGCGAGCCCCAGCGTATAGGCCAGGCCGGAATAATTCATGACATAGGCGAGCGCGACGACGAGCATGACGGTAACGACAGCCAGCCAGATCTGAGCAATGGTGCGAACCATGCAACGGGCCAGTTCGCTCAGCGGCAAGCGAACCAGTAAAGCAGTGAGCAGTGCAGCGACCAAAATCGCCGTTCCCGTGCCAAGCGGCTGGAACGCCCAGACCGCAGCGTACGGCTTGTCATGGTACAGCGTGATGGCCACGGCCTTGTCTAAACCGGGCCACGGGACATTGAGTTGTCCCTTCGCAGCCACCTTGAAAGACGTCCATAGAATCACCGTGGCCGACACGATCAACCAAGGCAACCAGCCTTGCCACGCTCCCACCCGACTCGCGGCCGAATTCGCCGTGTCGAGCGGCGACCGAGCGATCTTGAATTCGGCCGCTTCTGCCGGTCGCCATGCTTGCACGAAGAGCACCGTGACGATCAAGGAGCCGAGAGCCGCCAGCACGTCGGTCAGCGTGTAATCGATGTAGTTGGATGTCAGGAACTGAGCTACGCCGAAGCTGATGCCGGCGATTGCCAATACCGGCCACAACGCGCGAACCGAACGCCAACCGCCGTACAGCGCCATCACGTAGAACGGCAGGATCATGGCCATCACCGGTAGTTGACGGCCGATCATTGCACCCAACGCGGCCACGGGCAGACCCGTCACCGCACCCAAGACCGTGACCGGTGCGCCCAGTGCGCCGAATGCCACCGGAGTGGTATTGAAAATCAGTACGAACACCAATGCATCGAGCGCGGAAAACCCCACCACGATGAGGAGCGAGGCGGTGATGGCCACCGGTGCGCCGAAGCCGGCGATTCCCTCGAGCAATGCCCCGAAACAAAAACCGATGACGATGAGTATCACTCGCCGGTCATTCGGCAGGTGAGTGATCACCCAGTCGCGAAATGCGTCGAACCGGCCCGATGCCACGGCGATGTTGTAGAGGAATAAGGCGTTGATGACGATCCACATCACGGGCCAGAGCGCGAACACCGCGCCGTTGACGGCCGATGCGAACGCCAACCGCACCGGCATGCCCCACAAAGTGACGGCGATCACGAACGCAACCACGAGGCCGGACAGGGCGGCCTGCCACGCCGGTCGCTTAAAGATTCCAAGCAGTACCAATAGGGTCAAAATGGGCAGCAGCGCCACTAGGAAAGAGAGCGCCAAGCTGTCGCCCACCGGAGTCAGCAATTGGTGAAACATAATCTCCCCTGTTCAGATCTACGTCTGTTGCCAGCTACGGCGCCGCGGTGACTCCCGACGTTGCCTTCAAATCTTTCACCATATAGTCGATGGCGTGATTCCACGCGCTGTCGTTATCGCCCCGGAAGTCGAAAGACTTCCTGGCCGTGATCTGCCCGGTTCTCACGTCGTGAATCTCATAGGTCAACGACAAGATCAGGCCGCTCACGCGATCCACCCACGAAACGAAAACCAGATCTGCGTGCAACTCCCGGCCGACGTCGAGGTCGCAACCGCTGCAATCGTGCAAATAGGCTTGCTGCGATCTTAGCCGATCTATGGTGGCTTGGGCGGGGCCGCTATCCATAATCCGGTACATCCCCGTGCGTTCCAGATCCTGGCGCAGCCTGGCGCTTTCCTTGTTCAGCCGCGCGTCGTGCTCCGCCACGAATTCCGGTCCACCCAGATCGCCCGTCAGTTCGATATCGAGAACGGCGAGCTTTGGCGATGGCGCACCACCCGTCGCCGCCTTCGAATCGTTCGCCGGCGACAACGCCGGCGGCCCTTGCGGCTCGGCAACCACGGTGGCGCGCCCGGCCGCGGTCCAACCTTCGATTCCGTCCGCAAACCAATAGACGCGGCGATAGCCGTAGGCAATCGCGCGCTTCGCCGCATTCCAACTCAGCCAGCATTTATCGTGGCAGTAAATGACGACCGCTGCATCGAGCTTCCCCGCCGTCGCTTTGTCCAATCGGCCGCGATAGAAGGCGTCGAGGTCCGGCGCTACTGCGCCGGCCCCCACTCCGGGAATCCACAGCGCATCGGGCAGCGCACGGTGCGGCAACGGCATCCAGGGAGCGCCGGGCGCCAAGCCATCCGGTCGCCGCGGCGCATCCGACACATCGACTACCACGATGCCGCCTCGACGCAGCAGCGCCCCGAGCTCTCTGGCGTGAATGACGCGGCCGCCTTGGATGGTGGAAGGCACGGGCGTATCGACACCTCCCATCCAATACCCGCTGGGTTCGGCTGCCGGCCCGGCGTCCGCAGCCAACCCGGCGTCCACCGCCATGAGGCAACACAGCAGCGCGGGTATGCGCATGCGGGGCACAGGCGCGCGATAAGCGGGCATCACCATGCAACCTCCGGTCTAACCCGCCGGCGCGGGCACGTCGAAGCTCTGGCCGAACGTGGCATCTTGGGTGTCGCGCACCGATACCTTGAGTTGGCCTTTCTGCGGCGGGATGAAACCGAAATTGATGACCGGATCGGAACTCAGTGAAATGTCCGAATCCAGGTGCAGCACTTGTGCGCCGTTATAGCTCACGTCGATGGTCCGAATGAACATCGCGGGCGTGTACAGCCGCGTCGTTTGATCCATCTGCATCCCGTTGAAATTCGGGTGGCGGATCATCATCTGCGCCTGCATCGGCTTACCGGGAACGAATGGCTGCATGAACCGCACCTTGATGTGCCCGAGATCCTGCAGGGCCTGCTGCGCGTCGCCAGCCGCCGGTGCGGAACAACCCCCGGCCGCCTTGACGAACCGGGCGACCGCATAGAGCTGGTCGTCGCGCGTCTCGGCGACCGCGTGGATGTAGGTGTAGGCATTCACGCGCACGCGGAGCTTGAGCGAATGCGGATCTGCCTGCGGCCCGAAGGTAAAGTGACCGGCCAGCGGTCCCGGATTATTGTCGATGACGAGATAGATGCCCTTGATCGGCGTGCCGCCCTGTACCGTCAGATTGACCGGCACCAAGGCGGCGTCGAGTGCACGGGCCGGCGCATCGATACCCATCCATGCCGAGCCGTCCCGTACGGGACGGTCGCCGAACAGGGCGTGCTGCAGGTCTTTCCAGCGCGCCGCCCGGTCGGCCTCTTCATCGTCAAGGGCGGGCGCGGTCTGGGCCGCGTTGGCGGTCCAACCGACGATGAGCATGAGCGCCATCGGTAGCACACGTTTCATTCCCATTCGAGCTCCTTGAACGCCTGTGTGACGTTGTGGCCCTGATAGTCGTCGAACAACTTCCACTTGCCGCGTTCGGATCTGCCGACCGACGCGACAGCGGCGCTGATATCCATCCCTTGCTTCACTGCCGCCCGAGTCTCGCGCAACAACACATCAAGATAGCGATCGAGATCTCGCGCTCCCGCCGGCCAGCTTACTCTCACCGGACCATGCCCCGGTACTGCACGCTTCGCCGGGATGGCCTTCAGTCCCGTCAATTCGTTCTGCCAGCCCTTCAACCGACCGTCGAGGGATGGTACGCGCTCGACGAACAACAGATCGGCCGGAAGCAGCGTGGCGGTCGCCGGATCGAACACGCTGAGATCGCAATCGGAATGCGCGACGCCATGCGCGGTCAGCAGCAGCGTCCGATCACCGAGATCGATTTGATCCCGCTCCGTGACCACACGCGTGGGCATGACCAGGGGACCCGACTTGCCCTTACCGAGGATGGCATCCAGCCCCCGTTGATAATACTCGCCGCGTTGCGCCATGGCGTTCGGTAGTCGCCCATGACCGACGAATTGCGGCCGGTCTTGCGCGAATGCGCCCGCACCGAAAATATGATCGGGATGGACATGCGACATCAATACGTAGCGGATCGGTAATCGCGTCACTTCGCGGATTCGCGCACGCAGGCGTTGTCCGTCGTCCAAACTGCCGCCAGGGTCGACCACCGCAACGCAATTTCGGCCCACGACGAAGCCGCCGTTGGCAATGGCATTGCCGTTGGCGAAGCTTGCGTCCGCATCGACCCCGCGGCGAATATGGATGCCCGGTGCAACCGCTTCCGTGATGAGTGCGCTTTGCGACGGGCGGCCGGGAGTTGCGAGCAACGTCGAACAGAGGACGCCGAAGCCGCCGGCCAATGCCTCACGGCGCGACAGAGTCCGCTGCGGACGCAACTTCAGTGCTTGCGGCATATCATGAGTATCTCGTCGACCAGGTCGGTTTCGATGATGCCCGTATGAATATCCAATTTTTTTTGAAACCACAGCCCCAGCGGCATGAAGACGCGGTTGTACCACCTCAAGGCCCGTTCGCGTCGATGCGTCAACCACCACATACCGATGTCGATCAGCCGCGATGATTTCGGTTGCATGCCGAACACTGCGCTGCGTTCCACCGTGAGACGATATTCCGCCAATTTCTTCCACAACCGTTCAGGTTCGTAGCGGCGGCGATGCCCCACGAAGTCATCGAACGCGGTCCATCGCGTCGGATGCAGGGGCACGGACAACAGCAGAACCGCCCCCGCTTTGGCCACTCGCGATATTTCAGACAGCGCCCCATCTTCATCATCGACGTGTTCGACGATGTCGAGTGCGCACACCAGATCGAAGCTATCGTTCGCGAACGGCAGCGCCGTAACCAGACTCAAAGTCACCGATGCGCCGCGTTGGGAAAGCTTGGCAAGCGCCGGCCCGCTGACGTCGACGAATTGAGTGTTCTCGAGCGGCAGTCGCGGCCGCAGGCCCGGCGCCACCTCGAGCCGTTCTGCGCCTTGCGGCAGCAGCGATTGCACCAGCGGCCAAGTGTTGAACCGCTGCGGTTCGACCAAGCGCGCACCCGCCCACAGCGAGTCGTAGTATCGGCGGTTGACCTCGAGCAGCTCTCCGGCGCTGCGCACCCGCGGCACCGCCGGCTGCGCCATTCAGATCGCCAGCCGGCGAATATAGTCGTTGCGCTTCTTGACCGATCTTGGCGACGTCCCTTTGAACGCATCGGGCTCGGTCGCCGCCAATAAATCCTCGATGACCCGCGCCAAGTGATCACGCATGGCATTGCGGGCGGCCTTCGGGTCGTGCTTGCGCAAGGCGACGAGAATGCGCCGATGCTCGCTCACGCGCGGTTGCACGCCGACGCGGCGCGCGCGCTCCAGCATGTACACGCAGAGCGGCGATTTGTGCCGCATGTCGAGCAGGGATTCGATGACCTGAGCGATCGCGGTGTTGCGCGTGGCGCGCGCGATAGCGATGTGAAACCTTCGGTCCGCTGTCCAGCCTTGCTTGTTGCGTGCGTTCTCATCGGCCATCTCGCCGACGATGAGCTGCAATTCTTCCAAACACTCCTCGGTGATGGTAGTCGCCGCCAAGGCCGACGCTTCGCCTTCGAACAAACGGCGTGCCTCCGTCAGTTCGAATGCGCCGATATCCAAGTCTCCCGCGCCCTCAGGGACCGGCAGCTGATCGGTCACATAGATTCCCGAACCATGACGGGTTTCGGCCAACCCTCGAATTTCGAGGGCGATCATCGCTTCGCGTATCGTGGGCCGGCTAACCTTGAACGCGGTGGCCAGGTCACGCTCCGAAGGCAGGCGCTCGCCCGGCTTGTATTGGCCGGATGTGATGGATGCCATAATGGTACCCGCAACCTGCTGGTAGAGCTTGCGTGTGTCGGGCGTGAGTGTCATTGGGGCGAATCTTGACCGCTTCCGCTTCCGATGGCAACGAGCGCTTAGCTTCGCGTTCCCTTCCATACTTTGCGAGAATTGCGTCATGCATAGCGCCAGACTCGAGGCACGGCTCGATACAAGTTTGGAAACGTTGCTGGAGCGCGCGCCGCGCGACGGCAGCGCCGTATTGGCGACCGTGGTGGCGACGGCCGGCTCCACCTACCGCAAGCCGGGTGCCCGCATGCTCATCATGGCGGACGGCAGCTTCTTCGGATTGCTGAGCGGCGGTTGTCTCGAGGCGGACCTCAGCATTCACGCCAGGGAGGTTCAGGGCAGCGGCAAACCCCGCGCGGTCGAGTACGACATGCGCGGCCCCGACGACATCCTGTTCGGGATCGGCGCGGGTTGCGAAGGCGCCATGCGGATTCTGCTGGAACCGGCGGGCCCGGGCACGTTAGCCGCGTCGGCAATGGCCAACGCCGGGCGGACGACACGCTCGGGTAGATCGACGTCCTTGGTAGCGGTACACGACTCGGCGGAGCTTGCGCTGGGCACGTACGATGCGGCCGCGCTTGCGTCGCCGGCGCTGTTGGGCGCATCACCCGCGCTGTTGAACGCTGCGCAGCGCGCGGTGGCCGAGACCGAGTCGCGCCAAATCGAGTTCGAGGCGGGCGGGCGCCGAGGGCGTGCCTTCGTGCAGTTTCTTGCTCCGCCGCCGCATGTGTTGATTTGCGGCGCCGGCCCCGATGCGCAACCCGTGGTGAGTGCCGCGCTCGGCCTGGGTTGGCGCGTGTCCGTGGTGGATCATCGACCGGCTTACGCCATGGCACGGTGTTTCCTCGGAGCGGACGTGTACCGCGCCGATGCGCGCGACTTGCGCGCTACCCTGGCGCTCGATGGGTGCCACGCCGCGGTCGTCATGAGTCATCACCTGCCGTCCGATGTCGCGTACCTGCGCGAGCTGGCCGATGCCGGAGCGCCGGATTATGTCGGACTACTGGGACCTGCCGCGCGCCGCCAGCGCATCGCCCAAGAGCTGGGCGAAACGATGGGCCAACTGCGGACGCGCATCCGCGGTCCGGTCGGCATCGAGATTGGGGCCGTCACGCCGGAGGGAATAGCGTTGTCCATCGTCAGCCAAATTCACGCCTGGCTCGCGGGGCGTCTGACACCGTCCCGCGGGGCGTTGACACGTTGATGCTCGATTCATTTGGGTAGCGTAGAATTCGGCGGTCGCCACCTCCACCGCGCCGGGCACCCTCGAGGAGAATCCGCCGTTTCGGGTCGGATCGCTCAACGCCGCCGTGGCCGGTTCGAATCGCCTCGACGCAATTCTCCGAACCGTGGGCAAGGCACCCGCGACCGTGCGCAGCGGCCGCGCGGCGCCTTGCTGATTGGCGGATAATCGGCTAAATCGCATCGATATGCGTAGTTTGGTCGAGGTTCGCGCGGTGAGCATGCCTTATGTCTAATACCGAATCGACTCCCACGTATCGGTCCGGCGCGACGTCCATCCCGGCGGACGGCAGTTCATCGACGCCCGAACAGCGCGGTGCCGCTCTCGCATTCTTGCAGGAACTGGCTGCTGAAGTCTCTCGAGGCACCGTCGACCTCCCCTGCTTCTCCAATGTGGTGGTGCGCATCAGCGAGGCACTCGTGGATCCGAATACCACCTCGGAGCAGGTCGTCACCATCGTCGGCGCCGAACCACGCTTGGCTGCGCGGCTGCTTCAGACGGCCAATTCGGCTGCGTTCAATGCCAGCGGCAAGCCGGTGACCGATCTACGCTCAGCCGTCACTCGCATAGGCCAACAGATGGTGCAAAGCATCGCGATATCGTACGCGATCAAACAGATGCAATACGAAGAGGCGCTGCGTTCGATTGCGCAGCCGTTGGACGACTTGTGGGTGAAGAGCATTGCGGCGGCCTGCATCTGTCAGCTCGTCGCGGAACGGACCAAGGTGCGTACCGACGTGGCCTTCCTCGCCGGACTGCTGCACGGCATCGGCACTCTGTACATCATGGCGCACGTCGCTACCCGATCCATGGACATTGCTACGCAACGGTCCAGGATGGAAATGTTGGACGGCTGGGAGGCACCCATCGGCAAGGCGGTATTGGAGAGTTGGGGCTTCGCCGAAGACATGTGCGAGGCAGTGGCCGATCAACGAGACTATGCGCGCAAGTGGCAACACGAAGCGGGACTGACCGACGTGCTCATCGTGAGCCTGTTGCTTGCCGATTCACTGAGAATGCCGGAGCCTCGGGAAATTGCGATGGACGGCATCAACGCATTCGCCAGCATCGGCTTGAATGCGACGGACTGCCAGGCCACCTTGATACGAGCGGAACGCAGGATCGCTTTGGTCCACGACGCGCTGAAGTAACGCTCCGTGCAGCGCTGCGTCGCGCCTGTCGCTCAAATGGGCTGTGCTAACCTAATCCGCTTGGCACCCGGCGCCGCCGATCCTGGGCAAGGAGATTGATTGAATGAGGGGCTTCCACGTTTCCATCGTCATGCTGGCGCTGGCGCTCAGTTTAGGATTCAGCGACGCGCACGCAGACAATCAAAAACTGCGCATCCTCAGTTGGGCAGACTATGTTCCCGCCGACCTCATCGCTGCTTTCAAGAAGGAAACCGGCATCGACGTCGAAGTTACCCTCTCGAACAACGAGGAGATGATATCGAAGCTGCGTGCCACGGGCGGCGCCGGGTATGATCTCGCGCAGCCGTCCCAGGATCGGATAGCTTCGGTGACACGCGACTTCGGAATCTACAAGCCCATCGACCTGTCCAAGGTCAAGACCGAAGAATTCCAGCCTGCGCTGCTCGAGATCGTAAAACGCAACGCGACCGTCGATGGGAAGCTGTATGGACTTCCTTATCTGTGGGGAACGGACGGCTTGGTCGTCAATACCAAGCGCGCCAAAGTCGCGGACTACCGCGATCTGTGCAATCCCGAACTTAAGGGCAAGACGGCCATACGTCTACGGCGACCCACGCTGATGGCATTTGCCTTCGCTTCAGGCAAGGATCCGTTCGCCCTGTATGGAGATCCTAAGGCGTATGGCGCGCTCATGGATCAGGTGGGCGCCACGCTCATCGCATGCAAGCCGAATTTTAAATTCTTCTACGACAACAAGGACCAGCTGCTGAACGGCTTTCGATCCGGCGAAGTCACCGCGGCGATGATGTGGGATACGGGGGGGTGGACGCTCAATCGCGACAACCCGGACATTCAGTACGTCGTGCCGCGCTCCGGTGCGCTCGGCTGGCTCGACACCTTCGCCTTGCCGGCGCGCGGCCGCAACGATGCCGCGGCCTACGCGTGGATCAACTTCACCATGCGACCGGAGAACGCCGCGAAAATCATCAAGTCGGTGGGAAACTTCTCGGCCGCCAAGGACACTGCGCCGCTGGTGGATCCTCGCCTCAAAGCGCAATTCTCCGCGGCTTTTCCCGAGAGCGAATTGAAGAACATTCATTGGTATCCGGCGATCCCCGCTGGCCTCGAGGAAATCGAAGGCAAGGTTCTGGATCGTATAAAGGCTGCCAATTGAGCACGGCGGATCTGGCCTTGGACGCCGTCTCCAAGCGTTTCGCCGATCACGTCGCCGTCGATGCGCTGTCATTCTCGGTCGATCGCGGCAGCTTCTTTTCGATCCTGGGGCCTTCAGGGTGCGGCAAGACCACCTTGCTGCGGATGATCGCGGGGTTCATCGCGCCCGACAGCGGCGAGATCGCCATCGGCGGCAAAAGCATGCGCGACGTCGCGCCGAATCGACGCCCGGTCAACATGGTGTTTCAGCAACTAGCTTTGTTTCCAATGATGTCGGTGGGCGAAAACGTCGCATTCGGCTTGAGCCAGAGGGGCATGGCGCGTGCGGAACGGATACGGCGAAGCCATGCCATGCTGGAGCGCGTCGGCCTTCGGGGCGCCGCGAACAAGCGTGTCGACGAGCTGTCCGGAGGCCAACGTCAACGGGTCGCAATCGCACGCAGTCTGGTACTCGAACCGACGCTGCTGCTGCTCGACGAACCGCTCGGCGCCCTCGACCTCAAGCTGCGCGAGCACATGAAAATCGAACTCAAACAATTACAGGCGGCATTCGGCACCACGTTCGTTTACATCACCCATGATCAATCGGAAGCCCTGGTGCTGTCGGATCACGTCGGCGTGATGAGTCATGGTCGCTTCGAACAGCTGGGAACGCCGCAGGATTTGTATTACCGACCGCAGACGCCTTTCGTGGCGGGATTCGTCGGCGCCAACAACCGCATCGTCGGCCGCGCCACCAACAAGGATGGGGCGGTGGTGGAGATCACCACCGCCGACGGTTGGATGATCCGCGCGCGCAGCCATGGCGCAATCGCGGTCGGTGATGCCGTCGAGGGTTTCGTGCGCCCGGAAGCGGCCAGTCTCGGCAGGCTGACCGCCGAACTGCCCGGCGGTCAGCCTCAGCACGCGGGCCAGGTCCAGAGCCTGTTGTTCGACGGCGCGAATTCGGCGGTGCTGTTGCAGGAGAGCCGCACTCGTCGCGAATTTCGCATCGCGCTCCCGCAGACCGGGCAATTCTCGGACTTGAAACCGGAAGAGCCCGTGCTTTTCAGTTTCGATCCCGAACGCGCCGTGTGCTTTCCGGTTCGGGGCCAGAATGGATAGCGCCAGGGCCCGCTGGCACGGACGGTTGAGCCTGGGACTATTGCTGGCTCCGGCCATTCTCTGGCTCGGCGCATTGGTCATCTTGCCGCACGTCGAACTCGCCGTGCTCTCGTTTCGAGAACGGGTGGGTCCGCACAACTATGCGGGGAGTCTTGCCCAATACAAAACCTTCTTTACGGAGCCCCTGTACTGGAATGTCTTCGTGCGCACGGCGTTGATGTCCGTCGCCGCTACCTTGCTGACGTTGCTGCTGGCATTTCCCATCGCGTGGACCATCGCCAAACTGAGCGCAGGCCGCGCAAGCTCGCTGCTGTTCATCCTCTGCTTGATCCCATTCTGGGTGAGCGAGACGGTGCGCACTCTCGGGTGGATGATTTTGCTGCGCGAGTCCGGGGTGCTGCCCGCGCTGCTCGTGAAGCTCGGAATCACCGCGGTGCCCGTCGAATTGCTCTATCACGACGCGACCATCTTGGTCGGCTTGATCTACACATCGCTGCTGTTCATGGTGATACCGCTGATTTCCAGTCTGGAGAGCCTGGACGATGCGCTGATCGAGGCAGCCTATGATCTCGGCGCTGGCGGATTCGCCATTTTGCGCACCATTGTCATCCCGCACGCGGCGCCGGGCATTACGGCGGGATGCATCGTCGTCTTCATGCTCACGTTGGGGAACTACCTGACGCCTACGCTCCTCGGCGGCAAGAACTCACAATGGTTCACCGAACAAATCTATACGCAGTTCATTACCCGCTTCAATTGGGAACAGGGCGCGGCGTTCGGCTTCCTGCTGCTCGGCTTGTCCACCGCCATGGTGGTGATCGGATTGAAAATCACCGGTCAACGACTCGGTGACGTGATGCGCCGCACGTGATTCCGTCGCTGCCGCGTCCGGCATGGCTGCGCGCCGCCACGGCGGTTTACGTGGTTGCGTTCCTGGCGTTCCTGTTCCTGCCGTTGGTCGTCGTCGCTGTATTCGCGTTCAACGATGCGCCCTACCCCGCGCCTCCTTGGCGCGGTTTTACGCTGGACTGGTTCTTGGGAAACCCCTCGAAGGGTCGCACCGGGCTCATCGCCGATTCCGCGCTCATGGGCAGCATCTTGACCAGCTGCATCGTCGCCCTCTGGGTCACGCTCCTATCGGTGTCGCTGGGCACGGCGAATGCATTTCTTCTCGAGCGCGGGCGCTTTCCCGGCAAGCAGGCATTGTCGGTATTGATGCTGGCCCCGCTGGTCATCCCCGGCGTGATCTTAGGGATTTCCATTCTCGCGTTCGCCAGTCGCATCGCAGAATTCGCAGACGACACGCTTGGCTGGGAACTGGACTTTTTGCGCCCCGGGCTGCCGCTGGTGGTGCTGGGCCAATTTTCCTTCATCGCCACCATTGCCACGCTCACCATCAGCGCTCGCCTGCGCCGCTTCGACCGCACTCTCGAGGAAGCTGCGTTCAATCTCGGTGCGTCCCAAGCGGCGGTATTTCGTACCATCGTGTTGCCGTATTTGCGTCCGGCATTGTTGGGCTCGGCCGCCATCTCGTTTCTGATGTCTTTCGAAGATTTCAATACGACATTGATGCTGGTCGGCGCGGATTCGCCCCTGACCGTGATGATGTACGGGCGGATGCGCGAAGGCGCGAGCCCCGTATTGAACGCGGTCAGCCTATTCCTGATGGCCGCATCGGCGCTTCTCGCGCTCACCTTCATGCGTCGCCGGCCCCAGGCGCACTGAGCCACTAGCGGCCGGTCGCCGCCGGCGACATAGGTTATGGCGACGCCGGCGCCGCCTGCAACAGTTCGAGCCCCTCGGCGTGCTTGCGCTGAAACCCCTTCCACACTGTGATATCCCCGCTACCCGGACTAAAGGCGTCGTAGGCGGATGGCGGCGCCTTGTCAGGCCAAGCACCGGCAGAAGACTCCAGCACCGGCACGTCCAGATACGAAGCGAACGCTTCGTCGCCTCGCCAGCGCGCCCGCCAGCAACATCGTTTTTGGAATCATCGATAATGACATTCTCGCCGACCCTCGGCCGTTGGTATATTCTCGGAAACATTGCATTCGATGCTGCACGAACCGGCTGCCGGTGAGTGCTGTCGCTCAGCCAGTCTAAACTGGAACGATGCGACCGTTCCGGGGTCTTCAGAAGAGAATGCATAACTCGCTCCACATAGACCGTCTTGCGCGTCACCTACCTTGAGCAGTGTGAACCGGCACTGCCGCCTGCTCTTTATTGGGGCAGCGAGCGTGTGGCCCGCGAGCGCATGGCCCGAGAACCCTACCTCGCGCTATATCGCCGGGTCGGCGAGTCGCTGGGCTGGAACCAGCGGCTCTCGCTATCCGAGGCGGAACTCGAAGCGCTGCTCGGCGGCGACTCGTTGCACATCTACGTGCTGCGCGACGTCAGCGGGGATGCGCTTGGATTCTGCGAATTCGACCGCAGCGGCTTTCCTCAGATCGAACTCAAGAACTTCGGACTGGTGCCGGATGCTCAGGGGCGCGGCCTTGGGCCGTGGCTGCTCGCCACGGCGCTGCAAGGCGAATGGCGATCCAACCCTGATCGAATTTGGCTGCACACCGATACCTGGGATCACCCGGCGGCCCAGCGGATCTACGAGCGGGCCGGCTTCCGGGTATTCGACGTGCGCGACGAGCCGGCCGAACCGCTATAGCTTCGATTCCCTGTGCCTTAAGCGTGCGGCCAGAGAAGCCGGGGCAGATCGGCCAGGGTTTCTATCATCGCATCGCACGCCAGAGAGCGAGGGTCCTGGCCCTCGTTGTAGCCGTACGGCACGCAGACGATCGGAATTTGGGCGGCACGCGCGGCCTTCACATCATTGATCGAGTCGCCCACCATCAGCGCCTGCGCCGGCGCTACGCCCAACGATTCGCACGCGAACAGCAGCGGTTGGGGGTCGGGTTTCCGGCGCTCGCACGTGTCGCCGCCAACGACGACGTTGACGTATCTCATGAGACCCAATCGATGCAGCAGTCCGTTCGCGAATCGCCAGTGTTTGTTGGTGACCACGGCGATCGGCATCCTGGCATCGTGCATTGTCCGCAGCGTTTCGCCCACGTCGGGATAGGGCTGCGCGTCGGATTCATCGGATTCTTCCAGCGCGCCGTAGTGATGGAAGAACCGATCGAGCATTGCGGCTCTATCGGCGTCGTTCAACACCTGTCCCCGGGCAGCGGCGGCACGCTCGATCAGTATCGGCGACCCACGGCCGATCATGCGAGACACATCGCTTACCGGCAGCGCGGCCATGCCGTATTCGCCTAGCGTTCGATTGAGCGCACGCGCAATATCCGAGGCGGTGTTCAACAGCGTCCCGTCGAGGTCGAACAGGAGGCCGCTGAGCGGTTGCCCGCGCCAAGCCGCCGTGGATTGAGTGTGTGGCATTGGTACAAGATGCCAGAAGTCGCGGCACTACGCACGGCGGGACGTTATAGTCGGCGCGCCGACCGATACCGGCCGGTTCGAGCTATCGCTTGAGGTTATCCATGTACTTTGATCGGATCAGGCGCGCATTCGCACCGGCGGGTCGATTCGTCGATCGCTCCTATTCGAATACGGTCGGAAATATGTCATATAAGATTTATACGCCCAAGGGCGTCGGCCGCAAGCACACGGCGCTGTTGGTCATGCTGCACGGTTGCCGTCAAACGCCGGAAGACTTTGCGATCGGCACCCGCATGAACCAGCTGGCAGACGAGCATGGGTTCTTAGTCGTGTATCCGGCTCAGTCGTCAGCGGCGAATCCCTTGAATTGTTGGAACTGGTTCGCTGAGAAGGATCAGGCTCGAGACGGCGGTGAGCCTTCCCTGATTGCCGGCATCACGCGCCAGGTCGCATTGGATCACCGCATCGATGCTCGGCACATCTTCGTCGCAGGCCTGTCGGCGGGCGGCGCCATGGCGGTGATTCTCGCGGTCACCCATCCGGAATTGTTCGCCGCCGTCGGCGTGCACTCGGGCCTACCTTACGGTGCCGCCCATGATTCGGCCTCGGCACTTGCGGCCATGCGCGGCAACGGCGGCCCCCAATCAGGCACCAGCTCCCCGGCGTCGCGCGTGACCCCCACCATCGTTTTTCACGGTGACTACGATACGACGGTCGACGTCAGCAATGGGATTGCCATTGTCGACCAGGCGGTATCGCGTGCGGAGCGCGCAGTCGGACCGATGCAAAAAAACAGTCGGGAACGAATCTCTCCCGGTGGGCGCGTCTATACCACCACCGTCTACCACCGCCCTGACACGCCCTCGCTCGTGGAATATTGGGTGGTGCATGGCGCCGGACATGCCTGGTCCGGAGGATCTCCTCTCGGCTCCTTTACGGATGCGACCGGGCCCGATGCTTCAGCGCAGATGGTGCGCTTTTTCTTGGCGCAAAGAAACGCCGTACCCCTGCTTGCTTACGCATAGATACCGGTACAAAATCCTCGCTGCTCGATTGGACTATTCAGCGAGCGGACGATGTTCGCGGGGGATTTTCAAGAAACGGCTGGTTCGGCGGTTTGCCGGATGTGTTTTCACGCTTGCAATCTCGAAGGTGACGCAATGAATAAGCACCTGTATCCAGTGCCAGAGAGCTTCGCAGCCGCAACCCAGGTAACGCGAGCCGCCTACGAGCAAATGTACGCTGAGTCCATCCTGGACCCGAACCTCTTCTGGCAACGTATCGGCCATTGCATCGACTGGATCAAGGACTTCTCGCAAGTCAAAGACACGAGTTTTTCAGAAAGCGATTTTCACGTCCGCTGGTTTCATGACGGAAAACTCAACGTCTCCAGCAATTGTCTGGATCGTCATCTGGCAACGCGCGGCGATAAGACCGCGATACTTTGGGAAGGCGACGATCCCGCTGCGTCACGCAGCATCAGCTATCGTGAGCTGCACGAGCGCGTGTGTCAGTGTGCGAACGCGTTGAAATCGCTGGGCGTAAGCAAGGGCGATCGCGTCACGATCTATCTACCGATGATTCCGGAAATCGCCGTTGCGATGCTCGCCTGCGCCCGCATTGGCGCCATTCACTCCGTGGTCTTCGCCGGCTTTTCCTCCGAGGCCTTGGGAGGACGCATCGCCGATTGCAGTTCGACAGTGGTCATTACCGCCGATGAGGGACTTCGCGGCGGCAAACGCGTGCCCCTCAAACAATGCGTCGATGGGGCGCTCTCCATCCCGGGGACCGAATGCGTCAAACATGTGTTGGTGGTGCGCCGCACGGGCACGCGAGTGCCGATGTATTCGCCGCGCGACATGTGGTTCGAGCAAGTGGTGGGCGCCCAGGACAAAACCTGCGCGCCCGAGGTGATGGACGCCGAAGACCCGCTGTTCATTTTGTATACGTCAGGGTCGACCGGTCAGCCCAAGGGTGTCCTGCATACCACGGGCGGTTATCTCGTCTACGCCGCATTCACACACCAAGCGGTTTTTGATTTGCGCGACGACGACATCTATTGGGCGACCGCCGACATCGGCTGGGTCACCGGGCACAGCTACATCGTCTATGGCCCGCTGGCCAACGGAGCGACCAGCGTGATGTTCGAGGGCATCCCGAACTATCCCGACACCGGCCGTTTCTGGCAAGTGGTCGACAAGCACAAGGTTACGATCTTGTATTCGTCGCCCACGGCCATCCGCTCGCTCATGCGCGAAGGTGAACTACCGGTAAAGGCGTGGTCACGCCAATCGTTGCGGCTGTTGGGGTCGGTGGGAGAACCGATCAATCCGGAAGCCTGGGAGTGGTATTACCACGTCGTCGGCGACGGCCGCTGTCCCATCGTCGACACGTGGTGGCAGACTGAAACCGGCGGGATATTGATCGCGCCGCTGCCCGGCGCGATCGACTTGAAGCCGGGCTCCGCCACGGTGCCGTTCTTCGGCGTGAAGCCCGCCATCGTCGACAACGAGGGCCGCATGCTCGAGGGAGCGTGTGAAGGCAATTTGGTATTGCTAGATAGCTGGCCGGGGCAGATGCGTACCGTCTACGGCGATCATCAACGCTTCATCGACACGTATTTCAAAACCTTTCGAGGCATGTATTTCACCGGCGACGGCGCACGTCGCGACGCGGACGGCTATTACTGGATCACCGGCCGCGTGGACGACGTCATCAATGTGGCGGGCCACCGGTTGGGTACCGCGGAAATTGAAAGCGCCCTGGTGGCTCACCCTCAAGTGGCGGAAGCCGCCGTGGTGGGATTTCCGCACGACATCAAAGGCCAGGGCATTTACGCCTATGTCACCTTGATTTCAGGAGTCGAGGCTTCCGAGCCTCTGCGTCTCGAACTCCGTGAATGGGTTCGCCGCGAAATCAGTCCGATCGCGACGCCGGATGCCCTGCAGTGGGCCCCCGGCCTTCCCAAGACGCGCTCCGGAAAGATCATGCGGCGAATACTTCGGAAAATAGCCGCAAACGAACACGATCAGCTCGGCGACATTTCGACGCTCGCCGATCCGGGCGTCGTCGCTCAACTCATTAGCGAGCATGCGCGGTCACAGGGCAAACCCGCCGTTGCGACTCACGTGAAGGACAATTCGAAATCAAGTTCCCCGGTCGTCCAATGACAAGATCCATTTCACGAGTTGCCGCGCGTCCCGACGGCTGATCGCAACTGCATTGGGTGGCATGGCAAGTCCGCTGACTTTGCCCTTCCAATGACTGACGTAGGGATTGGATCCCCCCATCACCGTGGAGGTGAGCACGTGCACGGCATTCTTTTGTCCCTTGTATTTGATCGCGACGTCCTGCCATGCCGGCCCCACCGGTTTGGTGCTTTGGTCGGAGGCAGCAGCCGACTTGATTGAATGGCAGGTCAAGCAGCCACTATGCGTGGCGAGTGCAATCATGGCGTCGTCCTGGGTCGTAGCCGGTACGGGCGCGCCCGCGGTGGCGGGCACGGCCGCCGGGGCGGGCGCCCACACTGCAATACTCGCCGCTGCCAGGGCCAGCATTGCCGTGGCTGCCCAATTCGTTGTTTTCATGTGATTCTCCATCGCCCCGCGTTTCAGCTATCGTTCGACCGCAAGCGCAACGCCCATGCCGCCGCCGATGCAAAGGCTGGCGAGGCCCTTCTTGGCATCGCGCCGAATCATCTCGTGCAGCAGTGTTACCAAAATGCGGCAACCGGATGCCCCGATCGGATGACCGATCGCAATCGCACCGCCGTTCACATTGATCTTCGAGGTGTCCCAGCCCATTTGACGATTGACGCCGATGGCCTGAGCGGCAAACGCTTCGTTGATCTCCATCAGATCGAGCTCCTCGTGCGTCCAGCCCGCCTTCTTCAAACACAGTTGGGTGGCGGGCACCGGACCCATGCCCATGATTTTCGGATCCACGCCCGCTGAAGAGTACGCGCGGACCCAGGCGAGCGGCTTGAGCCCCAACTCGCTGGCTTTTCGCGCCGACATCATCATTACCGCGGCGGCACCGTCATTGATGCCCGAGGCGTTACCCGCGGTGACCGTGCCGTCTTTGCTGAATGAGGGCTTGAGATTGCTGAGTGCCTCGACGGTCGTGCCGGGACGGACGAATTCGTCGCTGTCGAACACGGTGGTGCCTTTGCGTGAGACGATCTCGAGCGGCGCGATCTCGGCCTTGAATTTACCGGCTTTCTGCGCGGCCTCGGCCTTCTGCTGTGATGCCGCCGCGAATTCATCTTGGGCACGGCGCGAAATATCGTATTTCTTCGCGATGTTCTCGGCGGTCATTCCCATGTGATAGTTGTTGTATACATCCCAGAGGCCGTCGCTGATCATGCTGTCGATGAGCTTGGCATCGCCCATGCGGAAGCCGTCGCGGGATCCTTGCAAGACATGCGGCGAGGCGCTCATGTTTTCCTGACCGCCGGCAATGACGATCTCAGCATCGCCACACTTGATCGCCTGCGCCGCCAGATGAGTAGCCTTCAGACCGCTGCCGCAGACCTTGCCGAGCGTCATACCCGGCACCGTGTCCGGAAGCCCGGCATGGATCAGGGCTTGCCGCGCGGGGTTCTGACCGACGCCGGCAGTGAGCACTTGGCCCATGATCACCTCGGATATCTGATTCGGTTGAATCCCGGAACTGGCCATCAGCGCTTTGATGATGTGGGCTCCAAGATCGGCCGCAGACACCTTGGCAATCGACCCATTGAACTTTCCGACTCCGGTTCGCAGCGCGGCCGTGATAACTACTTCGTTCATACACTCCCCTCTCAGGCAGATTGTTCAACTCCACGCCGCTCGTTGCGTATTGCAGCGAACGGAGCCTACTTTTGCAATACGTACTCTCCGGGGGCATCGGCAAGCGGCGGATAGCCGGCCGCGGCGGATCCCATCGACGGTGGTGCTACCTGCGGCTCGCTGGAATGCTGCGCGAGCCATTGCTCCCATATGGGCCACCACGACCCGGAGCGCGCCTCGGTGGTCTCGAACCACGCTTCCGGCGAAAGCGTCTCGGTTGCGTTCAACCAGGTGCGGACTCGATGGCGCCGCCGTGGGTGAACCGGACCACTGACGATGCCGGCATTGTGGCCGCCCGACGTCAGTAAAAAGGTATAGTCCGAGGATCGCGTCAAGCCACGCGCCTTGTAAACGGATTTCCACGGCGCGACATGATCGGTTTCCGTGCCGACGACGAACATGGGTAGGTGAATGGCCGCGAGATCGACGCGGCGGCCCTCGGCGGAAAATTCGCCGCGCGCAAGCGCGTTGTTCAGGTAGAGCTGGCGTAAGTATTCCGAATGCATGCGGCACGGCATGCGCGTGCCGTCCGCATTCCACGCCATCAAGTCGTTCGGTGTTTCGCGCTTGCCGCGCACATACGCGTTGACCGCCGGCGTCCACAGCAGATCGCGGGAGCGCAGCAACGCAAACGCGGCGCCCATCTGCTCGCTTTTCAGCACACCGGTTCGGTTCATGACCGCCTCCAGCATGTCGATCTGGCTCGGACTGATGAACAGCGACAGTTCGCCGGGTTCGCTGAAGTCTTGCTGAGCAGCGAGCAGCGTCATGCTGGCCAGCCGTTGGTCGCCGTCGGCGCAGGACACGGCCGTGGCAATGGACAACAAGGTGCCGCCGATGCAATAGCCCACCGCATGAATCTTCCGATCCGGGACGATGCGCGAGACGGCGTCGGTCGCGGCTTGGATTCCCAGCCTCAAGTAGTCGTCCATGCCGAATTCGCGATCGCTCGCGGTCGGGTTTTTCCACGACACGATGAACACCGTATGACCCTGCGAGACCAGGTATCGCACCAAGGAGTTCTTCGCCGACAGATCGAGAATGTAGTACTTCATGATCCAGGCCGGGATGATCAAGATGGGCTCGGCGTAGACCGTGGCGGTCGCCGGCGAATACTGGATCAATTCGATCAAGTCGTTGCGCAGTACCACCTTCCCGGGAGTCGCGGCGATGTCGCGTCCGACGATGAAATGCTCGGCGTGGTTCTCCGTCTTGCCGCCGAGCATCCGCTGAATGTCTTCGAGCCAATTACGGAATCCGCGCACCAAATTCTCGCCGGCTTCAGCGCGCGTGGCATCGAGCAACTCGGGGTTGGTAGCCAGGTAGTTGGCGGGCGATACGGCCTCGAGGGCGTTGCGGGCGACAAATTCCAAGGTGCGTTCATTGCTGGGCGCGACGCCGGGCACGCTCGACAAGGCCTTCTGCCACCAATCGGCGTAGTTGCGATAAGCGTGCGCATAGACATTGAAGGGCCACTGCGCCCAGGCACTGCCGCCGAAGCGATCATCGCCCGCCGCCGGGGGCAATGGTTCGGCGACGGCCGCCTGCAAGGCAAAGGCGAAGTTATCGGCCACTTTGGCCATTGCGTCCTGCATGAGCCGCGACTGCGCGGGCGGTTCCTTGGCCAAGTTCAGGAGCCAGTCCCACCAGGCATTCACGTAAACGTCAGGCGCCAAGCCTCCCGTCACGGTTGCCAATTGCGCGCGCAGGCTGCGCTGCAGATTACGCTGCTCGGCGGCTCCCGGAGTCATGGCTTTTTCTATCGGAGTTACGATTTTATCAACCGGCGCTACGGCCTTTTCAACTATAGCTTTATCAACCGGCGCTACGGCTTTTTCAACCGGCACTACGGCTGGATCAACGATTTGGCTCAAATTCTTGCTCACGTGGCTCCCTGGCCGACGCTACGGTCGTGATGACACGACGGACCGGACCCGGCTTGGCAGGGCGCCGCAGCGCCCCGCCAAATTCCGGTGATGGGCATCAGCCTGCTTTTTTCTTCGGCTCTTCGAACTTCTTCGCTTCGTCAGTGAACTTCTTCGCTTCGTCGCTGAACTTCTTCGCCTGGTCGGCGGCCTTCATCGTCGTATCGACGACATGGCTGGTGGTCTCTTTCACCGCAGTGGTGAAGCTCGCCTGGGCTTCGTTCGCCAGGGTAGCAAACTCCTCAGCGCGCGCGCGAAGCTTCTCGCTAAGCGCCGTGGTGAGTTCCACTTGCTTGGAAAAGAAGTCGGCAGGCGTCTGCGCGGCAAGCGCCAGCTTCGCCTGGGCCAGGCTCCACTCCAAGTAATCGCCGGCGACGGCGTATTGGTAGCGGCCGACGCGGTCAAGCACTTTCACGCCTTCTTGCTGAGCCTTCAGCACCGGCGCGAACGCATTGCGATAGGCCTCTAAGATGTTCTTCGGATCAAAAGTTGAATCGCTCATGTCAGCTCCTCGGTTGGGAATCTTTTCACGCATACATCATAGCGCTTTTTGTATGCAACGCAAGAAGAATTCTTCCGGCGCGATAAGGGAATCCACGTATGCGCCTAATACAATGTTTTTTATACCTTTATTCACTTCCGTTCAACCCGGTAAATGCGCCCGGCCCTACTGCGATGCAAAAAAAATGCTTGCAACCGATGATCGCAGCGAACACAGTTCGACGCCCGCAGCATCCTGAGCGCATCATATGGAAAACGGCATCAGCGAGGTCGAGCAGTGGCGGCAATACTCGACTATATCCGGTCCCTGGAATCCTACGTCGAGCGCAGCGGCGCCCGCCTGGTGCGTTCGACGTTGCCCGAATCGGTGCATGGAAGGGTGTCCCACGATGTGATCATGCTGCGTGTGGACTTGGATCCGGAACAGGAGCTGCTGACGCTCGTCCACGAGTTGGCGCATTGGTTGGCGCATCGAGGGGTGCGCGCTCGCCAACCCTGCACCGTCTTCGAATACGAAGCCGAAGCGGTGGAGGCGATGGTGATGGCGCGTCTCGGATTACCGCGCCCGTCGGCCCACGATGACAGTCCAACGGATGACCTGTTGTCGGCTTCGGTTACGCGCGTGATCTGGGCGAGCAGTCGAATCTGCGACGCCCTCGGGGTGGACACGGACCGGCAGGCCTCAAAGGCGTAACCCACCGTCTACCTCGATGCAACGCCCCGTGAAAAAATCGTTTTCGAATATGAACAACACGGCGTGCGCGATTTCCTCCGGTTGTCCCAGGCGCTTCAACGGCACCGGAGCCGTGAGTTTGTCCAGCACTTCAGGCCGCATCGAGGCGAGAATTTCAGTGTGCGTGAAGCCGGGCGCAATCGAACCGACGCGAATTCCGTAGCGCGCGAGTTCTTTAGCCCAAACCACACCCATGGATTCGACGCCCGCCTTGGCGGCGCTGTAGTTGGTCTGACCCGCGTTGCCGACTCGAGAAATGCTGGAAATATTGACGATCACACCGCCATTACCGCACTCGATCATATGCGCCGCGGCCTCGCGCGCGCACAAGAATGGGCCGGTCAGATTGACGGCGATGACGGAATTCCATTGATCCAGCGTCATGCGGCCGACCGGTACGCCATCTTTCACTTTCACGAGCAAGCCGTCGCGGACGATACCGGCATTGTTCACCAGTCCGTCCAAGCGGCCGAAGTCGGCCGTCACCTGCGTCATGGCCGCCGACACTTCGCTTTCGTCAGCAACGTTCACCCGGTAAGTGCGGGCCTGCACGGCTTCGGCCGCACACAGCTTGGCCGTCTCGCCAAGATCGTCGGCATTGAGATCGAATAGCGCGACGTTGGCACCGTGGCGCGCGAGCTGCCACGAAATTGCTCGACCGATACCGCGCCCCGCGCCGGTCACGACCACTGCTTTACTATGAATATCCATGGTTATTTACCCTCTTTACCATTGTCTTTTGGCTTGTCCGCTGTCTTGTTCGTCGCGCTCGAAGACGTTCCGAATGCGTTGAGCGTTACCGCTTGCATCTGCTCCCATAGCTCCATGTTTTTGCGCGCCATTTCGGACAACGGTGCAAGCGGTGCTTGCAACGCCTTGGCCATTTCCGACTGCATGGACGCTTGCTGGCGCAGCATCGCGGTGAACGCCTGCTCCAAATAGCGGCTGAGCAGCGCTTGCATGGGACCGCCGTAGAAGCGGATGATCATTTCGAGCAAATCGCAGCCGAGCACCGGCAGACCGAATTGCTCTTGCTCCGCGATGATCTGCAACAGCACCGAGCGCGTCAGGTCTTCGCCCGATTTGTCGTCGACGACCTTGATCTTCTCGCCCGCCACCACGAGTTGCCGCAGATCGTCGAGCGTGACGTGGCGGCTGCCGCTTGTGTCGTAAAGTCGGCGATTCGAGTATTTTCTAATGAGGCGTTCTTGCGGCATCGGTAATTTTTCGCATTGCAAAAATATGATATATCTCAGGGCCATTATACATCAGTTGTTTCATAATAATTACTCCATATAAAACAATCGCTTATATGTCAAACGCACAAATATTCCCGGCGAGATCGGAACTTGGCATCCTATTTTGCATCGCATACGGAGAAGCTCGTGGGCAATGACCCATGGAGCCAATGGAAGGCGTTCGCGGTGCACACCGAGCAGACGCGGCACAACGCCTTCACGCCGTTCCTCGAGTCAGCCGAGTGCTTCGCGGCCGCTGCGCGCAAATATCTCGAGGACGCTCGGCACGCGCCGGCCGCGGACGAGGCCGCACGAACGTTCAGCCATTTTCTCCGTGAACAGTCCATGGTGTTTTTTCAACCTCCGTGGAGTGCGGACGCAACCACCGGCAGCGCACCTTGGGCGGCAATGCTCGATGCGCCCGCGCTCGGCCTGACCCGCGAGCATCAGCAACGCTGGCAGCGCACGGCCGACGCGGCACGGCGCGTCGCCGAAGCGCAGCGTCGGCTGCAATGCCTCTGGTCCGACGCATTGCGTGACGCTGCGACGGCGTTTGCGGCGCGTGTTGCGGCCTCCGGGATCGCTCGGCGCGCCGATGCTCGGGATGGCGTTGCCACGCTGCGCAGCCTGTACGACTCTTGGATCGACTGCGCGGAAGAAGCCTATGCAGGCACCGCCCACGGCGATTCTTTCTGCAACGCGCTGGCCGACTTCGTGAATGCCAGCAACCAATGGCGCCGGGAATTTTCCGCAAGCGTAGAACATTGGTCGAAGTTAATGGATCTGCCCACCCGCAGCGAACTCAATTCACTCACCCTCCGGCTGAAATCCGCCGAGGAACAGCTGCGCGCGGAGCGTCAGCAGCACGAACTGCGAGACGCCGCGAGCAAGCCGCGCCCCGCGCCGCGCGCGTCTCGCACGCGGCGTGCGAAACGCAACCCGAAATCATGACGACCGCAGGGCTCTACGCAGCGCTCGCGGCAGCGAACCACTGTGCTGCCGGTTGCTCGCCGAAGGACGTGGTGTGGCAGTCGGGCAAGCTTCGCCTTTACCGCTATCGACCGGCCGCGCAAGAGACCTCGCAACCGTCCCAAGGCGTGCCGCTGCTCATCGTCTATGCATTGATCAATCGGCCGTACATGATGGATCTGCAGGAGGATCGCTCGCTCATCCGCGGACTCTTGGCGCAGGGCCTGGATATTTATCTGATCGACTGGGGCTACCCCGATGGGGCCGACCGCTTCACCACGCTGACCGATTATATCGACGGACTGCTGGCCGGTTGCGTCGAACACATCCTGCGGGCGCACCGGCTGGACGCATTGAATATGCTCGGAGTCTGTCAGGGCGGCGTGTTCAGTCTGTGTTTCACGGCGCTGCATCCACAGCGCGTGCGAAATCTCGTTACCATGGTCACGCCGGTGGATTTCCAAACACCCGCGGACTTGTTGTCGAAGTGGGTCAGGAAAATTGATGTCGCGGCCTGGGTGAGCAACGGCAACGTATCGGGCGATGCCCTCAATCAACTGTTCTTATCGCTGATGCCGTTTCGCCTGGCGCACCAAAAATACGTAGAGCTATTCATGGGCACTCCTAGCCGCGCGCAAATCGAGACTTTCATGCGGGTTGAACAATGGATCTTCGACAGCCCCGACCAGGCAGGTGCTGCGTTCCAGGAATTTGTGGTGTGGCTATACCAGGAAAACCGTCTCGTCCGCCAGCAGCTCGAAATTGCCGGTCGCAAAATCGATTTACGCGCGCTGACGCTGCCGGTGTTGAACCTGATCGGCGGCAAAGATCACTTGGTGCCGCGCGACGCGTCGCTGGCGCTGGAACGTCTGGTCGGAAGCAAGGACTACACGACGCTCGAGTTCGCTCTCGGACACATCGGCATGTACATCAGCGCGCGTGCACAACACGAAGTACCCGTGGCGATTGCCCGTTGGCTCGCCGCGCGCTGACGCGCCGGCGCGCGGCCTAGCGCGGCCCGGCCTGCGCGGCCCGGCCTGCGCGACCCGATCGATTACATGTATACGCCGCCGTTGACGTTGATCTGCTGCCCCGTGATGTAGTCAGCGTCGGCCGCCAGAAACAGCACAGCCTTCGCAATTTCCTCGGGCTTGGCAAAGCGTCCCATGGGAATGCGCGCCAGGATCTGGGCCTGGACCTGCTCCGGTACTTTCGCCAGCATGCCGGTCTCGGTGAAACCCGGAGCCAGCGCATTGCAGGTGACGTTGTACTTCGCGAGTTCCAGGGCGGCGGTCTTGGTGAATGCGATGATGCCGCCTTTGCTTGCCGAGTAGTTGGCTTGCCCGAAATTGCCTGCCTGACCGACGAAGGAGCTGATGTTGATGATGCGGCCGAACTTTTGTTCGATCATCATCGGCATGAAGGCGGAGACGCCGAAATAACAGGCGTTGAGATTGGTATTGAGCACGGTCAGCCAATCATCGTCGGTCATCTTGCGCAGCGTCTTGTCCCGCGTAATGCCTGCATTGTTGACCAGGATATCGAGCCGCCCCCAGGACTTGCCGATCTGTTCGACCATCGAGTTCCAAGTCGACCGCTCGCTCACATTGCCCTTGATCAGAAGCGTCTTGCGCCCCGTCTCGTTCAGCTCGTTCGCCAGCGCAATCGCGTCAGTCTCGCTCGACTGATAGTTGATCGCGATGTCGGCACCCTCGCCGGCAAGGGCTCGGGCGATGGCCCTTCCGATGCCACGCGCCGATCCCGTAATCAATGCCCGCCGTCCTTCTAGCTTATTCATCGACTCCCCCTCGCCTTTTGATGTCACTAATTACTTTTTGGACTGAATACGCACAACCTCGCAGCAAACTATGCGCCAAACCGGGCGATCCATGAAAGTGCGTATTTTCCGCACCGCGGATGTACCTCGTACGAGTCTACGCCAGCGTCATGCTGACGGGACAGTGATCGCTGCCCATGATCTGCGGATGAATGGCCGCGCCCGTTACCGTCTCCCGCAAGCGGACCGACACCAAAAAATAATCGATTCTCCACCCGATGTTTCTGGCTCGCGAGTTCGCGAAGTGGCTCCACCACGAATAGTGGCCATTTCCTTGCGTAAACAGCCGGAAGGTATCGACGAAGCCCGCATCTATGAAATTTTGAAAGCCCTTGCGCTCCTCGTCCGTAAACCCCTTCTTGCCGCGGTTTGACTGCGGATTCGCAAGATCGAGTTCCGTATGAGCGACGTTCAAGTCACCGCAAAATATGACGGGTTTCTTAGCGTCGAGTAGTTTGCAATAGGCAAGAAACGCGGGGTCCCAATGCTTGAAGCGCAGCGCCAGCCGGCTAAGATCGTCCTTTGCATTGGGCGTGTACACGGTCACCACATAGAATTTCTCATATTCGGCCGTGATGACCCGGCCTTCCTCGGCGCTATCGCGCTGCAGTTCATCGGCGAAACTGAAGCGCTGGGCAAATTCCTGCGGATAGCCGTTCGTGACGGCGAGCGGCTCTTGCTTCGAGAATATGGCGGTACCCGAGTAGCCTTTCTTGACCGCGGAATTCCAATACTCGCGATAATCGGGCAGCTCGATTTCAATCTGGCCGCGTTCGGCCTTCGTTTCCTGCAGACACAGGATGTCGGGCTGATGCGTTTGCAAAAAGGACAGAAATAGCCCTTTGCGATGCACCGCACGAATGCCGTTCACATTCCACGAATAGAGTTTCATAGCCCCTTGCGTATCCCCGTTGATTGAATCAGCGCGAAACGATACCCCGGCAGGCAGATTGCGGCTAACAATTCGCAGACGCGATTGACAATCATTCGTATTCGCGGAATTCGCAGTTTCGCCGGGCCGCCTTTACCTCAACCTGGGCATACAATCCTGGCACTCCGAGTCGTCACCAGGGAGGCCGCCGTTCATGGGACCAGAGGCGCAACCGAGAGAGAAAAAGTCCAAGCCCGGTGTGTCGCTGCGTCTGCCGTTGAAGATCACGGCGGTATCCTGGAAGGACGTCGCCGAGACCTTGGGGCCGATTCTCCTCGTGAGCGCAATCGCCATTCTGGTGGCGCTGCACTATGTGCGTCCGGCCCCGCCCCACACGCTCACCATGAGCAGCGGTCCTAAGGGCAGCAACTTTCAAGCGATAGCCGAGCGGTACCAGAAGATACTGGCGCGGAACGGTATTAAGCTCAAAATCATCGAGTCCGAAGGCTCATTGGACAATCTCAACCGTCTGTCCGATGCGAAGTCCGGCGTTGATATCACCATGGTGCAATCGGGCATCTCGGGAACCGGCGATAGCAGCGATCTCGTGTCGCTCGGCAGCGTCTTCTACCAACCGCTGACGATATTTTATCGCAGCCCCAAGGCACTGCTGCGGCTGTCGGAATTGCGCTCTCAGCGCATCGCGATCGGTCCTGACGGCAGCGGTACCCGGTTTCTTGCGTTGGCGCTGCTGAAGGCCAATGAGATCGAGCCGGAAGGGCCCACGACGCTGCTGAGCCTGGAAGGCGACGCGGCCAAGACCGCGCTGTTGCGCAAGGAGGTGGACGCCATATTCCTGTCCGGCGACTCGGCCTCGCCTGCCACCATTCGCGAAATGCTGCATACCGAGGGCATCCGCTTGTTCGATTTCCCCCAAGCCGATGCCTATGTGCGCCGCTTCCCCTATTTGAGCAAACTCGTAGTGCCGTCCGGCGCGTTTGATCTGGGCGAGAATCTTCCGCCCTCTGCGATCAACATGCTCGCACCGACCGTCGAACTGTTGGCGCATTCCAACCTGCACCCAGCGTTGTGCGATCTGCTCATCGAAGCGGCGTTCGAAGTGCACGGTCACGCGTCGCTGCTGCAGGCGGCCGGCCAATTCCCGACGCCCTCGGGGAACTCATACCCGACCAGCGAAGAGGCCGCGCGGTTCTACAAGACCGGCAATAAGAGCTTTGCCTACCGTTACCTGCCGTTTTGGGTGGCGAGCTTGCTCAATCGAACGCTGTTCGTGCTCCTGCCGATCATCGTGGTGGTGATCCCCGGGCTGCGATTCCTGCCGCAACTGTATAACTGGCGCGTCAACGGCCGCATCCACCGCCGCTACGGCGAACTCATGGCACTCGAACGGGAGACTCTGGGGAAGCCGTCGGAGGAACGGCGGGCGGAGCTTCTCGATCGGCTCGACGAGATCGAAAATTCAGTCATCACGTGCAAAGTGCCCGGCTCACACGCCGACCAGCTCTACATCCTCCGGGAACACATCGGATTCGTACGCGCCAAACTGTCCCGAGCGGCAGCATCGGCCGACGAGGGCGTAGGCTGATCAGATACGGCTGCCGGAGAAGGAAGCGCTGCCCAACAAGTACTTGGCCTTGCCCTGGATGCGGTCGCCCTCGACGGTCGCGGCGAATTTGATTGTCATGCGCAGCGGCTTCGTGATTTTCGCCGACCATTCGAGCTTATTTCCATGGATCTTGCCGTTGTTGATCGCCGCGAAGTGCTCCGCATGGGAAACCGATCCGGACAGGCTCGTCCCGTCGACGGCGAGATCGAGCAAGCCCTCCTTGTCGCCCAGCGGCGTCTTGATCATGATCTTCCATTTTCCCTGAGCCGTCATGGGACTTACCGCGCCGGCGTGGTGGGAGCGATGTCGTCCGGCACCATGGCATGCAGCCTTTCCACCGCGAACTCGACGAAGGCCGACACCGCCGTCGGGATTTGGTGGCCGCTCGGCAGGACGATATTGAAGTCGGCGCCATTACGGCGATAGTGGGGCAACACAGGAACGAGGCGGCCGGCACGCAGCTCCGGGGCGATCAGCATGGCGGGCAGCTGTGCAATTCCGAAGCCGGCCAAGCAGCTTTTCATGAGGATTCGTGAGCTGTTGGCACTGAACCGCCCAGCGACCTTCACCTCTTCGTCGCCCTCTGGTCCTTGCAATGTCCATGTCACGCGGGTTTGCCGGGTCGACACGGTCAGACAATCGTGCTCCGTCAGCTCTTGGAGCGTCCCGGGGCTGCCGTGCGCCGCCAGATAAGCAGGGCTGGCAACCAAACTGAAATATTGCGACGTTAACTGGCGAAACGCGAAACCGGTATCCCGGGCGTTACCACCGCGAAACGCCACATCGATGCCTTCATCGATCAAGTCGGCGCGCGCATCGTTCAATACGAAATCCAGCCGCACGTGAGGATGCAAACTCAAGAATTCGGCTACCCACTCGATGCGAAACAAATCGAGGAAATCCGCCGGCGCCGCAATGCGCACCGATCCGCTCGGTTTGTCCTTGCCGCTCATCAAGTCCTTCCCGGCTTGCAGGACTCCGTCGACCGCCGCGGCGCATCGATCGAAAAAAGCTTGGCCGGCTGCGGTCAGCGTAAGCTTTCGAGTCGAGCGCTGCATCAGGCGGGTATCCAGTGTCGACTCGAGTTGCCGGATCCGACGGCTCAAGGTATTCGGCGGTACGCTCAATTGCCGCGCCGCCTCCGCGAAGCTGCGCGCTCGCACCACTTGCACGAACATCCGCACCTCATTGAGGTCTAGCATCGGATTACAGGTATCCACGGCATAGTCTGATCCGATTATGCCACCTAGTCAGGGAATACACGGGTGCTTATGCTGCCAAGCCGGCACGTACACCGAAGCGTTGGAGATTCAAATGGCGAAAGTATTGGTTCTTTATTATTCATCTTACGGTCACGTAGAAACCCTGGCGAACGCGGTCGCCGAGGGTGCGCGTTCCGCCGGCGCCACCGTCGACATCAAACCCGTGCCGGAGACCGCGCCGGCGGACGTTGCCAAGGCGGCACATTTCAAGTTGGACCAGAGCGCAGCGATCGCCGCGATCGATGATCTCGCGAACTACGATGCCATCATCGTGGGCAGCCCCACGCGTTTCGGCCGCATGTCCTCGCAAATGGCCAGCTTCCTCGACCAAGCCGGCGGACTCTGGGTGCGAGGCGCATTGAACGGCAAGGTCGGCGGTGCATTCACCTCGACCGCGACCCAGCACGGGGGCCAGGAAGCCACGTTGTTTTCGATCATCACGAACCTATTGCACTTCGGCATGACCATCGTGGGCTTGCCCTATAGCCATCAAGGACAAATGACCTTGGATGAGATCGTCGGCGGCAGCCCCTATGGAGCGACCACCATCGCGGGCGGCGCGGGCCAGCGGCAACCCAGCGCGCTCGATTTGGAGGGAGCGAAGCACCAGGGCAAGCTGATTGCCCAGACCGCGCAAAAGTTGTCCGGCAAATAGCCAGCGCGCGGCGACGCCTACGCGCACACGTGCGGTTGTCGCGGGCACGCGCCGCTGCGCGGACAAATGACGCTGGCTTGCGTCTCGAGCGCATCGGCGATCCAGGCGATATTGAGCACTTGCGAAGCGGCACGGATATTGGCGGCCGCCTCGGGCGGAATCTTGCCGTCGCCCCCGCCACGGCTGCAGGAATCGGCCACGGCCGCCACGACGCTCTCGCCGTCGTAACCCTGCGCCTCCAACGCCGGCAATAAATCGACACCCACCGACAGCACGTGCAATTCATCGAGAGCATCGCGCGTAAGCAGCGAATGGCAGCAGTACAGCCGCGCACGCTTTCCATCCTGCATGACGGATATCTGGGACTTCGGCTTGTGCATCAGCGGTCTCGCTGCGGGGTTTTCCTGCAACAACCGAAACACGGCCCAACGCGGACACGGGTCCGACACCAAACTCATGTTGCCCCAGGGCAGCGGAATACCGTTGCCGCGATAGACCGCGCGCAAGAACCCTGGAGGATAGGCATCGAAAAAATGCCAATGCCGGTAGGGGGACACCGCCGTCATCCGGCGCATCACCAACGCGGGTGTGACCCCGAGCTTGCGGCCGGCAGACACGCTGTGCGCCTCGCGTATCAAGAAGCGGCGAAACGGAACCCGCGGGCACAGCAGGGCGCCTGCGAAGAAACTGCATTCGAAATCGCGCCACGCGTAGAGGACATCCTGAGCACCCATGCCGGCGGTCGAATTCGATGTCTCGCCGTCTCCCGAATGCATGGCGCTGTGAGGTGAGATAGCCCCGTCGCCGTTGTGCAGAATCTTGTGTCCGATGAAGAACGCCAGTTCGTATTTGAGGCGTTCCTCCTGATTGCGCAGACGCTTGTTCACCAGCACCGTGCCCGGCGCCTCGAATCGAGAGCGGATCAGGGCGTCGCTCGGCTTACGCGCCGCGGCGCCGCCCTGCGCAGCGGCGGCGGCCCCGCCGTCGAACCATTTGATCTGTAGATCATGCCGCTTGCAGATGGTCATCAAGGCGTCGAGCGTCAGCGGCATTTCTCGCTCGCCGCATTCCTCCGCCGCGCGTTCGATGTCGGGGAAATTGTTATGCCGAGTTTCCTGCCACACGCGGATCAGCAATTGTGCAAACTGCCGCCCGGTGGTGCCGGTCTGGGACAGCAACTCCGGGAGCGCGTTCTGCAGCAACTCGTGCGAGAACAGGAACGCGGGTTCCAAGGGCATGGCTTCTAGACCGCCGCGTGCGCGTGCTGACGGCGCGACCTCGACCTCGGTATTTTCATCTAGAAACCAGCGCGCATCCTTGCCGAAGATGCCCGCCAACATGTCCAACATCTGCGGCGAAGGCATGCGCTTACCGGTCTCCACCATGCTCAGATATGAGACCGAGGGGGCGCCCGCCGCATCGATTTGCACGCAGCGCGCGGACAGTTCATCCAGCGTGAGGCCATTTCGCTTGCGTAGCGAGCGCAGCTTCGCGCCTAGAAAATGTCCCTGCCGAATCAATCCAGCCATGCCTGCCCCTCCATATACATATTATCAAGTAATGTGAAATTCACATTGTGAAATTTCTATTGTGTAAATATCCAGTACAAACACTTTAGTCTTGGTCCATGTGGCGACGCAAGCTCGCTTCGGTTCATGATGCATAGGAGATTTAAGATGGTTGAGCAGAAACACGCCGATTCGCGCTGGCGCGGAATCGAGCGCCCCTACACACCGGCCGATGTCGCGCGTCTGCGCGGGTCCGTGCGCATCGAATACTCGCTCGCGCGGCTCGGCGCCGAGAAATTCCGGAATTTGTTGCAGAGTGAGCCGGTGGTCGCCGGTTTAGGGTGTATGACCGGCAATCAAGCCGTGCAAACGGTGCAAGCGGGGCTCAAATCGATCTACTGCTCGGGTTGGCAGGTGGCCGGCGACGGTAACACTGCCGGTGAAATGTATCCCGATCAAAGTCTATATCCGGTCGATTCCGTGCCGAAGATGGTGGAACGCATCAACAATGCGCTGCTGCGCACCGACCAGATCCATCACATGAGCGGCAAGTCCGACATCGATTGGCTGGCGCCCATCATCGCCGACGCCGAGGCAGGCTTCGGCGGCAACCTCAATGCATTCGAGTTGACCAAGGCGCTGATCCGCGCCGGTGCCGCGGGCGTGCATTTCGAGGATCAGCTGTCATCCGCGAAAAAATGCGGCCATTTGGGCGGCAAGGTGCTCGTCTCCACCGGTGAAGCCATCAACAAGCTCGTGGCGGCGCGGCTGGCTGCTGACGTGCTCGACGTGCCCACCTTCATCATTTCGCGCACCGATGCCGACGCTGCCGATCTGTTGCTGTCCGATCATGACCCCCGCGATCGCGCATTCCTCACCGGCGAACGTTCCGCCGAGGGCTTTTTCTACGTGCGCGCCGGCATGGACCAAGCCATCGCCCGCGGCCTGGCTTACGCGCCTTATTCCGATTTGATCTGGTGCGAAACCTCCAAGCCCGATCTCGCGCAGGCGCGCCACTTTGCCGATGCGATTCACGAAAAGTTCCCGGGCAAGCTATTGGCCTACAACTGTTCTCCGTCCTTCAATTGGCAGGCCAAATTGAGTCCGGCCGCCATGAAAAGCTGGCGCGAGGATTTGGCCGCCATGGGCTATCGCTTTCAGTTCATCACGCTCGCCGGCTGGCACGCGCTGAACTTGTCCATGTTCGAGCTGGCTTCGGCGTACAGCGCCAACGGCATGTTGGGATACTCGCAGCTGCAACAGCGCGAATTCGCGCAGGAAGCGGCCGGCTATCGGGCGGCCAAACACCAAGCGTTCGTCGGCACCGGCTATTTCGATGCCGTGCAGACCGTCATCAGCGGAGGGGAGCATTCCACCGGCGCCATGGCGGGCAGCACCGAAACGGAGCAGTTCACGGCGAGCCGCGAGCCTACCGCGGCGCCGAAGCGCGTCGTCGCCTGACGACCGTATGAGCGCCGTGGCCGCGCACGATACCGTATCCGCAAAGGACCATGCGGGGACCATCGCCGAGCATTTTCGTGCTTACAACGAAGAGTTCGGACGGATCACGCGGCGCGCGGCGCTCAATTTCCTCGCCGAGGACTGGCAGTCCTCGCAGCAAGACGCGGTGGCGCGCATCGAGCTTTACGAGCAGCGGGTCACGCGATGCGTCGCCGCCGTCGCCGGCGAGCTCAAGAGCCGGCGCACCGATGTAGCGCTCTGGTCTGACATCAAGCGCGCTTACGAGATGCTTGTGGCGCGGCGGCCCGACAGCGATTTCTATCGCACGTTCCTCAATTCCGTCAGCCGCGAGTTGTTCGGCACGGTCGGCGTCAACACCGAGGTCGAATTCTGTGCGACCAATGTGGGGCGTGCGTCCGGAGCGGTGCCGCTGCGCGTCTACCGCATCGGCGGATCGTTGCCGTTGGCGGTCCGTGAAATAATCGCCGATATGCCGTTCGGCGCTGCCATCAATGATCAGGATGCGGCAGTCCATCGCATCAGTGCGGAAATCGGCCGCTACTTCGAATCCGGCCGGCAAAGCGGCGCACCGGAATCCATCGAGTTGATCGAGCCCGTGTTCTATCGGGGCATGCATGCGTTCGCGGTGGGACGTCTCATCGGCGACAGCTCCATTACGCCGCTCGTCATCGCATTCACGAACGGAGCGCAGGGCGTCCAGGTCGACGCCGTCATGATGTCGCGCGCCGATGTGGGCTCGCTGTTCGGCTATGCGCGATCCTATTTCCACGTCGACCTGCCGGTGGTCAGCGCTGCCATCACATTGCTGCGCTCATTCATGCCGCGCAAGCCGATCGATGAGTTGTACACGGTGCTCGGCCGCGCCAAGCAGGGCAAGACGGAGCGCTATTTCGCTCTGCAACGGCACTTGAACACCTCCATCGACAGTTTTGTCCACGCGCCCGGCGAACGCGGATTGGTCATGATCGTGTTCACCCTGCCCTCGCACGATCTGGTGTTCAAAGTGATTCGCGACCATTTTGGCGCCCCGAAAACCTGCACACGTGACGACGTCATCGAGCGGTATCACTTCGTGTTCCGCCACGACCGCGCCGGCCGTCTGGTCGACGCCCAGGAATTCCGCCGTTTGCGTCTGCCGCGGCCGCGGTTCATGCCCACGCTCGCGGAAGAACTGCTGCGCGATGCCGGCCAGAGTTGCCGCATCGAGGGCGAGGACCTGATCGTCGAGCATTGCTACATCGAACGGCGCTTGCGGCCGCTCCATTTATTTTTGCGCGAGGCAGAACCCGCCGCTGCCGAGGCTGCCATCATCGATTACGGGAACGCCCTGCGCGATCTCGCTGCCAGCAACGTCTTTCCGGGGGATCTTCTCCTCAAGAACTTCGGAGTGACCAGCCATAGGCGCGTCATCTTCTACGACTACGACGAGCTGTGTCTGCTCACGGACTGCGTGTTTCGCGACTTGCCGCAACCTAGCTGCGAGGAAGAGGAGACTAGTGCCGAGCCCTGGTTTCACTGCGGGCCGCACGACGTCTTCCCCGAGCAATGGCTTCCATTCCTGTCAATTCCACCCGCGTTACGCGAAGTGTTCTTGACGCACCATTCAGAGCTGCTGACGGCGGCGTGGTGGCGCTCGCAACAAGCCCAGTCGATGGAGGCTCACCCTTTCAGGCTGCCCGGATCGGCAACGCAACAGGAAATGCATCGAACGGGTCAGCAGGGCTCACCGAGCCTTGCAGCATTGCATCGGTGAAATGATTCTTAGCGCTCATGGCTGAGCACGACGAACGATCGCGGCGCCATATCGACGATTCGGTTTCGCTTGACGGCTTCCTGCTCCAAGGCGAGGTTCGGACGGGCGGTGTCGAATGCCACCTTCCAACCGGCATGGTACAACTGATAGGAAATCCGAAATGCCACGGGCTCGTGGTGCGCATTCAGGAGCAAGAGAAAATCCTTATCCTGGACGGGCTGCCCTTCGCTGTTGCGGATTTCCGGCGCCATGCCGTTGAGAAACATGCCGAGCGTGCGCATCCATCCGCCGCCCTCCCAATCCTTCGCCTCCATGCGTTTGCCGTCCGCGCGATACCAGACGATGTTCTTGTCGGGATGGATCGCATCCGGATCGTCATCGTAAAACGCGTAGCGATGCAGGTTCGGATGCTGTTTGCGGTAGCGAATCACGCGTTGCGCGAAATGAAGGAAGTTCGACCGCCGCTCGTCCAGGTCCCAGTGGTACCATGATAGCTCGGAGTCCTGGCAATAGCCGTTGTTGTTGCCTTCCTGGGTGCGGCTCAACTCATCGCCGCCGGAAATCATGGGAGCGCCCTGCGCCAGCATCAACGCGCACCATAGATTTCTCTTTAGCCGCTCGCGCAACTCGATGATGGCCGGGTCGTCCGTGGGACCTTCCGCACCGCAGTTCCACGTGTGATTGTCATCCGCGCCATCGCGGTTGCCCTCGCCGTTGGCGGCGTTGTGTTTTTGTTCATAGCTCACGAGATCCTGAAGCGTGAAGCCGTCGTGGGCCGTGACGAAATTGATGCTGGCCGAGGGCGCGCGGCGCGTCGTTTCATAAAGATCGGCGCTGCCGGCGAGCCGCGTGGCGATCTCCGAATGCAGCCCCATGTCGCCCTTCCAGTACTTGCGAACCGTATCGCGGTATTTGCCGTTCCATTCCATCCAATTGGGCGGGAAATTACCGACCTGGTATCCGCCCTCGCCCAGATCCCAGGGTTCGGCGATCAGCTTGATGGGCGCGAGAGTCGGGTCCTGATAAATCGTGTCGAAGAAGGCGCCGAAGTAGTCGAAGTCTTTGGTTTCCCGCGCCAGCGCCGAGGCAAGGTCGAAGCGAAACCCATCCACGTGCATTTCCGTGACCCAGTACCTGAGGCTGTCCATCAGCAACTGAATGGGGTGCGGGTGCATCATGTTGAGCGTGTTGCCGCACCCGGTGAAATCCATGTAGTGACGGGCGTCGCCGGGAACCACCCGGTAATACGCCAGGTTGTCGATACCGCGAAACGACAGCGTCGGACCGGCGTGATTGCCTTCGGCCGTATGGTTGTAAACCACGTCCAGAATCACCTGGATTCCGGCGTTGTGCAGATCCTTGACCATCTGTTTGAATTCGCGGACCCCGTCGCCCGGCGCCTCGGGATTGCTTGCGTACCTGGGCTCCGGCGCGAAAAATCCGAGGGTGTTGTATCCCCAATAATTGCGTAAATTTTGGTCCAGTAGATGGCGATCATTCAGGAAGTAATGCACCGGCATCAGTTCGACGGCCGTGACTCCGAGCTGCTGTAGGTGCTTGATGACGGGTTCCGAGGCCATGCCCGCATACGTGCCGCGAAGCGCCTCGGGCACCTCCGGATGGAGCATGGTCATGCCGCGCACATGAGCCTCGTAGATGAGGGTGTCGTGTGCCTCATAGGCGGGACGGTTCTCGCCGCTCCAATCGAATGTCGTGTCGACCACCGCGGCCAAGGGAGCGAACGGTGCGCTGTCGCGATCATCGAACGTTAGATCGCCTTTCGGATCGCCCAGCTTGTAAGCGAACAGTTCGTCCGCCCACTCGAGCGGGCGACCGATGACTTTCGCATAAGGATCGAGCAACAACTTGTTGGGATTGAAGCGCAAACCCGATTCAGGCTCATAGGGTCCGTGGACGCGATATCCGTAGAGCTGCCCGGGAGTCAGGCCCGGAAGATAAATGTGCCACACGCCACAGGTCCGTTCGCGTATGTGAATGCGCTGTTCGTTGGTTCCGGCGCTATCGAACAAACACAACTCCACGCATTCGGAGGCATCGGAAAACAGTGAAAAATTGACGCCGCGACCGTCGTAAGTCGCCCCTCTCGGAAAGGGCGACCCGGCGGCAAACCTGGCCTCGGCCGGCCTGGCCACGGCGCCATGATGGGATGCATCGTGTTGAGCGGGCAATGTGGTCACTTAGGATCGAATGCCGGCGTTCGCGGCATCCTTGGCCGGCCACACCCAGTTCCTGATCTCGGGCATGTCCTCACCGTACTTGTCGATGTAATGCTTATGTTCGATCAGCTTGTCCTGCAGCTGCTGCTTCAGATACACGCCCTGGCTGCCGGTTTGCGGCAGGCGATCGATGGTATCGATCACCAGATGGAAGCGGTCGAGATCGTTCAGGACCGTCATGTCGAAGGCCGTCGTGATGGTGCCTTCCTCTTTGTAGCCCCGCACGTGCAGGTTCGCGTGGTTGTGGCGCCTATAGGTAAGTCGGTGAATCAGCCACGGGTAGGCGTGAAACGCGAAGATCACCGGTTTGTCGCGGGTGAACAGCGAATCGAAATCGTCGTCGCGCAAGCCGTGCGGATGCTCGCTGCGCGGCTGCAGCTTCATGAGATCGACCACGTTGACGACGCGGATTTTCAGCTGCGGAAGATACCGGCGCATGATGGACACGGCCGCCAAAGTTTCCAGAGTCGGCACGTCGCCGGCGCACGCCATGACCACGTCCGGCTCGCCCTGTTGGTCGTTGCTCGCCCACTGCCAGATTCCTATCCCTTCGCTGCAATGTTTCACCGCGGCATCCATCGACAACCATTGCGGCGCCGGGTGCTTTCCCGCAATCACGACGTTCACGTAATGCCGGCTGCGCAGGCAGTGATCCATCACCGAGAGCAGGCAATTCGCGTCCGGCGGCAAGTACACGCGGACGACTTCCGCCTTCTTGTTGACGACATGGTCGATGAAGCCCGGATCCTGATGCGTGAACCCATTGTGATCCTGACGCCATACGTGGGAACTCAACAGGTAATTGAGCGATGCGATCTTGACGCGCCAGGGTAATCCGGACGTCACCTTCAGCCATTTCGCATGCTGATTGAACATGGAATCGACGATGTGGATGAACGCCTCGTAGCAATTGAAAAGACCATGCCGGCCGGTGAGCAAATATCCTTCCAGCCAGCCTTCGCACTGGTGCTCGCTCAGCATTTCCATCACTTGGCCGGTGCGCGCCAAATACTGATCGTTGACTTCAGTGGCCGCCTCCCACTGCCGATTCGTGCATTGGAACACCGCTTCGAGACCGTTGGACACCGTTTCATCCGGTCCGAAGATGCGGAAGTTGCGCTGCTCTGAATTCAAGTTCGCGACATCGCGCAGAAACGGCGCGAGTACGCGCGTGTCGCCGATGCCGGAGGCGCCGGGTGCGGGCACGTCGACGCCATACTCGGTGAAGTCCGGCATGCGCAAATCTCGCAGCAATCTACCGCCGTTGGCGTGCGGGTTGGCGCCCATCCGCCGGTCGCCGGTGGGGGCAAGCGCGGCCAGTTCCGACTTCAGCCGCCCGCCGGAATCGAAGAGCTCCTCCGGCCGATAGCTGCGCAGCCACGTTTCCAACTGCGCGAGATGCTCGGGGTTCGTGGCAGGATCCGTGATCGGTACCTGATGGGCACGGAACGTCCCCTCAACGGGCACGCCGTCGACCATCTTCGGACCGGTCCAGCCCTTGGGGGAGCCGAACACGATCATGGGCCAGCGCGGCCGCTCGGCAATTCCGCCGCCGCGCGCATCGGCTTGAATGCGTTTGATCTCATCGATGACGGCATCGAGGGTCGAGGCCATGGCCTCATGCATGACGGCCGGTTCGTGGCCCACCACGTAATGCGGCGTCCAGCCGTAGCCGCGCAACAGTTGATCCAGTTCTTCACGGGAAATACGCGCAAGTATCGTCGGATTCGCGATTTTGTAGCCGTTCAGATGCAGTATCGGCAGCACGGCGCCATCCGTCGCGGCATTCAGGAATTTGTTGGAGTGCCACGATGTGGCAAGCGGCCCGGTCTCCGCCTCGCCGTCACCGATCACGCACGCCACCACGAGACTCGGATTGTCGAATACCGCGCCGAACGCGTGGCTCAGCGAGTAACCGAGTTCGCCGCCCTCGTGAATGGAGCCGGGACATTCGGCCGACGCATGGCTGGGAATCCCGCCGGGGAATGAGAATTGGGTGAACAGGCGTTTCAGTCCGGCTTCATCCTGCCCCACGTTGGTATAGATCTCGCTGTAGGTGCCCTCGAGATACGTGCCGCTCACCACAGCCGGTCCACCATGACCCGGACCGGACATGTAGATCATATCCAAATCGTATTTCTTGATCGCCCGGTTGAGATGGGTATACAAAAAATTTTGGCCGGGCGTAGTGCCCCAATGGCCGAGCAGCATGCGTTTGATATGAGCCACCGCCAACGGCTCACGGAGCAGCGGATTGTCGCAAAGATAAATCTGCCCCACCGACAGATAATTCGCGGCTCGCCAATAGGCGTCGATTGTCCGCAAAACGTCGGGCTCGAGCGTGTTCTGTCTCGCTGGTTGCGTCATGAGTCAATCCTTGCTCGTATCCCATCCAAGCACGCGTATCGTCAAGCTCGCGATCACGGACTCCTCATCGGTGCGTATGACGCGCACGGCGACGGATCCCGAATCGGCCGACACCAACGGTGCGTTCTTCGCGTTGCGCGCCTCGCTCAATTCAATTCCCAAAAATCCCATGCGCTCGCAAATGCGGGCTCGTATGGTCGTTGCGTTCTCGCCGATGCCGCCGGCAAACACCAGCGTGTCGATCCCGCCGAGGGCCGCCGCAAACGCGCCGATCCATTTCTTGATTTGGTAGCAGAACAACGCCAACGCTTCGGCTGCGCGCACATCGTCGGCTTCCCGCGCGAGCAGGTCGCGAATGTCGGAGCTGGTTTCCGACACCCCCAGCAATCCCGATTCCTGGGCGACCATCTTTTGATAGGCCGCGACGTCCATGGCTTCGGTCGCGGCCAGGAAACTGATGACACCCGGATCCAGGTCGCCCGTGCGCGTGCTCATCACCACTCCCGCCATCGCCGTAAACCCCATGCTGGTATCGATGCACTTGCCGTCGCGTACCGCGGCAAGGCTGGCGCCGTTGCCGAGATGCGCCAGAATCACGCGGCCTCGGGCCGCGGCTGGATCGCCGAGGCGTACGAGCTCCGCCATCAGATAGGTATACGACAAGCCGTGAAAACCGTAGCGCTGCACGCCCTTCGCCTCGTAGCGGCGCGGGATGGGCAGAAGCGTGGCGACGCGCGGCATGCTTCGGTGGAACGCCGTGTCGAAGCATGCCACCTGCGGCAGCTCAGGATGCAAGCGGCTCACGCTCTCCATCAGTTCGATCTCGCGGGGAAGATGTTCCGGGTCATACGGCGTAATCCGCTTCAGCTCGGCCAATAGCTCGGGGGTGACCCGCTCCGGATTGGAATGCTGCATGCCGTGCACTACGCGGTGCCCGACCGCTCCGACCTTGGCGAACAACGGATGCGCTGCAAGCCAATCCATGAGATAGACGACGGCCGTCCGATGATCCGCAGCGTCCATCTTGATCTGCGTCCGTGATGTCGTACCGCGCTGCGGCTCATCCACCGTCAGCGTGGTGTCGCTCAAACCGATGCGGTCTATTTTTCCGGCGAGCACTTGCCTGGAGGCATCGTCGGCATCGTAGAACGCAAAGCGGATGCTGGAAGAACCCCCATTGATCGTGAGCACAATGCGCATCCGCGAAGTCTGCCACAGTGTTCATGACAAGTTATGCGTACAGGCGCCTACGGGTGTAGGACAAACACCTACGTACGCCCACGGGTTGTACGCGACCCCGGCCGCCATCAGACTACGCGCACATTATCCGCTGGAAAAATTGCGTGACCTATTATCATTCCGTCGTTTGGATCGATCATCACAAGGCCACGGCCTGGCAGTTCACGTCAACCGACGAACGGCACAAGGTCGTTCATGCGCACGACCAGCACCAGAAAGTGCATAGCCGTAAGAGCACGCACGGCGATCCCAAGCATACGGCCGATGCCAAGTTTTTCGAGGAAGTGGCCCAGGCGCTCGCCGGTACACACGAGATATTGATTATCGGGCCTGCCCAGACCAAACAGGAATTCGCCGCGTTTCTGAAAGAGAAACACGCACCGCTCGGCAAGGGCATCGTAGCGGTTGAAAACGCCGATCATCCCAGCGATGCAGAAGTACTCGCCTACGCGCGGCGACATTTCAAGGCGCTCGATCGAATGTTCACGCCGGGCGCTGCCGCAGGCGCCGCCACGTCCGACGCCTCGCCGGCGTCTTGACAAAGGCACCGGCAGATCCGGCCGGCGCGCCTCAAGGCCGCAGCGCCAGAAGCCAGGCCGAGCACAGCAGCAGTAGTGCGATGGATCCCGCGGCCATCTGGAATGCGGCCCCGCGTGCGCGCGGCAACCCAGCGCGAGCGAACGCCCAACCCAGTGCAGTTCCGGCCAAAAATCCCAGCAAATGACCCAACACATCCACGTGTTCGTTACCGGCGCCCAACAGCGCCAGCAGACACACGCCGGCGAACAGCGGTGCCCAACGATACAGCCGACGATCGCGCAGATTGAGCCGTTGGCCCCATCCGAATCCGGCAAGCATACCAAGCCCGGCGAATACCGCCGTAGAGGCGCCCACGGCACGGTGCCACGGTGGTGACATCCACATGTCGATGGTATTGCCCGCGGCACCCGCCAGCAGAATGCCGAGCCACGCGAAACCCGGACCGAACATGCGGCCGGCGAGCACGCCGATGCCGACGCCGAACAAAAGATTGCCGAGCAGATGCTCCTGATCCAAGTGCAACGTCAACGCAGTGAATGCGCGCCACCACTGCGCGGCCGCACCGGGGGTCGATTGCAGTGCGCCTACGTCGAACCAATCGACATCGAACAACTGGATCCCGGCGCAATAAGCCACCAAGATGAGCACGAAGGCATAGACGGCGGCGCCCACCGCACTACCGGCAAACGGAACGACCGTTGCCGGCACTTCGCGCCGCGGGGTTCGCTCGGCCGCGTAACGCGTCAGCTCATCGTTCGCGGTGTCCGCCGCGGTGGGCGCAACCCGAAGCACCCAGGCGCCGCCCGATTCGCTGCGATCGTACGCAATTCCCTTGGCGTCCAGCACCAAGCCGAATTCGAGGCCTTCCGCCTTCGAGCCCCGAAACACGGTCACCGCCGGGGAATGCGCATGCCCGGGACTCTCGCTTTGCGTTTCATCTTGCACTGGCTCGGCATCCCTAGGCGTACCTATGGGGCCACTGCCGCTACAATTCAACATCAGCGCTCATATCAACCAGGAGAAAGCCCACATGTTCAAGAAGGCCCTCGTCATTTCTGCCGTCGGATTGTCTATTTCCGGATTGTACACGGCAACGCTCGCCGCCGACGCCGGGCGTCACTATGTGCCGGCCCCCGCGCCAACGGGCAGTGGGCCTGCAGCGCCGTTCAGCGAGGGCGTCATGGTGGGAGGAACTTTCTACGTCGCGGGACACATTGGCATGGATCCGGCAACGCAAAAGGCCGCGGCCAATGTCGACACCGAAGCGCATCTCGTCATGGATGCGGTGAAACAGACGCTGAGCGATGGCGGGTTATCGATGGACGATCTCGTGTCCGTGACCGTGTACTGCACGGACTTGAGTCTCTATGACTCCTTCAATGCCGTGTATCGCAGCTATTTCCACGGCCCGTATCCCGCCCGCGCCTTCATCGGCATCAATCAACTGGTGCGCGGCGCGCACTTCGAAATCGCGGGTGTCGCCGTCAAGTCGCGCGGGGCTGATCGGTGAGCATCCGGTAAATCTTCAGCACCTTCGGAACATAGGCCATGGTTTCGGTGAACGGCGGTATCTGCCCGCCGTTCCGATCCACCGCGTCTTCTCCGGCGTTGTACGCCGCTAACGCAAGCCGGACGTTTTGGCCGAACCGGTCCATCAGAAATTTCAGGTAACGTGCACCGGCGTGTATGTTTTCTTTGGGATCGTACGGATTCGATACGCCGAAGCGCGAGGCGGTGGCGGGCATGAGCTGCATCAATCCGACGGCGCCGCGCTTCGACACGGCGCGGCAATTGAATCCGGATTCCACGACGATCACGGCCCGCAACAAGTTCGGTTCGACAGCCGCCGATACCGCCGCCTTTTCGATGATGGAATCATACTGCGCAGCTCTCGCGAGCATCGTCGCACTGTAGTGTTCGCCGCTCCGGGTGAGGTCCTGCGGCGACAGCACCAATAGTTTGTAACGGTTGCTGTCGGGTACGTCGGTGTAATGCTTGACGCCGTCCGCGTCCACATACATATAGATGCGCGAATGAGCACCGGCCCCGGCAGCGGCCAGCAGGGATGCGAACATCAGAGCGGATTTGAGTCCCATATTGTTAAATGTTAAACGGTTTCCTGTGCGGAAAGGCTAGCGCGATCCGCCGCCGCATGCTGGGACCTACATCACTCAATCGGGTAGTGTCTCAATGCTTCGACCAAGCACCACAATCTTTTCATGGGAAAAAAAACGAGGTCCAGCCAGACACTACCCTCAATCGACATCGGTCTCCAGCGGCTCGATCAGCTTTTCATCATTGTTGCGCGGCGAATTGACCCGGGAACTGACCGCATAAGCCACCATGCGGTCCGCAGCGTAGGCGGTCAGAGCGGCAGCGGCCTCGGTCGGGCCGGCCGACAACCACGCCTCCCGCATCTCACGGGTGAGGATCGCCGGCATGCGCCCCTTGGTGTTGTGAATGCCGGCCATCAGGGCATTCGCCGGCATGGTAATGATGGCGCATGATTCCACAACGGTGTCCGCATCCACGGGGGAGCGCTCCCAGAGACCGGCAAACCCGAAGACATCTTGGTCCTCGACGTGAATGTAGAACGGCATCTTCGTGCCGTCGGCATTCACATGCCATTCGTAGAAGCCCAAGGCCGGCACGATGCAGCGCTGAGCGCGCGCCCATGGACCGCGGTAGCTCGCGCTCGACTGCAGCGTCTCGATGCGCGCATTGAACGTGCTGTATTTGCCGGGCCTACCGTGCGCAAAGAATGGCACGAGACCCCAACGCAGCAAGGCGGCCGTCGGCCGGCCGTCGAGCCACCGAATGACGGGCACGGTCTGCGAAGGCGCTGCATTGAAGTTGGCGGGAAAGCGCCACTCGGTTCGCACGAGGTTGAACTCGCGCTCGACGGAGGCTTCATCCGGACTTACATAGCGGCCGCACATCGTATTATTGTAACGTGCCTCTAAAATCAAAATGGAAGTCTCCGCACCCTTGTCCGAATCCCCCGATTGGAAACAAAAATACCGCGACTCGCTTCTGGAAATGGAAAACGAGGAACAGCGCTGGCGGCAAATCGAACAGGCGTTGCGCCGCTTGGTCGGCCGCCTGTGCGCTGCAGGCATGGGCGTGGACCCGCAGCTCGACGACGAGTTGGTCGCGCTTGCGGCAGCGAACCGCCGCAACGCCGATGCTGCGGAACTGGAGAAGTTGGCCGAATCTCTGACGACCGCGGTGGTCGCCGTCGATGCCGTGTCACCGGTACCGACCATCGTCATGGCCTCCCCCGCCGTGAAACGCTGGGAGTCGAGCTGCCTTGCCGCCGGCAGGATTCTTCAACGCGTGCAGTCCCTGGGGCCGGAGCATGCGGCTGCCAAGGAACTGATCGCGCGATTGGCAAAGGCCAATTCCGACGCCGAGCTCGCCGCCATCCTCGAAAAAACCGCAGAGATGATCCGCACCCACGGCGATGCGCTCGCGCACGACCGGGTCCAAGCGGCGGCCGTGCTTGCGGACGTCACCTCTCGTCTCGAAGAAATGGCGGGCTATCTGACCGCCTCGGGCGATGAAGCGCGTTCACGCTTTACCGATACGGCAGCCGTCAACGACAACGTCATGTCGCAGGTGCGTGAGCTGACGGCCGAAGTCGCCAGTGCCACCGAACTTCGCGTGTTGCAGACCTCCGTGACCGCCCGCCTCGAGACGGTGACGAAACAGGTGCTGGATTTTCGATCGCGCGAGGAGAAACGCCTGTTGGAGCAAACGGGGCGAGCCGAGCGCATGCGGACCCGGATCGATGATCTGGAACGCGAAACGCAGGATCTTCGTTCGAAACTCGACCGGGAAAAATATGGCGCCAGGCACGACCCATTGACTCTCGTGGGCAATCGTAAATCGTTCGACGAGCGCTTCGCCCAAGCCATGGCAGTGCGTTCACAGAACGCCGTACCGGTAGCCGTGCTGCTGTGGGATCTGGATGACTTCAAAATGATCAACGACACCTACGGCCATCGGGCCGGCGACCGCGTGCTCAAGAGCGTAGCGACGTGCTTCGTATCGGGGTTGCGCGCCGAGGACTTCGTTGCACGCATCGGCGGCGAGGAGTTCGTCATGTTACTGACGGGCCTGCCCTTTGCAAAAGTCCAGCAAATCGCGGACGAGTTGCGCAGGAGCGTCGAAGCGCTGCGGTTTCATTTCAGAGGCACGCCGGTTCGGGTAACCGCCTCCTGCGGCCTTACCGACCTGCGCCTGGGAGATTCGGACAATGCGGCCTTCGACCGCGCGGATGCCGCCCTCTACCAAGCCAAAAAGGGCGGGAAAAACCTCTGCGTTGGGGCCTGAACACCTGCTAACAGAGATTTAACGTGGTTAGCGGAATTCTGCACGGATTTTTCGGGGCTCACCCCCTAGAATCTCTCGCTGACCCCCTCATGGATGGCTGCTGGCAATCATGAGCGACGGCGAATTTGTGCAATGCAGCATCTAGGGATCATCTGTAAGTCATGAGCGTTCCGAAAACAGTCCTGAGGGAAGCACTCCCAGAATCGGCTATCGCGATACCCGGAGGCCAGGCCGCCGCGTACGCCGACGACCGGCGCGCACTTGGGCTTCGAGCCTGGATGCTCACGGCCGTGCTGTTCCTGATTCCGCTCGTCACGTATTGGCCGGCGACTTTTCACGATTACGGCCTGCGCGACGATTACTCCAATCTGCGCGAGGCGCACGAGGAACCGGGAACGGTCGTGAAGTTTTGCGCTTCGCACGCCCGGCCGATCTACGGTTGGCTGTTGCAAGCGACCTATGGCCAGACCAACAGCGTACAAAACCTGCAATGGATGCGCTTTTCCGCGTCGCTGCTGCTGGGTGCGATCGCCTTGGTCATGTTCCGCGGATTACGGGCCTTAGGCTGGTCTTTCAACGCCAGCTTGTGCTTTGCGATCCTGTTGGAGTTGGTTCCGTCCGCGCAGGTCATTGCGGGGTGGGCGGTTGGTTGGCCCTATGCCGCCACCGCGTTGCTCGCGATCGCCGCCTTCTTCACCGTGGAAGGCGCAGTGGCCGTTGGACTCAGCGCCGGCATCGGCCGGGGCGTGGGTCAGTGGCTGGTGGCGCTGGGTCTCATGGTGGTCGGCGCGCTCATTTATCAGCCGAGCGCCTTGTTCTACGTCGTGCCGTTGGCCGGCGCGCTGATTGCCCAACGGCGCCGCGGGCTGACGCACACCACGCGCTGGCTCGGCGTCCATTTGGGGTTCGTCGTGGCCGCCTTGGGATTCGCCTATTGCACCATGTCCGCGCTGTATGCCAGCGGTGTGTTCGTCAAATCGGGACGGATCGCGTTCGAGCAACACTGGGGCGAAAAAATCGCGTGGTTCGTGCAAGAAACCCTGCCCAATGGGCTCAGCCTGTTGGTCTTGAACGACAACAATCAGCGCGACCACTGGTTGTATGTGGGTTGCGCCGTCCTCGTGGGCGTACTTCTGCTGGCGGGCCTCATTATGGAATGGCGGCGCCATGGACACGCGCGCGGCATCGTCTGGGCCGTCGGGCTATTCGGTCTGCCGGTCTTTGCCGCGGGGATCAGCTTGGTGGCCTCGGAACGCTACGCGACCTATCGCACCATTCTCGCGATGACCGCCGTGCTGCTCTGTTTCTTGGTCGCCTCCGTGCGGGCACTGACCGAGCGGTGGGGAGCGCCCGGCCGCCGGTTACTCGCGACCGCGGTGATAGCGCTCGCAGTTTTCGTTGCCCAACATCACGTCTATGCACTGATCGCGGTCCCTCAAGGAAATGAGTGGCAACTGATCGTCAACGGGGCGAAGCAAGTGCATCTGAATGCGCCGGCCCGCCCGCGAATATTCGCGATCGTATCGTCGCCGAAGGACATCTCGACGGCGAGCATCTACCACGACGAGTTCGGCTCGTTGTCGTCGAATTCCGAATGGGTGCCCAAAGAGATGTTCAAACGTGCCATGCACGATTTACATCCCGACGTCCCCAATCTCGAATCGCGCTACGAATTCTCCGAAGGCTACAGGCTGCCCTCCGGCCAGCATTTCGACGTCATCATCGACATGCATCAGCTGCGCCGCTTACACACGGACAATTGACGCGCCCTCGCCGCTATATGCCGAGAAAGTCGCTGATTCGACCGCGTGCGATGGCGGCGCGCACTGCCAGCGGCCATGCTGCATGCAGTCCGATCGGTTTTATTCCCGTAATCGGCATGTCAAAATCGGCGGAAGGATCGAGCAGTCGTTTCGCGATCTGCGCGCCCATCGTCGTCGCCATGGCAAGACCTCGGCCGTTGTAGCCCAGGCATGCGATGAGCCCCCGGGCCGGCTCGTGAATGTGAGGATAATGATCCCAGGTCATCGCCAGGCGACCGCCCCAGGCGTGCGTCCACGCGACGCCGCGCAATCCCGGCCAGAGCTTTTCTGCGTAGGCCAACAAGTGCAATAGGGGCGCCGTGGATGCAATCTCATGCTGGGGACCGCGGCCGCCGATCAGCAAACGCTGGCCGCTATCGACGCGGTAATAAACGGTGATGGCACCGCTTTCGTAGAGCACCGAGCGGCTCGGCATGATGGCTCGCGCAAGCGCCTCCGGCAGCGCCGCCGTCGCAGCCATGGCGCCGAACACCGGCACGACGGAGCGCCGCAGCCCCGGCCAAAGATCGTCGGTGTAGCCGTTGGTTGCCAGCACGACGTGCGCGGCCGTCGCCTCCCCTAAGTTCGTTCGCACGTTCCAATCCACACCTTCGCGCATCAGACTCAAGGCGCGCGTCCCGCCATGCACGGCCGCGCCCGCGCTCAAGGCAGCGCGCGCCAAGCCTCGCGCGTAGCTCAATGGATTCAGATCGCCGCCGCGCCGATCCAGCATCGCGGCCGCGTAACGATCGGTACCGGTCGCAGCCGCAAGCGCACTACCCGTGAGAAGCTCCACCGGCGCGTTGCGGCGGCTCAATTGCTCCACCGAGCGTCGTATGCCCGCGGCGTGCTTCGCGCGCACGGCGGCGCGCAGCGTGCCGTTCTGGCGTGCATCGCACGCAATGTTGTGCCGTTTGACGAGGTCGAATACGAACGCCGGCGCCGCTCCCGCGAGTGCATTCATCCGGCTTCCCAAATCCACGCCGAAATCGCGCTCGACTACATCGGGATCGAATTTCAGGCCCGGGTTGACCTGGCCGCCGTTGCGGCCCGACGCGCCATACCCCGGATCTTCGGCCTCAAGCACGACCACCTTCGCACCCCGCTGCGCGAGGTGCAGGGCGGTCGACAATCCGGTAATCCCAGCACCGACGACGATGACATCGCTACGGACGTCGCCATCGAGCGGCGGTGTGGATACGGCAGGCTCCGCAGTAACCCGGTATAGATTCGGCATGACTATCTTTGCATTCTAGCCTGCCAGATCGAAGATACTCTGGTACTTTCTCGGTCCAAAGACCGGAAGATGCTTAGGAGCCTACCGATCGGGAGTGCCTGAATGCGCCGCCGCCAACATGAACGACATCAACTGAGCCGGACGAGTTGGCTGCGTGCGAGCGTATTGGGAGCCAACGACGGGATCGTATCGACGTCGAGCTTGATCGTCGGCGTGGCTGCAGGCCAAGCAAGCCACGCGACGATCTTGCTGAGCGGAATCGCGGGCCTGGTGGCCGGCGCCATGTCGATGGCAACCGGTGAATACGTCTCGGTGCACTCGCAGGCGGACACGGAAGCCGCATCCCTGGCTCAGGAACGCGCCGAACTGGAGGATGACTTCGTGGGCGAAAGCCGTGAATTGACCGACATCTATGTGCATCGTGGACTCGAGTTGGCGCTTGCCAAGCAGGTGGCGGAACAGCTCATGCGACACGATGCCCTGGCGGCCCACGCCCGTGACGAGCTCGGCCTCTCGGCTCAAACGGCGGCGCGGCCCATCCAAGCCGCGCTGGCATCCGCGGGCAGCTTCGCGGCCGGTGCGCTCATCCCGTTGTTGGTCGCCGCAACTACGGTCCCTCGCTACCTCATTGGTTTCACGGTCGCGGCGTCGTTGCTGTGTCTATTGTTTTTGGGCGGCGTCTCCGCCAGAGCGGGCGGCGCCGATGTGATGACGGGTGCCTTGCGGGTTGCGTCGTGGAGCGCGCTCGCCATGGCGGTGACCGCCGCCGTCGGCGCATCATTAGGAACTACCATATGACAACGATTTCCCCGCTCAACCGCAGAATCGTCCTGGCCGCGCGTCCGCAAGGCAAACCGACATTGGATTCGTTTCGCTTGGAACACGCGCCCATTCCTGATCTCAAGCACGGCGAGATATTGCTTCGCACTCTCTGGCTCTCCCTCGATCCCTACATGCGCGGGCGCATGAGCGACGGACCGTCCTATGCCGAGCCGGTCCATATCGGCGCCGTCATGATCGGCGGCACCGTGGCGCGGGTGGAGCGATCGCTGAATCCCGCATATCAAGTCGGCGACCTGGTAGTGGCCATGAGCGGCTGGCAGGAATACGCCATTACAAACGGCAGCGATGCGGTGAAGCTGCCGGCGGATGCCGTCCATCCCTCCTATGCCCTCGGGGTGATGGGGATGCCTGGGTTCACCGCTTATATCGGCTTGCTCGACTACGGCAAGCCCCAGCCCGGGGAAACCGTGGTCGTCGCCGCGGCAACCGGCGCGGTCGGGTCGGTGGTGGGCCAGATCGCCAAAATCAAAGGTTGCCATGTCGTCGGCATCGCAGGCGGCGCCGAAAAATGCGACTGGGCAGTCAAGCAACTCGGTTTCGATGCGTGCTTGGACCATCGCTCCGCGGCGCTCGACGCGGAACTCGCCGCCGCCTGCCCGAAGGGCATCGATGTGTACTTCGAGAACGTCGGCGGGAAGGTGTTTCGCGCCGTCGTGCCCTTGATGAACGCGCATGCGCGCATTCCCGTATGCGGTCTCATCTCGCTCTACAACGATACGGCCAAGCCCACGGACGGCGAAACCGCGCAGGCATTCATGCGCACCGTGCTCATCAAACGACTCACGATTCGCGGCTTCATCGTTTCCGATACCTACGCGCAACGAAGCGCAGAAATTCTTGGCGCAATGGGTTCTTGGCTGCGCGAAGGCAAGATCAAATATCGTGAAGACGTCGTCCGCGGCCTGGAGAATGCGCCCGGTGCGTTTCTGGGCCTCTTGGAGGGCCGCAACTTCGGCAAGCTCATCGTCGACGTCGGCGGGGCGCAGACTTGAATCGCGGCTCGGCGCGGGCGGAGGCCGCTCTCATGCGCGTTGCGCAAATGGCCGAGGCCGATCGCTTGACCATCGCGGCCGGAACGCCGGGCATCGATCTGATGGACAACGCCGGCACTGCGGTCGTGCGCGAAATCGTCCAGCGTTGGCGCGTATGCCGCGTCTGCGTGCTGTGCGGACCGGGCAACAATGGCGGCGACGGCTTCGTCGTGGCCAGCGAGCTCGCCGCCGCCGGCTGGCCGGTACGTGTCGCGCTGCTTGGGCACAGAGATCGCTTGACCGGCGAGGCGAAATATCATGCCGCGCGCTGGAGCGGCCCGGTTGAGCCGCTCGCGCCGGCGGCCGTGGCCGACGCGGAGTTGGTGGTCGATGCCATATTCGGTTCCGGCCTCAGTCGAGCGTTGGATGACAATGTGGTGCAGACACTCGCCGCGGCGGCGCAGCGCCAAGTGCCGCTGCTGGCGGTCGACGTGCCGAGCGGCGTCATGGGGGATACCGGCGAGGCGCAGGGCGCCGTGGCCGCCGAGTGCACGGTGACATTCGCGCGCAAGAAGCCCGGTCATGTCTTGCTGCCGGGGCGTGATCTATGCGGCGATATCGTGGTCGCGGATATCGGCACGCCGCCGGCGGTGTTCGATGGCATCCCGGTCGACACGTGGGAGAACCATCCCTCATTGTGGCGACGCGAGATGCCGCGGCCCATGGCCGCGGACAACAAATACAGCCGCGGCCACGCGTTGCTGTGCGGCGGCCATCCCATGACCGGCGCCGCTCGGATGGCCGCGCGCGCGGCGGCGCGTGCCGGGGCGGGTTTGACCAGCATTGCAGTGCCTGAAGTCGCGCTGCCGATCTACGCCGGCGCGCTCACCAGCATCATGGTGCACCCGATCTCGCGGCCGGAGGATTTTTCTCGTCTGCTCGCGGACTCTCGCTACACGGCGCTGTTGATCGGCCCCGGCGCCGGGGTGAATGAGACGACTCGCGGGCGGGCGCTCGCCATGTTGGCGACGCAACGCGCAGTGCTGCTCGACGCCGACGCGATCAGCGTGTTCGCGGACCGCCCCGAAGCGCTGGCCGCAGCGATCAAGGGGCCGTGCATTCTCACGCCGCATGAAGGCGAGTTCGCCCGGCTGTTCGATATCAAAGGGGACAAGCTGACGCGAGCGCGGGCGGCAGCGCGGACGAGCGGCGCCATCATCGTGTTGAAGGGAAGCGACACCGTGGTAGCGGCACCGGACGGTCGCGCCATCGTGAACACCAACGCGCCGGCAAACTTGGCAACGGCCGGCTCGGGCGACGTGTTGGGCGGCATGATGTTAGGTCTGTTGGCGCAGGGCATGGATGCCTTTCTCGCGGCGGCTGCGGGGGTGTGGCTGCACGGCGCGGCGGCCGCCCAATTCGGCCCCGGGCTCTTGGCCGAAGATCTTCCCGACCTGCTTCCCGGCGTGCTGCGGCGACTCGACTCTTAGGAGCCCAGATCCGCGTGGGCGCTTGGTTCCCCCGAGTCACGTTCCATTCGCTGGCTGTTGTCGTCAGCCTCCTCACCTATGTCCTGACCACTCGTGCGGAGCGCGAGCGCCGGCCGCCGGCCATTGCAATTGCATGGGTCTTGGGGATGATCGCGCTGCCCTACTTGGTCTTACCGATGTACGTCTTCTTCGGCCGCAGAAAATTGCCGCGCAAGACTTCCCGGTGGTCGGGTAAACGATCGCACGCGCAGCACTGGGCCGAAGATCTCATCGAAAGTTTCGGTCTGCCGCCGGCTGCCCGCTCGCGAGTTCGGTTTCATCAAGACGGCCGCGAATCGCATGCCGGACTGATAGCGACGATGAACAGCGCCAATCGGCGGCTGGATATGTGCACCTATATTCTGGGCGCGGATGCCATCGGCCGTGAAGTCACGGATTTAATAATCGCCTGCGTCAGGCGCGGCGTGCGCGTGCGATTCCTGATCGACGGCGTGGGAGCATTGCAACTGCCGCGGTCCTGGTTCCGGCGCTTGAACGCCGCCGGCGTCGAAACCGCCGTTTTCAGCCCCTTGCTGGCCCGCAAGACACAGGGCCCGCGGAACTTGCGCAATCACCGTAAATGGGCTTTGGCCGACGGTGAGCGCCTCTGGGCCGGCGGCAGGAATCTAGCGGCCGAGTATTTCATGGGCAGCGCGGATGCTGCGCCCTGGTCCGACCTGTCGTTCGAACTGGCAGGGCCGCCCGCCGCCGCGGTCGCGCTGCAGTTCGAAGCCGACTGGGAAGAGGCCGGCGGTGCGCCAGCCGAAGCCATACCCGTGTCGGAACAGCAATATGCGCACAGCCGGGCGCAATTTCTCCCCAGCGGACCCGACCAAATGGAAGATACGGTTCATGCCTTGCTCATCGATGCCTGTTTTCAGGCAACCGAGCGCATGCTGGTGGTCACGCCCTATTTCGTGCCCGACGTGAGCTTGGAGACCGCGATGCGCCTGGCAGCTCGCCGGGGCGTGAAAATCGATCTCTGTATCCCGAATAAGTCGAACCATTTCCTGGCGGATTTCGTGCGTAATCGCGCCCTGCGTGCCCTATCCGACGCGGGAGTATCCGTCCACCTTCTGCCCCACATGAATCATGCCAAGGCCGTGGTGTTCGATGACAACATTGCCCTGTGCGGTTCATGCAATCTCGACTCGCGCAGCCTCTTGCTCAATTACGAATCGGCTGTGGTTTTCTACGATGCCCCGGAAATCGAATGGCTGGCGGGCTGGATATCTGCGCTGATCCCCGCCGCGACATCGTTCGACCCACTAGCCCCTGGTCTGTGGCGCGACGTGTGTGAAGGATTGCTGCTGACCGTCGCGTATCAGCTTTAGGCCACGCACCGACTGTAATCTCTTGGACACAATTCGGTAGGATAGCGCCTACGCCGGATTATTGATTCGGTGCAGGTCGCCCATAGTATCCTTGGGTGGGTTTCTCAAAGTTCGGCACGCGTTGCAGGTGATGGGTGGAGTTCAAGGATTATTACAAGGTGATGGGAGTGGCGCGCGACGCCACCGAAGCCCAAATCAAGCAAGCTTATCGCAAGCTGGCACGCAAATATCACCCTGACGTAAGCAAGGAAAAGGACGCCGAAGCGCGGTTCAAGGAACTCGGCGAAGCCTACGAAGTGTTGAAAAGCCCGGAAAAGCGCGCCGCGTACGATCAACTGGGTCAAGGCCCGCGTCCCGGCGAGAACTTCACGCCCCCGCCGGATTGGGGCGCGGGCTTCGAATTCAGCGGCGCCGGTAACGCGGATTACAGCGATTTTTTCGAGTCGCTGTTCGGCGCCGCCGGCGGCCGCGGGCGGCGCTCGCAGCGCGGCTTCGATACCGGACGGGGCGGGGCCGAGCGCGGCCAGGACCACCACGCCAAAATCATGTTGGATCTGGAAGCGTCGCTGCACGGCGGCTCGCGGACGATTACCCTGCGGGTTCCCGAAATCGATGCGCAAGGCCGATTGGTATCGAAAGACCGCGTGCTCAACGTGCAAGTGCCCAAGGGCATTTTACCCGGTCAAACCATACGGTTGGCGGGCCAAGGCGCGAGCGCGGGCGCTGAAGGAACTGCGGGCGACCTGTTCATCGAAGTGGAATTCCAACCGCACGCCCTCTATCGCGTGGACGGACGCGACTTGTACCTCGATTTGCCGGTGGCGCCCTGGGAAGCCGCGCTCGGCGCCACCGTCAAGACGCCCACCCCCGGGGGCGCGGTCGATTTGAAAATTCCGGCCGGCTCGCATGCCGGAACCAAATTGAGATTGAAAGGCAGAGGGATTCCGGCATCCACGCCCGGCGATTTCTACGTCGTACTGCAGATCGCTCTGCCCGCTGCCGGTGACGAGCAAGCGAAAGCCGCCTATCGCGCGATGGCCGACGCGCTTCCCTTCAATCCTCGCGCCAGTCTCGGAGTGTAAGCCGCCATGGAATCCGATCAACAGGGTTCGCTGTCCGGAGAGATTTTCGAAGAATACGCTCTGCTCAGCGTCGATGAACTGAGTCGCCTTTGCGCGGTCGACAGGACATACATCGTCGAACTCGTTGAGGAAGGCGTGCTCAATATCGTAGAACTCGACGCCGGCGTCGTTCAAGTCGATGCCTCGGTGTGGCGCTTTCCCGGTTCCGCGTTGCGGCGCGCCCGCACGGCGCTGCGCCTGCAGCGAGACTTGGAGATCAATCTTCCCGGTGTCGCGCTGGCGTTGGAACTGCTGGAGGAACTCGAGGAATTACGCCGCGAACTTAAGGTTGGACGTTAAGGATCGATGCCATGGAATCGGACGCCTTCGTATTCTTCGGCGCCACGGGAGACTTGGCTCACAAAAAAATCTTTCCGGCTCTCTATGCCATGGTGCATACGGGAGCGTTGAACATTCCCGTCATCGGCATGGCACGCGCCGGCTGGACCCTGGAGAAGCTCCGCGATCGCGCGCGCGAAAGCATGCAAGACTCCGCTGATTTCGAACCGGAGTGTTTTACCAAGTTCTCCGCGCTGCTGCACTATGTCGACGGCGATTATGCGGATCCGAAAACGTATTCGCAGCTGAAGCAAGAGTTGGGATTCGCGAGACGCCCCATCCACTACCTCGCCATTCCCCCGAGCTTGTTCGCGAGCGTCGTGCAAGGCCTCGCAAAATCCGGATGCGCGGATAACGCGCGAGTCATCGTCGAGAAACCCTTCGGCCGCGACCTTAAGAGCGCGCAGGCACTGGATACCACCCTGCATGAGGTTTTCGACGAGGCGTCGATCTTTCGCATCGATCACTACCTGGGCAAGGAAGCGGTGCAAAATCTGTTGTACTTCCGTTTCGCCAATACGTTCCTCGAGCCGATCTGGAATCGCAATTACGTCGGGGACGTGCAGATCACCATGGCCGAGCAATTCGGCGTGCAGGGCCGAGGCGCGTTCTATGAAGAAGTCGGCGCCATCCGCGATGTCGTTCAGAATCATCTACTCCAGGTAATTGCCCTGCTGGCGATGGATGCCCCCGTAGGCCACGAGCCCCAAGCCATGCAGACCGAAAAGCTGCGCTTGTTCCGCGCAATGCGGCCGCTTGATCCGAAGGACGTGGTCCGCGGGCAATTTCGCGGGTATCGGGACGAAAAAGGCGTGGCCGAGGATTCGCAGGTGGAAACCTTTGCGGCACTGCGGCTGCACATCGATACGTGGCGCTGGGCGGACGTGCCGTTCTATATCCGAACGGGTAAATGCCTCCCCATTTCTGCCACTGAAGTGATCGTCAATCTGAAGCGGCCTCCGCTCGCGATTTTCGATGCCAGAACCACGATGCCGACCAATTATTTTCGTTTACGCTTGAGTCCGGAGGTCGTGATCGGCGCGGGCGCGCTGGTCAAGCGCAACGGCGAAGACATGCGCGGCGAGGCCGTTGAACTGATCGCGCGGCATCATTCGCAAACCGAAAAATCGCCCTACGAGCGCTTGCTCGGCGATGCCATCCGCGGCGACACGTCGTTGTTCACGCAGGACGACAGCGTCGAAGCCGCGTGGCGCGTGGTCGATCCGGTACTGCGGGACCCTCTCCCCGTGGTGGAATACGAGCCCGGCTCATGGGGTCCCGAAGTCGCCGCCGACATCGTGGATGGCGATGAAGTTTGGCACAACCCGAAGATCGAACAGACGCAGCCGTGCTGAGCGAGCCCGTACCCGCCGACGAGATCGTGTTTTTGTTGGATGTCGACAACACGTTGCTGGACAACGATCGCTTCGGCGCGGACCTGGGCGAGCGCCTGGAACAGTTTTTCGGCAAAGCCGAGCGTGAGCGGTACTGGCAGATATTTGCCGACCGGCGCCAACAGCTGGGGCTTGCGGATTATCTCGGTAGCCTGCAATCGTTTCGCAACGGACTCGATGACGATCCGAAACTGCTCGGCATGTCGGCGTTTCTGCTGGAATACCCGTTTTCAGGCCTGGTCTACCCCGGGGCCCTGGACGCGATCGCCCATTTGGAATCGTTCGGCAGGTCGGTCGTACTATCGGACGGTGATGTCGTATTCCAACCGCGTAAAATCCAACGCGCCGGCATCTGGGATGCCGTGGCCGGCCGCGTGCTCGTTTACCTACACAAGGAAAAGGTGCTGGATCACGTGCAGCTGCGCTACCCGGCTACGCACTATGTGATGGTGGACGACAAGCCGAATCTCCTGGCGGCGATGAAAGTGATTCTAGGGGCCAGGCTGACGACGGTATTCGTGCGTCAGGGGCACTACGCGTTGGCCGCGCAGTCGAACGATCTGTGGCCGCCGCCCGACCGGGTGATCGAGCGGATCAGCGAATTGATCACTCTCAACTTATCCGACTTTCAGGTGCGATCATGAAACCCACTCAAGCCCTTCACGATTTGGGGCAAAGCCTCTGGCTCGACAACATCACACGCGAAATTCTTGACAACGGAACCTTGCGTCGCTACGTGGCCGAATTGTCGGTGACCGGTTTGACATCCAATCCGACCATTTTCGACGAAGCCATCGGCAACGGCTCGGCGTACGATGCGGGAATTCAACAGAAATCCCGCGCGGGCCTGATCGGCGAAACCCTGTTTCTCGAACTGGCGATCGAGGACCTGCGCCGCGCCGCCGACGTGTTTCGCGCGGCGTATGATCGCACCGGCGGCACGGATGGCTGGGTATCCATGGAAGTCTCGCCGCTTCTGGCGAGTAACACCCAGGCGACGATCGAGTCGGCATTGCGCATCCATAAGCTCGCCGACCGCCCGAATCTCTATGTGAAAATTCCGGGCACCGCGCAAGGTGTGCCCGCAATCGAGGCAGCTATATTCGCCGGGGTGCCGGTCAACGTCACGCTGCTCTTCTCGCGGGAACAATACCTGGCCGTCGCGAGCGCCTATATGCGTGGCCTGGAACGACGCCTCGCGGCGGGCTTGGACCTGCGCATCGGTTCGGTAGCCTCCCTATTCGTGAGCCGCTGGGACCGTGCCGTGAGCGAGAAAGTGCCCCCGGAGCTGCGCAATCGGTTGGGTGTCGCCGTCGCCCTGCAAACCTATCGCGCGCATTGCGAACTTCTGGAAACGAAGCGCTGGCGCGATCTTGCTGCCGCCGGCGCGCTGAAGCAGCGTATGCTATGGGCCAGCACCGGCGTCAAGGATCCGAAGGCTCCCGCCGATCTTTACGTCGCGGCCTTGGCAGCACCGGAGACCATCGATACGATGCCCGAAAAGACTCTCCTGGCGTTCGCGGAACATGGGATCGTGAAGTCGGTAATGCCCAAGGACGGCGGTGACGCCGAGAAGGTTCTCGAGAGCTTTGCCGAGGCGGGCGTCGATATCGACGAACTTGCTGCGAAACTGCAGGTCGAAGGCGCGCAGTCCTTCGTCAATTCATGGGTCGAACTCATGCAGCGCATTGCCGAGAAGAGCGCGGCGCTGGCGGCATCGTGAATTCGCGAATCAATCCGCTGGCAGGTCAGCCCGCTCCCGCGGACCGGCTGGTGAATATTCCGCGGCTCATCACCGCGTACTACAGCGGGCGACCCGACGCGAGTGTAGCGGCGCAGCGTGTGGCGTTCGGCACTTCCGGTCACCGCGGTTCATCGCTCGACCTGAGCTTCAACGAAGCGCATGTACTCGCGATCACGCAAGCCATTTGCACCTACCGCAAGCAGCATGATATCGACGGGCCCCTGTTCATCGGATTCGACACCCATGCGCTGTCCGCACCGGCGTTCGCCACCGCCCTCGAAGTACTGGCGGCCAACGGAGTCGAGGTCATGATTGCGGCGGACGACGAATACACACCGACCCCCGCCATCTCACACGCCATCCTCACGTATAACCGCGGGCGCAGCACGGGATTGGCCGACGGCATCGTCATCACCCCGTCGCACAATCCACCCGACAGCGGCGGCTTCAAGTACAACCCGCCCGACGGAGGACCCGCCGACACCCAGGTCACATCCTGGATGGAGGGCAGGGCGAATGAACTCATGCGTGCAGGCTTGAATGGAGTGGCGCGCATGGAATACGCGAAAGCGCGCAGCGCTGCCACGACCCACTCGCATGATTACGTCGAATCCTATGTCAATGACCTGGGCAACGTGATCGACATGGAGGTCATACGCGGTTCGAAGGTCCGGCTGGGAGTCGATCCCCTGGGAGGCGCCGGCGTGCATTACTGGGCACGCATCGCCGACCGCTACAAGCTGGATCTGCGGGTGGTCAACGACGAGGTCGATCCGACGTTCCGCTTCATGACGCTGGATTGGGACGGGAAAATACGCATGGATCCCTCGTCCGCCTATGCCATGCATCGGCTGATTGCCCTCAAGGACAGCTATGATGTCGCGTTCGCGTGCGACACGGATCACGACCGGCACGGCATCGTGACGGCAACCGCCGGCCTCATGCCGCCCAATCATTATTTATCGGTGGCCGTCGACTATCTGTTTCGGCATCGCACGGGATGGAAGGCGGATGCCGCCGTCGGCAAAACCGTCGTCAGTAGCGCCATGATCGATCGAGTAACCGCCCGCTTGGGTCGGCGGCTGTACGAAGTACCGGTGGGATTCAAGTGGTACGTGGCCGGCCTGTTGGACGGCAGCTTGGGATTCGGCGGCGAAGAAAGCGCCGGCGCGTCGTTCAGCCGATTCAACGGCAGCGCCTGGAGTACCGACAAGGATGGCATCGCGGCCGCGCTGTTATCAGCTGAAATCACCGCACGGACCGGACGCGACCCCGGTCAAGCCTACCGCGAGCTGACGCGCGATCTCGGTGAACCGTTTGCCAATCGAGTCGATGCCCCCGCAACCCCGGCGCAAAAGAAAAAACTTGGGCTTCTCGACCGCACGCAGATTCGGAGCACGGAACTCGCCGGCGAGAAAATCGAGCAGGTGCTGACGCACGCGCCCGGCAACAATGCGCCCATCGGCGGCGTCAAGGTCATCTCCAAGAACGGCTGGTTCGCGGCGCGTCCATCGGGCACCGAGGATATCTATAAGATCTATGCCGAGAGTTTTCGGGACGAAACGCACTTGCAGCGACTCTTGACCGACGCCCAAACCGTCGTGGATACCGCACTCGGGGAAGCTTGACCTCGGCGGCCGAAACCGATTACGGCGCGCCGGCACCGACGAGCGGCGTGTCGGGACAGCCCAGCAACCAGCCCGACAACGAGCCCGTGCCGAGCGCCACGGCGAAGCGGCTGTTGCCGTGGCTGGTTGCGGTCGGGTTCTTCATGGAATCGCTCGACACCACCATTCTGAACACGGCGGTTCCCACCATCGCGCACGCCCTCAACGTGGCGCCGCTCAGCATGAAGGCGGTGCTCGCCAGTTACACGTTGAGTCTCGCTGTGTTCATTCCCATCAGCGGCTGGATGGCCAACCGGTTCGGAACTCGCCGCGTCTTTGCCTCCGCGATCGGCACGTTCACATTGGGCTCGTTTCTCTGCGGCATCTCCACCGATATTCACTTGCTGGTCGCGTGCCGGATTCTGCAAGGTTGCGGCGGCGCGATGATGCTGCCCGTGGGCCGGCTCACCATGGTTCGCACGTTCGCGAAGTCGGAACTCATCCGCGCCATGAGTTTCGTCTCCATACCCGGTCTGATCGGGCCGATGCTCGGGCCACTGCTGGGCGGCATCATCATCAATTACTTTCATTGGAGCATCATTTTCTTCGTCAACATTCCGATTGGGCTGGTCGGCCTGTACATGGTGTACCGGCACCTGCCGAATTATCGCGAGCGCACGAATTACCCGTTGGATATCGTAGGGTGGATATTGTTCGGCTCGGGAATTTCGCTGCTGTCCTACGTCCTCGAGGTGTTCGGCGAGCACACCTTGAGCGGACGCGAAATAGCGGGATTGCTCGCTATCTCATTCGCTCTTCTCGGTGCGTACGGCTTGCACTCGAGCCGCACGCTGCACCCGCTGCTGCGTCTCGGCCTGTTGCGGATTCGGAGCTTTCGCGTGGCAATCACCGGCAACCTGTGCACGCGGATAGGCATCGGCGGCCTGCCCTTTCTCCTGCCGCTGCTGTACCAGGTGGGCCTGGGATACACGGCCATTCAATCGGGACTGATGATCATGCCGCAGGCGCTTGCCGCCATGAGCTTGAAACTGGTTCTGCCGCACATCTTGAAAAAATTCGGCTACCGCCAAGTACTGATTTCGAACACCGTCATGCTGGGCGCGATGCTGATGCTGTTCTCGACCATCGACGTCGGCACGCCTGCCTGGCTCATCGCGCTGCTGGCTTTCATCTACGGCTTTTTCACCTCGACCCAGTATACGAGCATGAACACCCTGGCCTATGCCGATGTGAACGGCGATGAGGCCAGCGGCGCCAGCACCATCGCCAGCACCGTGCAGCAACTGGCGGTGAGTTTTGGAGTCGCGGCTGCCTCCCTGACCGCCGCCATGTTCCTTCCCGATCATCCGCGCGCCGGGGCGTCGGAAATGATCCACGGCGTGCATCTGGCGCTGCGAATCCTTGGGCTCGTGACCATCGGCTCGACCGTCGTGTTCAGTGAGCTCCAGCCGAACGACGGCGCTGCCGTCAGCAGCCAGAAAATTGACGTTCCGGCCCAGCCTTAAGATTTCGTCACCCTGGAGCCTCGCGGATCATTCTTTCTTGATCTCGTGCCCGCCGAATTGATTGCGCATGGCCGCGAGCAGCTTATCGACGAACGAGTCGGTGTCCCGCGACCGAAGTCGTTCCAGCAAGGATGCCGTGATCGCGACGGCGGGCACGCCCAATTCGATGGCTTCCGCGACGGTCCATCGCCCCTCGCCGGAGTCCGCCACGTAGGGCGCGATGCCTTGCAAGGTGGGATTTTTTTCCAGGGCATTGGCGGTCAAGTCCAACAGCCACGAACGCACAACGCTGCCGTAACGCCAGATTTCCGCTACCTGATGTAGATCGAGTTCGAACTCGCGCTTGTGCTGCAAGATGGAAAAACCTTCGGCGTACGCTTGCATGAGTCCGTATTCGATGCCGTTGTGGATCATCTTGCTGTAATGGCCCGAGCCTACCGCACCGACGTGACCCCAGCCCTTGTCCGGCGCCGGGGCAAGCGTCTCGAAAATCGGACGCAGGCGATCGACCACGGCTTTGTCGCCGCCGATCATCAGACTGTAGCCTTCAGCCAAACCCCAGATGCCGCCGCTCGTGCCGGAATCGACGTAATTGATCCGGCGCTTTGCCGCCGCAGCGGCGCGCCGCTGCGTGTCTCGATAATTCGAGTTGCCCCCGTCGATGATGGAATCGCCCGCCGCCAGCAGCGGCGTCAATGCGTCGATGGTGCTGTCCGTTATCGCCCCGGCCGGGACCATCAACCAGACGACCCGGGGCGCCTTCAGCTTCGCGACCAACGCCTCGAGTGAGGCCGCGGATTGCGCGCCCTTCTCCTCGATCACCTTGCGTGCCGCTTCCGCCGGATCGAAACCGACGACCTCGTGGCCGCCGCGCAGCAATCGCTGCGCCATATTGGCGCCCATGCGACCCAAACCAATCATCGCGATTTGCATAGTTTACAGCCCCTGACCGCGAGTACGCCTTACGGTCGAGTATGGATCCGCATGCCCTACAGCGCCCGCGAAATGACTTCTTTCATAATTTCGTTGGTGCCGCCGTAAATGCGCTGCACGCGCGCGTCGGCAAACATACGGCACACCAGGTATTCGTTCATGTAACCATAACCGCCGTGCAATTGAACGCACTCGTCGAGTACGTCCTGCTGCATGTCGGTGACCCAGTACTTAGCCATCGAGGCCGTGACCGTATCGAGCGTACGATTCAAACACTTGGTGATGCAGTCATCGACGAACACGCGTGCGATACGTGTTTTGGTCGCAATCTCGGCGAGCTTGAATTTCGTGTTTTGGAATTCGGCGATCGTCTTGCCGAACGCCTTGCGCTCTTTGGTGTATTTGATGGTTTCGGCAACGCCGCCTTCCATGGCGGCGACAGCGGCCACCGCGATCAGGAGGCGCTCATAGGGGAGATCCGCCATCAACTGATAGAACCCCTGGCCCTCGACGCCGCCCAATAAATTGGTCGCCGGCACGCGTACATTGTCGAAGAACAATTCAGAGGTGTCTTGCGACTTCAAACCCATTTTGTCGAGGATGCGACCGACGCGGTAACCCTCCAGGTCCTTGGTTTCCACCATGATGATGGACGTGCCCTTGGCGCCTTCGCCGGGACGCGTCTTGACCACCAGGGCAATCAAATCCGCCAAGTAGCCGTTGGTGATGAAGATTTTCGAGCCGTTGATGAGGTAATCGTCGCCGTCGCGGACGGCTCGGGTCTTCAAACCCTGCAGGTCCGAGCCGGCCGCCGGCTCGGTCATGCCGATCGCGCCGATGAGTTCGCCGCGCGCCATGCGCGGCAGCAAGCGCTTTTTTTGCTCTTCGGTGCCGTGATTCACCAAGTAGTGCGCACAGATACTGTGCACGCCTTGCCCGAACCCGCTCAAACCACGACGGCCCATTTCCTCATAGAGCACCACCTCGTGACGGAAGTCGCCGCCCACGCCGCCGTAGTCCGCGGACACGTCCGTGCACAACAGCCCCATCGCCCCGGCCTTCCGCCAAATCTCCTTGCCGACGTTCTGTTGTTTGCGCCATTCGGCGTCGTACGGGACCATTTCGGTCTCCACGAAACGCGCTGCAGCGTCGCGGAATATCGCAAGCTCGTCATCCACCCATGGGGACACGTAGGGCTGCGCGATCGCCGCGTTCATTTACGCCTCCGTCTTCACGGGTGCGGCCTCCGCGGGAACACCGGGGCCTTCGGCCGTTTCGACGACCCCGGGCGCATTTGCCCGGCGTTGCTGCTTGGCATCCTGACGAGCCTTTCTAGCAGCTTCTTTCTGTTTCTTCGCGTGACGATAATTCGGCTTAGCCATTGAATCTCCTCGAAGTAGCCTGTGGTTTTGATCTTACTCTGCCTGCACCGAAACGCGTACCGATAAGCGATGGCGGCCGCCGCCGACGATGACGCCGCGCAGCGGCGACACATCGCCGAAGTCCCGGCCCCAGGCGATGACGATGTGACCGGAACTGACCCTCACGTCGTTGGTGGGATCGAGATCGACCCAGCCGAAGGGCGGACAAAAGACGGACACCCAGGCGTGCGACGCATCGGCGCCGACATAGGCGGCATCCGCCCCCGGCGGCGGCAGCGTGCGCAAGTACCCGCTCACGTAGCGCGCCGCCAGGCCACGCGACCGCAGACAGCCGAGCATGATGTGGGCAAAGTCTTGGCATACCCCTTGGCGCGCCGCGAATGCCTCGATGGCAGACGTCCGGATATTGGTGCTTCCCGGCGCGTATTTGAACCCGCGGTGGATTTTGCTCATCAGCGCTTCCGCCGCCGCCAACAGCGGCCGTTTCGGCAAGAAACAATCCGCGGCGTAATCGGTAAACGTCTGTTTGAGCCTGACGTAGCTCGACTCCATCCGGAACCTGCACGCCTCCAACAGTTCTTCCCGCACCGGCTTGCCGGAAAAGACCAGCGTGCTGCGCACGGCTTCCCACGCATCGCTGTCGTCAGGGGCGATATCGGGCGCCGCTCGGACGTCAATGCCCACCTCGGCAAGCACCTCGAGGCGATCATGCGGCATGTCGTATTCCAAGCGCGTGACGTGATTGCCGAATGCATCGGTATCCTCGCGGCGGATACTGGGCTGCGGCGCCAACCTGATGCTGTGCGTGTGGCAGGTTTGCAGCGGCGCATCGCGCGGAGTCAGATGCAGCAGTTGATGCGAATGGGCGACGTTGCCGCCATAGCTATACACGGTCTCGTGCCGTACGCGATACCGTACGCTGGCGCTCATGCGGCGACCGTGCGCATTTCGATGTCGATGAGGGAAAAATGCTTGAGCGAGAGGCGGTCGGACAATTTACCGGCGGCGTTCGCCAAGGCGTTCAACTGTTCGGCCAGCGTCTGTCGAGCGCGCATCGCGCGTCCGCTATCGCCGTCGATCGAGGTCACTTCCATCTGTTCCACACCGGACACCGCATCATCGATGCTGTCGTCCGGAGTTCCGCCCAGCGAGGCCGCAATCCTCACCAGCGAATACTGCATGTGGTTCCATTGATAGGCCAAGGCTCGCGGGTTGGTCTTGTCGAACACCAGCAAATCGACCGTCGAACCGAGCAGCGGCGATGCCAAGTAGCGGGTGCGATAGGTGATGGTGCTGTCACCGATGTCGAGCAGCCATTCCAACTCGCTTTGCGTCGGCGTCGCTCCGGACTGCAGACGGTGCCCCAAGAGTTCGGCGAGAAACTGCAACCGTTCCAAGCGCCTTCCCAGCATCATCAGCCGCCAGCCGTCGTCTTGCGTCATGTCGTCCAACGCGAAGCCCGCGAGCGCAACCAGCGACAGCAGCACGGCGTCCAGCGTTTCGCGCGGATCGCTCTTACGTTCCGCCGCCTCTTGAAATTGACGCTGCAGAACACTGATGGCGCGCCAGTTCTCGGCGGACAACCGAGTGCGCGTCTGTGCGGCGCACCATTGTAGACGCTGCAGATCGGCCCGCAGTCCCAACGGATTGGCTTCGTCGAACACCGACAATGCGGCATCGCCGGACTTAGGAATCGAAATGAAAAGCCGGCACGTCTCGAGCGCCTGCGGCCACAGCAGCACATTGGTGCGTACGCCCAAAGTGGCGCGCAGCAGCCGCGCCTTAGCCTCGCAGCGCTCGCTGTAGCGTCCCAGCCAGAACAAGTTCTCCGCCAAACGCGACGGCAATTCGTCGTGGCGCGCCGGCGTCCGCGGCGCCATCGCGGTACCGCCGGCATCGTCCGTGGCCCGGCGGTCGGCGGCCAAGACCCATACGTCCTTGCTGCCGCCGCCGCGCTGCATCGAGACGATGTCGGCGGCGTCGGATGCGATTCGTGCCAGCCCACCCGGCATGACCCGGTAACCGGTGGGGGTCGCAATCGCGTAAACGCGAATGCCGAGCGCGCGCGCCGAGAAGCCGGGCGCAGCGTCGTGCGCGCCGGCGCTGCGCCACACCGGTGCTTGCGAGAATGCCAATCGCTCCTGCGCTACGTAGGCGTACGGTCGGGCGATCAGCCGCTCGATCAAAGTCACGCGCTCCCCCGGGCTCAAGTCGCGGCCGAACACCGCCTCGAATTGCTGATTGGGGTAAGCGGGCTTGATGACCAGGCGGTCGATGTTCTCCACCACGTAGTCGAGCGCGAGTTTCTCGCCGCACCACCACGTCGCAACCGATGGCAGGCGCAGCTTCTCTCCCAACAATCGCTCGGCGGCGGCGGGAATGAACCCCATCCATGCCGCAGATTCGAGCACGCCGCTGCCCAGCGCGTTCGCGATCACCACCTTGCCGGCGCGGACCACCGCGATGAGCCCCGGTACGCCGAGCGCTGAGTCCGCCCGCAGTTCCACCGGATCGCAAAAATCATCATCGAGCCTGCGAAATATCGCGTGCACTCGGCGCAATCCGCCCAAAGTCTTCAGGCACACCGTGTCGCCACGCACCGTCAGATCATTTCCTTCGACCAGCGGCAGTCCCAAGTGCCGGGCCAGATAGGCGTGCTCGAAATAGGTTTCGTTGAACGAGCCCGGCGTCAACACCACCGCCAGCGGCGCCTCGCCATCCGGCGCGTGCCGCAACAGGTTTTCGCGCAGCGCGCCGAAAAAGCCGGTGAGCGAACGCACCCCCAAGTCGCTCAATAGATCGGGAAAGACGCGCGATACGATCTGGCGATTTTCCAGCGCGTACCCCGGACCTGAGGGAGTCTGCGTGCGATCGGCAAGTGCCCACCATCGGCCATCCGCCGAGCGCGAGATATCGACCGCGTATAGATGCAAACGATTGCCGCCCGCCCCAATGCCGTGACACGGCCAGAGAAAATTGGGATGCCCGAAGGGAAGCTCCGCCGGCACCGTACCGTCGGCCAGCAATTGCTGCCGGCCGTAAAGGTCCCCGAGCAGCGCATCGAAGAGACACGCACGTTGAATCACACCGAGTTCGATCTCGCGCCACTCGTCCGCGGTCAACAACAGCGGCAAGGGATCGAGCACCCATGGACGATCGCGCCCTTGGCTGTCGGCGTACACGTTGTAGGTCACGCCGTTTTCGATGATCAGCCGGCGCGCCAGATCGACGCCGCGACGCACCGCATCCGGTCCGTCGCTTGCCAACCGATCGATGAGCGGCTGCCAATGCGGCCGAACTTCGCCCGAGGCATCGAGCAATTCATCGTAGCGACGAGTGTCGCTCACATACGTTTCAAGGCGTACTTGGGCCATCGCTCACTTTGCGCAAATCCAGCGTGAACGGAAACTCCCGCTCGGCCACCGGAGCGGCGGCCGCCATGGGTCCCGGGGTGTGGCCGATGCGAGAAAAGCGCGCCAATCGGCGGCTTTCGGCCTCGAAAGAATTGACCGGAAATTTCTCGTGGCTGCGGCCGCCGGGATGAACCACGTGATACTGGCATCCGCCCATCGAGCGATTCATCCAGGTATCGAACAAATCGAAGGTCAAGGGCGCATGCACGCCGATGGTCGGATGCAGCGCGGATGCCGGCTGCCACGCGCGGTAGCGAACCGCACCGACGAATTCGCCGACTTGTCCGGTCGGCTGCAGAGGCACGGCCTCGCCGTTGCACGTGACGAGATAACGATTCGGCGCCAGGCCGCTGACTTTGACCTGCAGCCGCTCGACCGAAGCGTCGACGTAGCGCACGGCGCCACCGGGCGCCCCTTCCTCGCCCATCACATGCCAGGGTTCCAATGCCTGACGCAATTCCAAATGCATGCCGCGTGCCGCGAAGTCCCCGTATTTCGGAAAGCGGAATTCGAAATGCGGGGCAAACCATTCGGCTTGCAATGCATATCCTTCGCTTTGCATATCGGCTATCACGTCGAACAAATCCTGTTCCACGAAATACGGCATCAGGAAACGATCGTGCAACTCGGTGCCCCAGCGCACCAGCGCGGAGGGCGCATACGGTTTGCGCCAAAACCTCGCCACCATCGCGCGCAACAGAATTTGTTGAGTCAAGCTCATCCGCGCATGCGGAGGCATCTCGAATGCGCGCATTTCCAATAGGCCCAACCGGCCGGTTGGACCGTCGGGCGAATACATTTTATCGATGCAGAATTCGGCGCGGTGCGTGTTGCCTGTGACGTCGATCAACAAATTGCGCAATAAGCGATCTACCGACCAGGGCGGCACGTATTCGCCGGGTCTCGGAAACTGGCGAAATGCGATTTCCATCTCGTACAGTGAATCGTTGCGCGCCTCATCCACTCGCGGCGCCTGAGAGGTTGGCCCTAAGAACAATCCGGAAAACAAATAAGACAGCGCTGGATGGTTGTGCCAATAGGAGAGCAAGCTGCGCAGCAAGTCCGGGCGCCGCAAGAACGGCGAATCGTGCACGGTGGCTCCGCCCAGCACCACGTGATTACCGCCGCCGGTGCCGGTGTGCCGTCCGTCAAGCATGAATTTTTCGGTGGTCAAACGCGTTTCGCGCGCCGCGTCGTACAGAAACGTGGTGCGAGCCACGATCTCGTCCCAGGTTGCCGACGGCTGCACGTTCACCTCGATGACGCCCGGATCCGGCGTCACCTTGAAGTTGCCGATGCGCGGATCGCCCGGCGGCTCGTAGCCCTCGATGAGGATCGGCTGGTCGAGCGCGTCCGCCGCCGCTTCCACCGCAGCGATCAATTCCAAGTAGTGATCGAGCTCACGCACCGGCGGCATGAAGACATACAGCACGCCATTGCGCGCCTGTGCGCACATCGACGTGCGCGTCAAAGCGGCGGCGGATTCTTTGCGGCGCGGCGGCGTATCCAGAACCAGCGGCGCGCGCGACACATCACGCTCCCGGAACTGGCGGCGGATTTCGGTATGCGGCAGCAATGCGGCAAACGTACGCGACGGATCCGGCGCATGAATGAAGGGATAATCGCCGGTGGCCGTCCAAGCCTGAGAATCGAGCGGCAATCGATAGCCGATCGGTGAATCGCCGGGAATCAAATAACAGCGCTCGCTGCGCAGGAACCACGGCCCCGTCTGCCAGCGGCTGTCGTCGGGAGTGCGCGCGACCGGCAGCACGTGGCCGACCACGTGGTCGAGACCCTGTTCGAACACTTTGGCGAGCCGCTCCCGCTCCAAGGGATCCTTGAGATCGGAATCGAACGGATCGACGTTGACCGGCAAGCGACGCTCCCGCCACAGGTAATAGAACGCATCCTCGTAAGCCGGAAACACGAATTTGGGCTCGAATCCCAATTCGACGGCGACGCGCGCGAGAAGGCGCTGCGCTGACTCGGCGTCAGCGCCGTAATCCCTATTTTCGTCGGCGATCAGGCGTGGATTCTCCCAGATCGGTTCGCCGTCCTTGCGCCAATAGCAGTTCAACGACCAGCGCGGCAATTGCTCGCCCGGGTACCACTTGCCCTGGCCGAAGTGAGCCAATCCGGTCGGAGCATATTGATCCTTCAGGCGCTTATACAGAGCGGCTGCCAGCTTGCGCTTTGTCGGACCGAGCGCCGCCGTGTTCCACTCCGCCCCATCCGGATCGTCGACCGACACGAAGGTTGGTTCGCCACCCATGGTCAATCGCACATCCAGCGCCTGCAGATCGGCATCTACCGCATGGCCCAATAGTTCGATCGAGGACCACTGCTCATCCGAATAGGGTTTGGTGACGCGCGGCGCTTCCCAGATGCGCTGCACGCTCATGTGATGCTCGAATACGGTCTCGCACTCATCGACGGCACCGCTGATGGGCGCTGCCGCCGACGCTTCCGGCGTGCAGGCCAGCGGGATATGGCCCTCTCCGGCCAGGAGGCCGGAGGTCGCATCGAGGCCGATCCATCCTGCGCCCGGCAGGTAAACCTCGCACCAGGCATGCAGATCAGTGAAGTCCCGCTGGGCGCCCACCGGCCCATCGAGCGCCTTGACGTCGGGCACGAGCTGGATGAGATAACCGGAGACGAAACGCGCCGCCATTCCCAAATGACGAAACAGTTGGACCATCAGCGCCGCCGAATCGCGGCACGACCCGGAGCGTTTGGCCAACGTTTCTTCGGGCGATTGCGTGCCGGGTTCGAGCCGAATCAGATACTGAATGTCCTTGGCCACGCGACGATTGAGCTCGACGACGAAATCGATGGTGCGCACGCGATCGCGGGAAATCCCCGCCAGATAAGCGCCGACCAACGGCGTGGCCGGAGACTTGATCAGGTAGGGCACCAATTCACGCCGCTCGTTGGAATCGTATTTGAACGGAAAGTTCTCCGCATACGGCGTGAGAAAGAAGTCGAAGGGATTGAGCACCGACATCTCCGCTACCAAATCCACTTCGACCCGGAGTTCTTGCGCTTCATCCGGAAACACCAGGCGCGCGAGGTAATTCGCCTGCGGATCTTGCTGCCAGTTGATGAAATGTTCGGACGGCCGCACCTTAAGCGAATAGGCGAGGATGCGCGTTCGGCAGTGCGGAGCCGGCCGCAGACGTACGATCTGCGGACTCAAACCCACCATCCGGTCGTAGCGGTAGTGGGTTACGTGATTCAAGGCAACGTGGATGGACAAAGCACTACTCCGTGCGCAGGCAATGAAGTCCGCGACTCAACATAAAGAATACCGCAAGCGCACCAGGATGGTGCACCACGTCCCCGGAAGCCAGTGTTAACGCAACAGGGTGTTCAGGAAGTGTATAACGCCGGGGACCCGTGTTTCCGTGCGCATTGCTAAGATGCCGCCGAACATGCCCGATCAGGCCCCAAAGTCTTGGTTGAATTCCGCTGGGTGGGGCCTCGCCATCCTATCGTTCATCAATTTGTTCAACTACCTGGATCGATTCCTGGTCCCGGCCCTGTTCGAAAGTTTGCAGCATTCCGAACTCAAGCTGTCCGACTCCGAGTTGGGATTGTTGATGTCGGGCTTCCTGGCCGTCTACACCCTTGCCGCCCCCCTCTTCGGCGCGTTGGGCGACCGCCGGGGGCGGCCCCGGTTGATTGCCTTCGGGGTGGGCTGCTGGAGCCTCGCCACGACGTTGTCGGGATTTGCCGGCAGCTTCATCGCGCTGCTGGCGGCACGAGCCTCCGTCGGCATCGGCGAAGCCGCCTACGGCACCATCGCGCCAAGTCTGCTGTCCGACTATTTTCCCGCCGACAAGCGTGGACGCGTCATGGCGATCTTCTTTTGTGCCATACCGGTGGGCTCCGCCTTGGGCTACGTAGTCGGCGGATTGATGGACGTCCACTTCGGCTGGCGGGCAGCGTTCTTCGTCGCGGGAATTCCCGGTTTAGTGCTGGCCGTTCTCTGTTTGGGGATGAAGGATCCTCCGCGCGGCGCCCAGGACACCGGCCGCTCGCCCGGAGACAATGCTCAAGTCGAATCCGCCAATAACCCGTCGCAAGGCGCCAGCCTCGTCTCCCAGACCAAGGCCACGTATCTGCGCCTGGTGGAGAACCGGCCGTATGTGTTCACGGTGCTGGGCTACGCCGCGTACACATTTGCCATGGGCGGCCTCGCCTCCTGGATGCCCGCATTCTTGGAGCGCATCCGCGGCATGCCGCATGGGAGTGCCACCATCAGTTTTGGCTACATCGTCGTCATTACGGGTCTTGTCGGCACGTTCATAGGCGGCTGGCTCGGGGATTATTGCAACAGATATTCGAAGTACGGCGATCTGCTGGTGTCGGCAATCGCAACCGTCATCGCAGCTCCCTTCGTTTGGTTCGCGCTCACCGCGGCCTCGCAGACCGGTTACCTGGTGTGCATGGTGATCGCACAGCTATTGATGTTTTTGTCGACGGGTCCCATCAACGCCACCATCGTGAATCTGGTGCTGCCGAATCAACGCGCCTCCGCGGTCGCGCTCTCGGTATTCACCATTCATCTGCTGGGCGATGCGATATCGCCGTATCTGATCGGTCGGTTGTCGGACGCATCGTCGCTGGCCCAAGCCGTGAAAATCGTGCCGGTCGCAGTGGTCGTCTCAGGAGCGCTGTGGGGATGGGCCGCGCGCGAGCAGTCACGCATGCGCCGCGTGCCGCCATGATCGTCTCTTCACCGCCTACCCGCCTTTGCGGCGACCGTACCTCGTCGCCGGCCTTCTCACCTATTGTCGTTGCCGGCCCGAACGTCGAATGGAACCACTAGCGTCTGCCCGTCGCTCAGCCGAAGCGTAACCTCGACCTTATCGCCGGGATGCAGCGCACGCTTCGGCTGCATCAGCATGAGATGGTAGCCGCCTTCGGCGAAGCGCACGGTGGCGTGCGGCTGCAAGACGATCGACGCGACCGGCGTCATTTCATTCATGCCGTTGTGGCTGTGACTTTGGTGAAAGCTGACGGCTTCGTAATCGGGGGTACTTGCCCCGATCAAGACATGCTCTTCGGGTCCCGTATTGATCACCGTCATGTAGCCGGCGCCGGGCACACCCGCGGGAAGCCATCGTATCCAAGCGTCCTTGACCTGAATCTCGACAGCGGATCCCGCCAAGGATGCAATGCTGACCAACGCCAGCAACGGTATGAATGCGCGCATCGGCCACTCCGTTCAGACAGATTCCCCTTGGCCTATACAATCGTATCGTGTCGCAACTTGCAACATTGCGCGCCTCGCCAAGCGCTCGCCGTCGTTAAGCCCCCCGAGCGCGGCCAATCTGTGCGAAAGACTCATCGAAGTCCGGGCGGGTCGCCATATCCTCGATGTCGGAGGTCAATTTCCGCTGCCAATTCGGATACTCCCGATCCGTGCCCGGCACGTTGACCGGGTCGACCATTCCCAACAGATCCTCGATCTGCAGCGCGACGAGTATCGACTGCGAACGGGCCAAATAAACGTGCAGAGCATTCGCGAGCTCCGAGGTGAAGGGTTCCGAAGGCGACGCGGGCGAAGCGGGCGACAGCCCCTGTTCCTTGAGGGCGGCGAGTAGCGACAGTCGGTCTCGCTCACGCTCTCGCTGCACATCATTTTCGATTTCCGTACTGGGGTACAAGTTCAGGCGGCGGCGCAGTTCGATATCGCGCCCCTCCCAGTAACTGCGCAGCGTGGGCAAGTCGTGAGTGGTCACCGTGGCGAGCGCGCGCCGCACGAATTCATCGGGCCGTCTGAATCGTCCGCCGTCCTTCTCGAACAACAACACCTTGTAGTGGTACAACCCGAATTCGGGCATGGCGCGGCGCATCTCGTCCGGCACCACCCCCAAATCCTCACCCACCACCAGGCAGCCCGCGCGCGCGCTCTCCAGCGCCAGCACGGTCAGCAATTGCTGCAGCGGGTAATGCACATACGCGCCTTCCGTCGGGGAGTCGCCCGCCGCCACCCACCAGAGGCGGAACAGTGACATCACGTGATCCAGACGCAAGGCGCCGTAGTAACGCATATTATTGCGGATCAAATGCACGAAACCCAGCAGCCGCTGGTTTTCCATCGCAAAAGGATCCTGCGGCGGAATGCCCCATCCCTGCCCCTTCAGAGCCAGCGGATCCGGCGGCGCACCGATCTCTGCGCCCATCCGATAACTCGCCTGATCCACCCAAGTCTCCGAGCCGGAAGGATTGGAGCCCACGGCGTAATCGCCGTACAACCCGATGGGCATCGCAAGCTCGCGGGCCAGTGCCTGGGCACCCGTCAATTGCTCGTGTGCCAGCCACTGCAGATAGAGATAAAACTCGACCTGCAGCGGACGAGTCGCGGCAAACTGGCGAGCCGCGGCCCCATTGACGTCATGATATTCTTCGGGCCAGCTCATCCATCCGGACGCCGTTGCCAGCGTGGCGCGAAAATATTGATCCAATGCGTCGAAGCGGGCGTGCGACTGCAAAAGCGCGCCTCCCGCCGCGACGAACGCGCGAAACTGCGACGCTCGTTCGGTTCCCGCACTCAAATGCCGGTCGCAGAAAGCGCGGAACAGCAGTTCCAGAACCTCGAACTTGAGATCAGCGACACCGCGATAATCGACCAGGCTTGCCGAGCGCAAAGCCTGCAGCCGAGAGACGAATTGCGGTTCGTCGACGCGCGCGCGCGCGTGAGCGCACTCGCTGAATTCCGGCACCGCCGGAACTGCGATATACATGATGTTGAGAAAATGTCGGCTAGACGCACTATAGGGGCTCGCGCGCACGGGATCGGCCGGTGCAAGGGCATGCAGGGGATTTAAGCCGATGAAGCCTGCGCCGCGCGGCGCCAGCCACCGGATGAGATGCTTGAGATCGCCGAAATCCCCGATCCCCCAATTGTCTCGCGAGCGCAACGTGTACAGTTGCACCGCCACGCCCCATAGACGCCGACCCTGTACGATCGCAAGCGGCTCATAACATTCGGGCGGCGAGATGACCAACGCGCAGCGAGCGACGACGTTGGCTAATTTGACTTCCAATTCGTGGTAACCCGGCTGCAATTCCACCGGCAAGTCCAACCGTCGGCGCGTGATCCACGAGCCTTCCACCTCGCCCCGCCAGATTTCCGGGCAATCCGCCGTCGAGACGAAGCCGTCGCGGCTACCACCCTTCTCCAAATTGACGGTCCACAACAAACTCGCGCCGAACTCGCGGGCGGGGATGTTAAGATCGACGCCGGCGCGCGTGCCATGCGAGGCGGCAACCGGCGGCAACAGTTGTCGCCACCGCGCGACTTCCGTTTGGCTCAATTCGGCCGCCAGCGCCTTCGGATCATCCACCGCACAGCCCATGGCCCGCAAAATATCGGTCTTGGTTTTCAGGCTGAAGTGCCGTAGTTCGCCGCGGTAATCGTTGTAGGCATCGCCGACGCCGCGCAGTCGCGCCAATCTTTCGATCAATGTCGTGTCCAAAGTGTCAGCACTCCAATAGTGCGGCGCTGTTCGCCACCAGGGGATATCGATGCGAGAAATCCACGGCCCGAATGTCTGCGTGCTCGCGCGCCGTATCGAATCGACAGACCCAGGGCGCGTTCGGAGCGGCCGCGGGCACGCTAAATTCTACGGGTTCATCGCCGGCATTCAAAAGAAACAACAAGCGGTGCGCCGTACTACTCCGATTGGCGAGCAAGATTCCCAAAGTCCGCAAATTGCCGTCCTGCCAATCATTCTGAGTCATCTCGCCGTCCCGCATATGTAGCCAGCTCACATCTTTGAATCCGGTTCGCGACGCGGTTCCCTTGAGAAAGGTCTCGCGTCGAAGCTCCGCATGCTCACGGCGCAATTTGGTCAGAAGGCGCACGAACTGGAATAGATCCTGATTGACGCCGCAAAGCTGCCAGTCGATCCAGGAAATCCCGTTGTCCTGGCAGTACGCATTGTTATTGCCGTGTTGGGTGCGGCCGAATTCATCGCCGGCTTGCAGCATGGGCACACCCTGCGACAGAACGAGGGTGGCCAACAGATTGCGCATCTGCCGCTTGCGCAAGGCGAGCACGGCAGCGTCCTCCGTGGGACCTTCGACCCCGCAATTCCAGCTCAGATTATTGCTGGTTCCGTCGGCGTTCTGTTCGAGATTGGCCTCGTTGTGCCGCTCGTTGTAGGACACCAGATCGTGCAGCGTGAAGCCGTCATGTGCCGTCACGAAATTGATGTTGGCGGTCGGCTTTCGGCCGTTGTGCCGGAACAGATCGCTCGAGCCCGCGAAGCGCTCCGCCAGCTCACCGAGTCTTCCGGCATCGCGCCGCCAAAAGGAACGCACCGTGTCGCGATAGCGATCGTTCCATTCCGCCCACCCGACGGGGAACCTCCCCAACTGATAGCCCCCCCACCCCACGTCCCACGGTTCGGCGATCAGCTTGACGTGCTCCAGAGACGGCTCCGCGCGAACCGCCTTGAAAAAGGCCGAATGCTCATTGAATCCCTGCCCATCCCGTGCCAAAACGGTCGCCAAGTCGAAGCGGAAACCGTCGACGTGCATCTCCTCTACCCAGTACTTGAGACAATCGACGATCAACGCAACCACCTGAGGGTGTTCGCAGTTGAGCGTATTGCCGCACCCGCTATCGTTTTGGTAATGGCGCTTGTCCGGCATCAGCCGGTAGTAAACCGAATTGTCGATGCCCTTCAGGCTGAGAAGCGGCCCGGTTTCGTTGCCCTCCGCCGTATGATTGAATACCACGTCGAGAATGACTTCGAGCTGCGCCGCATGCAGCGCCTTGACCATGGTCTTGAATTCGATGACGGCATCCTCGATCGCGTATTCGTTGGCCGGCGAAAACCAGGCGACGGGGTTGTAGCCCCAATAATTCGATAGGCCGCGCGCCTGCAAGAACGGCTCGACCAGGAAGGATTGACACGGCAACAACTCCACCGTCGTCACCCCCAGGGATGTCAGATACTCGATGACGGGCTGCGCCGTTAGGCCCAAGTACTTCCCGCGCCACGCCTGCGGCACGTCGGGGTGCAGGCGGGTGAATCCTTTCGTATGCAGCTCATAAATCACGGTATCGCGCCAGGGTACGGCCGGAGGACGATCGCCGTGCCAATCAAAATACCCATCGACGATCCTTGAACGGAGCGGCATGTCGAACGTCAGCCGGCGTGCGTAGGGATCGATCAGCGCGGTATTGCAGTCGAACCGGTGCCCGCTCTCAAGGTCGTTCGGCCCGTGTGCGTAAAACGCATAGGGCACCCCGGGTCCCACCCGCCGCGCCGAGAGAAACCCGTGCCACACGTCGCCGGTCCGTCCGGGCAGGTCGAAGCGCTGCATTTCCGTGCCGCCGGTGGCATCGAACAAGGCGATCTCGATGCGGGTTGCATGGCTGGAGAAGATCGCGAAATTGACGCCGCCCTTGGTCCACGTTGCTCCCAAGGGTCGTGGCAAACCCGCTTCTATTGCCTTCACGTCGGTCCGACGAAAAACAGCGCTCCGAGGGGCGGCAAGTCGACCTTCAGTGAATGGGCATTGCCATGCAAGCCGACGGCCGCCGCGCTGATGTGGTGCTGCCGGTTGTATCCTGAGCCCCCGAAGCGCACGTCGTCGGAGTCGAATACCTTGGCGTAGCCGCCCGCGTCGGGCACGCCGATGGCGTAGCCGTCGCGCGGTACGGGCGTCGCGTTGAACAGGCAAATGATGGGTGCGCCCGTGTCCTCGCCCGTGGCGCGGCGTTGAAACACCCAGATGCTGTCATCGGCACTATTTAAATCCAACCAGCGGAAGCCCTCATGATCGCAATCGCTGCCGTGGAATTGCGGGCGGGCCTGATACAGATGGTTCAACTCGCGTACACAATCGCGCAGCGCCGCGTGTGCCGGATCCTGCAATTGCGGCCACGCGACTTCCTCGTCATCGCGCCACTCCGACCATTGCCCGAATTCCGAACCCATGAACAGCAATTTCTTACCGGGATGCGCGCACATGTAGGAGCAGAACAATCGATAGTTCGCGCGTTTCTGCCAATCGTCGCCCGGCATCTTGCTGAGTAAGGAACGTTTGCCGTGCACCACTTCATCGTGCGAGATCGGCAGGATGAAATTTTCCGACCATGCGTATACGAACGAAAACGTGATCAATTGATGATTGTAGCGACGGTATACCGGATCGAGTTCGACATACCTCAACGTGTCGTTCATCCAACCCATGTTCCATTTGAAGTTGAAGCCGAGCCCGCCGTACAGCGGCGGCGTGGTCACACCGGCAAACGAGGTGGACTCTTCGGCGATGGTAAGCACGCCGGGATGCGCGTGATGCAGGGTGTCGTTCATCTGCCGCAGAAAATCGATGGCCTCGAGATTCTCGCGGCCGCCGTAGCGGTTCGGCAGCCAATCGCCGGCCTTGCGGCTGTAATCGAGGTAGAGCATGGATGCCACGGCGTCCACCCGCAGCCCGTCGACGTGGTAGCGGTCGGCCCAGAACAGTGCATTCGCCACCAGGAAATTCCGAACCTCGTGGCGTCCGTAGTTGAATATCTTGGTGCCCCACTCAGTGTGCTCGCCGAGGCGGGAATCCGCATGTTCATACAGCGCACTTCCATCGAAGCTCGACAACCCATGGGCGTCGCGCGGGAAATGCGCGGGCACCCAATCGAGGACCACGCCGATCCCTGCTTGGTGGCAATGGTCGACGAAGTACATGAAATCCTGCGGCGATCCATAGCGCGATGTCGCCGCATAATAGCCGACCACTTGATAGCCCCAGGACGCATCGAGTGGATGCTCCGCCACACCCATCAATTCGATGTGCGTATAGCCCATGTCTCTGACGTACGGAATCAACTGGTCGACCGCCTCGATCCAGCTCATGAAAGGCGGCGTGCGTACATGCCATGGCCGTCGCCAGGATCCCAAGTGAACTTCGTAGGCGTTGAAGGGACGACGCCGAAAATCCCCGCGGTCGCGCGTCGCGAGCCACTCGGCGTCGTTCCACGAATACCCATCGAGGGAGGTCACCAAAGAGCTGTTTTCGGGACGCAGCTGCATGGCAAAGCCATACGGATCCGCTTTCAGGAGCAGATATCCCTCGCGGCTGCGAATCTCGTATTTGTACTCGCTGCCGGCGCCGATGCCTGGAATGAACAGCTCCCAGACGCCCGATGAGGCGCGGCTGCGCATGACATGAACGTCGCCGTGCCATTGGTTGAATGGACCCACCACGCTGACGCGTTCCGCATTGGGCGCCCAGACCGCGAAACGCGTGCCGGACGCGCCGTTCCGAGTCACGAGATGAGCGCCCAACTTCTCGTAAACGCGTTCGTGCGTGCCCTCGCCGAACAAATAGAGATCGAAATCCGTGATCTGAGTGTCGGTCAATTGATTTTCGCCGTGTCAATCGGGCCCATGTTACGGGTTATTATAGGTTTGTCGAATTGGGGAACGGGTGCATCACCTCACATTGCGGAGCTTAAGTTGGCCTCTACAAACCTGGCGATTGGCGTCGATGTCGGCGGTTCGTCGATCAAATGCGCATTGGTCGACCTTGACACTGGAGCGTTCGCAGGCGAGCGTTTCAGCACACCGACGCCCGCCCACGATTCGACCGACACGCTGTTGTCCGCCCTAGCGGAGGTCGTCTCGAGGATTCCCGGCAATCACGCGGTGGGACTGGCTTTCCCAAGCGTCATCCGCAACGGCACGGTGCGGACCGCGGCGAATCTCAACAAGGCATGGATCGGTCAACCGCTGGCGAAGCTCGCCAGCGAGCGGTTGCAACGCCCCGTGACGGCCATCAACGACGCCGATGCGGCCGGCATCGCCGAGTTCCAATACGGCGCCGCACGCGGTGTGGCCGGAACCGTTCTGCTGCTCACCTTGGGAACCGGCATCGGCAGCGCTTTGTTCATCGACGGTCGACTCGTCCCGAATACCGAATTTGGGCACCTCGAGGTGCAGGGCAAAGAAGCCGAAGTACGTGCTTCGGGCCGTGCCAAGGTGCAGAACCACTTGAGCTGGGACGAATGGGCCGCAGAATTGAATTTGGTCTTGAACGAAATGCACGCGCTGATGTGGCCCGATCTCATCGTGCTATGCGGCGGTATCACCGAAGAGCCGGAAAAATTCATGGATAAGCTGCACTGTGAAGCGCTTCTGCGCGTCGGGGCGCTGCGCTCGGAGGCGGGCATCGTCGGTGCCGCCCTGGCGACTTCGTTGCTCGCGCATAGACCATGAGGGAGCGGCGTGCATGAGAACAACCGCCGTCATCGCAGGTGTAGCTCTTGCTCTTGCCGCCTGTACGACGACGCCCGCACTGAAGGCCGTTCTCCCCGCGACGCCCGAGGCGAAGGTCGCCCCCGCTTTACGCAACCCGAGAACGATGATCGTGGACAGCGCAACGGCCATGCTCGGCCAACCGTATCGATACGGCGGCGCCGCCCCCGGCGGTTTCGACTGCAGCGGCCTCGTCGTGTACGCCACCAATAACGCGGGAATTCGTTTGCCACGGACGGCGCTGGAGCAATTACGTGCCGGTTCGCCGATCCCGCGCACGGAGTTGCAAGCCGGCGATCTTGTTTTCATGCATTTGGCGCGTAAGGAACTCCATGTGGGAATCGCAATCGACGCCGATCGATTCGTTCATGCTCCGGCGAGGGGACGGTACGTACGAATCGATTCGCTCAACGCACCGCCTTACGCGCATGGCTTCTTGACCGCCCGCCGCATCGTCGATACGGCGGCCGCGCCTGCGGCGCCGGTTGCACCCGGCGCGAGTGCGATACAATCCCCGCGCAGTGCATTGCCAGCCAATTGACCCCAAAGGAACCTTCGATGAAGCTCTTTTACACGCCCGGTGCTTGTTCGCTGTCGCCCCATATCGTCCTGCTCGAAGCGGGTCTGCCCTTCACCATGGAAAAGGTCGATCTTAAGACCAAGAAGACCGAGAAGGGGTCGGACTTCACGTCCATCAGTTCCAAGGGCGCCGTACCCGCATTGCAATTGGATGACGGACGCGTGCTGACCGAAGGCCCGGCAGTCGTACAATATCTTGCCGATCAAAAGCCCGACTTGGGCCTGGCGCCGCGCGCCGGCAGCTTCGAGCGCTATCAGCTGGTCGAGCTCCTCAACTACATCGCCTCGGAATTGCACAAGGGCTACAGCCCCCTCTTCAATCCGAGCATTTCTGCGGATTGGAAGACGGCGGTTCTGGCCAATCTCGATAAAAAATTCCAGTGGCTGACCACGTATATCGGAGACAAGAACTATTTGATGGGTGATACGTTCACCGTGGCCGATGCATATCTGTTCACCGTGCTCAGCTGGTCCTCGCACGTGGGGATAGATCTCGCCAAGTATCACGTGCTCACGGCTTACCTTGCGCGGGTGGGTCACCGGCCCAAGGTGCAAGCAGCGCTCAAAGCAGAGGGACTCATCCACTGAGCCGGCACGGCGCCGGATGGCGCCGGAGATTGAAGTCCGCGCCGTGCTCATTTCGCGCGCGGCCCTCGACCGGGCCTTGCGCCGTCAGCTTATTATCGCCGCGTCGACGGCATCGCTGCCCAGCAGCGCGAACTGCAGCGACGCAAGCCGCGCATACAACGGACTCTGGACCATGAGTTCCGTGTGCGTGCCCACCGCAATCTTGTGCCCATGATCCATCACGACGATGCGATCGGCCTTCAGGACGGTCGCGAGCCGATGCGCAATGATGATCGTGGTGCGGCCCAGCATGAGTTTTTCGAGCGCTTCCTGAACCAGCCGCTCCGATTCCGCATCGAGCGCGCTGGTTGCCTCGTCGAGCAATAATATCGGTGGATCCTTGAGAATGGCTCTTGCCAGTGCGATTCGCTGGCGTTGGCCGCCCGACAGCCGGGTGCCGCGCTCGCCTAAGAACGTGTCGTAGCCCTGCGGTAACTTGCGCAGGAATTCATCCGCGGCGGCGGCCTTCGCGGCAGCCTCGATCTCGACATCCGTGGCGCCGGGTTTGCCATAGCGAATGTTGTCGCGCGCGCTCGCACCGAACAGTACGGTGTCCTGCGGCACCAAGCCGATCTGCGCCCGAATATCTTCGGGCCGCAGATCGGCGAGCCGCCTATCGTCGATCAAGACGCGACCGGAATCGGGATCGTAAAACCGCAGCAGCAATTGGAATGTCGTGCTCTTGCCGGCTCCCGACGGGCCCACGAAGGCGATGGTCTCGCCCGGCGTCACGTCGAGACTGAAATTATCGAGGGCGGCGCTGTCCGGCCGGGAGGGGTAGTGAAAGGTGACGTGGTCGAACCGGATACTGCCGCGCACTCGGCCGGGCAGCTCCAACGGGCGCAATGGCGCCACGATGGCCGGACGCGCTTTCAGAAGCTCATCGAGGCGCTCCATGGCGCCGGCAGCGCGCTGCACTTCGCCCCACATCTCGGTGAGCGCCGCGGCGGAACTACCGACGAATCCGGCATAGAGCAGGAATTGCAACAGCTGCCCGCCGGTCATCGTGCCGGCCAGCACCTGATGCGCTCCCAACCAGAGGACGAAGGTAATGCCGGCGAACACCAACGTGATCCCGACCGCCGTGAGCGTCGCGCGCACGCGCGTACGGCGTATCGCCGTGGTGAAGCTGTCTTCGACAGCGTGGGCGTAACGCTCGCTTTGCAACTCTTCCATCGTAAACGCTTGCACCGTCTGAATTGCATTCAGCGTCTCGCCGGCAAGCCCGCTGGTGTTTGCGATGCTATCCTGCGAGGCGCGCGACAAGCCCCGCACCCGCCGGCCGATGACGATCAGCGGCACGACGACCACAGGAATCATCACCAATATCGCGCCAGTCAGTTTTGCGCTGGTCAGTGCCAGCATGACCAGCCCCCCGATCAGGCTCAAGCTCGACCGCAACACGATGGATAGATTCACGCCGGCAATGGCTTGAACCAGCGTGGTGTCCGTGGTCAAGCGCGACAGCACCTCGCCGACGCGGGTGGTCTCGTAAAAGAGCGGGTCCATGCGAATGACGCTCCGATACACGGCGACGCGCAGATCGGCCACCACCCGTTCACCCAGCCAGGTCACCAAGTAAAAGCGCAATGCCGCAGAGACGCCGAAAACGACCGCCAGCGCGAGAAAGCCGGTGAAAAAGCTGTTGGTCGTGCCGGAATCCCGGGTCACCAATCCATGATCGATGAGCTGCCGCAGCGCCACCGGCAGCGCCAACATGGCGACGGTGGCCACGAGGAGTGCTCCAAGCGCAGCGAACATCATGGCTCGGTAGGGACGCAGAAACGGGATCAAAGCCCGTAACGGGTTCAGGGACTTGGCACGCGGCCGATCGGCGCTGGTATTCATGTGCTTACTATCCCATAACCGCCTGCCGCGCGCAGTCGCTCGTACCGGACCAGCTTCGCTGGCGCGCGGCGCAGGCCGGCGTTGCGAATGCGCAACGCGGGTACCGGCCCGGCGCCGCCGATAATTGCCTTTCGCAGCGTTGGCCGTTATCGTGCGCGCACGGCGAATTTGAAAGGGTACCGCGAATGCTCGCCGAAAAATCATTATGAGGGATGCAGCATGAAAGAACGCAACGGGATACGTACGTGGCATTTGGGCCACGACCAAAAGCGAGCCTTGTTCGTATGGGCTGCGCTGGGCATAGCTGCCCTGCAAAACACTGCTGCGCTCGCCGACAATGCTGCAGCCGAAGCGTCGGAATCAGGGCCGCTTCAGGAGATCGTCGTCACCGCGACGCGCCACGAGGAAAACTTGAGCAAAATCCCGGTGAGCGTGACCGCCCTCACTCAAGAGGCGATGGATGTGCGCGGCATCAAGGACATCATCGACGTCGCGCGCTTCACGCCGGGCATCAACATCGACAACTCCGGAACGAACAACATATCGATTCGCGGTATCGCCTCCACCGGAGGCGCCGGCACCACCGGCATCTATCTGGATGACACGCCGATTCAAATGCGAGCGCTCGCCTTCAATCCCGACGAGGCACTGCCCAAGTCCTTCGACATCGACCGGGTCGAGATTCTGCGCGGACCGCAGGGCACCCTGTTCGGCGCGGGCTCCGAAGGCGGCACGGTCCGCTACATCACCACCCAACCGAGCCTGACCCAATCCAGCTTCTACAGCCGCGATGAGGTGTCCTACACCGAAGGTGGAACACCCAGCTACGAAGCGGGCATCGCCGCGGGCGGCCCGTTGGTGGACGGCACCTTGGGCGCGCGCATCACGGTCTGGTACCGGCGCGACGGCGGTTACATCGATCGAATCGATCCGGAACCCCCTTTTGAAACCGACCAGAAGAATGCCAACTACGATCAGACCATGTTGCTCCGCCTGGCTGCCGTGTGGGCGGTCTCCGATCAGGTCAAGGTCACCCCGAGCGTCTATTACCAGGATCGGTACCGCAACGACGTCGAGAGTTACTGGCCGCTGTACTCCAATCCCGGCAGCGACCGATATGTGAGCGCCGACCCCACGCAGCGTTCCGCACCGGACCACTTCATATTGCCCGCCCTCAAGATCGAAGGTGATCTGGGCGCCGCTCGCTTGATTTCCAACACCTCCTATTATCATCGCAAGGAAGAGACCGGATACGACGGCACGCTCTACAACTTGGGCTTCTACCAGACTCAGCCGACGCTGCCCGGCGCCACAGCCGTTTTCCCGCTCTCAAGCTTTCTACCCGGCGTGTTTCCGCTGCTCGACGGCAGCGGCCTCCACCTGCCTCCCGGCGCAACCAACTACCGCTCACCGGCCTCCGTCGACAACGCTCAGTCGAACTTCGCGCAAGAGATTCGCCTGCAGTCGGCGGATTCGAACTCGCAATTCATTTGGACCACGGGACTATTCTTCGGCTTGAACCACCAAAGTTATCTCGAGCAGATTCACGACCCGTTGCTCAACGAACTCTCGATCGCCGCTACCGGCTTGCCATACCAGGACTTCTTTGTCGATCCGAGCGGTGCTCCGGTCACCTACGATCCACGGTTCCCGAACGACTCCTATTTCCTGCAGACCTTCTCGGAGGACAAGCAGCTGGCATGGTTCGGCGAAGGCACGTACTCTTTTACCGATCAATTCAAGGCGACCGTCGGGGCGCGCTATTCGATGACGAAGTTCTCGTTCCACACCTTGACGGGCGGTCCGCAATTGTTCCTGGCGCCATTGTCCAACAGCGGCGACAAGAACGAGGACTCCTTCACGCCGAAAGCGAGCTTTTCGTATCAGATGGACCCGCGGAATCTGTTTTACCTCACCTACGCGAAAGGTTTTCGGCCAGGAGGCGCAAACAATCCGGTACCCCAGGCGGCCTGCAGCACGGATTTCGCGAACTTCGGCATCAAAGCATCCCCGGCGACGTTCAATTCCGATACCGTCGATAGCTTCGAAGTGGGAGCCAAGAACAATTTCGATAATCGCGTGAAGATCGCCAGCAGCATCTACTATATTCGCTGGAACAACATTCAGCAGACGGTGGTGCCGCCCATCTGCCAGATATCGTTCATCACCAACTTGGGCCAAGCAGTCGCCAAGGGCGCCGACATTCAGGGCGAAATCGCCCTGACCGACACCTTTACCATGGAACTGTCCGCCGGCTACACGGACGCCCGCTACACGGAAGCGTCTCGTCTGTCGCCGCAGGAAGCCCAGCCCATCGTCGCCAACGGCGATGCCATCGTCGGCCAAAGCGGTCAACCCGCACCGCCCGTCACGGCCTCCATCGGACTCGAATATAAGTTCACGGTAATGACCCGGGATGCGTTCATCCGTGTGGACGACGAGTATGAAAGCCGACCCAAGTGGGCGGGCGCAACGCAAGACTCCACCAGCCTGCAGTACGATGCGGCCGACTATTTCCTTCCATCGACCAACTTCGCATCGGCGCGCGGCGGCATGAGCTTCGGTAATTGGCAGGTCGAAGCCTTTGTCGATAATCTCACCGACACGCACACGGTCACCAACTACGAATGGAGTATCAATTCGCAGGTTCCAGGCGTGAGTCGATTGGAACGCGATTTCACGTTCCGCCCTCGCACCTTCGGCTTGACGTTCGTTTACCGCAGTAAATGATCCACGCTTCAGGTCCCGGGGAGCACCCGATAGACCTGATCGAAACGCGCCCGTGCGACGATTCCAAAATCGCCGGGCGCGTATTGCAGCAGCCAATCGCCGGGGTTGCCGCACAGCACATCCCCGCCGGCGGAACGCGTCACGCTGAATGCGGCATGCATTTGCATGGCGCGCACCGCGACGGGCAGGTTCCGGTAGCATCCCGAATGTCCCCAGCGAGTCGCAAGCTCGGGGCGATATTTGGCATCGAAGCGCGCCCGCGATACGCACCATCGATCTCCGGTCGAACCCGTAATCAGCGCATCCCCGGCGGCATAGCGATTGGCGCCCACGGCGCTCTCCAAAGCGCCGGCGGCCATCGCGAACTCGACCATCACCACTTCATCTTTGATTACCCACTGCGCGGCGGCATCGTCGCGCAGATCAATATCCGCGAGTTGTCGTGTCTCAGTCACAGGCAGCGCCACGCAATTAAACAAACATACAAAATACAACATCACCGGCTCGCTCAAGCCGGTTGCAAGCACTTTTTACCGATGTTACTGTCGCCCGGAAGCTATCTGACCATATAACTAATGCTGGGGATGCGATGCTAGTCATACAACCGAAGCAGTTTGATCGGAAAGCGTCCTGGCAGGTGCGTTTTTTGCGCACTGCGATCGGCGCCGCCCTGTTTGCGGCCGCCACCGCCGGCGCCACGGAAACGAGCGGCACCGCGGAAGCGGGCGCCGCCTCCAGCGGTGCGCTGGAAGAAATCGTCGTCACGGCAACGCGCCGTGAGGAAAACATCAGCAAGGTGCCGATCAGCATCACGGCGATGAGCCAGGACGATCTGGATCAGAAGGGCGTTCGGGATTTTTCCGAAATGGTGCGGTTCACTCCCGGCGTGTCGATCGATTCCTCGGGCACGAACGCGATCTCGATTCGCGGTATTTCGTCATCGGGTGGCGCCGGCACCACCGGCATTTACCTCGACGACACGCCGATCCAAATGCGTGCGCTGGGTTTCAACCCCGATGACGCGCTCCCCAAGACCTTCGATATCGATCGCGTCGAAGTACTGCGCGGACCGCAAGGTACTCTGTTCGGCGCCGGTTCCGAGGGCGGCACCGTGCGCTACATCATGACGCAACCGAGCGTCACGACCGAGTCCACCTACGTGCGCAGCGAGGCTTCGTATACCGAATATGGCGCGCCGAGCTATGAAGCCGGCATTGCGCACGGCGGCCCCATCATCGACGATGTGCTGGGATTTCGCGCCAGCATCTGGTACCGCCGCGACGGCGGTTGGATCAACAACGTCAACGATACCACCGGCGCGATCACCCAGGCCAACGCGAACTACACGGGCACGGTCGCGGCGCGCCTGGCGATGCTGTACAAGCCGACCGGTAGCGTCAGCATCACGCCGAGCTTCATGTTCCAGAACAAGCAACAGAACAACATCTCGACCTACTGGCCGGCCTACTCCAACCCCGGCGCCGGCGAGTTCAACGATGCGACGCCGGAGCGCATCGCGATTCCGGACAAATATTTTCTTCCGGCGCTTAAAATCCAGGTCGACTTCGCGCGTGCGACGCTGATCTCGAACAGCTCGTACTACTATCGCAACGAGACGGACTCCTACGAGGGTACCGTCTACGACCTCGCCTACTATCAGTCGCTGGGTTGGCCGAACGCTTTATACGCCGGCGCTCCCGCGCTCGGTTGCGGGCCGGCATCGACCACGGCGATCGAACCCTGTTCGTGGTATCCCTTGCTCGACGCCCACGGGGTCCATCTGCCGCCGGGGTTCGCCAACTACGTGACGCCGAACACGATGACCAATCAGCAGCGGACCTACACGCAAGAGTTCCGGCTGCAATCGACCGACAACGACAGCCGTTGGAAATGGACCGTGGGGGCCTTCTGGTCACTCGCGCAGGAACTCAGCGTCGAACAGCTCAATGATCAGAACATCGACTCGCTGTTTGGCGCACTGTACGGCGTGACTCCGGACAGCATCTTCGGTACCTATTATTCCTGTAATGGCCAGGGCACTCCCCAGCCGGCGCAATATCCGATTCCGAATTGCGACATTTATTTCAACCGCAACAAGAGCTACGACCGCCAGCTCGCCGGTTTCGGGGAGGCCACCTTCAAGATCACCGACCGCTTCGCCGTAACGGCCGGCGGCCGCTACGCCAAGATGGGGTTCTCGCTGAATCATTATTCGAACGGCTATGAGAACTACGGCCCGAGTGCGGCCGGCGGTTCAGAGCAGGAGAACGCCTTCACCCCGAAGCTTGGTCTGACGTTCCAGGCGGACGACAGGAATTTGTATTACGCGACCTACGCCAAGGGCTTCCGTCCGGGCGGCTACAACCCACCATTGATCCCAGCCTGCGGCCCGGGCTTGATCGCCGAGGGATTCCCGAGTGGCGAGGCTCCCGCGACCTACAACTCCGACACCACGCAGAGCTATGAGATCGGTTCGAAGAATAATTTCGCGGAGCGCCTGAAAATCGCCACGAGCCTGTACTACATCAAATGGGACGGCATCCAGCAGAACGTCTATGTAGGAGGCAACTGCGGCCTGCAATTTACGTCCAACCTCGGCACCGCCGTGGCCAAGGGCTTCGACTTGCAGGCCGATGCGGACCTCGGCGCCGGCTTCACGGTCGAGGCGTCGGCCGGCTACACCAGCGCGCGCTTTACCAAGACCTCTGCAGGCAACCGCGCCATGGACGGTGATGCAATCTCAGGCGAAGCGGCGATCAATTACAGCCCCGGCACGAACCCCCCCTGGTCGATCGCGGTCGGGCCGCAATACGCCTTCAAGCTCATGGAGCACGAGGCGTTCGTACGTCTGGACTGGGAATACTCGAGCCGCAATCCCTGGCTTGCGCCGGTGCAAGACCCGAACAGCAGCCAATACAATCCGAACTCGTACACGCTGCCCGCAACCAGCTTTACCTCGATGCGCGCCGGAGTGAAATTCGCGGGCTGGCAACTCTCGCTGTTCTGCGACAACCTGTTCGACTCGCACACGGTGCTCAATTATGCCCAAGTGCAAATCGACCCGTTCAATCCGAGCTATCTCGCGAACCCGAACGCGCCCACATCGGTACAGCAGAACAATTTCACCTACCGCCCGCGCACCATCGGCATCACCGCGACCTTCAAGAACTAGGTCTCCGGCGATCCATCGTCACACGAGCAGTTCGCTGGTGAACTGCTCGGGTTCACGCCGATCAAGCAACCGCGCGAGTCGACTCCCGGCCATAAGCGTCGTTCAACGCTGCCGACAGAATGGCCAACCCTTCATCCAGCACGGCATCCGGTATGGTGAGCGGCGCCAGCAGCCGCACCACATTCGCCGCAGTGCCGCAGGACAATAGGACCAAGCCGCGCTTCTCGGCATGCGCCAATACCGCGGCGGTGGTTTCCGCATCCGGTTCTTTTGTCTTCGGGTCCTTCACCAACTCGAAGGCGATCATCGCACCGAGCCCACGCACGTCACCGATACAGGGTAGCTGCTTGGCCAGAGCCTCGAGGCGCGAACGCATCTTCTGACCCACACGGGCCGCCCGCGCGCACAGATCCTCCGACTCGATCACGTCCAGCACGGCATGTGCCGCAGCGATACTGATCGGATTACCGCCATACGTCCCGCCTAAGCCGCCCGGGTGCGCCGTATCCATGATGGTCGCGCGCCCCGTCACCGCGGAAAGCGGCAAACCGCCGCCCAAGCCCTTGGCCATGGTGACGATGTCGGGAACTACCCCTGCATGCTGTATCGAGAACATCTTGCCGGTTCGTGCGATGCCCCCTTGGATTTCATCCGCGATCAGCACGATGCCATGCTCGTCGCAAATACCGCGCAATGCATGCAGGAAATCAAACGGCGCGACATTGAAACCGCCCTCGCCTTGTACCGGCTCGATGATGATGGCCGCCACCGATTTCGGGTCGATGTCACCATGAAACAACCGATCCAGGTCGGACAAAGCCTGCTCGGTCGTGACTCCGCGGTACGGCTGCGGGAATTCCGCGTGATAAACCTCGGCCGGAAACGGTCCGAAACCGCGCTTGTAGGGCATGATCTTGCCGGTGAGCGCCATGGTCATGAGGGTGCGGCCGTGAAAACCGCCGGAGAACGCAATCACGCCGGAGCGCTTGGTGAAGTAGCGGGCAATCTTGATGGCATTCTCCACGGCCTCGGCACCGGAATTCAAAAACAGCGTTTTCTTGGCGAAGTCGCCGGGCGCGAGCGCGTTGAGCCGCTCCGCCAGCCGGACATACGATTCGTAGGGCGCTACGTGGAAGCACGTATGCATGAACGCCTGGGCCTGCTCCGCCACCGCCGCCATGATCTTCGGATGCCGGTGCCCGGTGTTGAGCACGGCGATGCCCGCCGCGAAATCGATGTAGCGTTTGCCATCGACGTCCCAGATTTCAGAATTCTCAGCCTTCGCGACGTAAATCCCTTTGGTGCCGACGCCATTTGGCACTGCGGCGGTCTTACGCGCTTTAAGTTCGGTAGATTTGGACATAACAGAGTTCCTTGAAATGGTGCGGCCAGACCGCAGAAAGGTATCATTGGATGGGATTTTCGGCAAAATCTGGAGCCTAGGCGGCGCTCATGAGTACGGCGAAATTCGTCTCACCTGCGGAAGCGGTGGCCGCCGCCGCGAGCGGCACGCTCAAGGTGCGCGTTCTGCGAGCCGGTCTGGATGCTCAAATCGACAAGGAGGATCGGGTGGCGGTGGAAGCCCCTCTCGAATTTCAGCTGCACCACCCGGCGCTTGGCATGGAGCCGGTCTCCTTCGGGACCACGATGAGAACTCCGGGCGACGACGAGTACCTGGCCGCCGGTTTGTTGTACGGCGAGGGCGTCGTGAACCATCCCGCCGATGTCGAAGTCATCGAGGCAAGTACGCGGCGCCCGAACGTGGTGAACGTGCGATTGCGATCCACCGTGCAGTTGGAGGCGCAAATCACCGCGCGCCGCTTCTCGGCCGGCTCGAGCTGCGGAGTCTGCGGCACCACCGGGCTCGATGCCGCGATTGCGCGTGCTGCAGCGACGCGTATTGCCGATACCGGGCGCACGGAACTATCGGTGCTATTGCGCTTGCCCGACCGCATGCGCAAGGAACAGTCCAAGTTCGGCGACACGGGAGGTATTCATGCAGCGGCGCTGTTTGATTTTTCGGGCAAGTTGCTCGGCATCGCCGAGGACGTGGGGCGGCACAATGCCTTCGACAAGCTGGTCGGTGAGAACTTTCTCGCGGGTCGATTGCCGCTGTCGAATCACATCGTCATCTTGAGCGGCCGAGCGAGCTTCGAGCTGGTTCAGAAGGCATTGCGGGCCGGCGTGCCGGTGCTTGCGGCCATTGGCGCTCCCTCCAGCCTCGCCGTCAACTTGGGCTTGGCTTCAGGGCTTACGTTGGTGGGCTTCTTGCGGGAAAGCCACTGTAACATCTACTCGCATCCGCAGCGGCTGGTGGTATCCGCGGCGGCCGCGACGGAGTGCAGTTCTGACGGAGTGCAGTTCTAAGGTGCGCAGTTAGCCCGGACTGAACTTATCGCGCAGTTCCGTGCTGCCGACCAGCCAATTCGACGCCTGGGTCGCACCCTGCGCGACCCAATCTCGGCTCGACTTTACCGCTTCCAGTACCTTAGGGTACGTTGCCGCACTTTGCAGCGCGGACAGATAGCTGCCCCAATCGCGCCGATTGAGAAACGTTCGCTTCACCTCATTGTCGTCTTGCATTGCAGACCTCAAAGTACCCTAAAGAACCCAAGGGTCGTAACGAACCGTCGCTGCCGATCGAATCATCCTGCCGGTAGCCGCTTGCAGCCAATCGGTACGCAGTGCCGGATTTCGTAGGATTTCGCCCATCTACAGACATTATTGACAAATTGCACGAAAAAGAAACCTGTCGCAGAGTCGCGACGCGCCGCTGGATCGCGGCGCACACCGCGCGTCACATTCAATTCACTTGGTAGCCGCGGCCTTGCAAACACGCGGACATTGCGCGGTCATAGTTATTTCGCGCGCGGTCGGCATCGCCGGATGAAACACCGCCGCCGGGCTGCGTCGGATCGAACCCGGTTTGACTCTTCGACCAATTATTGCACTCGAACTGATCGGCGGCCTGCTGCTCCTTCGACTGCCCATTTTTAGGATAAATGATCAAGTCACCCTGAGCGTTCTGACCACCGTCCGGCGGCGGCGATGGCTGATCTGCATTGTCCGGCGGATCGACGACGGCGTACCCACTTTGGTCGGGCTGCGCCGTGTAGTACACATTGTCTGCATAGTAATACGGAATGCCGCCGACCCAGACCATCGAGTAATAAGGCGGCAGCACGGAAATCACCAGCCCCACCGGCGGTTGCACGACGACAAACCCTGGACCCCGCGGGGCATACCAAACGCCGGCGCTGAAGTAGTAGCGATCGTTGCCCCGGAAATAAGGTCGATAGCCCCCGGGCAGAGAATTCAACACCGTGCCGGCCGGAGGGTAGTAGCGACCATGATTGTAGCGCTGATCGAGAACCTGACCGCGCCCGTCGAGCGCCGGGCGGGCTGGGCCGGCACCGGTTCTCGGCGCCGCCCGGCCCTCCGGACGCGCCTCGGGCCGGATCTGCGCACGTGGACGCTCACGTTCGTCCGCGGCCGCAGCCGGCACGCACAGATGCATCCCGGCGAGCAGCATGGATACGGACAACAGCGCGGTTCTCGCTCTATGACTCATGCCGGAACTCAGACCAAGCTAGCTGACGGTGTAGCCGCGGCCCTCGAGGCAAGCGCCCAGCGCGCGCCGGTAGGAATCCGCCCGCGCCCGGCCCTGAGATGCGTTCATGTTGATCTGTTGCTGCGTTTGCCGCGCTTGCTGTTGGGCATTCGCATCCGCTGCCGACCCGACGATGGCTCCCGTGGCGCCTCCGAGCACCAACCCGGCGCCCGCGTTTCGCGGTCCAGCGATGATGGCGCCGAGGATCGCGCCGGTAACGGCCCCGGCCGCGGTGTTCGATCCCGGCGGAGTGGCAGGCTGCACGACCACACGCTCATAAGGATTCGCATCCGCTCGGCTCGGGTCCACGCCGGTTTGTTGGACGGCCCACAGATGGCACTCGTAGCGATCGCGATCCGTCTGTTCCGCGCTCTGCCCATTGCTGGGATACACAAAGACGGTCTGCGGCCGCGGCGGCGGAGAAGGCACGGCGACGACACGCGGTGGCGGCGTCACGCATGCCGACAACCCCACAATCGCCGCGAGCGGAATAGCGACGTGCGTAGCGGCACGCATAGCGCCTCGCAGCCCGGCGCTCGCAATTCTCGACAATGATGCTGAACTCATAACCTTGAGACCCTCCAGTCCTTCTGCCAATCAACGCCCACGGCGCGTATAGGTTGACAGCAGATGACAGCCATAGTTCGTTCTAGGCTGCGCGCGCGGCCGGGTGCTGACTCAGACAGCGTCCACTGCACGGCCTACCTTCGGGTCACCCTCATTTGGTCGGTTTACGAAACTTCAATATGAATTGGTCGGTTCGTCCGCGCACGCTCGGGTCGAACACTTTTACGGCGTGGGGGTCGCCTGGTTGGCGCAGCAGATCGCTGGAACCGGCGAGCACAAAACCCGCGGCCAGCACTTCCTTTTTCACCGTTTCCTCATCGATCCTATGTAAGGTCGCCGTGTCTCTCGCGCCGGACCCGGGCTCGGCCTCGTGATCCAAAATCAGATAGATGCCGCCGGGTTTCAAGGCATCGAATACCATTTGATTGAACACCGTCACATCGAGGCCCGGGAAATTATGCAAGTCGTGATAATTCTGCGACGTCCAGACCAAGTCCACCGGCACCGGCGCCTTGAGTTGACTGAAAGGTTCGACTACCACACTCACATTCGAATAATTCGGATCGGCGGCAATGGCTTTGACGCGCGCCGCAAAGTCCGGCATGTCCGCCGGTGCGTTCGGTGAAGGCGCCGGCACCAGGGCATACACATGCCCGCTCGGGCCGACGACTTTGCTGAAAAGGCGCGTGAAGTAGCCACCTCCGGGTAACAACTCGGCAACCTGATCGCCGGGTTTGACGCCGGCAAATGCCAGCGTTTCGGCCGGCTTGCGATTCCCATCGCGTTGCTTGTCGGTATCGGGCCGATTCGCATCGGCGACCGCGGCTGCGATGGCATCAGGCACCTTGGCGCGCGCCGGCGGCACGATCAACGTAACCACGGCAATCATCGACGCCGCAAGGACAACCGTATAACGCATCATTTGAGACCCCCCATTTGAACTAGCACGGCGCATTTTCTGCATCTGATTCTATCACTTGTAGCCATCCGTCGCGGTCACGGACCCAGCGCAGCGGCATTCGGCGGCGTATTATCGAGCGATCAGCCGAAAGCCAAGGTTCTCCATGAGTTTGAGTGTCTTCGATATTTTCAAGATCGGCATTGGCCCCTCGAGTTCGCACACCATGGGGCCCATGAATGCCGCGCGCTGCTTCGTCGAGTTGTTGGCGGCACGCGGACTGCTGGATCGCACGACTCAAGTATCGGCGCAATTGTATGGCTCGCTCGCCTTGACCGGCCGCGGGCATTGTACCGATCGCGCCATACTTCTCGGCTTGGAAGGTCTCAAGCCGGACACCATCGATCCCAGCGTGATCGAACCCACGTTGAAGCGGATTCGCGGCACCGGCCGGATCAATTTGCTGGGCCGGCACGACATTGCTTTCGACGAACCGCTCAACTTGTTGTTCCACATCGATCAGGTGCTGCCCGGCCATACCAATGGCATGCGTTTCACCGCGCACGATGCGGCGCTCGAGGTGCTGGCGCGCGAGGAGTACTACAGCGTCGGCGGCGGTTTCGTCGTACAAGCCGGGAGCGAGGCCGGCATCGACGCCGCGCGCGGCGGAACGCCGTATGAGTTCGATTCCGGCGCGCGTCTGCTGGAACTGGGGCGCACTCAGGGTTTGGAAATCCACGAGTTGATGCTCGCGCGCGAACGCACCTGGTCCAGCGACGCCGCCATACGCGCGCGACTCATGCGGATCTGGCAGGTCATGCAGGATTGCGTGCGTCGCGGGTTCGAAGCGCAAGGCTTGCTGCCCGGCGTGCTGGGCGTACGGCGGCGCGCGCCCAAGTTATATCGCCAGCTCATGAGCGGCGATCCCGCGAGCCCCATGCATGCGCTCGATTGGGTCAATGTATTCGCGCTCGCCGTCAACGAAGAAAACGCGGCCGGCGGTCAAGTGGTGACGGCGCCAACGAACGGCGCAGCCGGGATCGTGCCGGCGGTACTCCATTATTATCGTCGCTTCGAACCCGGCGCCGACGATGACGGCATCATTCGCTTTCTGCTCACTGCCGCTGCGATGGGCATGCTCTACAAACAGAACGCGTCCATATCCGGCGCGGAGATGGGATGTCAGGGCGAGGTTGGCGTGGCCTGTTCGATGGCTGCCGCAGGGTTGGTGTCGGCGTTGAACGGCAGCAACGAGCAAATCGAAAACGCCGCGGAAATCGGTATGGAGCACAATCTAGGGCTGACCTGCGACCCGGTCGCAGGGTTGGTTCAAATCCCGTGCATCGAGCGCAACGCGATGGGCGCGGTCAAGGCGATCAATGCCGCCCGGCTTGCCTTGCGCGGCGACGGTTCGCATAAGGTATCCCTCGACCAGGTGATCTCCACCATGCGTCAAACCGGGTTGGACATGTCCACCATCTACAAGGAAACATCGCAGGGCGGCCTGGCCGTCAACGTCCCCGAATGTTGAACCTTGGCCGCGACCGCGGAATACTCAGACAGGCTCCTGGTCAGCCGGTGGCCTGCAATCCTTGAGCGATGCCGCTGATCGTGGCTCGCAATGCTCCGAACAACGCTTCATCGCGCCTGCCCGTCGCACGCCAGCGTTGCAACAGATCCACCTGCATGAGATGCATGGGATCGATATAGGGATTGCGCAGCATGATGGCCCGCTGCAACGTCGGGTCATTGTCGATGAGACAGGCGGTGCCGCGAAGCCGCAGCACGTGGTCCACGGTCAGCTCGAATTCTTGGCGGATGGATCCGGCTTGCGAGCGCAGGGCATCGCTCGCCAAGGCATCGTAATGCGCAGCGATCTCTAGATCCGTCCGCGCCAACATGGCCTCGACGTCATCGAACAGATGCCCGAAGAAAGGCCACTCCACCATCATGCGCCCGATCACCGCTTCGCCGTGTTCCGCGAACGCCGCTTGCAGACCGCTGCCGAACCCATACCAGCCCGGCAACATATGCCGGCTTTGGGTCCACGCGAACACCCATGGAACGGCGCGCAGCGCGCTCAAACCGGCGCCGCCGGCGCGCATCGCCGGACGCGAGCCGATGTGCATGCGCTCGATCACATCGAGCGGCGTTGCAGCGCGGAAGTATTCGAAGAACTGTGGATTGCCGAATGCGAGACGTCGATAGGCCTCGAGGCTGCGCGTCGCGATGGTTTGCATCGCGGCGACTTGCGAGGGCGGCGCAGGTGCCCGATCGACATGCGCCGTCGCCAAAGCCACAGCAGCGAAGGTGCGTTCGAGCGTGCGCATCGCGATCGGCCGCAATCCATAGCTTTGATTGACGACCTCGCCTTGCTCGGTCAGACGCAACACACCGCGTATCGCGCCGTGGGGCGCCGCCTCCACCAGATGTTCGGTTCGGCCGCCGCCCCGCGGCGGCGTACCGCCCCGGCCGTGAAACAGGGTCAGAGTAATGCCGGCTTCGCGTGCTGCTTCGACCAATTGAATCTGCGCCACTTGAAGGGCCCATCGGGACGCCGCGATACCGCCCTCCTTGTTGGTATCGGAGTAACCAATCACTACCTGTTGGCGATTGCCGCGTGCCGCCAGATGCTGGCGATACGCCGGCTCGTCGTTCAGCCTGCGCAGTACGTCACCCGCATATTCGAGTGCCGCGATCGACTCGAGCAAGGGCGCAACGTCCAAGGGGCACTCGCCCGTGCGCTTGTCGGCGATATCGGCCCAGCGTGCCAGCAACAGCACGGCGAGCACGTCCGCCGGTCCTTGGGCGCCGCTCACGATGTATTCACCGATGGCGCGTCCGCCGTACTTATGCCGCGCGTGGGCGATGGCTTCGAATACTCCGAGCGTGCGCCTGCCGATCGCATCGAACGTTCCAGTCGGCCCATGGTCCCGGGCCAGCAGATCGCGCAATTGGCTCAGGCGCTCTTCGGGGGCAAGCGTGGGCCATTCGGGCAGTCCAAGGCCTTGCGCGATCACCTCATCATGCACATGGGCGTGTTGCGTGACGTCCAATGTCGCCAGGTGAAAAGCGAAGGCGCGCACGCGTCGAATGAAGCGCCGAACCAAGAAATAGCCGGCATGCCGTCCCCGATTGGCGGTCAAACTGTCGGACGCCAGCTGGATGTCCGCCAGCAATTCGTCAGAACTTTGATATGCATTGGGCCGGCCATCGTAGGTAGCCTTGAGCCGTTCGCGGACTTGACCGAAGAAGATGCGGTAAGGCTGTCGGTCGTGACGCGCGGGCACCAACTCCTGCCCTCCTGGAAGCAATGCACGGTATGCATCGATGCGCTTGACCAGGGCCGCGCTCACGGCGACACGGTTCGCACTCTGACTCAGCGTCTCTGCAAGCTGACCGCACTCGTTGAAATAGGTCGATACGATCAACTGTTGATGCCGGTGCAGCGTTTCGCGAATCGTCTTACCATGCACATCGGCGTTGCCATCCATGTCGCCGCCCACCCAGGACCCGAAATGCAATATGTTCGGTACGTCCAAGGATTCGGCGGGCACCGAATACGCATGGGCCAGCGCCGTCTCGATCTCCTCATAAAAGAGCGGGACGACCCGGTAGAGGATCTCGAGCAGGTAGAAAAGTATATGCTCACGTTCGTCGGCGACGGTGAGCCCCTCCCGGGGATGGTCTTCCGTCTGCCACATGCTCGTGATCTCCAGTCGCACCCGCGCCCACAGCGTCTCGCTCTCCGTGTGCGTCAGGCCCGGATTGAGTCGATCGAGCAAATCTTGCGCGATGTGCTGTTGTTTGCGCAGGATGGTGCGACGCGTGGATTCCGTGGGATGCGCGGTGAACACCGGCTCGATGCTCATCGACGAGATCAATTCGAGCGTCTTGTCGAGCGATAGACCTTCGCGTTGCAGACGCGCAATGCAATCGGCGATACCGCCTGGCTGAAGCGTGCTCGAATCATCGAGATATTGGCGCCGGCGGCGCACACGATGCACTTTCTCAGCGGTATTGACGCCCTGAAACCAAACCGAAAACGCCCGCGTCAGGTCCGTGGCGCAAGACGGTGAACGGCCCTTCGTGCGCGACTGCAGATCGTCGGCGCTTCCGTTCGCGCCGCCCTCCCGCCGACGTATTGCCGCCAAACGGTCCCCCTCCACGAGGTCGAAGAACTCTGGGCCGCCCTGGTCGCGAAGCATTTCGCCGATCAGGCGCCCTAGCGCGTGGACATCTTCGCGAAGACCTAAGTCCTTGACGGGAAACTGAATACTTTGACGATACATGATGCTGCCGTATTCCGCCTTGCATATCGCGGAGTCCGGCATCGTACTCCTGATGTTCGTCATCGGCCTGAAACTTCAGCCATCCCGCCTGTGGGTGCTCCGGCGGCATGCCGTGAAGCGAGACTCAATGCGCGTTCAACAACACCGTGGTGTCGAAACTTTCGAAACTCGTCAGTACGCGCCGATACGCATTTTGGATGATGCGTTCGGAGTTTTTTTCCGCGCGCGTAGCCAACAGCATGCGGATCAAGACATCATCGGGCGGACGTGCGCTGTCTTCGCTCAAGAGCTGATAGCCGAAGCGCGCCAGCCGCTGATTCATCTCGGTGGCGAATTTTAGGCGGCTCATGTCATGCCCGTCACCCGCGCCCACCTTGGCCTCCTCGCATACTTCGCTGATCAGACGCACGATGAATCGCGCCTTGTCGACGAGGCTCAAGTCGCTGAAAAACTCGATTTCGGATTGGATGTTCATCCGGCCGGAAAGAAATCGATGGGTTTGGTGGCAGTGAGGGGCGCGACGTCTTTCGGTTCGAATCTGAACATACGAATGCGCGCCAGCAGTTTCGCCTCGAACTCGGGGTCCTTGAGTTCGCTCGATACGATGCGGGCGGCGGTGATGTCACCGGATGGCGCGATGGTTATCTCGAGGACCACCTTGCCCTGCAGCGCCGGGTTGTCGCGCAGCGCACGTGCATACATGGCATCGATGGCGCCCTTGTTCTTGGTGAATACTAGCGCGATCTCTTCGGAACCACGGGAAGCTTTGCCGCTTCCCCCGGCGCGTGTCCCAGGCTGGCCGCCCGACGCCAACGTCGGATCCTTGATTTGCGCGGTACGAATGCCATTCAGCGAACCCGAACCCGCCGCGAGGCCGCTGCTCGTCGGTGCACTGATGCCGCCGCTGGTGCCGCCGGCTTTGGACGTGATGAGCGACCGCTGCACCACGCTCACATCGCCGGGATCGGTGGTTTTAGGTTGATTCTTGGCGAATTTATCCAAATCGACCTGATCGCGAAGTGCCGCCAGGTCGTCCAGGTTCGCGAGCAGGCCGCTCTTGGAGGCCTTGACGCGCGGATCGACGGGAACAGGCGTGGGCTTGGCGCTCACCGGCACCTTCTCCAAAGGCTTCTCCGGCTTCGGCGGCGGTGGGGGCGGCGGCGGTGGGGGCGGCTCCATCACCAGTTGCACCACCCGCTCGGGCAGTGAATCCGTGTTCTGAACCTGCGGATGGTAGGGCAAGAACGGCATGAGCACCGCGATGATCGCGAACGCAATGACGAGGTTGCGCAAAATGACGCGAAAGCGCCGCTCCATGTCCTCGGCGGGAGACCACGGCAGCTCATACCGGCGGAAATACGGGGTCAGGCTGGTCGGCGTCAGTTGAGCAGGATTGAGTGCAGCCATTTACGTCGCCGCCCGCTCGCGTTCGACCACGGCAAACGAAACCTTGCCGTACTCTGCGTCGCTGCACGTCAGCATGATTTTCTTCAGGACGCTGTAAGGCGTGTTCTTATCGCCCATGATCGTGACTTCGCGTTTGGCGATATCGGTTTTTTGCGCTCCGCCCAATACAAGGTCGTTCTGCGCCATCAACGCCGCCTTGAGCGGCGCGAAGACCGGCCCGGGGTTCGCGACGACATCGGCGATCGATCCGACCAATTTCCCGTCCACGAACACCGAGTCCTTGGTCACCATCACCACGACGGCCGCGCTCGGCTTGCGGTCGGACAGCGACTGCGGAATCGAAATGTTTTTCGTGTTCGGGAGAATGTCCACTTCCGCCGTATGCGCAAGCAAGAACACCACGAGGATGGTCATCATGTCGATGAACGGCACCAACGCGAAATGGCTCGCGCCCTGGTGGCGTTTACGTCGTTTGAGGTGGTACGAACTCATGTGGGCGCATCCGCGATAGCGATGTCCGGAAACAATTCCGCTTTAGAGAACGGCGCAACCGGCAGTTGATAGACACGCACCGTATCCATGACCTGCACCAACGTGTCATAGGAGGTAGCGGGACTGGGCAATATCGTGGCGTCGGTCATTTCCGGAAATTGCGATTTGACCCGGCGTATGAATTCGGACAATCCGTCCAGGTCGAGACCCGTCCCCGTGTTGGGAAGCGTCTTGAGGGGGCCCGAATTGCGGTCGTTCACGATGATGTCGCCGGGACGAATGATGACCTCGAGCTTAAGGCCCTTCGGCAAGTCCAGTGGCGCTGCCGTGCTGCTGGCAGGCAGATTCAACTGCAGGATATTCGTCTTGGAAAACACCGCGGTGAAGATCAAGAAAAACACCAGAATTACCATCATGTCGATCATCGGCACGATGTTCAAATCGTCGCGCCCCTGATGGTAGCGGGCGTGATTGCGTCGGACGAGGCGCGCGGACTTGGACTTCATGTCCTCACCGTCTCTAGATGGTGCTGCGGGCGGCGGCCGGCGCTCTGGCCGGGACAGCCGGGGCGGTCGCTGCCTGCGGCGCCACAGCGGGTTCGTGCTGCCGTTCGGTGATCGAATTCAAGAACTTCACCGATGCGATTTCCAAGCTGTCGATCAGCGAAGTGGTCTTGGATTCGAGAAACATGTGCGCCAACAACAGCGTGATTGCGACGCCCAAGCCTGAAGCCGTATTGTTCATAGCCACAGAGATGGCTGCCGCCAGCAAGCTCGCCTTCTCCGCCGGATTCGCCGTGGCGACCGCGCTGAAGGCGCCGATCAGACCGGTGATGGTTCCGAGCAATCCGATGAGCAGGCCGACATTCGCGAGCGACGAAAGATAATGCGTGCGCTTCTCGATACGCGGAATGACTTCGAGGAGGCTCTCGTCCATGGCCTTTTCGATGTCGTCGCGACGACGGGCGCTCGCCACGCGGGCGACTCCATAGTTCAAGATGGTCGCGATCGACGCTTTCGAGTTTTGCGTGAGAGCGACGACCTGTTTGAAGTTGCCGGCGCTCAATGCGGGGACGAGGTCGTCCCACAAACGGCGGTTGCGAATGGTTTCGCGCGTCAGATAAACGTACCGCTCGATGGCGATCGATACGCCGACGACGAAGATCAGGGCCAGTGGGTAGAGGAAAAGCCCACCGTCCTTGAAAAAATTGATGACCGAATTGAAGAAATTCATCTGCGCGCTCCTAAAAATACTCGCCCGGCTTTAACATAGAATTCAAGCATATTCCGTCAAAATATCGGCGGACTTACTTCTCACCCTGCGCCGCTGCATTCGACGCACCATTTTGCGGCGCGTCCGCTTTTACCGCATCGTAATACGCCACCTCGCGCTTGAACTCGTCGCGATCGATGGGTGCCAGCGCCTCGTCCAGTAGGCTATTCATGGGTTTCCCCGATAGATCCCCGATATCCGACCTCTTCCAAGGCACGATATACATCACCTTGGGCTGTTCCCGGTCGCCGGTTACCGTAGCAGTGCTCAAATCGACGCGGTCCGCAGTTCCCGGCGCCTTTTGGCCGGCCGCGTGGGGCGCGCGGCTTGCCGCCGCCGTCCGCGGCGGCGCCGGTGTGCCGGCCGGGGCAGGGGCGCCGCGCGCCGCGGCGCTCGCACCGGACGACCCCGGCGACGTATCGGCTCGCGGTTCACCGGCATCGATTTGCGCGGTGGACTTTGTCGGGCCGCTAATCGAACCGCTGGGCGCAGGCGTAGCAGGTACCGAGGGGGGCGACGGCGCAACAGGCGCCGTGTCCTGCGCGGCGGCTGCCCCACCCGCCAACCCAGCCGCTGCGGACCAGACCAAAAGCCAAGTCAAGGGCTTTATGCCTAAGTTCATGAAGCTTCCTTCTTCGCAGCCGGGGCCGAGGCACCGACGCGTTTACGCAATTCCACCACCCAACCGGCGACCCGCTTGTTTTCACCGGCAATTTGAATGTAGTGCTCGAACTGCTCGAGCGCTTTTTGCGGCTCGGCGAGATACAAATCGTACAGAACGCCTAGATTCAGGTAGGCAGGCGCGTAATTTGGTTCAGTGGCTATCGTACGCTGGTAAGCCGCTTCGGCCTCTGTAAATTTCCCAAGTTTGCGCTCAACGATGCCGAGCTCGTTCCCGGCCACGGCACTCGCCGGATTGCGCTCGAGCGCTGCTTTGAAGGCCGCCTCGGCCTCGGGCAACCGGGAGCTTTGCATATACAACAATCCCAAATTCATTTGCGGCCCGGCGAATTCCGGATAGGCCACGGTCAACCCCTTGAATTCCAATTCCGCATCGCTGCTCCGACCGGCCCTCACCAAGTTCAATGCGTCGGCATATTGTCGCGCTGCCTCCGTCGGTACCGGCACCGCGCTGGGCGCGCCTGCCGCAGCCGCAGCATTCGCGGGCGCAGCGGCATTCGCGGCTGCCGCAGCACTCGCGGGCGCGGCAGCGGCAGCGGGCGGCGAAATTTCCCGCGCCGCCGGCGAATCCGCGCGCGGCTCACTTTGGCAGGCCGCCACGAGAACGAGCACGAGTATGCTCAAATTAACGAATCGATTCGACCAGCGGCTCACCGAGTTCCACCTTGCCGTAACGGCCTGGGTTAAGTTGTGCCAGCGCCGCAAAGCTCTTTTGCACCCACTCATCGTAGGTACCGTCCTTGGTTCGCGCCGTATTCACTTCATGCAATTTGATTGCCTTTTCCTCGAAGGGAAAGGCCTGTTCCTCCAGCAGTACGTCGTATTGTTCCAACTCGTCCTTCGAGAGATTCTTCGGGCGCTCCGAACTCATCAGGTCCTTGCCCAGTTGTCGATAGAGTTCAGCGCTCTCGAAAGTCGCAGCCGTGGTCACGTCGGAAACTTGGTAATCGGCGGCCTGGGTGTAGGCCTTGAGCGCCGCCTCCATCGCCTTGCGCTTTTCCGCCAAGGATTTCTTGAGCGGCGCGACGAGCTTGATGCGCACGAATTCTTCGCGCGCGGGCGCCGCGAGCGTCAGCGTCGCTTTTGCCGCCAATGCCCGGCTACGATCCGTGCGTGCAGCGCCTGCGGATCGGTCGGCGGCGATGATCTCCTTGAGCCAGTAATCGCGGCCGCCCAAATCGCCTGACCTCGCAGCGATGGCGCTCAACTTGTTGCGCGCTTCCATGGCCGGATTCAAAGGCTGCGGGAAGCGCTTCACGAAGGCCTCCAACATGGCCTTCGACTTCGCCGTATTGCCGGCTGTGTCATACAGCTCCGCTGCCCGCAGCGTGGCTTCGCGCTGGACATCGGGTGTCTCGCCCGGCGCCGCCGCGATTTGTTCGAATTCCTGCGCTGCAGGACCGGGATGATTGGATTCCGAATAGGCGACCGCGAGTTTGCGAGTCACGTCCGGCTGCAGCGGACTCTGCGGAAAGTTGCGGCGGAAACCCTCCAGCACGACGATGGCTCGGTCCCACTGCTTCTCGGTGATCAGCAAGGCTCCGGCATCGAAGTCGGCGTTGGCTCGCACCTTCGACGTGGGCGCTTCTTTCGCCACCCGTAGAAAGTCATCGACCGCGCCCGCGCTGTCGCCGGCCTTATTTTTCTGCTCGCCTTGTTTGTATATCGCCGCCGCCAGACGCTCGACGATGACGGGACGCTCGGGATCATTGACCGGCATGAGTGCCTGTGCGCTGTTGTAGCCGGTTTCGGCCTTGGCGAACTCGCCCTGCTCGAATTCGGAATTCGCGATCACCGTCCAGGCGATTCGCTGCTTGGGCGCATCGACCGGCGGCTGGCGCGCCAACAGCGCCTGTGCCGCGGTTACGGCGCGCGGATAATCCTTGGCAGCATACAAATCGGCGGCCGCGCGCGTGAGAACCTGTGCGGTCTCCGGATGGAACGGAAAGGCTCCCGCAAACTTCAGTGAACTGTCGACGCCGCGTGCATGCATTTTCGCTTTCGCATCCCCGGACAAAGACTCTTCTTGCTTACCGTACGCGACGAGCGCCGCATAGCCGGCAGCGCCCGCCTTCTCATGGGCACCGTAGCCGTACGCCGTGTGTTCGTATTCCTCCCCGGCTTCGAGGTATTGCTTGCTCTCGAACAGCGTTTCGGCAAGCAGAAAATTCGTCGCGGGGCATTCGGGATCGTCCGGAAAAGAGCTGATGAAGCTGCGATACCATTTCGCCGCTTCTTGATAGTCGGACAAGTTCTTGGTCCGCTGCGCCTGCGCATGATAGTACTGCGCGACGTCCTTCAGATTCGTTTTCAGCTCAGCCACCACCACAGGTTCGCTGTGCGGCGTTCGCTTCTGCCAGAACGGGGTCCCGAAGCTGTAAGCCTCGACGAACTCCTTCTTGCCCTGCAATACGAGCTGCGGGAAACCGCCCTTCGAATAGGCGTCGATCGCCAGCATCTGCAACTGCGGCGCCTTTTCATTGTTACCATCCTGTGACACGAACGCGCGATACACATCGGCGGCATCGGTGTACCGCTCTTTCTCGATGTACAGGTCTCCCAGCCGTGCATAGAGGAGATAGGTATACGGCCGAGGTTTGCGGCGCTTCACGAAGTCGTCGATGGTCTTCGAGCCGTCCAAATAGGAAAACGTGATGGACATGACCCGGAACGTATCCTCGACCAGTTCGCGATTCGGGCGGCTCAGAGTCTCGATCTCGACCAACTCGGATGGACCGCGCTTGGACACCAGCACCGAATCGAGGACTCCCGCGAACGATTCCAAGCTGCGTTCGTTCTCGCCCTGCTTGAACAGCGACCAACCATGCTTGTACAGGCTCTGATTGTAGTATGCCGACGTAGGACCGATCTTGACCACGGCCTCATAGGCCGCTTGCGCGGCCGGATAGGACTTGGACGAGAACAGCAGCTCGCCGCGCCGAAACTGCACTTCATCGATGTAATGGCTGCTGGGATAGCTCGCGACGAGTTGATCCAGCGACGCCAGCGCCTTGTCCGGCTGCGCGTTGAGTTCATACGCCCGCGCCAATTGATAGAGCACCGCGTCGTTGCGCTCGTACTTCGGATAGGTCTTGAGCAACGCGGAATACAGATGGATGGCTTCGGTGGCGCGGAGACCCTCGTTCGTCACCAGTTCGCGTTCGATGCGCTCGGACTCGGAACTTTCCAAGTTCAAATCGCCCAACCGGCGCAATGCCTCGGCGCGCAGTGCCGCATCACCGGCATTCAAATCGAGAAAACGACGATAGCTATCCATCGCCTTGTTGGTGTCGATGCCTTGCGGGGGATTGGAATTGACATCGACCTGCTGGCCCTCGAGGTCCTTGATGGTCGGAGGATTCTTCGAGTCGGCCATCACCGGTGTCGAAGTCGAACTCAGGGCGCCCACGGCCGCACCGCAAACGGCGAGCACTGCGGCGAGCGAGCGCTTCATGGGCGCGCCTTCGGCTTCGCCTGCGTGGCCTTGTCATAGATGGCCGCGAGCTCGTAGCGGGCTTGTATCTGATAAACCTCGATACGCCGTTTCTGCGCTTCGAGTTCGCGGATGGCGAGCGCTTGCAGGAAGCGATTTTGCCGTTCGGACAGCCCCGCCAGGCGCTGCTGCAATCGGTCCATTCGTCCCCGCACCGCGGTGACTCGCGACGCGAACCCGCCCGTATTGCTCGGCATGTCCTGCCTGGCTTGCTTGACCAACACAGCCCGCTTCTGCGTCTCGACCAGGGATGCCTCGAGTTCCTTGACCGAACGGCGCTCATTCCACAATCTAGCCTTGAAACTCTCCGACAGCCGCCAGTACATGACGCCCTTCAGTAAGCGCAGTCGGTCGCGCATCTCCGCCAGCTCGGGATCATCCGGATGCATTGCCAGGTAATCTTCGATGTGTTTGAGACGCGCCCAGTTCTGTTGCTCTTCGGCCGTTCCCAGCGCAGCCACATCGTTGGACTGTTCGATTTCATTGATCCGGGATTCGAAATCCACGCGCTTTTTGATGAGGGCATCGAGATCCGTCGCCGCGATGACGGCGTCGGCTTTGGGCACGCGCTCATTGTAGGCCTGCTGCCGCGTATCCAACATGTCGTCGAAAGCGGACAGATCATTGCGCCAAGCGTCGAGGTTGCGGCTCATGAAGTTCAGCTCACGATAATTCTTCAAGCCCTCCTGGAACTCGTTGCTGGCGAGGAGTTGATACAAGTACCGCGACTCCGGCGCGTCCGGCAACGTCTTCAGCTGCCAATACCACGTGAGCGTGGCCTTCTTGTCATCATTCAGCAATCGATCGAGCAAATTGCCGCTGCGAATTTGCTCGATCGAGTCGTCGATGCGCTTCGTTTCCGTATCGAAGGAATCGATGGCCGAGTTGTAGTATTCGGCGGCCTGTCCGCTCGCACCCAACTGATTGTAGGCGTAGGGCACGGTCAGATAGGACTCTTGGACGGCTGAATCGAGCAGATTGCGCTTGCGCAGCGCCATCCATGGGACCAAGGCTCGCTTGAATTCTCCGAGCGCCGAATCGGCCCAACCCACTCCCAGCAGCGCCTTGCTCGAATAAGGCCCCTCCAAGCGCACCCGCTCCAAGATCGGCCGCGCGTCCGCCGCACGCTGGGCCTGCAGCAGCGCGAACCCCAAGGCCAGATTGGCCTTATCTTTCAGAGCCAGCAGCTCCTCATTCGAGGTGTCCATGCGGCCGACCTGGTCGAGATGTGGGATCGCATCGGATAGGCGGCCCTTACGCACCAGGGCAACACCCAAGTTGAATTGTGCATAAGCCGTCCAATCCGGCGGCCCGTGCCACGCGCTCAGGGTGGCAATGGCGTCATCGTAGCGGTTCTCACGCATCATGAGCTGCGCCAGCAGCATATAGCGTTCCGCGCTGATGCGCGGCTGGATCTTGTCCGACACCTGCTTGAGCGCATGCTCGGATTCCTGCAGATAACCGCGCTGATACCAAACCTTGCCCAGATAGAACCATGCCTTGTTGCGCACCGCCTCCGTGGCGTTGGCATTCAAGAGCTTCTCGAAAATAGTGCCCGCTTCGACATGCTCGCCCAAGGAGAGGTACAGGCCCCCGAGCAGCAGTTCCGCTTCGCCCTGGGTATTCGGCAGACGATCCAACTGCTGCGCGGCCAGCAAGCGCGTGATCGAATCGAAGAAATCGTCCTGAAAAAAATAGAACAGCACGTCGCCGTAGTGCAGATCTTTGACGTCGTGGGGCGGCAAGCCGTCGGGGTCCGGCTTGACGTTCTTACCCATGGACGGAGCGAACGGCAACGCCAGCAGCAACCCGCTGAGCACTAGCGGCCGGAGCCTATGGATCACGCGCTGCACTGTTGCACCAATCGTCATTCCCAGTCTTTGATCTTGAACTCTGGCTGGTGCTTCGTTACGCGATCCGTGATCTTGAGCTCCAAGTACTTGGCGCCCACTCCCTTGTCGAAGGTGATGGTGGCGCCTCGCTTGTAGTCACGCTCGACGGGTCCCTTCCCGGTGAAGAACGCCACCAGTTCATGCTTACCGACTTTAAGATTGCCGAGATAGAGTTCCTGGACGCCGCCCTTCAACAAGGCTTCGGCCTCGCGCGCCGTATACAGGTAGTTCTTGACTTCCTTGTTGTCGATCTTGAGGGTCACCGAATCCAAGGCGAAAAATGCGCCCACATCCATCGAGACGTAGACCGCCACCTGGGTGTTCGCCGGAAACAGAAGCTCTTCTTGGAGCACGAACAGATCCTTGTTCAGATCGATCACGTCCTTCTTCATTCCTTGCACGTCTTGATCCAAGGTCTTGAACTCGGCAGGCGCCTGATCCCCCGCGGGCGCTGCGGCAGCCGGGGCTGCGTCAGGTTGCGTTGCCGCCACAGCAGCGGCCGGCGCGGCGGCGGCCGGCGGCGGCGCGGCGTCCGCAGCAGCAGCCGGACTACCCGCGCTGACCGCCCATGCGAAGGCTAAAACACCCCCGCGCAACATGATCGAAACCATTCGATGCTTGGAATTCATAACAGGCCTATCGTTATTCGCGCAGCAGTTCGCGTATTTGGTCCAGGTAAGTACGATCATCGCCGCGCTTGAATCCGGCGTTCACGTATCGCACCACACCCGAGCGGTCGACTAAAATCGTCATCGGCATTTTCTCAATCAAATAATCACGACCGATATCCGACATCGTGTCGAACAAGATCGGAAACCCGAGTTTCATTGCATCGGCGAACTCGCGCGCGCGCCGCGCATCCTCATCGACGGACACGCCGAGAACGACGAGTCCCGCCCGGTTGTAGGTGGTATTGATGCGATCGAGCGCCGGCAGTTCCTGCCGCGAATCGCCCGCCCAGCGCGCCCAGAAATTTACCAGCACGACCTGACCGCGAAACTCCGAGAGCCGCAGGTTCCTACCGTCCATGCTCTTCAATACGAAGTCCGGCGCCGGCTTACCCACCAGCGTCGGATTAGCCGAGAGCGCTGCCCCCGCCAACAGCGCGCTCAAGGCAAAACCGCAGACACGGTGAATTTTGCTCACGCGGTGTACCTCACCGCATGAGCTTTGAGCTGACCATTCCGAAGCTCGCGCCACAGCGCAGCAAAACATCCATCACTCTGGTAACCCCGCTGTCCTAGGAACATCCCGTAGACCGGAAGCTTTGCGCCCAGACCTTATGCAAAATCGCACAATGCGAGCCGCAGTGTCAACGCGCGCCGCCTCAGCATTGCGAGATTTCTGTATGACTTGGCGCACATTCATGGATATTGATCAATCGGTTGGATGCCGGTTCACCGAATGAACGCAGTCCGCGCGCCGCCTGATCAGCACGACGGCACGCCGCGTCCGAGAATTCGCCGGACGTTTGCACACCAATCGGCGCCAATTCGTCAGCCTGGGACTAGTCCGTTGACGAGACCGGCGAGCGGCTGGAAAGCGATCAGCGGCTCCAGCGCGGAGCCCGTGCCGAGAGTGTTGTTCAGGTTGGGCGCCGGGAACAAAGTCGGGAACGCGGATACGGCATTGGCACTGTGCAGCGCCATATAATTGAGAATCACCATTTGCGCCAAGTTGAACACATTGTTGCCGCCGGGATTACTGGTGATGTTGACGGAGCCATCCGGGTTGAAACTTCCAAGCTGTAAGCTCATTTCGGGATTGCTCTGCGCCGCCACCGCTTTGCCCGCGGGGTTGTAAACCAGGAAATAGGTCGCCGCGACACTACCGTTATCGGCGGTCCACACGCCCTTGCCGCGCCCTCCCACGGAGCTGTCGATCATACCGTTGCTCGCCAGCGAGCCGTCGCTGAACACATAAATCATTACCGGCTTGCCCACGCGCGCGGCATATTCCAAGACGGCGCCGATACAGTTGCCCAAATTGAAGTCGCGCGTTTCGCCCGTGACGCGATCGCCGGTGTGGTAATCGAAACCGTCCATTTCGATGGTGCCGGCCGCGGCATTGCCGTCGATCACCAATTTCATCACCGCGGCGGTTTTTTGGAAGTCCGAATTGGCTTGATATTCCGCCGTGTTGAAGATGCCGCTGGGTCCGACGATGTTGGGATCTACGTCCGGATTCACGGCGGATGGGCTGTTGTATTTGTCCACGATATAGGCGGACTTCGTATAGCCGCACGCTTGAATCCCGGTAGGACCGAGCGCGGCGGCATTCATCGTCGGATCCGTGTACGCCTGGACTTGGCTGTACTTGGCATCACTGATGCGTTTCATCGATTCCAGGACGTTGGTCACGTCGGCTGGATTGGGCAGCAAAGTCCCCAGCTGTCCCGTGCTCACCAAGCCTTGCGTATCGGCGGAACTCGAAATCTTGGTGGGCTGCGCCGCGGCGATCACCATGGTCGGCGGCGCCATCGAATTGCCGCCCGACACCGAGCTTTCCGAGCCGATCAGATTGAGCAGGCCCCCGCGAGCGCCGTACTGATAGATGCCGTACATCGGATTATGCGTGTTCACGTCGGTGTCATTCAGCGACGACGCAGGGATGATCGACCCGTTGGTGCCCGCCATCGCCTTGGCGCTCGCCCGCACTTTCATGCCGCGCAAGTGCGCGCTGTCCGAGTGGTAGCGGAGGCCGAAGCTCGCGTCGACGAAACTGCCCGAGGCACTGGAATTCGGCACCATGGTGCCGGGCAACCCAAGCTTGTTGTAGCCCGCCACGCTGAGAAAATCCAACTGCCCGCCGGGACCGCCCACCAGTACGTTGGAACCTGCAATGTTGCCGCCGCCCGATAGATCGAAACAGATGAACGGAATCTTGCCCGCGCCCGTCGTGATGTTGCAGGACGTCAACAGCGCCTGAATATCGGGCGCGAGTGTCGCCCGCGCCGTGCGCGGCGCGGCGAGCAATGCGAGCAGCGACGGCCCGACCACCGTGGCCGCGCCGGTCATGAAGCTCTGCGCGATGAATTGGCGCCGCGAGGTTGGCCGCGCATGATCCTGATGGCGGAGCGGTTCGTGCAATCCCGGAGCGTTTTGCTTCTTGCGCATAGATAAAGACCTCTTCAAATTCTGAATGCTCAATTGATCAACATGTCGGCGCTGCCGAATGCGGCTGCGCAGGCGGCGGCGGTCACCGCTTGCACTCGAGCGGTGCTGGTGCACGCCGTGGTGCTGCAAAGATTGCTTATCAGGTTACCGAGCTCGGTGGTGACGCTCGACGGCGCGGGCGAACTGTTGAGGCCGGTGCCGAGCACGCGACCTGCCAGCGCGCTGGTGACCGAATTGATTCCGGATGCCGAGGAGAACAGCGAGCTGCTGAACGTGACGCCGGGGAACACCTGCGCCGCGTACGACGGCGTATTCACCATGACGTTGCAGTATTGGATCGCAAGCTGTGCAATTCCCACTTGATCCGCCGAGGAGAAGCTTTCGAGCGTAGGCGTCGGAGGCAGCTGCTGCTGTACGGCCAGATAAGTCGCGGCAACGGCCGATTGCGACGTGGGCACGCCCGTGAGCACCGACAGCGTCGAGTTGATTTCGGCAAACGTCCGCACGCCGACGTCGGCGACGATCGGCCCCAAGGGCGTGGCCGGAGTCTGCGGCACGGGCTCGACCACGACGTGGCTCTGACTACCGAGCTGATCGAAGGTCAAGAAGAACTGGTCGGTCAACGGTCCGCTTTGCAAGCCGATGATGGTTCCGACGTTCGACAGCACCTCGCCCTGCGCCGTGTAATTGGTGCCCGTTACCGTTGTATTGAGAGGTATGTACGCCTGACCGACCTGCGGAATGGTGCCGTTCATGCCAATCCGGATGCCCTTGACCACGATGTTGTTCGGCGTGACGGTCGGATCCAGCGAGATGAAGGTCGGCTGGTAAAAGAGATAGCTATAGCTGTCGTACTGGCTGACCGTGAACATGACGTAGGCCTGCGACACGCCGGTTACGGCGGCCACGTTGAACAGCATGTAGTAGCGCTCGCCCACACCCGCGTTGTAGTTTTGCGTGACTTGAGCGGCCGACATCGCGCGGCTATGGATGGCGACGAACTTGATCAAGCCCTGCCACGAGCGGTCGCCCGACGTCTCATTGCCGAGCACCAGTGCGAAAGTGCTATCCCAATTGGAGATAGTCCCGCCCTTCTGCGGATCGGGTACGTTCGCATTGACGCCGTTGACGTAGATCTGCCGGCCGTTGACCGGGTCGTAGGTCAACACGACGTGCTGCAACGAAGCTTGCAGCAATGTTGCGGCATCCGGGGTCTGCAACTGCGGCATGCCGTTCAGGTCCGAATTCGACCCGCGCAGCATGAAGTCGTAGTCCTGGTTGGTCTGACCCAGCGTGAAGTTGCGCGTGGTGTCGCCGCCCGAATAGCTGACCATGTACGACTTATCCACCGCGACCAGCGCCGGCGCGACCCAGGCCTCGATCGAGAATTCGCCGGTGGCTTGAATCAAGTTGTAGAGCTTCGAGCTGGCCGAGGTCGTCGCCTGCAGCTTACCGCCGGCTCCCACGTTCACGCCCCAACCGCCGGCCCAGGTGACGTTGCCGGTGACGGTAAGGTCGGCCGAAGGATCGATGCCGCTGGTATCGTAGGCCACCAGACCGGTTCCGGTTTGGAACTCATACTTGGCGATCGTGTCGGCGTCGTAGCGACTGGCGCCGCTCGCGACCGTGCCCTGCGCCAGAGTCAGCGCCTTGCTGACCACCAGAGATGGATCGATGTTGCTGGGCGTCAGCATCTGGGCGAAGGACTGGATCTGCGCCAGCATCAGCGCCGCATCGGTGGCGCAATTGCTCCAACAATTGTGCATGTCGGTCAGTAGGCGCTGGTAGAAGCGCGAATTGGTGCCGCATGTGGTCGCGTTGAAGGGCACGCACCCGGTGAAGTCGATTTTCGGTATCGCCGCTTGATAAGCATTGGCTATTTGCGCTACCGGCGCAGCGAAATAGGGCGATTGCATGGTCGCCGGAGACGCAGCCGGCGAATGGCAGCGCGAGCAGTACACGCTGGTGATGGTGTACACCGTTTGCTGGTAGTCGGCCGGGGATGCCGGGAAGTTCAGGCTCTGCCCCACGGCTTGCACCGGCGGTGCAACCAGTTGCACCTGTGTAGCGCTGCCGGCGCCGGTAGCGCCGGCCCAGTTGCTGATCCAGGTCGTCAGAATCTGGCCACAGGCGCTGTTGTCCGCCAGCCAGCAATTATGGCCGCCGCTCACCTTCGTGACCATGAGCGAAGTCGATGGCTGCGCCAGATTGACGACGGTATTTGCCTGGGTGTAGGCCAAGTTCACGTTGTCGCTGCGCGCAAAATTCGGCATCTGCGCGGGTGTGGTGGCGTTGTGGCACTGGCCGCAGCGGTTCTGCGTGCGGATGTTGCTCCAGAGGTTCACTTCGAAAGCCTGTACGTCGGCCGTCGCCGGTGCGGGTCCCGTATAGGCATTGACCGTACTCGTCGGCGCTTGTGCCGGCGTTGCGGTCGTTGGGGCGCCGCCGCCGCAGCCGGCCAAGACCAAGGAGGCCGCCAGGGCGAGCAAGCCGGCAATGCGTGTCATGTGGTTCAACTTGTTGCGGTTGCTGTTGCTGACGCTCATGCTCAATTCCCCATGCAGTAGGCGGCGCTTTGCGCGAATACCTGCCGCAGCGAATAGCCGTTCTGGAAAGAAGTGATCATCGTGTTGACTTGCGTGACGTCGGCCGCGCTGGCGGGCGCGCGCAGACACACATCCTTGAACACCCGAGTGACCTGGCAGCTGGCAAATGCGGTGGAATTCTCGAGTTCGGTTCCCAATGACTTGGCGCCGTTACCGCTGCCGGGCAGCGTCGCGCTCCAGCCCAGCACTTCATTGGGGCCGGTACGCCAACGGTTGTTCCAGCTATCGTCAGGCGTCGAGAAGCCCTGCGGGAAATTCGTGGCGTTGATGTGATACTTCGGTTGCACCTGACCGGCGGTGTACACGATTTGCCCGATGGGCCAGGAGGTTGCCCCAATCTCGCTCGCGGGGTAGGAGAAGTTGTAATAGGCGAAAGCCTGAGCCATCGGGTCCATGCCGCTGTGGCAGCCGATGCAGTTGTTCAAGAACAAGGTGCTGACGCCGCCCGGACTGCGGGTCACGTCCTGACGAATGCGATCCGGGGGCCGGGTGGTGTCCATGATGGTCTGCAAGTCGCTGCACAGGTGATTCATCATGGTGAAGCGGAACATCGCCCGGTTGGTGCCGTTGACGAAGAACGCACTGGCCGCGCCGCGCGTAGTCATGATGCCGGCGGTGGCCGCCGCGGGAATACCGGTGAGCGCCGACTGGGTGCTCGACACCAGATGCGCCTTCAAGTCGACGTTGTTGTCGTCCATCGTCTGGTACATATCGTTGTTCGCCGGCGAATAGGCCGGCACGCCGGACGCCGAGTCGGCGATGTACACAAGATCGGCGCTGAGCAGGGTGTTGAACGGCACATTGTCGCGAACCATGCCCACGACCGTCGCGGTATAATCGTTGAGCGGTGCGAACACCGTTTGATCGCGATTGGTCCACGGCGTCGCCAGGTTGCGGATCGTGTTGTTATAGAACGCCGGATCGTTGGTGGCGATGAGCGCCGCACTTACCGGGTCGGTGGCCATCATACTTGCGAGTACCGTGGCCGAGGGCGGCACGCCGGCGATGCGGTTGTACATCCGCGTGGCCTGATCGGCGTTGGGACTTTGCGCGAAAGCGTTCGCACCGAGCAGCGCCAACGCTCCGGTGCAAAGGCTAGCGCGAATCGTCACTATCGTTTTCATCCCTTTCTTCATGTTCACATCCACTCGCGTTGAGTTGCGTAATCAGACGTAGCACAAATATACGCAGGGAAAGGCCCTCGGGTAATGTCTCATCCGCACGACGTCGGCGTTTCGCGACATTACATGCGGCTCATTGCCGACCTATCCTGCATCGCCATTGGCGGATATCCGCCCCGGCGCACAGAGAATCGGATGTGGGCAAGTTCTTCTGTGAATGCGTTAACAGAACGCACATGAGCATCGAACCAAGATGCAGTTATGATAGCCATTAAGTTCAATGGCACCGCGCGCACATGCATGCTGGTGCTGAACCGAACGTCGAATCTGCAGGTAGCCTAAATAAATGAACTACAACCGTCCGTGTGAGACTCGTCACGGTTTCGTGAGACTCGCAGCAATCGTCCTGCCGCTGCTGATCGTTCTCGGGTGCTCGAGTGCCCAGAGCGGGCATGCGCCCGGAGTTGCCGGTGGCGAGACTTTGACTCCCGGCGTCACCAACTACCCGCTTGCCTATATCAAGCAGCCCGTACCGACCACGGACATCGACGTACGCGACCTCATTACTTCGATCACCGGCAGCGACCTCTATGTGCGCGCTCAGGCGAGCGCCGGTGGAATGGAAACCAACGTCACGAAGTCCATTACCAAGGGCATGGGGGCCGTGCGCGATCTCGATGTGTCGCCGGACGGCACGAAGATCGTGTTCTCGCTGCGCTTGCCGCTGGATCCGAACAAGAAGAACACGGATCCCACGCAGCCGAATTGGAAAATCTACCAATACGACGCCGCGACCAATGCCGTCACTCAGCTCACGACGGACGACATCACGAGCGGTCACGACGTGGGCGCGCATTATCTACCGGACGGACGGATCGTGTTCGCCTCGACCCGGCAGCTCGCGACCCAATCGATTCTGCTCGACGAAGGGCGACCGCAATACCAGGCGGTGACCGACAATCGCCAACAGTTCATCTTTCTGTTGCATGTCATGAATGGCGACGGCACCGGCATGCATCAGATCAGCTTCAACACCAACCATGATTTCGCGCCATCGGTGTTGGCCAACGGCCAGATCGTGTTTTCGCGCTGGGAAGTGACCAACGGCACGGATCAAATCAGCTTGTATCGAGCCAATCCGGACGGCACGGGATTGGAGCTCTATTACGGCGCGAACAGCCATGCCACCGGCGCGAACATCGCGGGTACGAACGACAACGTGATTCAATTCCTGAACGCCCGCCAGCGCGCCGACGGCAAGTTGATCGCGATCGATCGACCTTTCTTGGGGACCCAGCTCGGCGGCGATACCCTGCTCATCGATGCGGCGAACTTCGTCGAGTTCGATCAAGCAAGCACGCCCACCCCTGGCACGTCGGGCTCCGGACAAACCAGCGCCACCGCGTTGGGCATCACCACGGATGCCAACAAGCCGTCGCTGGGAGGACGGTTCGCATCGGCCTACCCGCTCTACGACGGCACCAACCGGATGTTGGTGAGTTGGGCACCGTGCCTGATCCTGAATTCGGATGGGTCCACCTCCGTGTGCACCAACGCCAACACCACCGGCGCCAATGTGCAACAAGCGCCTCCCCCGTACACTATTTGGATCTACGACTTCGATGCGGGAACCTTGAGCCCGGTAATCAGCTCAGTACCCGGCACCGAGATCGTCGAGCCCGTTATTCTGCAGGCTCGGACGCCGCCTGCAGCATTCATTCCCGACGCCGTTCCCACCTCGACCGCGGGGCAGACCTTGGTTGCCGACCAGGTGGGTATCTTGGACATCAGCAGCGTCTACGATTTCGACGGAGTCGACACGGCAAAACCCAATATCGCTCAGGTATCGGATCCCGCCCAGGCAGCGTTCTATGAACGGCCTGCCCGCTTCATCCGCATCGAGAAGGCCGTCGAGATTCCCGACAAGACGGTGCGCAAAATCAATGCGTCCGCATTTGGGCCGGCCGGCATGGGTATGCGGGAGATTCTCGGCTATGCGCCGATTCAGCCCGATGGGTCGGTGCAGATCCAAGTGCCCGCCAATGTTCCGTTCACCATCGATATTCTCGATGCGAACGCGCGCCGCATCACGGCCCAACATACGAGCTGGCTGCAGCTCATACCCGGCGAAACGAAATCCTGCAATGGGTGCCATAGCACGGCGAACAACACCTCGCACGGGCGCTCCGGCTTGACGGTGGCGGTCAATCAAGGCGCCCCCACGACCGGTCAGCCGTTTCCCGACACCAACCCCGCGTTATTCGCGAATGCCGGCGAGACCATGGCGCAAACCCTGGCGCGGGTAAGCTGCGCCAGCGGGAGTGCTCTGCCGTGTTCGCAAATCTTGAGCACCGACGTGATTTACGCGACCACATGGACCGCCGGAGTCACGCTGCCGGCCACGCTACCTGCGGATTCGCCGATCTCTTACACCTACTCGGGCACCGCGGGACTGTCCGAAACGCCGCCGACCAACGCGAATTGCGTACCCTGGAGCGCGCAATGCCGCGTCACCATCCATTACGCCAATGCCGCCTCCCCCAACCAGCTCTATATTCAGTCGGTGTGGAATCTGGCGACGCGAACCGCCACCGTCAAGGGCATTGCCAATAGCCCGGCAACCTGCGTGACGTGCCACAACACCGTGAACGCCATGAACACCATCCAGGTACCGACGGGTCAGCTCGATCTGACCGGCGGGGCATCCTCCGTCGATGTTACGGTAGTGACCTCTTATGAGTCGCTCCTGTTTCCTCGCGACGAGCAGGCGCTTAATATGGGGGTACTGCAGCCTGTGCTGATAGGGGGTGCTCCGGTGACCCTGCCGCCACCGATGACGGCCGGCAGCGCGAACGGTTCGACGGCCTTCTTTGAAATGTTCGACGGCACTTTTCATGATCCGGTTCTCGACCATACAGGGTTCTTGACGCCCGCGGAGCTACGTTTGATTTCGGAGTGGTTAGACATCGGCGGCCAGTTCTACAACGATCCCTTCGTCGCGCCCGTAGCGAACTAGGAGCCTGTCTGGCTATATTGCGTGGCCGCGACCGCGGCAGATTTTCCCTCAATCGAGGCGGAGCCGACGTAGTTGGGTCAACACCCAATGAGGAGGCGACAACGACGAGTGAGGGGAAATCTGCCCGGTCCCGAAGGGTTGGCAGGGACCTGTATCGTGCGTTGCTGTTGAGCCAGGCCCGATTCGCTGGGTCCGTGAGATGGGGCGTCTGCGGTGTTGCGCGGCTTGCCCGTAGTATGTACTACGGGCCGCGCCGCGCGCCTTGCATCCGCTCCCTCTCCCTGCCAACGCGGCTCGCGCAAGATAGCCAGATAGGCTCCCGCCAATGAGACGTCTGCTGGCTTCCGTGCTGCTGATGCAGGCGCTATGTGTAAATTTTGCGTGTGCCGGAGAACGACTGCTGCAACTGGTCGTCACGCAGCCTTTCTTGGAAATGCGTTCCGGTCCGGGGCGCGGTTACCCGGTGGTGTACGTGGTGGGCCGCGACGAGACCGTCACCGTGCTGTACAGCCGAACCAACTGGTTCAAAGTGCGCGCCCCCCGTGGTCAGGAAGGGTGGACACGGCGCGAAGAATTGGCGCTCACCGCACTGCCTTCCGGCGCTCCGGCGCCCATACCACCCTACCCCGACTTTACTTCGCATCGCTGGGAAGTGGGCGCGGGCTATGGGGTCTACAACCGTGAGAATCTGGTCACCGCATACGCCGATTATGGGCTCACGGACAGCATCGACATCGAAGCCGTGGTGCAGCAGGCCTTCGGCACGCTCGACAACAGAGTCGTGGCCTCGATCGGCCTGCGTCACACCTTCATACCCGAATGGAAGTGGTTTTCACCCACGGCCGGCATCGGCACCGCTTATCAGCACATCGCCGACAAAGTACCTCCGGCCCCGCTGGAGAGCAACAATCAGATGGCCTATGTGTCGTTGGGTGCCCGCGGCTTCATCACACGGCGATTCATGTGGCGCGCCGATTGGCGTCACTACGTCGTCTTCAACAATTTAAACGTGTACGAGGACCTCGAAGAATGGAAATTCGGCTTAGCAGTATTCTTCTAGCGGCAGCGTTGCTGTCCGGCTGCGGCTGGTTTCATCGCGGCGAAAAACCACAGAACCAAGTGGTCGTCGAGGAGCCCCAATCGGATCCCTCGGTCGTCGAACCGCAGGTCACGCGGCGCGCGGTCACTACACCCAAGATCAAGGCCAAGGACGTGGAACTCGGCGCTTATTTCGGCGCCCTCAGCATCCAGGATTTCGGTGTCAATCCCGTCTATGGGGCGCGTCTTGCCTATCATGTGTCCGAGGATGTTTTCCTGGAAGGGTTCCTGGCGACCTCCAAAGCCGGCACGACCAGTTTGGAAGATGTGTTTCCCGATATCACGGTCGTCAGCAATGCTGGGAGACGCTTCACGTATTACGATTTGGACTTGGGCTACAACGTACTGCCGGGTGAAATATTTCTGGGGCGGGGACGTGCCTTCAATTCACAGCTTTACGTGACCGTGGGCATGGGCGACGTGAAATTCGCCGAAAGGGACCAGTTCGCATTGAACTTCGGCGTCGGCGAGCGCCTTTTGATAACGGATTGGCTCGCAATGCATTTGGACGTGCGAGATCACGTGTTCGAGACCAGCCTCACGGGGCGCACCAAGAACGTCGATAACATCGAGGCCACCCTGGGCTTGACCACATTTTTCTAAGCTTCATTGCCGATGCAAGAGGAGATATCGATGAAACACTCAACAGCAAAATTCTTCAAGGGCTGCGCCTTGGCGGCGATCGCCATCGCATCCACGGCATTCGCGGCGGATGCCGGCGGTCCCGCACCGGCATTTACCCTCACCGCGCTATCCGGTGGACAGGCCGCTTTGAGCCAGTACAAGGGCCAAGTCGTCATGGTCAACTTTTGGGCCACGTGGTGCGGACCCTGCCAACAGGAAATGCCGCTGCTTGATCAGATGTACAAGAAGTACAAGCCCGCCGGATTCACATTGATCGGCGTCAATGTCGACAAGGAAGCGCCGGCCGTGAAGGAACTGCTCGCGCGCAAGCCCGTAAGCTTCCCGGTCCTGCTCGATCCGGCCAACCAGGTCAGCAAGGCGTATCACGTTGACGAGATGCCGAGTTCCGTGATCATCGACCGCAAAGGCGAGATCCGCTATATCCACCGCGGCTATAAGCCCGGCGACGAGAACGATTATCAGGATCGCATTCGTCAGCTCATCCGGGAGTAGTCATGCGAAGAATGCGTCCCGTTGCGATCGTCGGTGCCCTGCTGTTGTCGAGCGCGTGCAGCAACATTCAGCCTTGGGTAAAGCCCTATGAACGGGATCGGCTGGCGGATCCCATCATGGCGTGGAACCGGGACGCGATTTCATCGGCCTACCTGGATCACATTCGCGAGGCACGAGAAGGGTCGCGCGGCGCCACGGGCAGCGCGGGCGGCGGATGCGGCTGCAACTGACGTGATTCCAGCGTATCGCCACCTGACCCGACTCGCTGCGCTCACGGCGCTCCTGCTGGTGCGCGCGACCAGCGCGGACGTGCTGCCGGACGATCGCGCGGATCTGTTCTACAGTAAGTATAGCGGCGGCGGCATGGACATCACCGGCGAATCCGTGCTGGTACGCAAGAAATTCACGGAAAACTTCGCGGTCGAAGCCAACTATTTCGTCGACAAAGTCAGCGGCGCTTCGGTCGACGTCTTGAGCAACGCGAGCGTCATCAAGGACGAACGCAAGCAAAAGAGCGGCACCGTCCAATACATGCACGACAAGACCACCTACTCCTTGTCGTACATCAACAGTACCGAGCGAGACTACATCTCCAACACGACCCATGCCTCGTTGAGCCAGGATATGTTCGGCGACCTGACGACGCTGACGCTCGGGTGGGGACGCACCCGCGATGGTGTGGGCGAAAATAATGGTACCGCCGATAAACCTATCATCGCGTGGCTCGGTCATGCGGAGAGCCAAAGTTACAATGTGGGGCTGTCGCAAATCCTGACGAAGAACTTGATCGGCGGCTTGAACTTCGAAGTCATCACGGATGACGGATACCTAGCCAACCCCTATCGATCGGTTCGCTATCTAGATCCCAGCAATCCGGCAAAAGGTTACTCCTTGGCCAGTCAGGTCTATCCGGACACCCGCACCAGTACGGCGATACAGGGCCAGGCGAAATACTACCTGCCGTGGCGGGCGGCCGTAACGGGCTCCTACCGCTACTACAACGACACCTGGCATATCACGGGGAATACCTACGAACTCGACTACACCCATCCGCTCGCGAACATATGGATCTTGGAAGGGCGGCTGCGGTACTACAAGCAAGGACATGCTTCTTTCTACAGCGACTTATTGCCCTTTGCCGGTTCGCAAAATTTCTATGCGCGAGATCAGGACTTGGCTTCGGCGGAAAATACCACCATCGGCGCGAAGGTCACCTACGCGTTCTTGCCCGACGGCTGGAAGATGTTCAAGCGCGGTACGGCGACATTGGACATCAGCCGGATCAATTTCCATTACCTGGACTTTACCGACATCAAGGACTATGGGTTGCCCGAGTATCAGCCCGGCGATGAGCCGCTGTACCACTTCAACGCCACCGTCTTTCAAATCTATATGTCGATGTTTTTTTAAGGCGCTGCGCGCCGGACCTACGGGGTATTCCCAGGCGCTGCGCGCCGAATCTACGGGGCCGATGCGGCCCCGTCCTTTAGCCGCTCGCTGCGCGAGCATTAAATCAGTAAATATCGCGGGCCTGCTGACGCCACCACACCAGCAACATGGGGGCGAGCGCCGCGCCAATTGCCAGCGTATCGGCAACCCAATCCCAAAAGTCCTTATCTCGGTGAACGATGGGCAAACCCTGCACGATCTCGATCAGCGCACCGAACGCCGACAACAGGGCCGCAATCACGAGGATGTGCAACCTCGGAAAGGCTGCCGCCGCGAGAACCGTCAACACATAAAAGGCGATAAAATGCTCTGCCTTGTCCCATGGCACCAGCTGCAGTGCATGCTGTGGAGGAATAACGGCACTGTAAAAGGTAAATGCAAGGGCGGCGAAAAATGCGATCTTGGCCAGCCGCGCAAGTGATGATATTCGCAACACGGGGTATCCAAAAACAGTCAGCATAACAAAGTGCCGTGCCCGGACATGTCGCGGGGTGACTCTCCCGGTGCTTTTTTGCTTAAAATGTCGTCATCGAGAATATTCGAGGGCACGTCATGATGAAACGCTCGTTCTCACGCCGCACACTGGTCAAAACGCTGACGCTGGGAGCAACGGCGGCCGCGTTGGCGGCACGGCCGGTACTCGGTGCGGAGTCGGACAAGCTGGACGTCAAGGATCCTGCAGCCGTTAGCGTGGGTTACGTGGAACATGCTGCCGAAGTGGACGTCAAGAAATACCAGTCCTACGTGAAAGGGTCCAATTGCGAAAACTGTTTGCAACTTCAGGGGACGGCGGGCAGCGCCTATCGCCCGTGCACCTTTTTCAAGGGAAAACTGGTGTCCGTCAGCGGCTGGTGTTCGGCCTGGACCGCCGAAATGTAATTCGGCTATCGCTTCAGCCCGGCCGCCATGGCGTTGCGTGCTTGTACGCCGATCGCTGGGAAATCGGTGAAAAAACCATCGATGCCGCGAGATAAATAGCGTTCTATCTCACCATACAGGTTCCCGTGGTCTGCCGGTACGGCGCCCACCTTGAGATCGTCGGGCAAGAACTCGTTCTCCGCGCGAAACGTCCAGACATGCACCGCCAAGTCAAGGGCATGCGCATCAGCCACGCCTTTGGGGGTAGCCAGCGACTTGGCGATGCCGATCGCATCCGCATACTCGGCAATGCGGCGCATGTCCCCCAGTTCGTACTCGAGAAGCTGAACCAGAGGCAAATGCGTCATACCACGGAGTTGCATCAAGTTGTTCGGGTCGAAGGACTGAATGAAAACCGGTGAGCCCTCGCGGCCATACTCGAACCTCTCTAGGGCCTCGAGGACGGCAGCCTCCTGCGCGAGCCCGATGGCGGCGAAATGAGCCGGATGCTTGGTTTCCGGATAAACGCCGATGCGCGGTCCGCTGCCGCGCCGCCGGTTGGCATCGGTGGCCAATTGCAGGATTTCATCGAAAGTGGGGATGGAAAAGCGGCCATCGAACGCCCGGTTCAAGGGGCGTAGCTCCGGCAGCCGCTCGCGCGCCCGGAGCGACTTGATCTCGGCCAGCATGAAATCCTCGGTGAACCAGCCCGTCATCGTCTCGCCATCAATGACCTGGGTGCGCCGTCGAGCCGCGAACTCCGGATGATCCGCCACGTCGGTGGTGCCGCCTATCTCGTTCTCATGACGAGCAATGAGCACACCGTCCCGCGTCATCACCAAATCCGGCTCGATATAGTCTGCGCCCTGCTCGATGGCGAGCTGGTAGCTCTCCAGGGTATGTTCTGGACGTTCTCCGCTCGCACCACGGTGCGCAATGACGACGACGTTGAACAAGGAATCCCTCGTTGCGAAACCACTCATTGTAGCGCATTCCACTCCGGCCGAAGCTCCCTCATCGGGAGCCCCGGCCATGTGGTAGGAACTCGAGCCGCTAACGCGGTGGCGCCAGTGGTGCAACGTTCGCCTCGTGAGCCGACATCACCATATTGGTTCCCGGTACCCACGGTTCGCGCTGTTGAACCTCCCCACTACGCCGGTCGGCCAGCACGGACGTCGGTTGCGCCGCGAAAGCGACGCCGATGGCAAACGCCGCGGCGGCCGCAATGATCACTTTTCGACGGTACATTGGCATCCCCATCGGCACTAGCGAAGCTGCGGCGGGTTCGATCCCGGACTATCGGTCCGTACAAACTGCGGCGGGCTCGTCCCCGGATTATCAGCCTGTGCAAACTGCGGCGGGCTCGTCCCCGGATTATCAGCCTGTGCAAACTGCGGCGGGCTCGTCCCCGGATTATCAGCCTGCGCAAACTGCGGCGGGCTCGTCCCCGGATTATCGTTGAGAGCAAAGGCGGAACCAGTGACGGCGCAGCACGCGGCAATGGCGATTAGACTAAACTTCATGGTATAGCTCCTGGTTGGTTGAGACATGCAGAAAAACGGACCGCCAAAATCTGGTGATCGGTATCGGTATAAGCGACGGCAAGACCGAAATACCCTCACGCCGCACTGAAAAACTTAATCGAGGCGCACGCGATGCCGTTTACTGACTGCGCAGGGGTTCAGTTCATATGACGAAAGGCTTCAGATGCCAGTCCCGGCGAATTTCACTCAGTTACTGACGGAATGGCGATCCGGCCATCCGCACGCGCTGGAGCGGCTGACGCCGCTGGTCTATGACGAACTGCGACGGCTTGCCCGCAACCACATGCGCACCGAGCGGGGCAGCCATACGCTGCAAGCCACCGCCGTAGTCCACGAAGCGTTCCTACGTCTCGTTCAAGCCAACGTCGAATTGCAGGATCGCGCGCATTTCTTCGCGCTTGCCTCCAGACTCATGCGTCGGGTGTTGGTGGATCATGCCAAGTCGCGCTCGCGCATCAAGCGCAATGCCGGCGTCAGAGAACTCAGCATCGGCGACCCGGACCCGCTGCCGGTCACAAATTTTGACGTCATTGCACTCGACGACGCCCTGGAGAGCCTCGTGCGCCTCGAACCGCGCCTCGCACAAGTCATCGAATTGCATTATTTCGGCGGCCTGACGTACGAGCAGATTGCCGAGGCTGGCGGCGCATCGACCGCGACGGTTCATCGCGACATCCGGCTTGCCCGCGCCTGGTTGCTCAATGAGATCGGCTCGAGCCGCCCCGCATGATCTCGCGCGCGCGCTGGCAAAAAATCCAATCGCTATTCGAGGAAATTGCCGACTCCGGGCCTGCCGAGCGCGCGGCTCGTCTGGCGAGCTCGTGCGGCGACGATACCGAACTGCGTAAGTCCGTGGAATCGCTGCTGGTATCCGATCAGCGAACCGAAGATCCGCTGATGAATGCAATCGGCGAGGCGGCGGAATCGCTGTTGGTAGAACACCAAGACCGCCTGCTCGGCACACGGATCGGCCCCTACCGCGTCATGTCCATTCTCGGACACGGCGGCATGAGTACCGTGTACCGAGGCGAACGCGACGACTCGCAGTACCAACAAACGGTTGCCATCAAGGTGCTGCATTACGCCACGCTGCATCCGAGGTTGCGCAGCCGGCTGCACAGCGAGCGGCATATTCTCGCCACGCTGGATCATCCATCGATCGCCCGCCTCATCGACAGCGGCGACCTCGAGGACGGCACGCCGTATCTGGTGATGGAACATGTCGACGGGGAAGCCATCGACGCCTATTGCGACAATCGCACTCTGTTCGTGCGCGAGCGCCTCGAATTGTTCATCCAAGTGTGCGATGCGGTGCAATACGCACACCGCAACCTCGTCGTGCATCGGGATATCAAGGCCGCCAATATTTTCGTCACGGGCGACGGCCATCCTAAGTTACTCGACTTTGGCATTGCGAAATTGCTGGCCCCGGAGAGCCTTTCGCACACGCTGCCGGTGACACGCCTGCAAGAGCGCATATTGACGCCGGAAAATGCCGCTCCGGAGCAAGTGCTCGGCCGGCCCATTACCACCGCAACCGACATTTACTCCCTCGGTGTACTGCTTTACCAACTCTTGACGGGCCGTTCCCCCTATCGGTTATTGAGCTACAGCCAGCTACAACTGGAACGTGCTATCTGCATGGACGAGCCGGTTCGCCCCAGCCAGATGGTGGTCGCCAAGCTGAGCGGAGAAAACGACGGCGATCGCAGCCGCGTCTCGGATCGTCGCGGCTTATCGCCGCAGCGGCTGCGGGCGAGACTCAGCGGCGACTTGGACGCCATCATCGCGATGGCCATGCGCAAAGAACCGGACCGGCGCTATCCATCCGTGGAAGCATTTGCCCTCGACATACGCCGTCACCTGATGGGCCGTCCGGTGCAAGCGCGTCAAGGGGATTGGCATTACCACGCAGCGAAGTTTCTCCGCCGCCACGTCTTGGGAGTGATCGTCGTCGCCGCTGTCATGCTGGGTCTCGCCGCGATCGCCGGCGTCACGCTCTGGCAAAACCACCGCATCGAGCTGGCGCGCGAGGCCACGGCGCAGGAGCGCGATCATGCTCAACAGGTATCTGCCTTTCTGGTGGATGTGTTTTCCCAGGCCGATCCGTTCAACGCCCAAGGCCACGAACCCACGGCCAAGGATCTTCTCGACCGCGGCGCACAAAATATTCTGAGCAACGCGAGCTTGCAGCCTGAGGTGCGGGCGCAGTTACTGGAGAGCATCGGACTTGCCTACCGGCGTCAGGGACTGAGCGATCGCGCCGTTCCGCTGTTCGAACAGGCGGTCGCCATCCGTCGTGAGGAACATCCGCTCGACAAGCATCGCGCGGCGGCGGCGCTGGCCAATCTGGCGCGAGCGTTGACGGACGGCGGCCACCTGGTCACGGCCGAGGCCTATCTGCAGCAAGCACTTCAATTGTCGCGCAGCGGCGATGAATCCCCGTCGATCGAGACCGCCGATATTCTGGAGCAATTCGGACAATTCGAACTGGAGGGCAAGAGCGATTCCCAAGCCGCCGGCAAACTGTTCAGCGAAGCGCTCGACATCTATCGCGGTACATTCGGCAATCAAAACCTCTCGGTTGCCTCCACGTTGAACAGCTTGGCGTCCGCTGCAGTGTGGGCCGGCGACTACCCATTGGCCGAACGCTATCAGCGCGAGGCGATAACAATCTTTCAAGCCACCGTGACCCGCAATCATCCGGACCACGCAGCGGCATTGCAAACCCTGGGATTGATCCTGACGGAGCGGGGCAAGTACCAGGAAGCCGAACAGCAGTTGACCGAGGCGTTGGACATCGAGCGCACCGTATTCGGCGCCAACAACCAACGCGTAGCCCGCATCGAATCGCAATTGGGCGTTCTTTACGATCGAGAAGGCGACTTGGCCCGCGCCATTCAGGCCACGCAAAATTCCGTTGACATCGCGACGGATAAATTGGGCCCGAGTCATTATTTGACGGGCTATTATCTCGACTCGCTGGCCGGCCTGTATCTGAAAGCCAATGACCTTGCGGCCGCTGAGAAATTCGCCCGTCAGGCACTGGCCGTCTACGCGCAAGGTCTACCGGCGCGTCACTTGTATGTCGCATCGACTCGACAGTTGCTCGGCGAAATTCTCGTGCAGCGAGGCGAACTGGCGGCGGCGGAAACGGAACTGCGCGCCGCGATAGACATCAACACCGCACTAGCAGGCACCGACAGTTGGCGCACCGCGCGCGCTCAGTCAACCCTTGGCTGGGTTTTGATCCTGCGCGGCAGGGCCGCGGAGGGGGAACCCATGTTGGTAGCGGCCAGAAACCGACTCATCGCCACGGTCGGTGCTGCGCACGCCGCGACTCAGTGGGCCAGCGCTCGACTCGCCGATTATCTGCGAACCCACCATCGCGACGCCGAAGCGGCACAGGTTCTCGCAAGCCCCCACAAGGGTTAAGCTTGCGCAACTAAGCGCTTGCCAAGCGGTCAGTCCCGTACCATGGCGCCATGCGCTACACGAGGAGTCTCCATGTTCAACGGTAAAAAACTTATTTCGACGGCGCTTCTTGCCGCGGTCCTGGGCATAGCCCCGGGATTGGTGACTATTGCACACGCAGGCGCGCGTGAAGAAGGCCGTCTTCTGGTCGCCACCGAAGTATTGGAAGAGGTTCAGGCCATGCCCGATCAGCGGCTGCCGGATGCGCTGCTGTCTCGCGCCTACGGCATCGCCGTCATTCCCGATGTGACCAAGGTTGCTTTCATATTCGGCGGTCGTCACGGCAACGGGGTGCTCGTGGTGCGTGACAACCTGACAGCGCCGTGGAGCAACCCGGTGTTCGTTTCGTTGACCGGCGGGAGCTGGGGCTTCCAGGCTGGCGCCCAATCCTCCGACATCATTTTGGTGTTTACGAGCAAGGCCGGCATCGAGGGCATCGCGGGAGGCAAGATCACGCTGGGCGCGGATGCGTCGGTGGCAACCGGTCCCGTCGGTCGCCAAGGATCTGCGGCCACCGACACGAGCTTCAATGCAGAGATCTATTCGTACGCTCGCACCCGTGGATTATTCGGCGGCATTGCGCTGGACGGCAGCGTCATCGCCATCGACAAATCGGCCAATTCGGCGTTTTACGGCAAGAACGGCGTTTCCGCGACGGAGATTTTTTCGGGACAGGCGCCCACCCCGCCCGCGACGGCGCAGCGCTTTCTCGAGCGGTTGGCGCAGGCCACGCGCACTGCCGTGAGAACCTCCCCCGCACCGCAAGCCGAAGTGCCGGCGACTCCATCGGCCGCACAGACGCCGGGCACCGTTGCGCCGAATGCCGACGGCGCGCGAACCTATCCGTTGGAGGAGCAGAAATAGCTTTAGTCCGATCGGTGATGCCATAACCCGTCTCGACGTCGTTTTGGCGAACGAGAAAGTGATGCGAGTCTGCATAGTCCTGCTGGGTGTCGCATGGACAATCGGACTCTTCGTACGCTACCAGGCGACGTGAGTCGTCGTTGCAACGTACCGCTGCGTGCACGCCGCGCACCGCAAACTTCCGCAAAGATTCGCGCGTGGCACCGACGTGCGGCCGCAGGAGCCGGAAACAGCTCTCAGAGCTTTATTCTATAAATCAAAAGCATAGAGCACCATTATGTGAAACGTTGCGAGCAAGTTGCGTCGCTCAACTTGCTTATGTTTACGAATCTGCGACAGTTGCCCTATGAGTTCAGTCACCGAACCGGTAGTCAAGCAATCCCGTCTCAACGGGAACCTTCGCAGCGCTAAGGATTGGCTCGACGCATTGTCGAGCGGCGCATGCGACCAATCACAGTTTTTTCATGGCGTGGGCGATCTGGTGCGCAAAGCGCCGGACGCCGGCTGGGAACTCCTGGGCCTTGCAGATCAATATTATCGGCGCGGAAAAATCAGCGCGCAGACATTCGGCTCCCTGAAGACACATTTGCAGGGCCTGTTGGTGGGCACCGGGACAAGCGACGAAGTGAGCGCTCCGCCGCCGCGAATGCAGGATGAGCCCCGATTGCACGCTGCTCCCGCACCGCGTGCAGCGCCCGCGTCATCCGCTGCGTCTGCGGCGTCCGCTCCGAGTTCGCCATCACGCGTCGCCCCGGCCACCATCGACTCGACGGTCGCGATAGGGGCAGCGCACGGCGTCGCACCCGCGCCGGATTCCAACCAGCGTCCGCTCGCGGCGGGCGATATGCTGCGCGGCCGCTATCTCGTGCAAGGGCTGTTGGGACAAGGCGGAATGGGCACCGTATACGCGGCCATCGATCAATTCCGTCTCGATGGATCCAATAGCGGCCAAAAAGTAGCCATCAAGGTTTTACACACGGAAGTCATCAAGCGGCCGAGATTGTTCGCCGAATTGCGGCGCGAGTTCCAACATCTACAGTCGCTCTCTCATCCGAACATCGTTCGCGTCCATGAGTTCGACCGCGACGGCGACCTAGCCTTCTTCACCATGGAGTACTTGAGCGGCGCATTGCTGAGCCGCATGCTGTCCGCGCAAGAATCGTCGGCTTTGCACCGCCCGTACGCGTTGGCCATCATTCGGGACGTCGGGGCCGCGGTCGCGCATGCTCACGCCCGGGGCGTCGTGCATGGCGATCTCAATCCTGGAAATATTTTCATCACCGACAACGGTGAAGTTCGGGTTTTGGACTTCGGCGCCTCGCATCAACTGCACCACGGCCCCTGGATATCCGAGTTTGACCACCAGCAACAGATCGCAGTCGCGACGCCTGGGTTCGCGAGCTGCCAAGTCCTCGAGGGCGAGGCTGCGGATGCCCGCGACGACGTGTATGCGTTGGCCTGTATCGCATATGTCCTTTTGACGGGAGACAATCCGTTTCAAGACAACACGGCGCTCAAGGCTCGCACCCTGGGTCAGACGCCTGCTCGTCCCCGCGGCCTGAATCAACGTCAATGGAAAGCGCTTCGGGCCGGACTGAATTTCGATCGGGAGCGGCGCCCGTCCGACATGCAGGCATGGCTCGATCGACTCGACCTGCGCATGGCGGCGCCGCATCTTCCGGAGTTGCTGTCGTTTTGGACGGTGCGGCCCCGGAGCCGCCGCGGCAGCAACAGGAAATGGGCCATCGCCGCAGCGATGACTGCTGGCATCGTCGCGTGCGGTTGGTGGGTTGCGGTTAACGTCGACTCCATTGCGCGAGCGGGGGCTACCGTCAGCGAGGGCATGAATACGATGTTCTCGCAGGTTACGCAGTTTGCGCACGAATTCGCGGGCCCGCTGTGGGAAAAGGGTCAAGGTCTAGGCCTCGGCCGCAAACCGGAACCCGTGATCGAGGCTCCCGCCCCTTTAGGTGAACCTGCCGGCGCGACGACCGAACAGCCCTCGACTGAAATCCCAACGCCTGCGCCGCAGACGCCCGATTCTCCGCTGATTCGTCCCGTTCCGCCGGCCATGACAGTCGGGGTGGCGAACGACAAGCTTACCGTGCCCCGGCCGCGCGCTGCGCCTGTGGCCGCCGCCGCCGCGCCACCGCTGGGCACCGCTGCCGCTGCATCCGCCACGACTCATACGCCCGGCGTGACCATCGGTCAGAATGGCGCTCCGGCGCGAGCGCGTATCGAGTTGGCCGCAGATAACGTTGACGTAGGCCCGACCGAGCCCGTGGCGCATATCGTGGTACGCCGCAGCAGCAATTTGCGTGGCGATGTCAGCTTCAACTGGTGGACTGAATCAGGAACGGCTAAACCAGGGCGAGATTTTGTCTCCGTGAAGACCCGGGTCGAGCACATCGACAATGGACAGAGCGTCATCAGCCTCACGATTCCGGTCGTCATGGATCCCGCGCGGCATGAGTCCCGGAGTTTCTATGTAGTCATCGACCAGCCCAGCGACAATGCGACGCTTGGGTCACGGACACTGGCGATGGTCACCCTTCCGGGGTCTGACCCGGAACCTTGAATCCATTGCCCGGTCAGTAGAACGGATTCCAGAGGCAATCAGCCGCAGACGGTCAATCCGTTTCCTCAACGCTGACCAGGCTCGCGCCGAAGACATTCGAACACTGTCTGGCGACCCCAAGGTCACGGCTGGCGCCCGCGTTTTTGCATGCGTCTTTACTGGCTGCGGCGGACAACGTCGCTAGCTGACTGATGTGCTGAGCGGCTGCCACTGTGGTTTGAATTTTTTCGAACGGACCCGCCTGACCCACGTATTCGGCCGGCAGCGCCAGCGTCGAGAAATCCCGAGCGGTCTCAGTGACCATCACCATCAGATGGTCCGTTCCACGCGGTCCCAGCGCCGTTACGTTCCAGTCCCGGCGCGGCAGCGGCATTTCCTGATTCGCGCCGATCGCGTTATTCGAATCCAGTTGATTCGGAAACAATAGGTAAAAACTCCCCGGCTGCGTTCCTTGATAAAACAAATAGACAAACCCATCTCGTGCCGAGCGCACCGACAGGTCCAAGTTGGCTCCCATTTTTAATGTTGGTTGCGCCACCGTTGCTTGCACACCCCACCGATCATCGCGCTGGCTGTAAATGGCGTTCAACATCGCCACGGGGTCGACCGCTGCCGGTGACCCGCCCGCAGCCGCCCCACTCGGCGAAGAATCGCCGAAGGCCGGCACGAGCGCAGCATTGCCGGCCAACGTGGCGTGCTGTCGAGCCGACTCCTCTTGCGTTTTGTCCAACCGCGCTTGAACGCAGTCGGTCAGTGCCTGCATCGAGAGCGATCCGCTGTGATCCGAATCCGTGGCGCCGCCGCCGATGCATTGTTCGAAGTTGTACGTCAGCGCGCCTCCTTTGGACGTATCCCAGGCGACTTCATTGTTTCTCGCCGCCGCGAGGATGACGAGATTGTTGTCAGTGGTATTAAGATCCACGCCGCGCGCCTGCGAAAAGGTCCCCAGGTTCACGGCCATCGAGCACTCCGGGCTCGACGCCTCGGCGCTGTATTTCGGGCGCTGCGATATAGGTGATGCCGCCGCCCGCGAGCTGGCCGCGTGCGCAACCCCGCCCGAGTGGCACGAATCGAGCATAACGATGGTCTTATCGGCTTTGGCGCTCAGCGGCTTCAACATCGCTGCGAATTCGGCGTTGGTCACAACGCGCATGTCCTGCATGACGATGCTTTCCGTGCACTGACCGGTGGCCTTGGAGAAGAATCGCGCTCCATGTCCGGAGAAGTACACATACAGCTTATCCCCCGGCATGATGATCTGGTTCATGCCGGCCAGCGCCTGCTTCAAGCCCTCACGGGTAACCTGCTGCTCCGAAAGCTCGACGATGTTTTGTGGCGGCACGCCAAAGCGCTGCGCCAACTCGATGGCGAGCTTGCGGTCGGTGAGTACCCCGGGCAGCGGGCTGCGCTGGTACTCGGATACCGTGATGATGAGGGCGTGATTCGACGGCAACATGGGCGCACGCACGCCGGTGGTCTGTGCAGCGAGTTCGTCCGGCGAAGCCAAGCAAACAATCGCGGCAAGCGCCGCGCCCATCAAGCAGCTTTTCATCGCACCTCCGTTAGACCATCGCGTCCCTGCGAACCACACAAACCGCTGCCCTTGCCCGGATAGGTGTGCACGTCGATCTGCTGCACGTCAATCGCACCGGCGGCATTCGCCAGACCCTTCGCGAGCACTTCGGCCCGGCCTCCATCGGCGGCGAATCGTTCCGCCCCGGTGAGTTCAGCGAAAAACGCAGGTTGCTGCTCGAACGCCAGCACCGCAACTTGATCCGTGCCGAACGGCGGGATCACCAAAATCTGATCCTTCGGATCGGCTCCGGGAATCGCCTTCGGGGCGCCGCCGGCGACCATCTGCCTTTCAGAGGCGCGCGTCGGGTAGAGCACGGTGAAATTCCCCTGCGGGTCGAGATCGAGCAGCATTACATACGCGGGTTTGCGCAAGCGAACTTCGAAAGCGAACGATTCGCACTGCACGAAGGTATTGCCCCGGCTTCCGGGAGTCGTCTCGGCACGCAGCCCGAGGCTGTCCCTCGAAGCCGGCAATATGCGATTCATCCATGCTTGCGCGGCGATGCGCCTGACCAGATTCGGATCCGCCGCCGTCGTGCTGACGATCGGATCCCCCGCAGCACCCACCAACTCCGCTTTCCCGCCGCGTTCACGCAGCGTCAGGTCGTTATCACGATCAACGACGGCGACCCCGCTCAAGTGTTCAACCTTGCCGCGCAACGCGGCCGAGACCGCATCCAGCCGCAGATGCACGGTCGCGTCGAGCGCCAGCGGCGGAGCAGCGCTTTGGCCGGCGGGCATTTGCATCCCTAGAAAGGGATTCGAGCCGACATCTTGCGGGTCTTCGGCAATCGCCGGAAGAAGCTGCGGATGTTGGGCAAAGTGCTCGCGTTCGAGGAAGGTGTTCATGGCCTCGCGGCCTTGCGAATAATTGAATGCTCCGGGCAGCAGCTTCCCATCCAGCAGCCGCAGGAACGCATCGGTGAACGCGCCGTGATACTTGCCGTCCAACGTCGGCGCCTGTTGCAGCAATTGCGGTGTTGCGATGTCCGCCCCTTGCTCGCTATCGCTCGCACCGGAGAGCAGCACGACGTGCTGGTATGGATACGGCGGCGGCGGCGGCCGCGCGGCGGGCATCGCGGCAACCTGGGCAACACCCAAATCCCGGGTCGTCAACGGGAGGTAGCGGGAATGGCTGAAGGTCTGCCCGAATGAGCGGACGACCTGTCCCGAATAACAGCTATCCGATACGACGACGACCCAGCGCCCTCCCTGATCGAGTCGTTTGAGCAGCGGCACCAAATCGCGTCGGCCGATGATCAATGTGCGCTTCGCCGCAGCCAAGGAGCTGAAGTCGAGGTCGTACGGCACCCATGCTCCCGTCGCGTAGGGTAGGTCGAAACTATTCTCCTCCGCATTGGCGCTGGTCCCGTGCCCACTGAAATAAATGAGCACGGTATCGCCCGGCTCGCTGCGTTGCTCGAGCGCCGAAATCTCGGCGAGAATACGATCGTGCGTAGCGTCCTGATCGCGTAAGGCAAGCAGATCTTTCGGCGCGAATCCCCAGTGACCGGAAAGCGCTTGCTGCATCGACTCGATGTCTGCCGCGGGTCCCAGCAACTGCTGAGACTTCATTTGCGGATCGCTGAACTGCCCAACGGCGACGAGCAGCGCTACGTTCCGTGCGGCCGACACGTGACAGACCAGTGGGCACAGCAGCAGCACTGTCAGTGCAAGCGCACCTCCACGATAACCCACGGCAAATCCCTATTCGTGTGTATGGATATTTGTCTCGGATTGTACACCGGGCGGCTCACGCAGGAAGGGCCGCGCGGTGCGCGCCGCATTAAGTCGCGTCGCTCAAAGAACCAGCGAATTTTCAAAACTTGCGGTAAAGTGAAACCTAAGCCTACAAATTGCTTCAAGCAATGATACCGGGGATATTCACGCGTGCTCACTACGTGGCTCCTAGTACGCCGCCTTACCAAATTTGCGGCAGCGGCACGCGTCTGTTCGATGCGGCTGGTTTTCTTATTGGTGATCGGAGCCGCGACCCCCGGCGTTGTTGGCGCACAGTCTGCCGATCTTCTCAAGGCTTACCAAAATTTCGAGACGGCGAAAGGCGCCGGCAAGGTACAGGACGCACTCAAATACGGTAACGATGCACTGCAGATGACGGAGGCCAGCGGCGACAAACAAGGTCTCATCGAGCTGTTGCGCAACTTGGGAGACTATTCGGCCGACGCGGGACAGGACTCAAAGGCGGTCCAGTACTACGAACGAGCATTGGCGTTACAGGAGCGCGAATTGGGCCCGAATGATCCGGACCTCGTGCCGGTATTGACGGGCTTGGCGGACCTGGCGGCCAAGGCTAAACGCTATGCCGATGCGGAAGCCTTGGAACAGCGTATTTTGAATATCGAGAAGCTCGCGTACGGCGATTATCATGAGAACGTCCTGGCCACTCTCGGAAAACTGCGTGACATCTATCGAGCCGCCGATAACGCGCCGGCGGTCGCACGCGTCGAAGCACAGATGCAGCCCCGCGCCGCGACCGACCGCGGATCATTACCCATCCCGGGCGGCGTCGCCGCGAAAAGCCGCCGTTACAGCCAGGCTCAAGGCTTCGCCGACGTTCGGGTTTTCTATGGCACCAACCGCGCACCCACGGGTGACCTGAAGCCCGCGCTGTTCTACGGCAAGGCCCGCGGCGAACTTCAGTACGGCTACTTGGACGTCACGATCCCCGCAAGCCACAAGGAAGCGGAGCTCGAGACACAGCCGCGGTGGGCCGAATACGTATTCGACGTCGCCGAATCCAGAAGCCGCTATGTGCTCCTCGACAAAGTCGCGCCGCTCGCGAAAGACGAGTTCAACCGCAGCCTGCGGCAGCAGATCAAGAGCTCACCGTCCAAGGATGTGTTCATTTTCGTTCACGGATTCAACAATACGTTCGAAGATGCGGCCCGCCGCGCCGCGCAGATGGCCTATGACCTCGATTTCGACGGAACGCCGATCTTGTATAGTTGGCCATCGCAAGGCAGCGCCACGGCATACGCGGTCGACGAAGCGGCGGTGGGCATCAGCGGCCGAAAGTTGGCAGAATTCCTCGAGAACATCGTCACTCAATCCGGAGCCGAGCACATTCACATTCTGGCGCACAGCATGGGCAATCGCGCATTGATCGAAGCGCTGCAAACCTTCCTTGCAAAACGAGCGCCAGATAACCGACAACACTTTTTCGGTCAAATCGTCTTCACCGCGCCGGACGTCGACCGCGATTATTTTATGGACGCAATAGGGCCGCTGAGCAGCGCCGCGGATCGCGTGACGCTCTATGCCTCCAACAACGATTACGCGCTCCGAAGCTCGCAATTACTGCACGGCGCGCCGCGAGCCGGTACTGCCGGCGACGTCATCATCAGACTGCCCGGCCTCGACTCCATCGATATGTCCGCCGTGCCTGCCGACCTGCTGGGGCACGCCTATTTCGCCGCCAATGCCGGCGCGATCTTCGACATTTTTCGCCTGCTGTGGCGCGGCGACCCGCCACCGCAGCGCTGCGGCATGAGCGGCCGCAAGTCCGGTGGCAGTGTGGCGGTCTGGGTATTCAATGCCAACGCCTGCAAAGGCGACGACCTTCTGGAAGCCGGAGTGCTGCTCAAGCGATTCGGCGATTTGGCACGCGAGCGCGTCCTCGCCAGCATGGCGACATTGACCGATCCGTCACAGAAGCAGCAGTTATCTCTCATACTCAACCGGCTGGACGGCCTTTTGGCGACCCTCGGTATGCCTGCGAGCGGCGCTGCCAAATGAACAACCTGCCGTTGCGGCTCGTGATCATCGCCCTGAGCCTGTCGATTCTGCACGTGCCGGCAGCAATTGCGGCGCACGAACCCGCGAATGACAAGATTGAAGTCCGCGCCTATGTCAACGATACCTGCATCATCGCGGATGAACCCTATTTCATCCCCGTTGCTGCGAATAAGGACGCTTCGGATCAGGCAAAATTTTTGCCGCTGCTCGGCATCGTGGTGGGCAAACTGGCCGAATTATTCATCAATCACGAGCTACAGGGATCTGCGGACCGCATAAAAGCCCGTGCGGCCCGGAAGGACACTCACTACGGAGTGCGCAAGCAAATGAATCTTTATCGGGCCACTTTCGAACCCGCGCCCGATCTCGGCATCAACGCCACGCTGGGCTGCATGACCATCGTGGCCGCGGCCAAGTTCAAGCCCGAGCCCGCGGACTGCACGGCGGAGTATCACCCTAAGGAACTGGCGCGCGAAACCATGGGGCTGCCGCAGAGCGAGTGGAAGACCTCGAGAACCGACGACTCCACCGAAAATCAGCTGCGACGCGCCAATATTTGCGTCGTCGATAAGGCGCATGCCGTGTATGAGTCGCGTTTCGAATTCTCCACGGACGGCACCGCCTATCGGCTGAAAGATGCCGGCTACCGCATCGAATCACTGCTCACGACGCCGGACAAGGCGGCCTCGCGGACCACGATTTATACGCTCAAGATTTCCGATCCCGGTGCGACGGATCAAGCAGAGGTGTTGACCAGCGCTTGGGTCAGCATCGGCACCGTGACCGCAGGCTCGCACTCGAGCGGCAGCACATCGGACGCGGCGCCGTGGTTGCGTGTACCTCTGATGTCCGTCGAGGCCCGACGCAAATTTGACGACGATACGAAGATTCACCAACAAGTCATCGGGGAACTCGATGCGCTCAAGCGAGCGCTGACGCGTAATCGGCGGTTGCTCGCCGGCCTCGATCAGCGCATTGCCGCCGCCGGCCCCGATATCGCCGAGGGCTTGAAACAGGAACGACTACGGATCGCGGTTCAGGACCAGGAGCAAGCAGCAGAACTCGACGCGAGCAATGCCGAATACCAAGAGCTGCCCCGTACGCCCATGGAATTCATGCCGGTGACCATCGAAGTGGCGGTGACGGAAACGGAATCGGAGGACAAGGCGCGATTGGCGCTCGCCGACATCATTGGGAAAACGAGTGGCACAGTCGCCTCGTCGGTCGGCGGCTCGGCCACTGCGCTTCTTTCGAAGGCGGTGAACGGCGCTGACATCAAAACGGAGCCCGATTCAACGGACTCCGCAAGCGACTTGAACCGGGTGCGGGACCTCTACTTCGACGCCCTGGTGGACGCTCAAACCCACACATCCGGTGCCGCGCACGAGGAGTCACAGCGCGAGCTGGCTGCCGCAAAGCAAAAGTATAATGAAGCGAGGCGTTCTCTAGGTTTGGAGCAAATCAAATGAACCACAATCGCAGCATGCCGAAAATTATCCCGATCAGCGCGCTCGCACTCGCCTGCCTGCCCATTCTCCTGCACGGTGCCGAGCCCCCCGAGGAGGGCGCCAACGCCGTTCTGACGGATCAACAAATCGAGCAAGCACTCCATCCGGCCGCCACGACTCGTAGTTTCGTACCTCGCGGGTTGACGCGGCGTGACACGGCCGATGCGGGTCAATCCGTAAATCTCAATATTCCTTTCGAACACAACTCCAGTGAGCTGAAATCTCAGGCGTCCGCACAATTGACGCAGCTCGAGTCGGCGCTCAACTCGACGTCCCTTAGGTCCGATCGCTTCGTCGTGGCCGGGCACACCGACGCGAAAGGGAGCGCGCAATATAATAAACATCTGTCGCTGCGGCGCGCCGAAGCCGTGAAGCGCTATCTGGTGAGCAAGGGAGTCGATGCAACCCGGCTGGATACCGTTGGCTACGGGTCGGAGCAATTGTTGACGCCGGACCGACCCGAGGATCCGAGCAATCGTCGCGTGGAGATTCGGGACCTGGGCCGGCCGGCCCAATAGCGTCTGCGTTCCGAAGCGAACGTGGAGACGACTTCGTGGCGCGTGGCGTTGCTGAACGCCGCCTGCAGGCCCTATCTCAAGGCCGGCCCAGGCTTGTTCGCCTACTTCTTTGCGCGCGGCAAGCTCGGCGTTGATCCCATCTATTGCGCCCTGCTCGAGCGAGGACTGCTGGTAGGCAAATCGCACGTTCTGGATCTGGGCTGCGGTCAAGGCCTGCTGGCTGCATGGCTGCGAGCCGCAGCGCGCATGCACGAACGCGGAAGCTGGCCGGACGCGTGGCCGGCACCGCCGCGCCCGCAATCGTTTCGGGGCATTGAATTGATGGCCCCAGAGGTCAAGCGGGCGCGCCGCGCGCTCGGGTCCGATGTCGACATCGAGACTGGTGACATCCGCGATATCGAGTTCGGAGCGGTCGATGCGGTGGTGATGCTGGACGTGCTGCACTACCTAGCCCCGCAAGCGCAATGCGACGTATTGAATCGGATTCGTAAAGCGTTGCCCGTCGGTGGTCTATTGCTGCTGCGTGTTGGCGATGCCAATAGCGGACTGCGCTATCGTTATACTCGATGGGTCGACAAAATAGTGATGCTGCTGCGTGGCCACGCCTGGAAGACCCAGCATTACCGCAGCGTCGCCGAGTGGCAGTCGATCCTGCGGGAAACCGGCTTCGACACCGAAGTGCTACCGATGAGCCAAGGTACGCTGTTTGCCAACGTATTGCTGATCGCGCATGCGAGATAGCCGTCGCGGGCTCCGCCGCTACTTTCCCGGCTGATAAGTCACAAGGCTCGTGACGCTGTCGTCTCCGGTGATCGACTTGATGCGGCCATCCGGCGAATAAGCGAGCCGCGACACGGCGCTACGAATTGTCGAACAGAGCAGACGAAGACAGCGGGTTCCGGTGCGCAAAATCGGTGCCGGCCTGGCCGGACGCCGAAGTGTGGCTCGCGCAGATCGGCTAGGCTACTCGTCTCACCGCATGTACCACTGAACGTAGTCAGGCCCTTCTTGCACTTGATAGCCGTCCGGAATATCCAATTGCGATGCACTGGGCACCCCTTGTCGCATCGCCGTGAGCATGATCTCGGACACCACGCTGTCGTATTTATATTCACGGACGAGCAGCGGCAAGCCGCCTAGGCTCGCAAAGTCCGCCCACCAATCCGATAGACCAAACTCCACACCGAATGCAAAATCGGAACCCTGACGGAATTGACTCAGCGTTTTCATGCCGCTCAAGATGTCCGCACCGCCGGGCACCGTAGCCGTCGGCGCCACGCAGAGTTCCAGGCGTTTTGTACCGCTCTCGCGTTCCTCCCACACTCGGCAGGCGCGGCCGTCGACCGATTCAAAGCGCACGGTTACGCGGTATTCTCGGGTCACCGGCTGTCTCAGCCTATCGCTGACTGCTTTCATATCGGCAGCCTTTTGCTCCGCCGCAGCGCGTTCGTCCGGCGACGCGTTGGCGGCTGCGGCTTCGAGCTGCTGCACCGCGTCGGCGTAGTGGGCGGTCACCTGATTCAACGTCGCGTGCTTCAGAACATGAACCGTTCGTGACGGATTATCGATTACATACATCGTCCGGTCTTTGAACAGGTAGGCCATTTTTGCACTCTTGCCGCCGACGCGAACTTTGCCGTCCTCCACGAAGTACTGCGTGACCACAGGCGCGGCCGCCGGCGCCGCGAGTGCCATGCTGTTGTCATCGACCGGCCGGACGGCTACTTGATAGACGACGCCTGCGTTGGCCAACACGGGGAGCAAGCCGTAAACGATGAGCCATAGGCGTCGCATGGAGGACCTGAGTGTACAATTTCGAGGACAGAAGCGTTCAAGAAAACGCGGTCCTGCTTCACGCCGATCGTCGCGTCCGCACCGGCCCACTCAACGCCTAACTCAACGGTGAATCCGTGATGATTCGACCGCAGCCGCAGCTCTCGCCAGGACCATGCGTTTTGTTGCGTCCAGCGCCCGGTCGATCGCAGCGCGGCGATAATCCCACATCGGATCGAGCGGAGGCGGAACGATGACCATCGTCGTATTCGCCTCGAACAACAGCACCGAACCGTCGGCGCTGAGGCCAAAATCGACCCCCGCATAATCGAGCCCCAGAGTCTCAGCGATGCCCAACAGCGCGGCCATGGCCAACGGGCCCAAGACGGTCGGCATCGCCTCGAGAAAGCGGTGTTCCTCCGCGCGAAAGGCGGGCTCCGAGGCCATGGCCGCGCTGAAATAGTGGACCTTCCAGTCGGCCGATATCGCCAAATGCAGCGGATAGAGGTTGCCATCGATAATCATGACGCGATATTTACGGGTCATTCCATCGGCGCCGCGAGCATCGAGATACTCGATCATCAGTAATTCCTCGCCCGGCAGACCGGCAACCGCTACCGGCAAATCTTCCCGTCGCTCGATGCGCACGAAGTGGCTGCCCATGTGAAAGCCGGGCGTACGCAGCAAAAACGGAAACCTCAGATCGTCGGCGGCCTGCAGAGCCCGCCGCGGCACCGCGCGGATCGTGGGTGCGACGACGCCCGGCACTGCAGCCAGTCGGCGCGCATTCTCGACGCGGCCGGTCCGGCGCACCAGAGCGGGGGGGTTAATGACCGGAGCAGCCGTGTTCGCCAGCACCGCCTCAGCGCGCTCCAAAGCCATAGGACACAGATCGGCATCGCCAATGGCGTTGAACACCACCGCGTGCGGCGGCACCGCCTGCGTGGGATCATAAAAATCCGCATACAGCGCCGCTACTTCGAAGGTCCGATCGTCGAGAATCAATTGCGTCGAGAGGTTCCCGAAGCGGGATGAGACCAGCAGCAGCACGCGTACGGCTGAGCCAGTCCCGCGGTAGCGCTGAACGACCAGAGCATGACCGGCAAAGCCCTGCTGCCAATGCGGCTCCGCCGCTGTGGTTTCCCCCAGCTCGTCCAACGTGCGCGCGAGCCCCTGGTGCGCCTCGGGGAAGCCGCCATCGGCCGCCAAGGCCGATTCGTACTGAAGGCGCGCTGCGGCGAGATCGCCATCCTGGAAATAGACATTACCGAGATTCACCCGCCCAACGGGATTATCGGGGTGGCAGTGCACGGCTTGACGATAAGCGGTGCGCGCCGCCGAGCGATGGCCGGTCGCCAACGCTACGGTCGCGAGTTCATTGAGCGCATGAAAATGCGTCGGATCGAGATGCAACAGCTCGAGATAGGCCGCCTTCGCCTGCTCATCCTGCCCGTTGGACGCGCACCGGCGCGCACGCTCGAGCAACTGCACGACCACGCCAGCGTCACTTTCAGTCATGGATATACTGTATCAGCACGCACTCGTAGCGGGCAGCCGCCACGCCCGCAACGAGAAACGCCGGCATATGCCGGCGTCGACTCGAATCAGTCAAGGAAAAACTAGGCGGCTTTGCGCTTGCGCACCAGCGCACCCAGCCCACCGAGTCCCGACACCAGCAGCCAGGCAGACGCCGGCACCGGCACCGGCGTACCGCTGATCGCGACATCGGCGATGCGCCAGTTGCCCGAGTTGTTGTTGTACTGGACCGGGCTGCCAGAAACCACCGACGTCGCCGAGGCGTACTCGGTGCCGCCCGCGAGGGTGGGGTTGAACGCCGCGACCAGGCGCACACCGAAGTTCGCGTCATTGCTCACGCCGCTGATCCCCGCCAGACTGATCGTGTCCGTCGCAAATCCCGATCCGGCCGTGCCGGTCGTATTGTTGTCGACGGTTGCACTCAATACCGAACCGATATTCGTCCACGTGCTGCCGTTCGTCGTGTACTGCACCTGCATGTTGCCGATGCCCTGCGTGGTCGACGCCCAGTCGAACGACAAGCTGATCCCGCTGTAGCCCGCCGTGCTGGTGCTGAACTGCGCGCCCTGCGAGTACTCGGGCGCTGAATTGTTCCAGCCATTGTTGGTGGTGCCGGTGGTGCCGGTCCCGGCCTGGCCGCGGATGCGCCAGACGTTGCCGTTGCCGAGCGTGGAACCGTTCTTCGTGCCCGACGGCGAGTCGTTCGTGACGTCGTCCAAGGTGACCGCGCCGACGCCGGTGGACGCACCGTTGGTCGTGTACGTGTAGCTGTTGGTCATGCCGAGCGACGTGGCCGTGCCGGTGCCCGTCGTGGCCGCCGGCGTGTTGTCCGGGGAGACAGCAGCAACCGAGCCGAAGTTCCATTCCGTGATCGTGGACGCTCCGGCGGCGCTGCACGCAGCCATGGCCAAGGCGACAAGGCCCATACGGGCCGCAAGATTGAATTGAGTCATGATGAGTGAGTTCCTGAAGTTATTTGAAGAAATGATTGAGCGGTGCGTGAGCATGGCCGCCTCCGATAGCGGAGGCGGCCCCCAATCGAATCGATCAGGCGGTCTGTCGCTTGCGACGCCCGGCGACGCCCAAGCCGCCGAGCCCGCTCAGCAGCAGCCATGCTGCCGCGGGCAACGGAACCGGAGCGACCGCGACGCCGCGGTAGACCTGACCCAAGGCCGCAGTGTCGAGCACCGAGAAGTTCTCGCCCGTCACCTGGCTCTGGGACGTGTCGGCAAGCGTGTCCGTGATCGCAACGATTTGGTTCGGATCAGCGCCCGCGTCTCCAAGCACGCTGCCCTCGGTCGAGGTGACCGCATACAGCGTGACCGTCCCGTTGGCGTTGACCTTTCCGGCAAGGTTGCGCAGTCCGTCCGTGGTCGTCGTCAGCGAATCTCCGGCCAGTGAACCGGTGCCATTCACGGTGTAGCTGCTGCCGATCAGGCTACCCTTGAGTTCGTAGTCGAGTTGCCAGGTCCCGTTGACGAGACTGTATTTTTCCAAGCCGCCCGCCTGGGTTGTTGGGCTGGAGCCGAAGTCCGTGGATGCGCCTGAACCCTCATCCGCCACGTACAGCGTGGTCGAATTCGCAAACCAGATGCCGAACGGGTGCGGGCCGTTTGTATCGGTCTTCGCAGGCGACGTGTTGAACCCGGGCAGTACGCTGATGGGCGTAGATGTACCCGCCGCGGGCAAACTACCCGCAGTACCAACCTGATAAACCGTATCGATGCCGTTCGATCCACTGCCCTTGGTGACGTAAAGGGTGTTGTTGAAAACGGTTTCGCCGCGAAAGTTGTTGTCCTTCGCCAATTTGTCCGCCGGATTTCCCACTTGAGTCGTATTGAATTGCCCGACTTGCGAATTTATGCCCAGGGCCCCGTTCGTCGCCGCGGCCGACAATAGCTGGACGCCCGTGTTGGCGGTGGTCTGGGCGCTGCCGTTGCCGTTACCGGCATTACCGACGAGGTAATATCCGCCGGAGCCCGTCGCGATCGCCGCACGCCCGTTATTGCCGTTGTAGGCGTTCGTGGTCGTGACCTGCAGTGCATTGTTGGTCAGGTTGATCTGCCCGACTGCGCGGTAGGTTGCATTGGCGATGTCGGTGTTGCCAGGCTCCAACGATCCGGGCGTATTCGAATTCGAAACGTCGAACTGACCGGTGGTCGTGTTGTAGGCCATGAAGGTCAGAGCGTTGCCGTTGGGCGTCAAGTTGAGGGCCAGTTCCGACTTCGACGAGAAGCTGGTGACCAGATTGATGCCCGCGTTGGCCGCGAGTTGAGTGACGTTCACTGTATTGTCGACGGCACCGGTGGTGGTGTTGACGTTCTGCAGGTAAATTCCCGAGGTGATGCCAAAATTTGCGTCGGCGGTGTCGTTATTCCAGACATTGGATGAGCAATTGCTGTTCGCGCAGAACGCGCCTCCTGCGCTTGCGTTGAGTGTAGAGCCGCCTGTAAGAGTTCCCGACGCGTTGAACGGTAGTGCGGTTCCCGCCGCAAATCCCGTGTTGGTGTAAGTGCTGGAGCTGACGATCAGATCGCCGCCGAAATTGCCGAGCGCCTGCTGTGCGTTCGCCGGCAAGCCGACAAATGCCCCTCCGGCGAGCGTCGCAGAAATGGCCGCCCAAAGTCCTGACTTGTTCATCTATAACGTCCCCTAACTGGTGTTGCGCGAATTTTTTTTCTTTGTAATGAATCTCAAGCGATTCACGGACTCATTACAGCCACCATCGAGCGTACGTACTCGCAATCTCATGAGCGTTGCGGTTTTATGACGATTACATAACTCTTTCGTGTCCAAAGGATTGCCATTGGATGGCAATTGCGCATGACGCTTTTGTTGGCAATACGGACGGAATGTCGGGTCAGGGATTGTGACCCTGGGAAAGCGGATTGAACGTATAGGTACAAGTGCGCAAGCCGTCCAGCCGGCTCCCGGTACCCTGCGCCGCACTGAAATGCGCTTCAATACTGTAGGTGTAGGGCGTCCCCGGCGCAGCGGATCGTCATCCTAGTGTCATCAAGGACGAGGTTGTGAATGTTCACGCTGCTTCGTTCTGCACACGTCAGGTGAATCTGAGCTTTTGCAAGTGGCGCACGCTGTTAACGACAACACTACGATTAGAAGAATAAACGTCCTCATGAATCGCGCTCTTTGGTGTCAATCGCGCTCAGGATCTTCCGCTTTCATCTTGAAGGTTTGTGCACCATGCGTCCACGTTTTTTCACCCCGCGTGCGACGCATGATATCGCGTGCTTTATTTTCGTCCCGAGTGTGGGGTGGACCGCGCCTCTCGGATTGAGCATCGTCGAGATGCCCACCGACGTTGAACGCTTCGAGCACCGCGATCCCCATACCTCTTATGTCGCCTATGTCCCGAAGGGCGGTCTTGAGCGTGGGCGCATCTTGGCCGGCACTGGCGGCGACAGCCCTGCGCGGCTTGTCATGGTCCGGGTTTGCGTTCTGTGGTGGCGCGACTCACACGGGCCGACATGATTGAGTTGGCCGCCTACGCGGCGTCTCTAAAACCTTAAAGCCTTTCTGGCCGGCGTTCACTGGCTCACGAGCTTCTGGCCCGTGTACGGGTTGTAGTCGTACCGCTCCGGAAATTCCTCGCCGGTCGTCGGATCGATCTTCCTCCGCTGCACAGGTACAGGGGCCGCAGCCGGCGCGCGGGCCGGCACGGCGTTCGCGCCCGGGGATGCAGCTGGGGTCGGGGGCGCGGCCACGACCGGAGCCACAGGCATGATCGCCGGCGGAGCGCGCACTGGCAGCGGCGGCGCAGGAGCCCACAGCGGCAGCTGCCATTGAACCTGCTTGCGATAGAGGCTGTAGTGGAGGCTACCAGGCATGGTGGGATCGGGGGAGCGCCTGCCGGGCACCGGCCGGTAGAGTGCGAACTCGATGCCACTCCCATTGCGACCCAGCATGGTCGCCAGCGCGGGCTTGATCGTTTCCAGGGCGGCCTGGGCGCCCGCGTCGTTCTGATCGGCCGGGGCGGCAGTCCACATCTGACCATCGACGGTCAGGCGGGAATGACTCAAAAGATCCGCCCTGTCGTGCACGTCAACCAGACCGTGTTCGCCCTCCTGCCCCCGGGACAGCGCGAAGACGAGGTAGGGTTCCAGGGCCCCGAGCATCCGCTCACTGTCGGCCTGCTGGAGGTTCGGTGTATCCCGCAGGATCGCCTGCGACAGCACTTGTGGGAGCCACCAAACCATGTAGAACTGGCCGGCGTCGTTGATCAGGCGTCGGGTCTGGTGCGCCAGTGCAGTGGTGTCGACGCTGGTGACCTCGGCTGCACCTGCATCGGCAGCGCGCACCGCCATGGGCGGCAACCCGAGCAGCGCGAGCCCGACTACCAGCACACTCGCCGCACCACGAAGCACACGCTTGTTGCCTGTGCGGATTCCTGACCTCTGATCCATCCCTTGCCCCCTGTACGCGAAAGCTCAACCCTCCGCGGCCATCACGATAGCTGCCATGGTCGCGTTTGATTATAGGAGCTTTTGCGCGTGATCCGCGCGTCAATCGTCGACTTGGCATTGCCCTTCTCTCGAAACAATTTTTTCTACGGCGCCTCGACTTTCACGTGAAACCCGAGCTGACGTTCGCGACGACGGCCGTTTGCTTACTATGGTCACTTGTGGTCATATAAGGTCATGAGGCAGGTACGAATCGCCGAACTCAAGTCCAAACTGAGCGAGTTTCTTCGCGTCGTTCAGGCGGGGGAATCCATTGCAGTACTGGATCGAAACAGGGCTATCGCGCATATCGTGCCAATAAGAGATAGGCCGGGGCTGCGGGTGCGAAAACCGGCATCGGGCTCCCCGGCTCCAAACAAGGTTCCGCTACCGAAAGCGGCGCAACTGAAACTTGATGTTTTGGAACTGCTTCTCGAGGAACGGCAAAGCCACCGATGATTGCCTACGTGGACTCATCGGTGCTGCTCCGTGTCGCGCTCGGACAGGCGAACGCGCTCCCCGAGTGGCGCCACATTGATCGGGGCGTTTCGAGCGCACTGATCACAACCGAGAGCTTACGCACCTTGGATCGCGTTCGACTTCGCGCATCTTTGTCGGACATCGAAACAGCGAGACGGCGCTCGACGATCCTGGCGCTGATTGATTCGCTTGAGCTGATCGAGATTGACGCCTTGATTCTCGAACGCGCAGCCCAGCCAATGCCAACCGAGCTCGGAACCCTGGACGCCATCCATCTGTCATCCGCTCTGCTGTGGAAAGACGCCATGGGTGTCGACCCGATGATGGCTACCCACGACGGGGCCTTGGGCCTCGCGGCGCTCGCACACGGATTGAAGGTGATCGGAACTTAAAGCCGAAAAGGTTTCTCCACGGACACACGCCCACCTGCCGCCCAGAGATTTTCGAATAGCCGCCTATGAACACCATTCTCCTTCTAAGCTTGTCAAACATTTTCATGACCTTCGCATGGTACGGACATCTGAAGTACGGTCATGACTGGCCTCTCTGGAAAGCAATTCTGATTTCGTGGTGTATTGCATTGCTCGAGTACTGTTTGGCTGTGCCCGCCAATCGCTTCGGCTTTGTCCAGTTCTCAGGATTTCAACTCAAGATCATCCAGGAGGTGATCACGATCTCGGTGTTTATCCTGTTCGCGATTTTCTTTCTCAAAGAGAAGCTCGCATGGAATTATCTCGTGGCGTTCGCCTTCCTCGGTGTCGCCGCATTCTTTGCCTTTGCGTTCAAGGCACCCGGATCCGCCATCTGAACGCACAAGTCGTTTGGGGGTATATGCGGCCGCAAATCGCCGCCGTCTTGTGCCCAAAAGACGCGCTGTCCGGATCCGTCACGACATCATCCGATGCCCAGGATTCGAAATCCATGTACCCGGCGACCGAGATGCCACCGACGTAGTTGGGATCGCGCAATTCCGTCTCGCGTTCCGCTACACCCCATGTCGCCACGCCGTATGGCGCTGCCAAGTCCTCATCGAGAAAGACACGCGCTGACAACGGATGACGAGAATGAATTGGCCGACTCTTTCAGCAGCGACTGCGATGGCGGGCGCGCGAGCTGGCATCCGCTGTCAGAGATCCGCTACGGAGGGGTATTGATTCATGCTCCAGAATGGCGATTGCGAGCCGTGGCACAAGGATTACCCCTTTGATAGGTTGACCAGACCACCGGTATATGCGGTAGACCCGATGCTGATTGCCAATATCCTACTGTGGTAGTATAATGGTAGGATGAAAGCGAAGACATCCCTCACCCTTTCCGAGGACCTCGTCGCCAGCATCGACAAGCTGGCCGGCTCGAAGGTTTCCCGCTCGGCGTATATCGAACAGATCCTGAGGGAATTCGTGGATGGACGTGCTCAGGCTCGGAAGGACGCCCGAGAGATCGCTGCAATCAACCGCCACGCGGCTCAGCTCAATGCTGAGATGAGTGATGCACTATCCTTTCAGGCCAACTCGGCGGATGAATGAGGCGGGGTGAGTTGTACAGGGTACGCCGCCCGCCCGGTGAACCCAAACCCGCCCGCGTCTTCGTCGTCGTCAGCCGGCAGCCATTAATTGACTCGACTTACTCGACCGTAATTTGCGCCCCGGTATTCACGCAGTGGCATGGACTGCCAACGCAAGTTGCGGTGAGCACGGCTGAAGGCCTCAAGCACGAAAGCGCGATTCAGTGCGATGGGCTGATGAGCCTCGAGAAATCGAGACTGACGGACTATGTGGGCGAATTGGCGCCAGACAAGCTGCGCGAGCTCGACAAGGCGCTTCTCCTCGCCCTCGGAATTCCGACAAGCACACGAATGCAGGTCTGACGACCAGCACAAGTTGTGCTGTGGCCCCTCTCCCGCATGCTGCGCGGTCTTTCTGAGCTATGCGTCGGAGGACGCGGAATCCGCCCTGAGGATTTGCACGACGCTGCGCGTGGCCGGGATTGAGGTCTGGTTCGCCGGGCGATGCTCTCCCGCCGGATCGACTTCTGAGGCGCGCTACCTCTACCGATTTTCTACCGACCGATATTCGCCCGGCGCCAACCGACTGTTTTGTAGACTTCACGGTAGACCTCTACGCCGAAAAAACACTGCGTTTTCCCGCAAAAAAACGCAGATCTTTTTGGTAACCCATTGGCTTCCCGATGGAAACCAAATCAACGCAGTCGCTACGCCTTCTCCCCCACCTGTAACTCCGCGAGTTTGAAGGGGACTCCGCATCCCCCGATCCCGCAGTACCCGTTGGGATTCTTCGCGAGGTACTGCTGGTGATACTCCTCGGCGTAATAGAACTCTGGCGCTTCGATGATTTCAGTGGTGATCGCGCCCAACCCCACTTTGGCGAGCGCTGCTTGATATTCCGCCCGTGATTGCTCCGCCTGTCGCAGCTGTTCAGGACCGTATGCGTAGATGCCAGACCGATACTGCGTGCCGACATCATTGCCCTGACGCATGCCCTGCGTGGGGTCATGAGACTCCCAGAACACGCGCAGTAGGTCGAGGTAATCGATATCTTTGGGGTCGAAGATCACACGCACGACTTCGTTATGTCCGGTCTTGCCCGTGCACACCTCCTCGTACGTGGGATTGGGTGTAAAGCCGCCGGCGTAACCGACGGCCGTGGCGTACACCCCATCGGTTTGCCAGAATTTTCGCTCGGCTCCCCAGAAGCAGCCGAGCCCAAACAGGACGAGCTGGGTGCCCGCCGGAAACGGCGGTGCGATGCGGTGGCCCGTTACAAAATGACGCCCCGAGATCCGAACAGGTTCACTGCGTCCGGGAAGTGCGTTTTCGCGCCCCGGCATGACGGCGGTTTTTCCGAATATGCCCATGGCCACAGTCTGTGGCCGGGACCGCTGGGATTCAAGGCTTGGTTTGCGCCAACCCGGGCGATGCACTACTGGGGGGCGTCCCGCCGGATGCGGCCGAATCCACCGGAACCAAGGGCAGGTTATAGGCATCCACTTTGGTCTTGTCCTCCTGCTCCTGGCGCAACTTTTCCTGCGCCAAACGCAACTGCTCGCGGCTGCGCTCGAACTCCGCGCTACGCTTGGCCTCCTCTGCGGGGTCCACATCCTTTGCCAGGCGCTCGATGGCGACCCGAGCATTCAGGCAGTCAGAACTGGTCCGTGCCGCGGCCGGATTTTCATTGCATTTCATCAATACGCCATCCAAGGTCACGCGATCCTCCATGAGGTCGGTGACCGTCATGGGCGGAACGCGTTTCGGAGCGCAGGCAGCGCTGCCCAAAACAGCTGCGCATAGCCATCCACAGGCTACGATTTGTCTGGTTGTGTATCGCATATGGCTTCTCAGCTCCAATGGTATACAAACGCCGCGACGGCGCGAGCCCGCGGCTGTGACGCGTCTCACGGCTTGACAATGTTCTACCGTCCCCCATCGGGCGGCGTGAACTTGCGCACGCCGGGCGGCGGCTGTACCGTTCGCAGCCATGGCCACACGCAACCCAAACGAGGCTCCCAAGCTCGACTTCGAGACGGCGATGCGCGATCTAGAGGAACTCGTCGAGCGCTTGGAACAAGGCGATCTACCCCTCGAGGAGTCATTGGCCGCGTTCGAACGCGGCGTGATGCTGACGCGAAGCTGCCAGACGGCGCTCAAGGAAGCCGAGCAGAAGGTCGAGATTTTACTGAAAAAAGCGGGCGAACCGTCGGTTGAAGATTTCGACGCCGACGAAGCCGACGCGACCTGAGTTAGAGCGGTTTTTCGGCAACTTCCCCAGCATAGACCGATACTTACCGCCAGATGGATGTACCCGAAAGCGGCGTACGGGCCAATTCCGGCCGAATCGTCTAAGATCATTGAACTTCGCGGTTTCGGCACAAAGTCCGGCGCAACCGCATCAGCAGGAAATTCACGAAAAAATGAACGTCGTTGCCGCCAAGAAACCCACTATGTCGCCCATCGAAGACGTACAGGGCCGCTCCGATACGCGTCGGATACCCATCAACAAAGTCGGCATCAAGGACATCTTTCATCCGGTCAAGGTGAAAGACCGCGCACGCGGCGAGCAACACACCGTCGCTAATTTCAATATGTATGTGAACCTGCCGCACAATTTCAAGGGCACGCACATGTCGCGCTTCGTCGAAATCCTGCATCACGAGCGTGAAATATCGGTGGACTCTTTCGGCGCGATGCTGAAGGAGATGACGGAACGCTTGGATGCGACTTCCGGCCACATTGAAATGACTTTTCCGTATTTCGTGATGAAGAAAGCGCCGGTGTCCGGCGTCGAGAGCCTGATGAATTATCAGGCCACCATTTTCGGCGAGCACTGCCATGGCGAAACCAGTGTCTGGCTCAAGGTCGTCGTGCCGACCACCAGCCTCTGCCCCTGCTCGAAGAAGATATCAGACTACGGCGCGCACAATCAGCGCTCCCACATCACCTTGACGGCCAAGCTCAATGAGCACATGTGGCTCGAGGAGCTGATCGATATCGCGGAAAACGAAGCCTCGTGCGAGGTGTACGGAATATTGAAGCGGCCGGACGAGAAATACGTCACCGAGCATGCGTACGACAACCCGAAATTCGTCGAGGATACGGTGCGCGACGTGGCGGTTGCGCTCAATAACGACAAGCGGGTCCGCGCCTATATGGTCGAGTCCGAAAATTTCGAGTCGATCCACAATCACTCGGCCTACGCCATGATCGAGTACGACAAAGAGGCCGCGAAGCACGCTTAAGAGGTGACGCGCTCCGCGCTCTGCAGGCGGCCGATCATGTTGCGCAGGAACACCTGATTGAAGCGCAGCTGGCACTCGGCCGAGACCTGCTCCAACAGCGTAGAACTCACCTTCATGACGGTCACGGGCCCGGCGGCCTTGATGGTGGCGGTACGTTTGGCGCCTCGAACGTAGCTCGTCTCTCCGAAACAATCGCCGCTGTCCAAATAACCGAGCGCCTTCGACAAGCGTTCGACGGCAACGCGTCCCTGCACGATGATATAGAAGCGATCGTCCATTTCGCCTTCTTTGACGATTTCCTCGCCGTCGGCATAGTCCTGCCAACTGCTGGCGCGCAGCACCTCCCAGATTTCACCATGCGAGAATTCGTGGAAGAACTTGAGCTTGCGCAGCAGGCTGAACTGTTCCTGTTGGTCGATCCGGTTGTATTGCGCGCGCAGCTTTTGATGCACGCGAGTCAGCTCGGCCGCGAAATCCAAACCCGTTTTATACCGCTTCGCGGGATCCTTCTGCAGCGCCATGGCGGTGACGTTTTCGAGTTCTTCCGGAATCTCCGGGCGCAATGTATGGATAGGCGGTGGGGTGGCGAACACGATTTGATGCAATAGCTTCTGCAGGTTGCCGGCCCGGAAAGGCCGCATCCCGGTCAGCAGTTCGTACATGACCGCCCCCAGTGAGTACAGGTCCGAGCGGTTCGTGAGCTCGATCGATTGCACCTGTTCGGGCGACATGTACGAGGGGCTGCCGGCTATTCCTTCGATGCGGGAGATGTCCGAGTCTGCCACCAACGCGATCCCGAAGTCGATTATGCGAACATCGCTCTCGAGCGTCAGCATGATGTTGCTCGGTTTGATGTCGCGGTGGATGACGCCACGGCTGTGCGCATAGTGAAGCGCGCGCGCCGCTTTGTACACCAACTCCACCACGTCGTCGATCCGCAGCAGGTTGTCGGGCCGGCAATAGGCGGCGAGCGTGCGCGCCCCATGCACGTGCTCGGTCACGATGTAACAATGGCCGTTTTCTTCGCCCGCGTCGTAGATCGGCAGGATATTCGGGTGCTGCAGCATGCCCACCATGTGCGCTTCCGAGAGAAACATTTTGCGCGCGATGCGCTTGCGGTTTTCATCGCCGCTGGAATCGACGTTGTAAACCTTGATCGCCACATCGCGGCCATAGTAAGGATCGTGCGATAGATAGACGACGCCGGTGCTGCCTCGGCCCACCTCGTTGATAATCACGTATTTGCCGATTTTTTCAGGCAATGATGCGCGACCGTTCTGAGATTTCGCGTGATGGGGCCGAATATTGGTCAAGGATAACCGTGCGCTGCGTGGCGCCAACGTTGTTCGATGTCGCAAAGGATACTGGTGACCTCGACGGCAAACTGTGATTTGGGTCGAGAGCTCAGCGAAAGTGATCGTATCCTTGCGCAAGAGCGGCATATGGGCGACCCTCGAACTCCCACGTAACGCCATTTCCCGGACGAAGTTCACCGATCGGAGTGAGCGTTAAGTTCAATTGCCGCGCAACTGCCGCCAAATCGTCCAAGCGTCGGGGCGGCACGGCGACCAGAAGTTCGTAATCATCGCCTGCCGCGAGCGCGAGCTCGCGCGCTTCGGCTGCCGGCACCAAAGCTCGCAGCGCACTCGACAGCGGCAGCCGCCCTACATCCACATGCGCCGCGACGCCGCTCGCTACGCTAAGTTTCGGCAGATCTCCCACCAGACCATCGGACAGATCCATCGCCGCGCTGGCGATTCCGCGCGCGCTCGAACCGAACGACACTCGAGGAGCCGGATAATCGAAGCGCTGAATGAGTTCATCCGCGACCGCGCGATCGCAAGTCGTAAGGCGGGCAGTCAACAACGCCAGCCCGGCGCCCGCGTCGCCGAGCGTGCCGGTCACGGCCAGAATATCGCCCGCTTGCGCACCGCTGCGCCGCAATGCACTGCCGCGTTCGACATACCCGAGGATTTGGATGCTGATGGTGAGCGGTCCCGCCGTCGTATCGCCGCCGACCAGGGCCACTCCATGCGCACCGGCCAACTGCATGAGGCCGGCGGAAAAGCCCTCGAGCCAACTTGCATCGGCGCAGGGCATGGTCAATGCGAGGGTCGCCCAAGCGGGGGTCGCCCCCATGGCCGCGATGTCGCTCAGATTGACGGCGAGCGCGCGGTGGCCGATCGAACGCGGATCGCTATCCACGGGGAAATGCCGTCCGGCGACCAGGGTATCCACGGCTGCCACCAAGTCGGTGTTCGGCGGCAGTCGCAACACAGCCGCATCATCGCCCACACCCAAGATCACATCGGGACGTTTAGCCGCGGCACCCGTGGAGCGCGCGAAATAGCGGTCGATCAATTCGAACTCGCCCAAGGACTGCACGCCGCCGGTCACGACACTTACTCCAGCGGCTGCCCTACCGGGCTCGCAATGGGTTTTCCATATTCGTCCGGGCGCAGTTCCTTCGCGGCGCGATCCAACACCGCGTTCACGTACTTATGCCCATCCGTCGCGCCGAATTGCTTCGCCAACTGCACTGCTTCGTCGAGCGCCACGCGATACGGCAGCTCGGGGCGGCCTTCCAGCTCATGCAGACCCAACCACAAAACGGCGTGCTCGATGGGATCGAGCTCCAGCGGAGGTATTTCGCTCAATGTCGTCAAACGCGCGTCCAACGCTTCCCGATTGGGCGCTATTGCCGCGACAAGCTCGCGAAAATAGTCGCGGTCGACCCGCTCCGCTTCCGGGTCCTCGGCAAATTGCTGATATGTGTCCTGCCACGATCGTGGGTTGATTTGCATCTGGTACAACGCTTGCAGCGCCAGGCGGCGCGCAAAACTGCGGGCACGATTGGCGCTCACCGATTCAAGATTCCAAACGTCGCAGCAGATTGGCCATTTCAACGGCCGCCAACGCCGCATCCGCCCCCTTGTTGCCGGCCTTTCCGCCGGCGCGATCCACGGCCTGTTCCATCGTATCGGTCGTCAGCACGCCGAACGCCACGGGAACTCCCGTTTCGAGCGCGATACGCGCAAGTCCCGAGGCACATTCACCTGCGACATAATCGAAATGCGGCGTCTGGCCCCGGACCACCGCGCCGAGCGCGATCAACGCATCATAGCGGCGCGACAGCGCCAATTTACGCGCCACGATGGGAATGTCGAACGCGCCAGGAACGCGCACGATCTCGATCTGCTTCTCCATCGCCCCATGGCGCTTGAGCGCGTCGAGCGCGCCGCGTATCAACGGTTCGACGACGAAGTCGTTGAAGCGCGCGGCTACGAAAGCAAAACGCAAATCGCGGGCGAGCAACTCCCCTTCGATGATTTTCGGCTGTTCATTGGGCACGGATTTGTCCTCGCTTAGGCTCTTCCACCAGCGCACCGGAGCGCGGCCGCAGTTGCAGCGCCACGCAGTATAATGCGCTCATTCGCCACCATCGACGTATTCGGTCACTTCGAGATCGTAAGCCGCGAGACCTTGCAGCTGCTTCGGCGCGCTCAACACACGCATGCGCGTGAGCCCCAAATCCTTGAGGATTTGGGCGCCGATTCCATAGGTTCTGACGACGGTCGCACCGGTGTTGCGCGGCATCGCGGGCTTCGCGTCCAGTTGCCGCACGCCGTCCATGAAGTCTCTCGGCGACTCCTCCGGTCTCAAGATGACGACGACGCCCGACGCCTCTCGGGCCACCCGGCGCATCGCGGCGCGCAGCGGCCAGCCCAATTTTTCGCTGCGCACGCCGACCGTGTCCCGCATGAAGTCCTTGATGTGAACGCGCACGAGCGGCGGCAGGCCCGAGTTCAAATCACCTTTCACCAGCGCAACGTGCACATTTTTGTTGACGTGATCCTCATAGCAGCACAGGCGAAATCCGCCGTACTCGGTTTCGACCGGTTCATCGTAGATTCTCTCGACTGACCGCTCATTTTTCAGGCGATATCGGATGAGATCGGCAATGGTTCCGATTTTCAGGTTGTGAGCCCTCGCAAAGCGCTCGAGGTCCGGGCGGCGCGCCATGGTGCCGTCGTCGTTCAGAATTTCGACGATCATCGCCGCCGCCGAGAACCCTGCGAGCCGTGCCAGGTCGCATCCCGCTTCCGTGTGACCCGCTCGCGTGAGCACACCGCCCGGTTGAGCCATCAGCGGAAAAATATGCCCGGGTTGGCGCAAATCTTCCGGACTCGCCTCCGGTGCAACGGCGGTTTTCACCGTGTGCGCGCGGTCGTGCGCCGATATTCCGGTGGTCACCCCCTCGGCTGCCTCGATGGACAGCGTAAAATTGGTGCGATGCGCGCTGTCGGTGTCGCTCACCATGAGCGGCAAACGCAGTTGGCGGCAGCGCTCGCGCGTCAGGGTCAGGCAAATGAGGCCGCGGCCGTAGCGCGCCATGAAGTTGACGTCCTCGGCGCGCACGCACTCGGCTGCCATGATAAGATCGCCCTCATTTTCGCGGTCCTCATCGTCCATCAGCACGGCCATCTTGCCGGCCCGGAGGTCGTCGAGAATCGCATCGATCGTGTTCAATCCGCTCATGGTTTTCACCTACTCTTCTGTTTTGAGCATCAAGCGCTCGAGATAGCGTGCGATGACATCGATCTCGATGTTCACTCCCGCATCGACGACCAGTTCGCCCAGCGTCGTGACCTCGCGTGTATGCGGAATGATATTCACGTCGAACCGGCGGCCACCCACCTGATTCACGGTGAGACTCACTCCGTCGATGCAAATCGACCCCTTGGGCGCCACGAATCGCATCAGCGCCGCCGGCAACTCGAACTCCATTCGCCACGACCTGCCTTCTTGACGCTCGGCCGTCAAGCGTCCGACCGCGTCCACATGGCCGCTCACCATATGTCCGCCCAATGCATCGCCGGCGCGCAAACTAGGCTCCAAGTTGACTCTTGCGCCGCGCGCCAAGGACCCGAGCGTCGTCTTCGATAGGGTTTCTCGCGACACATCGGCGTAGAAGGCAGCGCCGTCGCGCCGCGTGACGGTCAGGCAGACCCCTTGGACGCATACGCTGTCACCCACGCTCGAGCGCGGGGGGTCGAGCACAGCGGCGTCGATTCCTAATTCAAGATCGCCGCCCTTCTCCTCGATGGAGATGATGCGGCCGGTTCCCATGATGATTCCGGTGAACATCTTCAGACCCTTCTGGGTGTGAGTACCAACCGCAGATCGTTCTGTATCAACCGTTGATCCCGAAATTCGAACTGCGACAGCGATTTCGGAATACTTGATCCGCTCAGAGAAGCAAGCGGCGGAGCATCGGCGCCGAGGAAATGCGGTGCGACATAGAGGATCAGTTCATCGACTAAATCTGCTTCGAGAAATGCCGCCGCCAAGCGCGGCCCGCATTCTACGAAGAGTTCGTTGATCTCGAGCGCCGCCAAGCGTCCGATGACCGCGTCGAGATCCAATCCCCGAGCGGCGCGCCGCACGCGCTCGATGCGAACCGCCGCATCGTGCCGATCCGGCGCGTCGACGGCGGCGAAAATCAGCGCATTGCCCTCATTGAACACCTTCGAGCTCGGCGCGCACGTGAGCTCAGGGTCGAGCACGATCCGCACGGGCTGCCGCACCCAAGGACCGTAGGCCAAGCGCACGTCCAGCCTTGGATCGTCCACGCGCACCGTGCCCGCGCCCGTCAAGATCGCGGAGCTGCGCGCCCGCCATACCTGTACATCGGCGCGTGACGCCTCATCGGAGATCCACGCCCTGCCGCCCGCGGCGGGCGCCGTGCGCGCATCGAGACTCATCGCCATCTTCAGGCGCACGAAGGGACGACCCCGTTCGAACCGCGAGAAAAACCCGATATTGAGTGCGCGAGCGTCGGTTCCGAGCACTCCCACGGTCACGGCGATGCCCGCGGATTCAAGCCGCCGGATACCGCCGCCCGCCACTTTCGGATTAGGATCCACCGACGCGCACACCACGCGCGTGACTCCCGCCGCGATCAACGCGTCGGCACACGGCGGGGTGCGTCCCGTATGGCTGCAAGGCTCGAGAGTCACGTAGGCAGTCGCACCTTGCGCCTGCCCGCCTGCGGTACGCAGTGCATGCAATTCGGCATGCGGCTCGCCGGCCCGAACGTGCCAGCCTTCGCCGATCACCCGTCCATCGCGCACCAACACACAGCCCACGCGCGGATTCGGATCTGTCGTATTCAGGCCTAGCGCGGCCAACTCGAGCGCACGGGCCATGTCAATCCGGTCGTTCGTCATTTTCGTTCGTCGCCGGGCTCATCGCCCGGCAGCAACGGCAGCTGGTCTTTACTGGGTTCGCGACGCCGTCGATGCCGACGCAATTGATCAATTTCGGTGCGAAACGCCTCGATGTCTTGAAAGCTGCGGTACACGGAGGCGAAGCGCACGTACCCGACTTCGTCCAGATGCCGCAATTCTTCCATGACCATATCGCCGACGCTGCGCGAGGCGATCTCGCGCTCGCCCAAACTGCGCAGCCTGTGACATATTCGGGCAACGGCGGCTTCGATCGCGTCACGACCGACGGGACGCTTCTCCAACGCCCTTTGCATTCCAGCGAGCAACTTGTTCTCATCGAACGGCTCGCGACTGCGGTCGTTCTTGATGACGGTGGGAAGCAACAGCTCCGCGGCTTCAAAAGTCGTGAAGCGCTCCGTGCATTCGAGACATTCGCGGCGCCGGCGAATCTGACGCCCTTCGCCGGCGAGGCGAGAGTCGATGACTTTAGTCTCCGAGTGACCGCAAAATGGGCAATGCATGGAGACTACTTAGTGCGGTCCCGACCGGGACCATGCCGCGCTCACGCATACACGGGGAAGCGGCGGCAGAGTGCGGTGACTTCGCCGCGCACGCGCTCGACCACCGACTCATCGCCCAGATGATCGAGCACATCGGCGATCCAGTTCGACACCTGCCGCACCTCCGCCTCCT
>JBKQSA010000073.1:0-20907 GCA_052143815.1 Steroidobacteraceae bacterium | reverse complement strand
GTAGTGACGGGTGATTCCTCGCTTGGTGAGCGCAGGGCATTCGCGGCTCACGCTTATCGCCGAGTTCTCTGTAGATTCAGACCCGCTCCTTCGGTAAGGCGTGAATTCTTTTCGCCTTTTGCTACGTCATGGCTTGGGAGGTTTCTGGTGCATTCAGGGGCATCCAGTAAGATGCGCTGTCCTTGAAGAGGTGCTGAATGACGAAACCGATAGCCCGTGGCCCGATTTACCGCAAGCGGGCCTTCGACGCCGACATCATCGAGTTGTGCGTGCGCTGGTACATCACCTATCGGCTGTCGTATCGAGATCTTGTGGAGATGATGGCCGAGCGCGGCGTCAAAGTCGCGCATTCGACGATCCTTCGGTGGGTCACTCGTTACGTTCCGGAGTTCGAGAAGCGCTGGAACCGATTCTCGCGAGCCGTTGGCACGTCGTGGGGAGTCGATGCGACGTACATCTCGATCAGAGCGAAGTGGCACTACCTTTACCGCGCGGTCGACAAGCATGGCAAGACCGTCGACTTCCTGCTTCGCCGCAACCGCGGCATCGCGGCTGCACAGGCGTTCTTTCGCAAGGCGCTCGCCTCGACTCTTCCGCGCGTCCCGCGCAAAGTGACACTCGACGGTCATGTGCCGAGTCGACGCGCATTGTGGCTGCTACGACGTGAACGGGGTGACCTGGTAAGTAGGCCGGGGGAATCGCGCCCCCAGCCTCTTGCAGAACCGTACGTGACACTCTCGCGTCATACGGCTCCCATTATCGAGGCGCCGGAAAGAGCATGAACGCGCCAGTGAACGAACAACTGCGGGTGGCGACGCGCTGTGCGGCCTAGCCAGGCAACGCTGCCTCGCACATGACCCGCAAGGCGTCGGTACTTTCGCCGCCCCCAGTACGCCAGTTTTCGGTCAACCTGAAGGAAGACTCGGTCCATGGCGCTCCGGTAGAAGCTCCCGTAGTAATTCCACCAGCCACGGAGTATCGGATTGTACCGCGTGGAAAGTTCCTCGATGGTGGTGCCTGATTGCCTTTGTAGATTCCAACTCTTGATCGTACGCAGCATGCGGACCATCGCCTCACGACTCACGGCTGGCAGGAAGCCGGTAAATTTGAGCCCCTGCTTGCTAACCGCGACCCGTTGCCTGAAGGTGAACCCGAGGAACGTAAATTGTTCCTGCGAATACGCCTGCCGCCGATTGCTGTCCTTGCAATACACGACTTTCGATTTCTCCGGATGCATCTGCAGCTGGCAGTGCGCCAGACGCTCACCGATCTCGACTAAGAGACGCTCTGCCGCAGCTTGGCTGCGACAATGCACCACCGCGTCATCGGCGTATCGAGCGAACGGACACTGCGGATGCGACTTTTGCATCCACACGTCGAAGGCATAATGCATAAACAAGTTCATGAGCATCGGGCTAACAACACCGCCTTGCGGCGTACCCTTCTCGCGTGGAACAGATACCCCATCCTCCGCTTCGAAGCGCGCTTTCAGCCAGCGCTCAATGTACAGCAACACCCAACGATCTTTGATGTGCGTTCGCACCGCTTTCATCAAGAGATAATGATCAAGATTGTCAAAGGCTCCTTTGATGTCAAACTCAACAACCCAGTTATATTTCCAGCAGCGCTGTCGCGTGATGGCGATGGCTTGCTTCGCCGACTTGCCGGGTCGGTACCCGTACGAATCAGGATGAAACAACCCATCCAACTGAGGTTCGACATATAGCTTTACCACCATCTGGGCAACACGGTCAGAGACCGTGGGCACCCCGAGGATTCGCGTCCCGCCTTTTCTTTTCGCAATCTCGACCCGCTTGACCGCGGGCGGGAAGTAGGAACCTGACGACATCCGGTTCCAGATCCGATAGAGATTGCTCTTGAGATCAGCCTCGAACATCTCAATCGACTCATTGTCGATGCCCGCGGCGCCTCGATTGGCTTTCACGCGACGGTACGCATCCAACACTGCATGCTTTGAAATCCCGAACGACTTCGTCGAGATCACGAGTTCATCCCTATTGCTAGGTTGGCTCATTTCCACGACCCGATAACGCCGCCCCTTCGCTCCACGCCCATTACAGACGCTTCACCGCTACTATGGACGGCTCCGCCCCTGATCCCTGCATCGGTATTCTTCCTCGCGGTGTCAACCACTTGTCATTTTCCTTCGCAGCAAAGATCAGGTTCTCACGTTCCGTGCCGAAGCCTATATCGATCTCGTGCCGCCTATACACCGGCTGCCGTCTGAGCAGTAAGCAGGTCGCTCTCAGACTTATCCCGGGAGTTTCTTGCGCCCCCGGTTTCGACAGCATCTATTCCTTTCGATGAGTAATCAGCGGTTCGCTTGCGCTCACCTTCTCGACACCTACCTGACGACCTTGTCGGTCGCCATTCGCCGCGTTGCTCACTACCACGCCTTTTGAGCGCAGCAGCACGCGGTGGTTTGAAGCCAGCCCCTGCAGGCCGACTCCGGGAGACCTACTCCCATCTTCCGCACAGCACCACGGACTCGTCTCCGTGTTCGTGACACACCAAGAAAGGGGCCATTACGTACGCTAAGCTCAGCGGTGATCCATTAGCGCCAAGTTGACCCATACCTGCCAGGTAAGCTCACCACCGCCAGAGCGCGAGCTAATTTGGCGTCTGTCGCAGCTTTAAACCGACGACTTCCTTCGGATGACTTGCACTACGTCGCTCGAAAATGTCCCGATAAGCGACGTAGTTCAACACGCCGAAGAACACCAGGAACGCGGCAGTGGTCATACCGTAGGCTGGTACCACGGAAGCAAGAGCAATTGCGCCAAGATCCAGAATCAATATCAACATCATGATAACGATCCAGCCATTTATATCGCTGGCCTTTCTGGAAAGGTGTCTGGCGTGAAGCGGGGGAACCTTCGACACTAGAACCAACAATGGAAAATAGCAGGGTCCGACGAAGATCGACATCAACATGACACTGGCCTCTATCGAGTCGAGGAATTGCCCCTGGTGCTGCAGATAAGTCACCGGCTTCGAAGCAGCCCCGAGACCGTGCATGACGGAATAAATAATCCAATTCAATGCCGCGAGGCCAAGTCCGGTGGCAAGCGCACCAACCCAGACCGGCCTGCGACGTAGCTGCGCCGTAAGCGGTAAGCAGACGGCGTGCTTGCGGACCTCCGGGTGTTCTGATGGGAGGTCAGCGATGGGCCTTGGATTTTCCATAGGGACGGGGACCGATTCGTAGGGTCCTGTTGATCTCGTTCAGATCGAAGCCCGCGGGATCGAATGCGCCGCCGATCCACTCGAGCATTCTGTCGTGCTCTTCGTGCTTCGGATCTTTAATGGCGGACAAAAACTCTTCGTACCCGCTCACACCACCGACGTCCTCGGGCGGTGCGGCTCCCGCGCCGGCGACGCAGAGCGGATAGGACCAATCGGTCCTCGGTTTGGCAATCGGAGTTACCGTGACTCGATGGCGCCAGCCATCGCCGAAATCGTATTCGTATAGGAACTCACGTAGCGAGTCGCCAAGAACCTCGTCGAGCGTGAACTTCTTCTCGTTCAACATGTTCAGCTCTTCGAGATCCGTGCCATCCATACCGAAGGTCCGCTCGCCGATCTCAAAGCTGTGCAGATGCGAGTTGGTCCAGCCCATCGCCAATTGCAATAAATCGTGCAGCTGCGGCAGCGTGATCTGCCCAGGTACCAGGATGCGCCGCCAAATTAGCGGCTCGATCTCCTCGAGTTCAACACGCAGATCGTAGATTTTGAGTGCCGTTTTCTTTCGAGCCGCCATGCTGTCTCCGAGAGTTGCGCGCAATGCATGCTACGCGAATGTGCTACTCAATGCGGCGGGAAATCCTCAATGTCGGAGCGCAGCGGGTTGGCGGCGAAGTGCTGCTTCCAGAGGCGCGGCGTGAGCTCTGCGACGCGGCTAGCGGGATGTTCGCTGATCCGCTGCAGCACATCGACGAGGTAGGTGTACGGGTCGATGCCGTGCAAGCGGCAGGTGACGATCAAGCTCTGGATGATGCCGACGTGTTTGGCGCCGAGCTCCGTCCAGCAGAAGTTCCAGTTCTTGCGTCCCATGGGCACCACTCGCAATGCCCGTTCCAAGTGGTTCGTATCGATCGGCACATCGGGGTCGGTGAGAAAAATCTCCAGCCCGACTCGTCGTTCGCGCACATAGTTCAGGGCCTGGATAAACGGGTTCGACGGCGTGAAGCCCTGGCGCTCCATTTGCCGATCGACCCACTCGAAGAAAAGCTCCACGAGGGGCTTGCTGTGGGTCAGCCGGTGCAGTTGCTTGGCCTCGCCGGTGAGCTTGCGATCGCGGATCTGATCCTCGACGGCGTACAGCGCCTTGATCTGTTCCAATGCCTCGGCCGCACCCGTAGGCTCCGCGGTCAACGCCTCGAAGAAGCCTCGCCGGGCATGCGCCCAACAAGCGATTTCCAGGACGCGCGCGACCACACCGGGTTTGGTCGGCACAAAAAGCGGCTCAAAGCCCGCGTACGCATCCACCTGCAGCTTCCCCTCGAAGCCGGCCAGATGCTGCTGCGGATATTTACCATGCCAACTCGCCGAGTACCGATACCACACGGCGGGCGGATCGGTTGAACCCCAGCCTCGACCGTCGCGCACGTAAGTCCACAACCGACCCTTTTTGGTCTTGCCCGTGCCGGGCGCCAGTACCTTGATCGGGGTGTCGTCGGCGTTAATATTGGGCGCCAACACGTGTTTCGCTAAGGCCGCCGCCAACGGACCCAAGAGCTCACTGCTCGCGCCAACCCACTGCATCAGCGTCGTGCGGCTCAGGGTCAAGCCGGCATGGGCAAAAATCTGGCACTGCCGATACAACGGCAGGTGGAACGCATACTTCCAGCTCAAGATCAGCGCGAGTAACGAGGCGCCGGCAAAGCTCTTCTCGATCGGGCGCGACGGCGCCGGGGCTTGAACGATGACTGAGCAGGTCGAACAGCGCTTCTTCGGACGGATATGCCGGGTCACCGTGAACGTGACGGTTTTGACCTCCAGCACTTCCGCCGTATCCGAACCCAAGACGCCCAACGGACCGCCATAGTCCGGGCAGGCGCATTCACTCGGCTCGATCCTGTTGTCGAACCGCTCGAAGTTCTCCGGCAAGTGTTTGCGCCGTGTAGGCTGCCCTTTCTCGGGCACGTCGGCCTCGATGGCGGCAGATGCCGGGACACAGACTTGCGCCACGCTCGCCTCGAGTGCTTCGAGGCTTAAGACCATCTGCTCGATACCCTCGAGCCGCTCGGAGGATTGGCCGAAGCGAAAGCGTCGTAGCTTGGCGAGCTGGAACTTCAGGTGCTCGATCTGCCGCTGCTTCGTGCGCAGATCGACGGTTTGGGTCGCGACCAGTGCGTGATGCTCGAGAAGCAGTCGCTGCAGTTGCGTCACATCGGTCGGCAGAGAGTTGATATCGAGCACGCGCTGATTATACGCGCGAGGTGATCAGCATGCGCACGTGATTGGCTGCGTTTACAGCACTTTGCTCGTTATTTTTCGATCTCGTTTTTTGTGTTCGTTATCTTCGCTCTCTTCACGCTGCGCGCGTCGGTACGATGCGATCCGGCTCGATCGGCGCCAGCGTCGTGCGTCTTGCGCGCCGCCAATCGATCCCTTCCAGCAACATTGATAGCTCCGCGCTACTCAAGGCGATCGTACCCGTCGCCGTCTGCGGCCACACAAAGCGTCCGCCGTCGAGCCGCTTCGACAGCAGGTTCATCCCGTCGCCGCTGTACCACAAAATTTTCAAACGGTTACCGCGCCGGCCGCGGAAGACAAAAAGGTGACCCGCGTAAGGATCGGCGGCTAATTGCGTTTGTACCAATGCGGCCAGGCCATCGAAGCCGCGGCGCATATCGGTCGCGCCGCACGCGAGCCAGATCCGCGCGCCGTGCGGCATGCCGATCATCGCGCCGCCGCCAGGACTTCCCGTAGTATCGTCCCATCGACAATCCCGCGGACCCGAACACGCGGCGACCAGATCGATCTCGATCGACCCGTCCGCCGGCGCCGCGCTGACTTTGACCGCGGCAAACTTCACCGGCTTCGCTGCACGCGATGCGTCTTGACGCCGCCAGGCTGACAATAAATTTGCGCGCACACCGTGCCGCTCCGCCACCTCGTGAACCGAGGCACCCGCTACCCGACTATCCGCGACAATCTGCCGCCGTTGTTGTGCCGTCCACTTGCCGCGCCGCCGCGGCATGACAATCTCAGGACCGGCTTCGACTGATTCGTCTGGCTTCCTCATCCATCTTCTCCTCCTCGCGGACCTAAGCGCCGCGTCAGAGAGGATCGCTCAGGACGGAGAATTCATTCCAGGGGCCTCGGCCGCACGCTTACTTAGGATCTGCTTAAAGCAAAAATGGGCGCAGTAACTGGGAAGTCACACCGGGTCCGGCCGTCGCGCCCTTTGTATCCAAGCGGTGGCCACGCGACATGCCTGACTTTCGATAACAACTGGCGCCGTGCGATGTACCATGCCTATTCGTGAATGCGCGGAAACTTGCGCCTCGCCGCCTTTGCATGCTCATCTTGGGATCAAATCATACGACCCTATAACCTCCATGTCTTTGAACGCGGAAGTGTTGACCACCAACGGAGCCATGTTCGCGCACAACGAAGATCCCGAGCCAAACATCCATCCCTCTTTTTTAAGCCGACGTCTTACCGCCATCGACCGCCCAGGCGGCGCCAGTCACGAAGGCTGCTGCATTGCTGGCGAGAAACGTCACGACAGCCGCAATATCAAAGGGTGTCCCGAGCCGACCGAGGGGAACAGCGGCAATCTCAGTTCGGCGGGCTGTCGCCCCATCGCCGGAAGCGGCAAAATCAGCCTCGAGAAGGGCCGTGTCGATCGGCCCCGGGCAAACCACATTGACGCGAATACCGGCAGGCGCGAGTTCCACGGCAAGCGCTCGGCTCCAAGCGAGTACGGCCCCCTTGCTCGCACAGTACGCCGCGTAGCCGGCCTGGCCGATGAGAGCCAGTTCTGATGCGATGTTGACCACGACACCCTGCTTACTCGCCCCGAGTGCGGGTAGGAAGTGTCGAGTAATGCGAAAGGCCGCGATGAAGTTGACCGCAATTACCGTATCCAGTAAGTGATCATCGGTATCGGCGAAAGCGCGAATAGTACTGACGCCAACGTTATTGACGAGTACATCGCACACGCCATCGAGACGAGTCGAAATTACCGTGACTGTGCGATCAGTGGCTTCCCGGTCCGCGAGATCCACGTGATGCGGCACGAATCGCCCGGTCGACCTGGGATCGCTCGTCACAATCTCATCCAAACGCATCAGTGCGTCGAGATTGCGATCTAAGCCGTGCACCACAGCGCCACGCCGGACAAAATCCAACACGATTGCGCGTCCGATTCCATCCGCCGCACCAGAGACCACGGCGCGAGCTCCATCGAGTGATTCGTGCATGGCTTGGCTCCCCGAACTAGAGTTCCCGACTGGCGGAGGCTCGCGCTTCCCGTGAAACTTGCGCTATTTGCGTGTCGCCGCTACTCCACCGCTTGCCGAACACCACGAGCAGGCTCGACGCGAGTACCGCGGCACCAATGTACCAGGCCTGATATTTGTCTTTAGGATCGGCCGGCTCGATACCCGCGGAGTACATCAGGTAGCCGAGTACCGCCATTGCCAACAGCGGCAGCACCGACGCCGCGACGGCTCGCACGTAGGCGTGGCGTTGGAACATCAATCGAGTGAATGCCGCAAGCGCCGACATGTAGGAGAGCGCCAGCGTGACGACCACGGCGTTATAGTAGAAAGTGACGTCGGACAAGGGCTTATACCAGACGAATCCGATCGAGACGGCCGCGATGACCACCACGGCGATCCAGGGCGCGTGGTACCGGTTGATTTGCCCAAAAATGGTTGGCAGATGCCCTTCACGCGCCATGCGATACGCGGTTCGAGCGCCTGCGGTCATGGAAACCTGCAGCCCAGCCATCGCGGAGGTTATCACCACGAACACGGCAATCCAGGAAAAGGCTGGCGGCAGATATTCCCGGGCGACCGCACCGATCGGTCCCCCATCACCGTTCTCGACAATCCGGGAGAGCACGTCGACGGGTACGGCGCGCTGCCAGCCGATGGCCGCGACCGTGTAAATCAGAAATGCCGAAAACAGTACTAAGAGCAGTGCGCGCTGCACGGTCCTCACCGGAATTCGCGCCTCTTCAATGTAATTGATGGCTGAATCGAAGTTGGCTAGCATCCACATTCCAAGCAGAACACCGGAGCCAAGCACCGACCAGCTACCGGGGGGCGCATAGAGACTACGCATCGGCACTTGGACATGGGGCGATACGATGCCGAGCATACCGAGACCAACGACCACGGTCAGCTCGCAGGCCAGAAACACTGTCGTTACCCGCGCAGTCAACGTCACGCCTCGCAGGCACACCAACATAAAGACGATGATCAGCACGGTTCCCATGACGTTGGCGGCGAAGGCACCTTTGACACCGGGCAATAGTGCCTGAAGGTACTCGGTTCCGATGATGGCGGTCATCGGTACGACCGCGGCACACGCGATCGTGTAAGCCCATCCCAAAATCGTTCCTGCTGTGGGGTGCAGGAAGCGACTGCTGAACGTGAAGATGCCGCCAGCCGACGGCGCCTCGCGAGTCAGATACACCAGGCAAAGCGCGAGCACCAGCATCGGAAACAAGAAGGCGATCAAGATGGCGAGCGGCGCCGCACTACCGACGACGGAGTAGAGAATCGACATGGAAACGGCTGCGACCCAAGCGGGCGCGTTGAAACCCATTGCCGCCAGTGTGACGTCGCGCGTAGTCAATGCGTTTTTCTGCAATGTCGTATTGATCTCGCGAACTTCGCCGTCACGATCGTAGCCAAACGATTTCAAAATCATGGTGATGGGGCCGTTCATAAACGAAACTCGGTGCGCACAGCGGTCGACACGCGCGTAATCACTTCGTCAGCAATACGAGCCCCTTTTTCTGCGGTCGCCCCGCGGGCCGAGGACAGTACGCCGCTGGCTGGTACCCATTCGGTGCGTGTGGGATACATATCGTACGGCGGAAACTCCGCTGGCGGCTCGTCCGGAATCAGTTCGATCCGTACGAGTTCCGGATGAAAGTGCAACATCATGGAGGTCTCGATCACCGCTGCGTGCTCGAGCGCAAAGCCCGGGAATCCGTTAGGAAAGATGGAGGTCAGCGTTTCCGTGGTGCAGAAATCCCAGTATTCGAGGCGCATCACGGCAAGACGCGAGGCGCTGCATTCGCGAAGTGCAAGATCGATCCCCTCGATCATGAACCACTGGTTCTCATAGTGACCGTTGACGAGTACCAAGCGTTCGACACCGTGTCGCACGAATTCCCGAATCGTATCGCGGACCTGACCGATGAGAGTCGCTGCATCGAGGCTCGTGGTACCGCAGAAGTGTTGTCCACCGCCGCATTTTGGCTGGGATTTATAGCCATACGACAGTGCAGGGGCGACGATGCCATCCACCGCAGAGGCGGCGCCGGCGGCGATGGCGGTCGCCAGCAGAGCATCCGTCCCCAGCGGTAGATGCGGACCGTGCTGCTCGAGCGCTCCCACCGGAAGAAATACCGGCGCCATAGACTTGCTCACCCGCTCCCGGTACTGCTGCCAGCTCATGCGATTCATATGTACTTCGGACATGGTCAGCTCCCGATCAGGGGGTTATTGATGGTCGACCGATCATTCCAGGACTGCGGTAGGGACTGGAGTACCGAGAGAATACCAGTCGAACCGATGTTCAGGCCGTTCAATTCATCACCTCGCCGTGGCTCACCACGAGGGCCTGCCCGCTGATGGCCCGCGCACCGTCGCTTGCGAGAAACAGAAACACCCCGGCAAGATCGGCCGGCTGTAGAAACGTCGGTGTTACTTGGCCCGCCAAGGTTTCCTTGAGAACTTCCGCAGGTGTTCGCGCGCTGGCGGCTGCCATCGCCTCCAGCGACCGAATTGCGGCGTCGGTCTGTATCCATCCTGGGCATACGGCATTGACGCGGATCCCCGAAGCGGCGAGTTCCCAGGCCAGCGATCGTGTCAAGCCAATGACGGCATGCTTGCTCGCTACATAGGCAGAAAAGTCCGGCACGCCCTTCAGTCCCCAGATGGACGACTGGTTAATGATGGACGCGCCGCGGCGCACGAGCGGCAGGAGCGCACGGGTCCAGCGCACCATGCTGCCGACGTTGTTGCGAAGCAAACCATCCCACTGAGCCATGAAATCGTCGGCGCCATCGCGTAGCGGGGTCGGGAACTCCGTCCCCGCGTTGTTGACGAGTACGTCGACACCGTCGCAGTGGGTTCGAAGTCGAGCGACTGCTGCAGCCACCGAAGTGTCGTCGGTAAGGTCCGCCTCAACAACTATCGATTTTTCAGGCAGCGAGTCCGCCACGGCCCGCAGCCGAGAGTGCTCACGGTCCAGCAACACTAGGCGAGCGCCTTGTTCAGCATACGCACGCGCAAGTGCGGCCCCAATTCCTCCGGCAGCACCGGTCACGACCACAACCCGCCCCTCGAGTCCATAGTCCATGAGATCAGCCCCCGTCACGCTGGCAGCGGTTCACGTCTCCGGGTCGCAACGTGGGTCGCCGGAACTCTTAGTGCAGTAGCGATACGGCGAGGCCGATCGTCAGAGGCTGCACGGTGTAGCCTTCTTCCACCTGAAATACTGACGGATACTGAATGATTTTTTTGCTCGCTAGGAGATTTTTCGCGTACAACGACACGGATAACGTCTTTGTGCCGCTATCGAAATTCCTTTTCAGCAGGCCCACGCTCGAGTTCAAGATCCCATAGGACGGGTTGTAGTGAAACGGAACCGTCGTCGCGGCGTAGTAGGCGTGGGACTGACCGACCCAGGGAAAGTCCGCACGCACGAAGATCGACCGGTCATCATTGAGCGGAACTTGATAGTCAGAGCTCAGCGTGGCGTTGAAACTCGGGACGTTGAGGATGTCTTCGCCCACCCCGACGATGTCCGGTACGAGAGTCTTGGTGATGTACGCGTGGGTACTGCCGGCGTTGAGGCTCACCGTCCAGCTGGGCGTGACACTGGCCCGCGCTTCGAGTTCGGAACCGTAAATGTTTGCGTTTCCGGCATTAGTCGTGAAAGCGAAGCCGCAGATCGGCAGAACGATGGTCTGCTGGATGTTTTGCCAATTGATCACGTATGCCGCCGCGTTCACCGACAGTCGATTATCGAAGTATCGACCCTTGCTGCCGACTTCATAGCTCCACAGGGAGTCTGAATTGTATTGGAGGGGTGCGCCGGGGATGCCGAGATTCGCGTAGTCCTGATCACAAGACCCTCCCGGTACGTTGGCGGGATCCGGTCCCGTCGGGCCGCCGAGCCGGAACCCCTTTGACACGCTCGCGTACACGTTGGTGTCGCGGTTGATCGCATAATCGAGCGCAATCTTCGGAGTGCTTGAGCTGTATTTCGAGCCTTCGGAGTACGGGCTTGGCAGACCAACCGTAAAGTATCCCTGGGCGGTGAAATCGAAGGAACTTTTCGCGGAGACGTAGCGCAGACCGGCCGTCGCCTTCAGATCGGGGGTGATCTCGAAAGTGAGTTCCCCAAAGGGTGCGATTTGCTTCTCGTTGTAGTGCGAATGCGCGTAGTAGATCAGGTCGTTCGCGTAAGTGACGCCGGGTATGGCAGCGGAGCCGACATATGAATTGTAGATGTTGTACCCAAAGATCTGCTGGAAGTCGGCCTGCAACCCGGGAATGTGCTCGTCGTCAATATGTCCCTGGCGTTGATCGGAAAAATAGATTCCGGCCTGCCAGTTCATCGGGATCCCGATATCGGCCGGTTGCTTGGACGCCAGACGTAGCTCCTGCGAGATCTGGTTCGTGATGGTGTTATAGACGACCGGTGACGGAAGGAAGCCGATGATATTGGCGGCCTGCGTCAGCTGTGCCTGCGTCGGCGGCGCCTGATACGGTGCTCCCGGCGGCTGCGGACCCTCGAGCGCCGGCGGCAGTAAATCGTTCGCGAAGATGCTCGAGTTATAGAGCGTACCGTCGGATGTCCGATCAAAGGCGCGGCGGAAATAGCTCGTCACGGAGGTCAGCTCCACCGAGCCGAATGACTTGGTCACGGTCAAGCTTGGCACGAAGAGCTGGTCATCTTCAGGCTCAGCGACGTGCTTGTCTTGGTTGTAGAGGCCCATGGACAGAAAGTAGAGGGCGCTGTCGCCGGCCTTGGTGTGCTGGTAGAGCACCTCCGGAATGATCGTCAGATCGTCGCCGTTCATATACTTCGCTGAAACGCGCGCCACTTCGGTGAGGACGTCGTTGATGCCCTTCTTTGAAAACACGCCCGTGCTGTCGTTCTCGTAGAGCACGATGGGCTTTCCGTCAGACCCGACGCCGTTCCCCGTTGCGGTCGGTGTGTAATGGTTGATCCAACCACTCTGATAGGAGACATCCGCGCCAATCCGAACAGCGAACGTACCGGGTACGACCGGCAGGTTGAGAACGGCGTAGCTATCGTTGTTGACACTGCCGTGATCGGTGTACGACAGATCCGTGGATCCCGAGATGTCGGATTCGTTGAGATCCGCCTTGTTCGTGATAAAGCGGATAGTCCCACCCATCGAGCTTGCGCCAAACAGGGTACCTTGCGGGCCACGCAGTACCTCTACCCGCTCCAGGTCGAACATCTTAGGCTGCACGGTGCCATCGAAGGTGTTTCTGACGGTGACCGACACGTCATCCACATAGATGCCGACGGTCGAGGACCCGGACGTCGAGCTCACGCCCCGGATCGCGATATTGTCGAGGCCCGGTCCGGGACCGGCCGCGAAGGAAATGCCCGGAACGGTGCGCGTCAGATCATCATAGCTCACGACGTGATGGTCGGCCAGGGTATTGGCGTCGATGGCCGATACGCTCGTTGGGATCTCCTTGATGTCTTGCGCGCGCCGCGTTGCGGTGACGATGATTGCTTGCAGTTGCCCTTCGCTCAATGCCTCCGCTTGACCGTGATCCGCGTCTGCAGGACCCGTATTGCCGGCCACGGCCGCCTCGTTCGCGCGGCCTTGAAATGATACAGCAGCAGCTAGCAGCAGGACTGCCCGCGTCGCAACCGCCCAGCGCCGCGAGCGCGCGGATCGCGGTGTCAGTTCCAAGAGCGTCCGGCTCATCATCCGTGGATCGATTACTCGCTTGGAACGCATATCCCCTCTGTTGGTCTCTCGGAACTCAGTTCTCGCCCTGGCTTGTATTGCCGCTTCGGGGCCGAACGAGCAAGATGCGTGCCAATGCCGAGCCTTCTCTCGAGCGGGAACGTCATGCGGACACCGGCGGCCGAACCGCTGTCAGCGAAGTTACAGTGAAATTTATAGGTAATTTTGTCTCAAAATAGAACCGTAGGTGCAATCGCCACACCGTCCGTCTGCGCACGGCCGACGATTATCAACGCTTTATTGGATCGGTGAATTGCGATGCGCGGGTGTCATGGCGACCTCGCGGACGCATCAAAATATGGCAGGAACTACTCGTGTATGCTCAGTCATGGGGCGGCTTACCTCGTCCGCTATCCGGCAGCCCGCGCTTGCCGCGCTCATGGAACACATAGCCCAGCAGATTGAGCAGGACCTGCGCTGCGAGAAAGGACGTACTACCGCTCGGATCATAATCGGGCGCGACCTCACAGAGATCAACGCCGACGATATCGCCTTGCTTGGCGAGCCCCTGCAGTATTTCCATGACCTCGTAGTAGAGGAATCCACCATGACTCGGCGTCCCGGTTCCCGCGGCGATCGACGGGTCAAAGCCGTCGATATCGATCGTCACATAATAGCGCACGCCGGCGGGGATCGTGGCGAGCACTTGCGCAGGGCCCATGGCCCTCACCTGACGAACTGACAGGATCGATGACTTGGCTCGGCGCGCGGCCTCGTAGCCCTCGCGAGCCGTCGAGGACACGTTGCGGATGCCGAGATGACTGATACCCAGCACATAAGGTTTCTCGGCCGCGCGCTTCATCGGGTTGCCATGGCCATGACGCACGTTATGCCGAACATCGACGTAGTCGAGATGCGCATCGATCTGCACGATGTAGATTGGCAGCTCGTTATCAAAGGCACGAATGCACGGGTCATTCACCGAGTGGTCGCCACCGAGAACGACCGGTAACGCACGCGCAGCAAGAATCTTCCGCACCGCAAATTCGATGTTCGCGTGACTCTGCTCGGTATCGGTATGAATCATGTCGGCATCGCCGATGTCGACCATCCTGACCTGGGCTGTAGGCATGTAGACCACGTCATCCTCATGGTCGTACGCACCATCGTGCCCGAAGGAGTAGAGCGTTGATGCCTCACGGATACCGCGCGGTCCAAAACGCGCACCTGCGTGGTACTGCGTGCCCATGTCGAACGGCGCGCCAAGAACCGCAATGTCAGCGTCGATCTTGTCCCAGTCGAGCACCGGAGGGCTCTTCGCAAAGGTGCAATGGCCGACGAAAGGTAGGTTGAGACGCCCGGATTCGTAACCATGTCTGGTCATAAAACTCCTTATCAGCGGTGAGGTGACATTCAGTGCGCTTAATGTCTTCTTAGACGCATTGGAAGTCTCTTTAATCGGCACGCGTCTTATTCGAGGAGTTCTTCAGCGAGAAATATTGTGTTCGCGAGCGAACGAGCGAGTGCGTTCCAACAATCTCGCGGCGATCAACTCTCTCTCAGTCCGTGGCGGTGGCATTCGCTCGACAAATAGTTGGACGTCAGCGGCAAGATCCTGATGTCCGTCCTTGGCAAGTAGATTGGCGACGGAGCGCCATCCACCTTCGACGGCCTTCCGTGTTTCTGCGAGTTTGCGCTTGCCGTGTTCAGCGAGGACGTTCCCATTGACAAGTTCGGCTGCCACCGCCTCGGCTTGCGCACGGATGTATGTGGAATCGCCCCGCAGGCCTGGGCGATAAATACCGTCCTTCTTAGCCTTCCTGTCCTCACCACGCACTGCGCGCTCCGTGGCGTTGGCCCCAACGCCGAGCATTCTTAGATTTCGAGCGAACTCCGATCGCCAGTGGCGCAGCGTGGCCTTCTTGATGTTCAAGCGCACACCCTGTTCGTTGACGGCCTTCAGCACGAGATGGACACGAGGGTGAGGTTCGTCGGTATGCAAGACGAAGGCGTATCGGTGTTGACCCCAAAATTCCTCTCGTGCGACGTTTCGCACCGCTTCCAGCACCCTTTCCGGATGAGTCCCCGGCGGCATGGAGAACATGAGTTTATGGACCAGCTTGGCTGGCTTTCTGCCGTTCGTTGCGGCGAGGTTGGTTTGGCGACGTACATCGTCAAGGTCGAGATCCCAGTCGTCCAGAAGGTCCCTTCCTATTCGACCGCTCAGGCGATCACCGTCGTCGGTTTCAAGCTCCAGCTCCCCTTTGCGCCCGATATAGTCCAGGTGTTTACCCACTGCCGTGAGATCGTTGCTCGCGCGAGGCAATACCTTCGCGACCACTTCCGGCGTCCGCTGGACAGTCCGCCGGATCTGCTCCAGCTGCGCTGGCGTCAATTTGCCGCTCGTCTCGCCAGGCCCGCCGCGGCCATAGCTCACGACGTCCAATAGCGGTTCGCCGTCCCGAATCCTAAAGGTCCGCTTGGACATTCCCAGTGCTCCAGCTGGTCTCATTGGCCTTGAGAAGCGCCTTGGTGTTGTCCCGCTAGGCTACGCATATCTTAAGCATCGCCCGAAATTCCGCGCCCACAGAGTCCGGCATCCGGCCGCCCTGGTTGGCTACCTTGGCGATCTGGTTAATGTTCCGGCCGATCGACGCGAGCACACCGATGCTGCGCTTGAGCGCCAGGTACTCCTCCTTGGGTAGGGGCGTGAGCTGACGCAGATGCGATCGTAGTAGGACAGACGCGTAGGTCGCCGGGCGCATTCCCCGCGCTTCCGCGCGGGCGTCCAACAAGAGCTTGTCCTCGTTCCCCAATCACACGAGCATGGGCGTACCGCGGCCTTTGGGTCCTCGTGCGTCCCTGCCTGGGCGACGAATGCCATCCGCCCGGGAGGATTTGACTTCGCTAGCGCGTGCGGCATCCCACGCTCGGATCTCCCTAAGAACCAAGCGTTTCAACCACGCCGCTTCCGACAGGAACTCGCGATCTGCGACAGCCTTCGCCTGAAATTTGGTCTCCGGTGAGACCCGTGCTTTCAAGAATTCCATGCAACCCATGAGGCCACAATGTGGCCCAAACATAAGCCGGAGGCTATCCATGCATGCATGGGTTTTTCGCTCCTTGCGTGAGTTTCGCTGAAAATACTTCGAAACTCTCCCGGCCTAAGGCAGGGCTCAACGAGCGAGCGCCGGTGTCCTAAACGAAGGCTGCCTATTTTGAATAGAGGCCGGTGCTGCCCAGTGGGACCCCATCCTCCATGCAGGCGTCAGATCCCCATGGGTCCCCATAGACCGTAATCGAGCAGCCCTTAGTGATCGACAGCTTGCTGGCAGTGCGGCAAAGGCTACCGCATGAAATTACGGTGGATGAGCGGGACTACCCATCGGCTCGTCGAGACTGATCCTACAGCCAGGGCAATGTGCAGTTTTAGCCCGTCCGTTTGCAGCCCGCGCAGCAATCGAGCCGAGCGGACGTTGGCACTGCGGGCATGGCGTGCGGTACAGCAACACGATTACCGCCGCCAGTCCGGCGAACAAAGCAGCGAGCGAAAGCCAATTCAGCCAAAAGCTATCGGGCGCAAACACTGCCGACAAAACACAAAAAGCGATGCCTGGAAGCACGAAAAGCACGGCCTTATTTCTAGTCGCTTCAGATAATCCCTTATCGTCATAGAGCCATATCCTACCGTGTAGGCACAATTGGGGCGAGCGTATGAAGCCGGCGGTCCCGGCGTGGAATTTCGAATTGGAAAGTGGCTGCACCAGATAACGGCAGTGGTGCTGAGGTAGGTCAACTGTCACGTTTAACGCTAGACTATGACTGATGCGGCCAATGCAAAGCCGCCGCAAGCGCAAGTCAATGGAGGAACCTTGAAAGCTGTTCGCTTATACGAATATGGTGGACCTGAAAACCTCAAATTTGAGGTTAATGTTCCTGAGCCTACGCTCGGCGCCGACTCTGTACTGGTCGAGGCCGCGGCCACCAGCGTCAACCCCATCGATTGGAAGATTCGGTCGGGCGCAAGACAAAAGGATTTTCCCCTGGCGTTGCCGGCGATCCTCGGCAGGGATGTCAGCGGAATAGTGCGCGCGGTGGGCAGCAATATTCGCGCCTTCAAGCCGGGGGATCGCGTGATTGCATTTGCCGAAGCGACCTACGCTGAACTCGTTGCAGTGGAAGGCTCCCTGCTCACGCATCTACCCGAGGGGGTGAACTTGGTCGATGCTGCAGCGATTCCGCTCATTGCTCTGACGGGCGACCAGCTTGTAAGGCTGGCCGCTCGTGCGGAATATGGGCAGACTTTCATTGTATCGGGGGCGCTTGGAAGCGTCGGTCGCGCCGCCGTGCACACCGCAAAGAAGCTAGGAGTCCACGTGATCGCCGGCGTCCGTGCACGTCAATTGCCGGAAGCGACGGCGCTCGGGGTTTCGGGTACCGTGGCCGTCGATGACGAGAGTGCGATCGCAAGGCTTGCGATGGTGGACGGCGTCATCGATACAGTAGGCGGTGAGACGGCAGCAAAGCTCTTCGCCAAGGTAAAGAGTGGCGGGAGTTTTGGCTATGCCTCGGTATTTCCCGACGGCGTCTCTGCAACGAATCCGACCGTCAAGGTCACTCGTGTTTTCGCGCGGCCCGATGCGTCGAAAGTGCGAGAGTTTGCCGATGACATTCGCGACGGTAAATTTGTGCTACCGATCAGCCAACGCCTGCCGCTCCAAGATGCGGCCAAGGCGCATGCATTGGCGCAAAAGGGTGGTTCCGGCAAGATTGTCCTCGTAATCCGAGATCCGGCACTGCAATGATACGAGTTGGTACCGCGGTTGCGCGGCCGACACGCCGCACCGAGGTTGACTAGAGCCGGTCGCCAATGCGCTCGCAGATCTCGATTGATATTAATTACTGGGAGCTAGGATCCATACCGCGTGTCGATTTCTACATCCAGTGTTCAGATGTTCGACAGCAGTCGAATGAGTGCATGGTAAGGCACCAAGGCGATCGCAAAACCTAACGACAATGCGAGCATCGTCCACACAGGGAATTCTGGTGGCCCAACGAGGTAGAAAGATAGAGTCGTCAATAGCTGTCGATGTGCCGCAAATGGTGAACTACGGGCCGCAAATGTGAACTGCCCGACACGGTGCTTAACCCCTCGGCTCTGATTTAGGGACCCACGGGCTCGGTCACAGTACGAACGCCGGCCTTGGGATCTTAGTGTCGGCAGGTCGGTATACTGGGCGCATGAGAGCCTCCGTACTAATCGGCATAGTCGCTGCGCTACTCGCCGCCTTGGCGTGGTCCCTGAATTTCATCGTGCCGTTTGTCATCGGTGCCTATTCGATTTTCGACATTGCGTTGTTCCGGTTCCTGATTTCTGGCCTTCTTGCATTCGCCTATCTGATGTTCAAATGGAGGTACGTTCGCAATTTAGGGCTCGGGGATTGGCTAACGACTTTCGCCCTCGGGTTGATCGGCTATCTCGTCTACTTTCAAGCTCTGGCAGCCGCTGCCGTTTATGCCGGCCCAGTCATCGCTCCGGCATTCCTCGCCCTGGTACCTGTGGTGCTAGCGATCGCAGGTAACATACGGCAGCCCACAATAGCTTGGCGGCATCTCGCCTTTCCGTTCGCCTTAGCGACCACGGGTCTGCTGCTCGTGAATTGGGGTAGCTTCGATCAAGCCACCATCGGCGAGGCACCATCGCTCCTGATTGGCATTCCGGTGGCGGTTTTGGCGGCAGCATGTTGGGTTTGGTTCGGCCTGTTCAACCAAAGCGCCTTGGCGAAACGTCCGCAGATGGATGCGGGTGTTTGGACGGCGCTCATCATGACCGGCGCCAGCTTGGGGATGCTCGCCTTTGTTCCTGTCGGCCTCTTACTGAATGTGTTTGCTTTAAGCCGACTGGGGTTGGGATGGAACGTCGCCGCCTCTCTTTATATCTGGGGAACTGTGCTGGCGCTGACGGCCTCGCTGGGCGGGGCATTGGCCTGGACCTTCGCATCACAACGGCTGCCCGTGGCGCTCTCGGCACAGTTGATAACCATGGAAACGGTATTCGGAACCACGCTCGGGCTGCTGATCCGGCGTCGCTGGCCTACGCTCGTGGAGGGAGTCGGAATGGTCGCGCTCCTCGCAGGTGTTGTGATCACCATCCGCATTTTTCACGGTCGAAGAAGCGTTGCACTTGCACCTGAGCTGGTTTGACGTCACTTGCATCGACAGTTGAGCGTCGACTCAGAGGAACCGCCGTTGCAATACGCACCTAAGTGCGCCTGCAATCAGTACGCGATTGCGGCACATCTGAAGGCCAGTTCACAATTGCGGCACCAAAGTAACATCTCCAAAGCATTGATTTCACTCCCGCACGACGAACGTCCAGTTCACAATTTGCGGCACATCGACAAATGCTTTCGGGGTTCCGAGATTCCGAATCTGAGTTCCTAAATACCGAACTGAGGCCGCCCCCTCTGCCGCCGAGTTGACGGTTAACGGTGGAACAGCGCTTGCCGTCCCGTTGTCCGGGCTCCCGAACTGCGTCTTGTCTGGGATTGAGGTCCCGCCCTAAGATTGAGGTGCAGCGTTGTCCGACCTCGGCTCCGAGACCGGCCGGTCAATCATCAAATAGGGATTGTCATCATGATCGACCATACGGGCATCGGTGTCGCGAACGTCGCCCGGTCCGCGGCCTTTTGCGATGCGGCTCTGGGCGCACTTGGCTTGCGCCGGGTCATGCAGCTTCCGGAGAACGACGGGGCCGATGGCGTCGGCTATGGTGTCGATTACCCTGTTTTCTGGATCGACCGCTTTCACCCCACAAGGAGTGAAGCAGCATACGGCCCTCGCGGCCAGGAACCGCGCCGAGGTTCACGCCTTCCACGCGGCCGCCATCAAGGCGGGCGGGATCGACAACGGGCCGCCCGGGCTTCGCAACACCGCCGTAGGTTACCCGCCGGGCTACTACGCCGCCTTCGTGCTCGATCCGGATGGCAACAATATGGAGGCGGTCTTCCGCGAAATCTGAACCGATGGCCGGCCATACTCGCTCGCCAGCCGCTCCTGGGTGAAGCACTTTCATTTCGCGTCGTTCACCAGCGGCGTATGATTAAAAGATGAAGCTGAAACGGTCCAATCCTTACCTCAAATCGACCGCCGACCGGAAGGCGGCTTTACGAATATCGGCTCGAACGTCGTCCGCGGTTGAGGGGATCTACGCGCCCTTTGTGGAAGGTAACGGCAAAAAAACACCCGCCAGCACGGAAGCGTTCATCGCCCATTGGAAGCGGCACGTCGCGTCGAGCGCTCGATAACTCGCGCCATCATAGCGGTCGACGCGTAATCTCGATTCAATGCCGCATGAATGCCGGCGATATAGGTGCGCTTGCCACGCCTGGCCAAGGGACTGAAATCCGACGGCGGCAGCCCCGCCTGCAACGCAATGAGCAGCATGAGCAAACGCGCGAGACGGCCGTTACCGTCGCGAAACGGATGCACCAGAATCAGTTCAGCGTGGACTTCGGCCAAAGCCCGCGCTAGCTCGAGGACTGCCACCGCACGACAGGGTGTATGCCGGCGTAGCGCGTCTCGCTCCAACTCCGCCATCAGGCTGGCAATCCGCGGCGCATGCGCGAACTGAAAGCCGCCCTTGCCGATATTGACGCTGCGGTATTCGCCTGCCCAGGGATAGATCGGGCCGAGCCATAGCCGGTGGAGGCGGCAGATATCATTCGCGG
>JBKQSA010000072.1:0-52416 GCA_052143815.1 Steroidobacteraceae bacterium | reverse complement strand
TCCACGCCGGTGAGCGCAATGTCGCGAATGGTTTGTTGCGTGATGCCGCCCGAGGCTTCCAGCTTCACCGGCCGTTCGGCCCCGCGATTGATGGCCACGGCCTCGCGCATCGCTGCCAGTGAGAACTCATCCAGCATGGCGATGTCCGCGCCGGCGGCGATGGCCTGGCGCAGTTCGTCCAGGTTTTCGACCTCGACTTCGACGGGAACGCGTGCGCCGGAGGCTCGCGCGCTGGCCACTGCGCGGGCAATGGAGCCCGCGGCCACGATGTGGTTTTCCTTGATGAGAATCATGTCGAACAGCCCGATGCGGTGGTTGTGGCCGCCGCCCACGCGCACGGCATATTTTTGCGCCGTCCGCAGGCCCGGGATGGTTTTGCGGGTGTCGAGCACCTGGCACGCCGTGCCCTCGATCAAGACCGCGTAGGCATGGGCTGCCGTCGCGGTCGCCGACAGTAACTGGAGAAAGTTGAGCGCGGTGCGTTCAGCGGTCAGAAGTCCGCGAGCCGGACCCTGCGCCGTGAACAGCAGCTGATTGGCGGCCACCCGGTCGCCCTCGGCCACCTTCCAGTCGACCCGTACCGCAGGATCGACGCGTGCGAAGGTTTCATTGACATAAGGTATCCCGCACACCACGGCCGGCTCGCGGGTGATGACTGCGGCTCGGCCGGCCCGCTCGGGCGGAATGAGGGCCGCGGTGACATCGCCGGTGCCGATGTCTTCGGCCAGCGCGCGGTCGACCTGAGCGGGGAGGTCGTGGGGCACCGGTATCGGGGGATTCATGGTCATTAGGGCTGGAAGTATCGGCGGCAAACCCCAATAATTCAACGATGTCCAAGGCGGCGCCGGTGTCTGCGTGTATCAACCGGTGTGCTCTGGATGCACACGGGTACTGTGTGGGATGATGCCGCGAGCGAGTGGACGCTGACGCCCAAGTGACTAATTTTGGAGATGCGACTATGGATGCTATCGAACGAATCAAGAGCCAACTGGCAGCGGCACCGGTGGTGCTCTACATGAAGGGTACGCCGGATTTTCCGCAATGCGGCTTTTCGGCGCAAACCGTGGGCGCACTGCGGGCGAGCAAAGCGAAATTTGCGCACGTGAACATTTTCGAAGACCCGGAAGTGCGTGAGGCACTGAAGACGTATTCGAATTGGCCGACCTTTCCGCAGCTGTACGTCAACGGCGAGCTGATCGGCGGCTGCGACATCGTCGTCGAAATGTACAAGAACGGCGAATTGAAGCAGTTGTTGGCCGAAGCCGGCGCCGTCGCCGCCTAAGGCAACGGGTACGCCGTGTAGCGGATGGCGTGTAACGCACGGCGCGTAACGCACGGCGTGCAGCGCCGGTTCAAGGATCGGCGGGCGTTTCCGGTTCGATCTCCAGCGGTCCCATCGACGCCAAGCGCCTGCGGCTGGCGTCGAACACATGCTGGAACTGGTTGCACACGATACAGAACAGATCGGCCGTGCGTTCCGCGTCATACGCCGCCGAATGCGCCGACGACGTATCCCACTCGAGCCCCGCGGCGAGCGTCGCGCGCATCAGCACGGTTTGGCCGAAGGCCACGCCGCCCAGCGTGGCGGTGTCGAAGCTCGTGAACGGGTGGAAGGGGTTGCGCTTGATCTGCGTGCGCAGCACCGCGGCGTTCAAAAAATTCAAATCGAAAAACGCGTTGTGACCCACCAGAACGGCACGGGTGCATTCGGCCGCACGCACGGCATTGCGAACCTCCTTGAATATGCGCTGCAGTGCGTCTTCTTCGGTGATCGCAGGCCGCAGCGGATGATGAGGATCGATGCCGGTCACCGCCATCGAGGCGGGCTCCATGTTGGAGCCGGGAAACGGGACCACGTGATAGCGGAACGTTTCACCGCGCGCGAGCGTGCCGTCGCTGCGCATGTCGAGGAATACGGCGGCGATTTCCAGCAGCGCGTCGGTCTGTGAATTGAAGCCGCCGGTCTCCACGTCGATGACCACCGGCAGGAAGCCGCGAAAGCGCGTGGCAAAAGTAATGGGCGCGATCTGCGTCATGCAGCTACCGCCGTGGTGAGACGCCACGCGACGGGTTCGCCGCTGCGATACGGCACCAAGACGCCGTTGCCGAAATCGTACGATACTGGGGGCACCCAAGACTCCTTGATCAACGTGATGACATCGTCGTGGCGCGGCAGGCCGTAGAAGTCCGCCCCGAAATGACTGGCGAAACCTTCAAGCCGATCGAGCCGTCCAGCCTGTTCGAAGACTTCGGCATACAACTCGAGCGCAGCGTGCGCGGTGAACATACCGGCGCAACCGCAGGCATTCTCCTTCGTGGCACGTTCGTGCGGCGCACTGTCGGTACCGAGAAAAAAACGCGGATCGCCGCTGGTGGCCGCGCGCACCAGCGCCTGGCGATCGGCTTCGCGCTTCAAGATCGGCAAGCAATAATAGTGCGGTCTGATGCCGCCCGAGAAAATGGCGTTGCGATTGTGGAGCAGGTGCTGCGGCGTAATCGTCGCCGCCACGCCGGCACGTGCCGTGTTCACGAACTCCGTCGCGCGCGCCGTGGTGATGTGTTCGAACACCACGGGCAACGCCGGGAAACGCTCGAGCAACGGGATCAGCACGTGATCGATGAAATGCGCTTCGCGATCGAACACGTCCACGTCGGCGCCGGTCGTCTCGCCGTGCACCTGCAGCGGCATGCCGACTTCTTCCATGCGCGCCAACGCGGGAAAGACGTTGCGGATATCGGTGACGCCGGCATCGGAGTGCGTGGTGGCACCGGCGGGGTACAGCTTCACGCCGTGCACGATGCCGGATTCCTTCGCCCTGTCGATTTCTCCCGGCGGCGTCGTGTTCGTCAGGTACAGCGTCATCAGCGGCACGAAGCGGACGCCGGCCGGCAGCGCCGCGAGAATGCGATCGCGATAGGCCGCGGCTTGAGTGGTGGTGGTGATGGGCGGCTTCAGATTCGGCATGACGATGGCGCGGCCGAACCGTTCTGCGGTGAAGCGCAGCACCGACTGCAGCGCTGCGCCATCGCGGAGGTGCACGTGCCAGTCGTCGGGCCGTTGAATCGTCAACGTGCTCATGGCGACCCGGCAGGGCGGCCACGCGCGGGACGGCCAACCGCTGGGCGTCGCGATGCCGTCTCGGGCCAGCCACGCCGCAGCAAATCGAGCGTGAAGCGCACGCCGAATCCGGTAATGTCGGTGGCGATGTGCGCGAGGCCGCCGGTGCGCGAGCCCGCCGCAAGATCCAGGTGCAGCCACGGGATGCTCTTCGGTACGAAGCGATTCAAGAACCGCGCCGCCAAAATATGATCGCCCTTGCCCTCGGTGGCGCACTGGAGTACGTCGGCGACCGTGCTTTCCAGGTCCGAATCGAAGTCGGCATCCATGGGGAAACACCAGACGCGCTCGCCGCTGGCAGTGCCGGCGGCTTCGATCACCTCGCGCGCCTCCGGGCGATTGGTAAAAGCGCCGCTGTAGCGCTCGGTCAATGCGTACACGCAGGCGCCGGTCAAGGTGGCATAGTCGATGATGGCACGCGGCGCACCGCGAGCGGCGAGACTCAGCGTGTCGGCCAACACCATACGGCCTTCGGCGTCGGTGTGAATGACTTGAATGGTCGTTCCATTGCAGGCGCGCACCACGTCCTGCGGCTTGTAGGCCAGCGGTCCAATGCGGTTCTCGGTAATGGCCAACCAGCAATCCACCGCGAGGGGCAAACCCAATGCATGCACCGCATACAAGCTGCCGACGGCGACCGCGCTGCCTTCCATGTCGGTGTGCATGTCGAGCATGCTCTTGTGAGTCTTGAGATTGATGCCGCCGGTGTCGAAGCAGATCCCTTTGCCCACGAGACTCACGGCGGGCGCGCGCGCCGCGCGGCTGCGCCGGGGCGATTCGCCGCCCCGCGTAGCGACCGCCCGGCGATACGCGAGATGCACGATGCCTGCGCCGCGAGCGGCATTGCCTTGCGACACGGCGAGAAACGCACCGGCGCCGAGCCGTTTCAATTGCGCCTCGCCGTAGAATTTGAACGCCAACCCCAAGCGCTGCGCGAACTCCTGCAGCAAGCGCCGGTAGCCAGCAGCATCGAGCGTATTCGGCGGCAATGCCGTCAGCCAGCGCGCCAAGTTGTTGCCGGCGGAGGTGGCCAACGTGAGCTCCAGATCGGTCAAGGAATCCGCGGTCGCGACGTCGATGCGCACCGGCGGGTGATACGGTTTCGGATCGCTCTTGAACGTGGCGAAACGAAATGCCGCGGCTTGGAGCGCGGCGAGGGTTGCGTGCAGTGCGGCAGATACGACGGGCGCGGCACAGCCGCGGGCCAGAACCAGCAGCGACTCGGGTTCGCTCTCCAGCGCGCTGCGTGCGACGCGTCCGGCGGCCTGCAGCCGTTCGAACGTGCTCGCCGTGTCCGCCAAACAGACTGCCAAAATCAAGGTTTCGGCGTGGGTGCCGACTCGAACCTGAACGCTGTCGCCGGGCTTGCGTGCCTGACGGCGATACAGATCGCGCAGCAGATCGCCGAAGGGTAGGGTCGCCCAATCGTTGGCGCCCGGCGTGGGCGGCAAGAAAACGATGGCGCACGCATAGCGGGCGAGTATCCCGGGGGTCAGCCGTGAGCTGATTTGGCGCACGGGAACCAAAAGCGAACTGAAGGGCAAGCGAATCGGCATATCCTAAAAAAGGCAAGCGCTGCTAAAATCCCAAGTGGCAGTTCGCGCAACGGCACTGTAACGTGCCTGCCATCTTAACAGGACACGTGGGTATGTGCATGTGCGCATACCTACCCAGGAAGGCTTGCATATGACACCGAAATCACCGTTCGAAGACATCGATCCGACCGAAACGCAAGAATGGCTCGAGTCGATCGACTCGGTGCTGCGCGCGCAGGGACCGGAGCGTGCCCATTTCCTGTTGGAAAAGCTCGTGGATTTCACGCGCCGCTCCGGCACGTATCTGCCGTTCAAGCCGAACACGGCTTACCTGAATACGATTTCCAAGGCACAGCAACCCGACTATCCGGGCGACCGCTCGCTGGAGCGGCGCAACGAAGCCTATATCCGCTGGAATGCCCTCGCCATGGTGGTGCAGGCCAATCGCAAGAATTCCGAGTATGGCGGCCATATCGCCACCTACGCCTCGGCCGCGACGCTGTACGAAGTGGGCTTCAATCATTTTTGGCGTGCGAAGAGCGCCGCGCATCCCGGCGATATGATTTTCATGCAGGGGCATTCGGCCCCCGGCATTTACGCGCGCGCCTATCTCGAAGGTCGTTTTGACGAAAGTCAGCTGCTGCGTTTTCGCCAGGAGGTGCGCGGCGGCGGATTGTCGTCCTATCCGCACCCGTGGCTGATGCCGGAGTTTTGGCAATTCCCCACCGTGTCGATGGGTTTGGGTCCCATGACCGCCATCTTCCAAGCACGCTTCGTGCGGTATCTGGAACATCGCGGCATCGTGCCGCCGTCGGATCGCAAGGTGTGGGCGTTCCTGGGCGACGGCGAAATGGACGAGCCCGAGTCGATGGGCGCGCTCACCATGCCGGTGCGCGAGCAACTCGACAATCTGATTTTCGTCATCAATTGTAATCTGCAACGCCTGGACGGACCGGTGCGCGGCAACGGCAAGATCATTCAGGAACTCGAGGCGGCTTTTTTGGGCGCCGGCTGGAACGTCATCAAAGTGCTGTGGGGCTCGCGCTGGGATCCTCTGCTCGAGCGTGACCAGAAGGGCTTGCTGAAGCGGCTGATGGAAGAATGCGTCGACGGCGAGTACCAGAATTTCAAATCCAAAGGCGGCGCGTACACGCGCGAGCACTTCTTCGGCAAGTATCCCGAATTGAAAGAGATGGTCGCCAACATGTCCGATGAGGAGATTTGGCACCTGAACCGCGGCGGCCATGACGCCCACAAGGTTTACGCCGCATACGCATCGGCGATGGCGAACAAGGGTGCGCCGACCGTGATTTTGGCGAAGACCGTCAAGGGATACGGGCTGGGCAAAGCGGCCGAGGGCATCAACGCGGCGCATCAACAGAAAAAACTCGGCGACGAAGACCTCAAAGAGGTGCGTGATCGTTTCAACATCCAGATTTCCGACGAGGAGATCACGGGATTGGCATTCCGCAAACCCGCGGCCGACAGCGAGGAGATGAAATATCTGCAACAGCACCGCGCAGCGCTCGGCGGCTATGTGCCGGCGCGCAGTTCGTCGGCGCCGCCCTTGGCGGTACCGCCGCTCGAGGCCTTCAGCGCACTGCTCGAAGGCAGCGGCGATCGCGAAATCTCCACCACCATGGCGCTGGTGCGAATCTTGACCATGTTGATCAAGGACAAGAATATCGGCAAGCACGTCGTGCCCATCGTGCCGGATGAAGCACGCACCTTCGGCATGGAAGGAATGTTTCGCCAGGTGGGCATTTACTCGTCCGTGGGACAGCTCTACACGCCGCAGGATGCGGATCAGCTGATGTTCTATCGCGAAGACAAGCAGGGCCAGATTCTGGAAGAGGGCATCAACGAGGCGGGGAGCCTGTGTTCCTGGCTGGCCGCGGCGACGGCGTATTCGAATCACGGCGTCAGCATGATTCCGTTCTACATCTACTACTCGATGTTCGGGTTCCAGCGGGTCGGCGATTTCATCTGGGCGGCGGCCGATAGCCAGGCACGCGGATTCTTGGTGGGCGGCACCGCCGGCCGTACCACGCTCGCCGGCGAGGGCTTGCAACACCAGGATGGACACAGCCACTTGCTGGTGAGCGCGGTGCCCAATTGCGTGGCTTACGATCCCACGTACGCGTATGAACTTGCGGTCATCGTGCAAGACGGCTTGCGCCGCATGTATCAAGAACAGGAAAACGTCTTCTACTACATCACGTGCATGAACGAGAATTACGCGCATCCCGCCCTGCCGGCCGGTGCCGCCGAGGGAATCTTGAAAGGGATGTACCTGCTGCGCAGCGCGGGCAAGGGCAAGCTGCGTGCGACGCTGTTCGGTTCGGGCACGATACTGCGCGAGGTGCTGGCGGCGGCAGATCTGCTCGAGAAGGACTACGGCGTGGCCGCGGAGGTCTTCTCGGTCACCAGCTTCAGTGAGCTGCGCAGGAATGCGCTTAGCGTCGAGCGGTGGAATCTTCTGCATGCCAACGATAAGCCGCAGCAGACCTACGTGCAGGAGGCGTTGGGCGAGCGCACCGGTCCGTTCGTCGCGGCAACGGACTACATGAAAACCGTGGCGGATCAGATCCGGCAATGGGTGCCGGGCCGCTATGCCGTGCTCGGCACCGATGGTTTCGGCCGCAGCGACTCGCGCGCCGAGTTGCGGCGCTTCTTCGAAGTCGACCGGCATTACGTGGTGGTCGCGACGCTCAAGGCGCTCGCCAACGATGGCAAGATCGACCTGCAAGCGGTGACACAGGCGATGAAGACCTTCGGCATCGACCCCGAAAAACCCAATCCGCTGACGGTCTAGGCGAACATCGTGGCAACACCAATCGAAGTCTTGGTTCCCGACATCGGCGGTTTCAAGGACGTCAGCGTCATCGATGTGTTGGTGAAGGACGGGCAGCAGATCGACAAAGAAGCGCCGTTGATCACTCTCGAGACCGAAAAAGCGACCATGGACGTGCCGGCGCCGGCTGCCGGCCGGATCACGCAGGTGAAGATCAAGCAAGGCGACAAGGTCTCCGAAGGCTCGTTGATCCTGCTGCTCGAGACAGGCGCCGAAACGGCGGCTGCAGCGGCCGCGCCGAGCATCCAACCCACGCCGCCGCCGGCGGCACCGGCGGCTGCGCCCGCACCAGCGCGCGCGAGTCCCGCCATTCCTGAGCCACCGGCGCCCACGGCGGCACCGGCGGACGCTGCCGCGGCACGTGCGGCCGGCGTCGCGCCACCCGCGGCACGCACGGCGGTCGCGATCGATGAAGCCGCCTTTTCAAAGGCCTATGCCAGTCCGTCGGTGCGCAAGTTTGCGCGCGAATTGGGCGCTGATCTCGGCCAGATTGCCGGCACCGGACCCAAGGGACGCATCACGCAGGATGACGTGAAGGCGCATGTGAAACAGCTCCTGAGCGCGCCGCTGCCGGCGGCACCGGCGGCGGCGGGGTCGGCGTTGCCGAAGGTGGCGGAAGTCGACTTCGCGAAATTTGGCATGGTGGAGGTCAAGCCGCTGTCGCGAATCCAACGGATTTCCGGCGCACGTTTGCAAGCGAGTTGGGTCAACTTGCCGCACGTCACGCAGTACGACGAGGCGGATATCACGGATCTCGAAGCGGTCCGTGTCGCGCTCAAGGACAAGGCGGCGCAAGAAGGCGTGAAGCTCACGCCCCTGGTATTCATCATCAAGGCCTGCATCGCAGCGCTGCAGAAATTTCCGCGCTTCAATGCCTCGCTCGATCCGCCGGGCGAGAATCTGGTCTTCAAGAAATATTTCCACATCGGCTTTGCCGCGGACACACCGAATGGATTGGTGGTGCCCGTGATTCGCGATGCGGATCGCTTGGACAGCTATCAACTCGCGCGGATTCTGGGTGAGATGTCGGAAAAGGCGCGCGCCGGAAAATTGAAAGCGGCCGAGATGCAGGGTGGTTCCTTCACCATTTCGAGCCTGGGCGGCATCGGCGGCACGGGCTTCACGCCCATCATCAATGCGCCGGAGGTGGCCATTTTGGGTGTCGCCAAGTCCAGTCTGAAACCGGTTTACGACCGCGGCGGCTTCATACCGCGCCTCATGCTGCCGCTGTGCTTGTCGTATGACCATCGGGTCATCGACGGTGCGGAAGCGGCGCGCTTCATCGTGTACTTGAGCAAGACGCTGAGCGACGTGAAGGCGCTGGTATGAGCGTCGTCGAAGTTCGAGTCCCCGACTTGGGCGACTCCAAGGACGTCAGCGTCGTCGAGGTGTTGGTCGCGAAAGGCGCCGAGATTCGCGTCGATGATCCGCTCATCACGCTCGAATCTGAAAAGGCGTCCATGGATGTGCCGTCGCCGGTGGCGGGGGTCATCGAATCCATCGAAATCAAGAAGGGCGACGGCGTGGTCGCCGGCACGCTGATCGCCAAGGTGACCGTGGCGGACGCTGCGGCCAAGGCGGGCGCGGACCAACCCGCTGCCACTGCGGCCATGGCTGTGGCTGCATCCGCGCCAGCCGGAGCTGCGGTAGCGGCACCGGCACCCGTCACGGCACCGGCTGCGGCACCCGCCGTCCGGGGCGGTGCGGCCGCGGAGGCGCCGCCGGGCGCGCTCGACTTGGTGGTGCTCGGCGCCGGCCCGGGGGGTTACACCGCGGCATTTCGTGCCGCTGATTTGGGTCTCAAGGTGACCTTGATCGAACGCTGGCCGACGCTCGGCGGCGTGTGTTTGAACGTCGGCTGCATTCCGTCGAAGGCGTTGCTGCACGCGGCGAAGGTGATCGAGGACGCGCACGACATGGCCGCCAACGGCATCGCGTTCGGCGCGCCGCAAATCGACCTCGACAAATTGCGCGCATGGAAGAGCCGGGTGGTCGCCAAATTGACCAATGGGCTCACCGGCCTTGCCAAGCAACGCAAAGTGGATGTGGTCCGCGGCGAGGCGAAATTCATCGGACCCTATTCGTTGGAAGTGCGAACCGCGGAAGGCGCACGCCGCTTGGACTTCAAGCAATGCATCATCGCGGCGGGATCCGAGTCGGTGCGCTTGCCGGGACTGCCCGATGATCCGCGGGTCATCGATTCGACCGGTGCGCTGGAACTGCCGCCCGACTGCAAGCGCCTGCTGGTGATCGGCGGCGGCATCATCGGTTTGGAGATGGCCTGCGTCTACGATGCGCTGGGCGCGAAGGTTAGCGTGGTCGAGTTGAGCGACGGTTTGATGCCGGGTACGGACCGCGATCTGGTGCGCCCGTTGCAGAAGCGCATCGAGAAGCGTTACGAACGGATTTTGCTGAACACCAAGGTGTCGACGCTCGAGCCGCACGCCGGCGGCTTGCGCGCCAGCTTCGACGGTCCGAACGCAGCGAAGCCGCAGGACTTCGATCGGGTGCTCGTGGCCGTCGGCCGCAGCGCCAACGGCAATGCAATCAACGCCGCCGCCGCGGGCGTGGCGGTGGACAAGCGCGGCATCATCGGCGTCGACAAACAGATGCGCACCAATGTGCCGCACATCTATGCCATCGGCGACATTGCCGGCGCGCCGATGTTGGCGCACAAGGCCACCCACGAGGCGAAGGTGGCGGCGGAAGTCGCCGCGGGGCACAAGGCCGCGTTCGACGCGCGCTGCATTCCCTCCGTCGCGTACACCGATCCGGAAATTGCCTGGGTGGGTGTGAATGAAACCGACGCGAAGGCGCGCGGCATCGAGTACGGTAAGGGAACGTTTCCCTGGGCCGCGAGCGGCCGCTCGCTCGCCATCAATCGCGACGAAGGCTTCACCAAGCTGCTCTTCGACAAACAGACGAAGCGCGTCATCGGTGGCGGAATCGTCGGCACCAATGCCGGGGAACTCATCGCCGAGGTGGGGCTCGCGATCGAGATGGGCGCCGATGCCGCGGATATCGGACTGACCATTCACGCGCATCCCACGCTGTCCGAGACGGTGGCGTTTTCCGCCGAAGCGTTCGAAGGCACGCTGACCGATTTGTATATTCCCAAGCGGTAGGTGTCGCGGCGGGCTAGCCCTCATGTCCATGTTACGAGGTCGAGACCGCGTGAGCTTGCGCGCTGCGGCAGTATGTGTAGACTTGTTGATACATGGAGGCTGGCGCATGACTAAAGCGGCGACACTGAAGGTTCAACGATGGGGCAACAGTCTAGCGGTACGCATTCCAGCGGCCGTGGCGCGTTCGGCCCGATTCGTGGTGGGGCAACCCGTCGAATTATCGGTCGGCGAGGGCGGCGTGTTGGTCAAGGCCCTAGGACAAGCCAAATTGACGCTGGAGCAGAAACTGGCCGCTTTTGACCCGGCGTTGCACGGTGGCGAAGCCATGGCCACCGGCCGGACGGGCAACGAGGTTTTCTGATGGCGGCGCGTCGGGTTTGGTGTCCGGATCGGCGGGATATGATCTGGATCGACTGCAACCCGCAGGCTGGGCGCGAAATGAAAGACGTGCACCCATTGCTGGTACTCTCGCCGCGAGCTTTCAACGAACGCACCGGCATCGTCATCGGCCTGCCCATGACGACAGCGAGCTTCAATGACACCAACCCATTTGCCATTCGATTCACGGGCCCCAGGGGCGCCGTCAGTTATATATTGGGACACCAGCCGCAATCGTTCGACTGGCGCGCCCGCGCAGCGAAGCCGCATCCGTGGAAGCAGGTGCCCGCCGATGTGTTTGAGCTATCCTGTGAAACCCTGAATCAAATCATCTCGCTATCCGGTTAACGTCCGGACGTAGTTTTCCCGCCCAACGGGCCGCCTCGTCGGGACGTCCCGTGTCGCATAGACCAAGATGCGTACAGCGACCCGCGTCATCAAGGCTGATGACACACCGCTTCGATATTGTGGCCGTCGGGATCCAGCACGAACGCGCCGTAATAATTCGGATGGTAATGCGGTCGCAGCCCGGGCGGCCCGTTATCGCGGCCGCCGGCGGCCAGCGCGGCTCGATAGAACGCATCGACAGCGGCGCGTGATCGGGCAGTAAACGCAACGTGCGCGGCGACATTGGCGCTGCTGCCGATGGCGCCGCTGTCGATCCAGAAAAACGGCTTGCCCGTTTCTCCGTAACCGGCATGGGCCGCGCCGCCGGTTTGCTCGGCGGTCACTTCGGCAAGGAGGGCAATGGAAAGCGGCCGCAGCGCCGCGTCGTAGAACGACTTCGATTTCCCCAGATCGGCAACGGCAACACCCACGTGGTCGAGCATGGCAAGCCTCCCAATGTTGGCAATGGCTGAAGACTATAGCGCAGCGGTCACCGAATCAGGTGGCCCACCGACTGCAGGCGAGCGACACGCCGACGGCGAACACCAGCCATTCGAGTAGCAGTCCGAACACGACCGCGCGATGCAGGTTGACGTAGGTCGCCAGCGTGGCGATGACCGGCGCCGCCAGCGCCGCCCAGGCTACGACCGCGAAGCCGACCGCCGACCGCCAATCATGAGCGCCTCCGACCCGCGCCTCCAAGGCGCCCATGGCCATGCCGCCCAGCGCGGCCCACACGACCGCGAGCGCATGTTGGCGCCAGCTCTCGGCGCGCCAGGTCGCCGGCGTCAATTTTTGAAAGCGATGAAAACCGTAGCCGGTAATGAGCCAGCCCGTGGTCATCACCATGACGATACCGGCGAGTCCGCCGACGAGCAGTGCTTTCGATACCGACATGGGACCATGATGTATCATGCCGCGGCGGGCGCTGCGAGTTAATCCAGGAGTGTCGGTCAACATGATTACGGTGTACTCGGAAAAGCACTTGCTCCGAAACCCGCGTACGGAATTGTACGGCGGGGAACTGGTCGCTCCCCACGAGTGTGCGCAGCGCGCCGAGTTCGTGCTCGACCGGGTCAAGGCGACCGGGCTCGGCGACATCATTGCCCCGTCGCAGTTCGGCCTCGAGCCGGTAGTGCGGGTCCATGATGCGGACTTCGTCGAATTCTTGAGCTCGGCCTGGACGGAGTGGGTCGCCGCCGGTAATCGCGGGGAAGCCATCCCCGATTGTTGGCCGGCGCGGCGCATGGCGGTTCGCCGGCCCAACTCCATTACCGGCAAATTGGGCTACTACGCCATGGCGGCGGAGACATCGATCAGCGTCGGTTCCTGGGAGGCGGCGTGCGCGAGCGCCGATGTGGCGCTCACCGCAGCGGCGCGGCTCGCCACGGGCGAGCGGGGTGCCTTTGCGCTCTGCCGGCCGCCGGGGCACCACGCGGCCCGCGACCTCTACGGCGGCTATTGCTTTCTCAACAACGCGGCGATCGCGGCGCAGTATCTGCGCGATCACGGCAGCGAACGAGTGGCCATTCTCGACGTCGATTTCCATCATGGCAACGGCACGCAGGATATCTTCTACGCGCGCTCGGACGTTCTGTACTGCTCGATCCATGGCGATCCGTTGGATGCGTTTCCGTATTTCGCCGGGTATGCCGACGAGATCGGCAGCGGCGAGGGCACGGGCTACAATTTGAATTTGCCGCTGCCGCGCGGCACGGATTTCCGCATTTGGCGGGCGGCGCTCGAGACGGCGCTCGCGCGAATCGTCAAGTTCGCGCCGGCTGCGCTCGTGGTATCGTTGGGCGTCGATACCTTCGAGAACGATCCCATCAGTTTTTTCAAACTGAAGACCGACGACTTCACCCGCTATGGCCGTCTCATCGGTGCATTGGGCCTTCCCACGTTATTCGTACTGGAGGGCGGCTATGCGGTCGCCGAGATCGGCGTCAATGCCGTCAATGTGTTGCAGGAGTTCGCATGAGCTTACGGGACTGGGTGGAAATCGCGCGTAAATTAGGCGCCAGCGACTTGCATCTCGAAGGCGGCAGTCCGCTGGTGGTGCGCGTGGGCGGTGAGCTGCGGCCGATGGGACAGGTGGTTGCAGGCAGTCAAATCGTGCAAGTCGGCAAGGACACCTTGGGCAGCGATGCCTGGGCGCAGTTCCTGGAACGCGGCTCCGCGGATTTGTCGGTGGTGCTGGGCGGCACTCGGTGCCGCATCAATCTCTACCGCACGATTCGCGGCTTGGCGATTGCCGTGCGGCTGCTCGTGCCCTCCGTGCATGATTTTCGGACCTGCAACCTGCACCCGGATCTGCGCAAGTTGATCGATCCGCCCTCCGGTTTGGTGGTGATCTCGGGGCCCACGGGGTGCGGCAAGTCGACGACGCTCGCCGCCCTGATCGAGGAATTGAACGCCACCCGCTCGCGGCACATCATCACGCTCGAAAGTCCCTTGGAATATTTGTATACCAATCGCCGCTCGTTCATCCGGCAGCGCGAGATTCCGACGCATTCGCCGAGTTTCGAGCAGGCCATCGTCGATGGCTTGCGCGAGAACCCGGATGTTCTGGTGATCAGTGAGATGCGCACGCCCGAGGTCATCCGCTTGACGCTGAACGCTGCGGAGACCGGACACCTGGTGCTCGCCACCCTGCATTCGGCGACCTGTGTCGAAGCATTGAGCCGCATCTGCATGGCGTTTCCCGCCGACATCCAGGCCAACATCCGCGCACAACTTGCCGATTGTCTGGTGGGCGTGGTGTGCCAGCGTCTGGAGTTCTTGGAGGCGTATCAGTTGCGGGTGCCGCGCTGCGAAGTCCTGCTGGCGAGTTCCGGCGCCAAGGGCGCAATACGTTCGGGACAACTCAGCCAAATCGCCAACGTGATTCAGTCCGGCGGCGATGATGGCATGTGGACGTTCGATCGCTATCAGCGCTGGATGGAACAGCAGCGGGATTGGACGCGTCCGCCGCCGCCGAGCGCCGTGCCGGATGAAATCGCCGTGCCGCAGATGGCGCTCAAACCTTCGCCCAAGCCGTCACGACCGGCCGCTCCGCCGACCGTGCACGGCGAGAACAGCCCGATCGAGATTCCCATCGACGACGAAGTGGACCTGACCGAACTCGCCAAGCGGATCGAACAGCGCACGCCTTGAACGCGCTGCGCGTTCGAGCAGTCGCGCCGGCATCAAGCATCGCGCGTTTTTTTCTCTTTGTCGGCATCCGCGGGCGGGTGGCTGCCGTGCTTGCGCAGTGTCATCCAGACCGCTATATCCCACGCGTTATGGATGCCGATGAACAGCAGCAGCATGGAGGCCGCGCCGACGCCGTACAGACCCGGCTCCGGGCGCCACCACAGGAGAATCGCCATGATGAGCAAGGCGCCGTAACCGATGCCGGGTAGAACGACATTCCAGATCCAGTCCTCGCGCACGGGGAGGTAGTTGCCGAGGTTGTAACGGATGTTCGAGGCGATGATGCCGACGTAGATCAAGCCCGCGATGCCGCCGACGCCGAGGCCGAGACTGGCGCTCAGGAGGGTCTGCCGCGGCACGCACATGAAAGCGGCCAAGGCGAGGACCGCGCCGAAGTGCACGATCGAGGGCGTCACGAACGCACGCAGGCCGGTGGGCCTCACGCGCTGTACGTCTGCCGCCAAGGCGATGACCACGAACGTGAGCCCCGTGAGGCCGCCTGCGGATGAGCCGGTGATCACGTAAAAGTTGTTCCAATCGGCCAGTGCGGCGAACGGCATGGTTGATCCTGGGCTCGAGGCGGAGCCGTTTGTCAGGGATACTGCGTCGTCGGCAGGTAATGATCCAACAGCAGTGCCAGAAAGAGCCACATCAGGTACGCGATGGAATAACGGAACAGGCGCATGGCAACCGCGTTGCTCGGCGATCCGTAGAGCTGTAGCGCGTGCCGCAGAAATCCTGCATCGAGGAGCGCGGCCGCACCTAAGTAGACGATGCCGCTCATGCGCATCAGAAACGGCAGCGACGTGACCAGCAGCAGAGCGATCGTATAGCGCAGCACCGCGCGTTGGGTGAACGCCACGCCGTGCGTCACCGGCAACATCGGGATATTGACCTTGGCATAGTCGGCGCGGCGCGCGATCGCCAGCGCCCAGAAATGCGGCGGCGTCCAGAAGAAGATGATCAGGAACAGCAGCAACGCCTGCGGGTCGATGTGACCGGTGACGGCTACCCAGCCCAATACCGGCGGTGCCGCGCCCGCCGCGCCGCCGATCACGATGTTCTGCGGGGTCGCACGCTTGAGCCACACCGTGTAGAGCACGGCATAGCCGAGCAACGATGCAAAGGTCAGCACGGCCGTGAGCACATTCACTTCCCGCACCAGCAGCAGCATCGATGCCACGCTCAGCGCCAGGGCAAAGCCGAGCGCCTGCGCAGGCTTGAGATGCCCCGTCGGCAAGGGTCGAGCTTGGGTGCGCGTCATGCGGGCATCGATGCCGCGATCCAGGACATGGTTGATGGCGGCGGCGCCGGCGGCGGCGAGGGCTATCCCTAAGTTCGCAAACAGCAGCGTATCGAGCGGGGGCAGTGCCGGAGCGGCCAATAACGAGCCGACCAGCGAGGTCAGGACGATGAGTGCCACGACCCGTGGCTTGGTGAGCTCCACATAGTCGCGCCACGTGGCCGCGATGCTCGCCGATTGCACTTCGGTGTTCATGCGGGCGGCCGCAGGGCGCGGTTCAAACCGACCGTGGCCATGAGCAGGAGCGCTGCGCCGGCGCTGTGCGCAGTTGCGAGCCACAACGGGAATCCCCGCAGCACCATCGAAATGCCGATGATCAACTGCATCGTCAGCGCCGCGAGCACGAGGCCGGCGGCGCGCTGCGCAAATCTCTGGCGCAGCCGCAACGCCGAGAGCGCCGCGCTCAACAGCATGAGGGTGATGATGAGTGCCGCCACTCGATGGGTGAATTGAATCGCGGTGCGCGCCGGCGCATCCAACACGCCGCCTTCGTAGCTGCGGCCCGAGGCGCCCCGCAGATCGAAGGCTGCGCGGTAATCGGCCGCCGGCCACCACTGCGCCTGGCAGGTCGGAAAGTCCGGGCAGGCCAGCGCCGCATAGTTGCTGCTGGTCCAGCCGCCGAGCGCAATCTGCACCCCGAGCGCGAGCAGAGCGACGAGTGCCAGCAGTCTCGCCCGCACCACGGTGCCGGCGTCGAGCGGCGCCGGACGCCGCCACGCGGCACGTTCGGGCAGCGACAGGAACAACCACAACAGCAGCGACAGCGTGGTGAAACCCAATAGCAAATGCAGCGTGACCACGAGCGGCTTGAGTTGCCAGGTGACGGTCAGCATCCCCAGCAGCCCTTGTGCCAGCACGATCGCGAGCAGGCTCGTCACGTAGCGCAGAGGCAGTACGCGTTCGCGCCGTCGCGAGATACCGATGAACACCAACGCCAGGATCAGGAGCCCGAACGTGCCGGCCGCATAACGATGCACCATCTCGCGCCAGGCCTTGCCGACCTCGAGCGGCCGTCCCGCCGTGGGGGAGGAGAGAACCCGCGTGTCGGCCGCCGCGCCGGAGGGCGTCAGATGACCGTAGCAGCCCGGCCAATCCGGGCAGCCGAGTCCTGCGCTACTCAGTCTGACGTACGCGCCCAGCACGACCACACACAGACACAAGAGCAGGGCGGCGCTGACGAGCGAACGAACGAGTGTTGCCACGGTGCTGAAATGGTCGGCGGATGCGGGCACGCGCCGCCGCCGGTGCGGTCATCGCGCTGAGCCGCGCTGTTGTGGGCTCAGGGCGAGCGCCACCAGCGTGCAAATGGCGCCGGACAGCAGGTAGGCGCCCGCGGCGATCAGTCCAAAGCGGCTCGCGAGAATCAGTGCCACGAAGGGCGCAAAGCCCGCGCCGAACAGCCACGCGAAATCGGCGGTCAACGCAGAGGCGGTATAGCGGTGGGCAATCGGGAAACTGTAGGCGACCGCGCCCGAGGACTGACCGAAGGACAGGCCCAGGAGTATGAAGCCGAGGAACATGAATATCGTCTCACCGACATCGCCGCCGTTGAGCAATTGCGGCGCGAAGCCGCTGAATGCGGCGATCGCCCCCGCGGTGATGCCCAGCATGGTACGGCGACCCACCCGATCGGCGATGATGCCGGAGGCAATGATGGCCGCCACGCCGACCGCAGCGCCCGCCATTTCGATGACGAGGAATCGGGCCGGCGCCTGGCGCGTGTACAGGAACACCCAGGACAGCGGGAAAACCGTCACGGTATGGAACAGCGCGAAGCTCGCGAGCGGCGCGAATGCGCCGATGACGATATTGCGGCCTTCGGCACGCAGCGTCTCCGCCACGCTGGACGGCTTCAGCGCCAGCGCCTCGAACTGCTGCGCGAACTCGGGGGTTTCAACCAGGCGCAGCCGCGCGAACAGGGCGACGACATTGATCGCGAAGGCCACAAAGAACGGATAGCGCCAACCCCACTCGAGAAAATCTGCCGCCGGCAGCGTATCGACGAAGTAGGCAAACAGTGCGCTCGCGATGATGAGGCCGAGCGGCGCCCCGAGCTGCGGGATCATCGCGTACCAGCCGCGCCGCCGCTCGGGCGCGTTGAGAGACAGGAGCGTCGCCAGACCGTCCCATTCGCCGCCCAGCGCGAGGCCCTGACCGAGGCGGAACAAAATCAGCAGCAACGCCGAGGCTGAACCAATCTGGTCATAGCCCGGCAGGAACGCGACCGCTACGGTAGAGACCCCCAGCAGAAACAGAGCGATCGTCAGCTTGACGCCGCGCCCGTAGGCACGATCGATCGCGATGAAGATGACGGTGCCGAGCGGACGCGCCAGGAAGGCCACCGCGAAGATGGCGAACGACAGCAGCGTGCCCGTCAGCGCATCGACGTACGGAAAGACGAGCTTCGGAAACACCATCACCGATGCGATGGCGTAGACGAAGAAGTCGAAGTATTCCGAGGTTCGACCGATGATGACGCCGACCGCGATTTCGCCGGGCGTCGGCTCGTCGTGAGCGCCATGCACGTGGTGTGCGGCTGGATCAGGCGTTGACGCCGGGGAAATCGCGGTGTGCGCGCTCATGAAATCTGTGGGCTCGTGATCATATTTCTTTCAGTATCGACTCGCGGTATTCATTTTGCACTTCGTCTGCAGTAACATGCGCCGCCGGCCGCTGCTACACGACGCCTCTTAGCGCACATTGTAGGGATTTGAGAGAGCAGGGCAAGTGATTCCCCCTGCCGTGCATAGCGCGTTCGCTGATTGGAGATGTATTGGGCCGTATTCGTTTCATAGCTACTCTGCCGTTCATAGCGATGCTTTGTGCATGCCATGCGGTAGTGTTAAATCCATCGGGCGATGTGGCTCAGCAGCAGCGCGATCTGCTGGTCTACTCGACCGTGCTGATGCTCATCGTCATCGTTCCGGTCATGGTGATGACGGTACTGTTCGCCTGGCGGTATCGTCAGTCGAACCGCGCGGCCCGCTACGAGCCGGAGTGGGACCACTCGATACATCTTGAACTCGTCATCTGGGCCGCGCCGCTGCTGATCATCATCGGTCTTGGCGGGCTTACCTGGGTCGGTACGCATCTGCTCGATCCGTATCGGAGCCTCAGCAGAATCAAGCCGGGTGAGTCCATGGAATACGCCGCGAGGCCGCTGCAGGTGGACGTCGTGGCGCTCGACTGGAAGTGGCTGTTCATCTATCCGGAATACGGCATCGCAACGGTCAACGAGCTTGCCGCACCGCTCGATAGACCGATCGAGTTTCGGATCACCGCCTCCTCGGTGATGAATTCGCTGTTCATTCCCGCGCTCGCCGGCCAGATCTACGCCATGCCGGGCATGGAAACGCAATTGCACGCCGTCGCCAACACCGCCGGTGATTACCCGGGATTCTCCGCCAACTACAGCGGTGCGGGGTTTTCCGGCATGCGCTTCATGTTCCGAGCGCTGGTGGATCGGGACTTCGAGCAGTGGCTGGCACGCATGCGAGCCGGCGGCGGCCTGCTCGGGCGCAGCGACTACCTGCGGCTCGAACAGCCGAGCGAGAATGAACCGGTGCATAGCTTTGCGGCCGTCGACCCGAACCTCTACCGTGCCATTCTCAACCGCTGTGTCGCGGCGGGCAAAACCTGCGCCAACGATATGATGATGATCGACCAATGAACGTGTGACCTTAAATGACTACCGACTCGCTGATGAAAATGGCTTTTGGGCGCTTGACGCTCGACGCCTTTCCGATCCATGAGCCGATTCTGGTCGCGACCTTTGCAGGCGTGGCGCTCGGCGGCGCCATCGTGCTCGGCGTGATCAGCTATTTTCGCCTCTGGGGCTATCTGTGGCGTGAGTGGTTCACCACCATTGATCACAAACGCATCGGCATCATGTACATGATCCTGGGGCTCGTCATGCTGTTGCGCGGTTTTGCCGACGCGCTGATGATGCGATTGCAGCAGGCGGTCGCTTTCGGCGGCGCGGAAGGATTCCTTCCGGCCCATCACTACGATCAAATTTTCACTGCCCACGGCGTCATCATGATTTTCTTCATGGCGATGCCGTTCATCACCGGTCTGATGAACTTCGTGGTACCGCTGCAAATCGGGGCGCGCGACGTCTCCTTCCCATTTCTCAACAATTTCAGTTTCTGGATGACGGCAATGGGCGCGGCGCTGGTGATGGTATCGCTGTTCGTCGGCGAGTTTGCGCGCACCGGCTGGCTTGCCTACCCGCCGCTATCGGGCATCGCCTATAGTCCCGATGTCGGCGTGGACTACTACATCTGGGCGTTGCAGATTGCGGGAGTCGGTACGCTGCTCTCCGGCGTCAACCTGATCGCCACCATCGTCAAGCTGCGTGCACCCGGCATGACCATGATGAAGTTGCCGATATTCACCTGGACCGCGCTGTGCACCAACGTGCTGATCGTCGCCGCCTTCCCGATCCTGACCGTGACCCTGGCGCTGCTGAGTCTGGACCGCTATGTGGGCACCAATTTTTTCACCAACGACCTCGGCGGCAATCCGATGATGTACGTCAATCTCATCTGGATCTGGGGCCATCCGGAAGTCTACATTCTCATTCTGCCGATATTCGGAGTGTTCTCGGAAGTCACGGCGACGTTTTCCGGCAAGCGTCTGTTCGGCTACACCTCGATGGTCTACGCCACGGTGGTCATTACCATTCTCTCGTATCTCGTATGGCTGCATCACTTTTTCACCATGGGCTCGGGAGCGAGCGTCAATTCGTTCTTCGGCATCACCACCATGATCATCTCGATTCCCACGGGCGCAAAGATGTTCAACTGGCTCTTCACCCTCTATCGCGGCCGTATCCGTTTCGAGTTGCCGATGATGTGGACCTTGGCGTTCATGCTCACCTTCGTGATCGGCGGCATGACGGGCGTGCTGCTGGCGGTGCCCCCGGCGGATTTCGTGCTGCATAACAGCCTGTTCCTCGTCGCGCATTTCCACAACGTCATCATCGGCGGCGTGGTGTTCGGCGTATTCGCGGGCATCAGCTACTGGTTCCCGAAGGCATTTGGATTTAGGCTCGACCCATTTTGGGGAAAGATGTCGTTCTGGTTCTGGGTGGCCGGTTTCTACCTGGCATTCATGCCGCTCTACGTGCTGGGTCTCATGGGCGTCACGCGCCGGCTGCGTCACTTCGAAGACCCCACCCTGCAGGTCTGGTTCGTCATCGCCGCGGTGGGGGCCGCGCTGATTCTTCTGGGCATCGTGTCTTTTCTGATCCAGATCTACGTCAGCATTCGCCGGCGCGAAGCGCTGCGCGACCGTACCGGCGACCCCTGGGGTGGCCGGACGCTGGAATGGTCCACGGCTTCGCCGCCGCCCGAGTATAACTTTGCCTTCACACCGGTCGTGCACGACAACGACGCGTGGTGGGACATGAAGCATCGCGGGTTTCGCCGCCCGGTGGCGGGCTTCAATGCCATCCACATGCCGCGCAACACCGGAGCGGGCTTCATCCTTGCCGCCTTGAGCGCAATCTTCGGCTTCGCCATGATCTGGCACATCTGGTGGCTGGCGGCGCTCGGGTTTGTGGCGGTGCTCGCGGTGGCGATAGCCCACACCTTCAACTACCAGCGCGATTTCCAGATCCCGGCGAACGACGTTGAGCGCACCGAGGCCGGGCGGACGCGCCTGCTCGCGGCGCAGGCTTGAAATCATGGCGATGACACCGACGGGCGGCGACGCCACCGTAGAGATGCCGGTCTTCTGTCTGACCGAGGAGCATGAGCATGCTGCCGGCGGCAGTACCATGCTCGGCTTCTGGATCTATCTGATGAGCGATTGCCTGCTGTTCGCGGCGCTGTTTGCCACCTACGGCGTCCTCGGCGGCAGTTACGCGGGCGGCCCGGCGCCCAAGGACCTGTTCGAATTGCCGCTGGTGGCCGTGAATACCTCGATGCTGCTGCTCTCGTCCATCACCTACGGCTTCGCGATGCTGGCGACCTATAAGGGGCGCGTCGGCGCCACGCAGGGCTGGCTCATCGTCACCGCGCTGTTCGGATTGGCGTTTGTCGGCATCGAGTTGTATGAATTTACCCATATGATTCACGACGGCGCGACCCCGCAACGCAGTGCCTTCCTGTCCGCCTTCTTCACACTCGTCGGCACGCACGGCTTGCACGTAACGGTGGGTCTGGTGTGGATGGTGACCCTGATGCTGCAGGTCGGTCAGCGGGGCCTGATTCCGGAGAACGTGCGGCGCCTGGCGTGCCTGAGCCTGTTCTGGCATTTCCTCGACGTCATCTGGATCGGTGTGTTCACGTTCGTCTACCTGGGGGGGATGCTGCGATGAGCGATGCGGTGCACGGGAAGCATGCCGCCGGCGGACACGCGCACGGCGACAGCCACGGTTCGCTGCGCAGCTATTTGACCGGGTTCATCCTGTCGGTGATCTTGACGGCGATCCCGTTCTGGCTCGTCATGTCCGGAGTGCTCAACAGCAAAATCGCCACGGAGCTGGCGATCACGACGCTGGCCGTGGTGCAGATCACCGTTCACATGGTGTATTTCCTGCACATGAATACCCGATCGGAAGACGGCTGGTCGATCATGGCGCTGGTGTTCACGCTCATTTTGGTCGTGATCGTCCTGATCGGATCGCTATGGATCATCTATCATCTAAACGCCAACATGATGCCGGGGGATATGAGCCAGATGCCTTGAGCGCGGAGCACCGGCCAAGGCCGGCGCGCTCGCCGCTGGTGCTGTCGTTGCTGGGTCTGCTCTGCCTGCTCACCGTCGCCGCACTGACGGCACTGGGAATATGGCAGCTCGAGCGGCGAGTCTGGAAGCTGAATCTGATCGGCCAGATCACGCAGCGTGTCCGCGCCGCGCCGATCGCTGCTCCGGGGCCCTCGCAATGGCCGCAGGTTACTGCCGGCGATCATGCCTATCGGCGCGTGCGCGTCGCCGGGCAGTATCTCAATGACCGTGAGACGTTGGTGCGCGCGGTGACGCGCCTGGGCGGCGGCTTTTGGGTGCTGACGCCGCTGCGCACGGCTGGCGGCTTCACCGTCCTCGTCAATCGCGGCTTCGTGCCACCCGAGCGGCGTGATGCCGCGACACGCACAGCGGGCCTCATCAGCGACGGCACGGTCGTCAGCGGCTTGCTGCGCGTGACCGAACCGAAGGGTGCCTTCCTGCACGCGAACAATCCTGCCGCCGATCGCTGGTATTCACGCGACGTGGCGGCGATTGCCGCAGCGCGTGCACTCTCCCCGATCGCACCGTATTTCATTGACGCCGACGCGACACCGGTTCCCGGCGGTCTGCCCGTCGGCGGGTTGACGGTGATCGAGCTGCCGAACAATCACCTGGTGTATGCGCTCACCTGGTTCACGCTGGCGCTCATGCTTGCCGGCGCCGCGGCGTACGCCGGCCGCGAGGAGTGGCGACACCGCGCTTCACGGTTCAGTCGGCCTTCGCGAACCGCCTGAAAAAAACTCTCGGTCTTCCACGCCGGCGGGTGCGGATCATTGCGTGGCCCGTGGTGGCACTTGCTCGCGAAATCGACGCTATCTGCGGAGGCTATGAGAAAAGTATTCCTCGCGACCGCGCACTGCTATTTCGAGTGCGCCAAGAAAAAATCCCAGGTGTCTTGGGCCCAATTCGGCGGCAGCGTATGACCGATGCTGTGATCGAAGGAACATTCGACGAATTCGCTTTTGCAGCTAGTGAAGGACGCGCAGGACATCACCGGGGTGCTCGAGGGAACGGGGGTCGACGCGGCGCTGCACGAATTCAGATATTGGAAGAGCTTCGACGTGGTCGCGAAATACGGCGGCGGATATGACGAATCGCCGCCCACCGCATGCTCGAAGCGGATGGGCGGATGCTGGCGGGTGGAGCAGGGCAGGTCGCGGTACGTCCGGTAGTCTGATTTATCCTGGTATTCGTCACTCACCGAATTGACGGCCACCGCGCGAATTTGATCGCCGCGATGGCACGCGAGCGCGGTCGCGAAATCGCCGCCCCATGAGAAGCCGGTCACGAAGACGCGGCTCGGGTCGACGCAGTAGCCCGCCTCGAGGTCCCCGAGCATATGATCGAACAGCGGCAAATCGTAGCCATCGCTCCGGTCGTCCCAGCCAATCCCCTCGCGCTGGAAATTGATACCCTCGGGAAAGACGAAGATGCCGTTGCCGGATGCACCGGCGGCGTTCTGCAGACCCCACCCACGGCTTTGCGCCGGGTTGCCGCCGGCGGCATGGAACACGAATATCAAGGGATAGGGCCGCGCCGGGTTGTAGTCGGCCGGGATCTGAACGAAGTACGAGCGAGTGGTCTTATTCCCATCCTTGGTCGTCAGAGCGACGGTTCCCGGCCGCGCCGGCTTCTCGCAACCCATGGAGCGCGCCGCCGCGCCGCCCATGCTCGGAGCGGTGATGACCAACAGGAGCAGGGCCGCGCCCACCCCAGCCGCGCATCGCCGCGCGAGGCGGGAGAAGAAGTGCGCGGGCTTTGCTTTCAGGTGGGACATGCTGCGGCGTGCGCTCTTTCTAACGTTAGAGTGCTCATGCATTAGAATGTACTACAGGCCTAGCGGGTGCGGTGAGATGGAGGGAGTCGAATGGGCGTAAGATTCTTGCTCTGGCTCCTGGCGACGCTGGTCTGCGGGGCCGCCCTCGCCGCCGCACCGGCGATCAAAGTCGCGGGCAATCACTTCGTCGATGAGAAGGGCGCGACCGTGCAACTGCGCGGCGTGAACGTCGCCGGGCTCGAGTTCGTCGCCATCGGCGGCTGGAGTCCGAACAACCCCTGGGGCGGACAGACCGGCGATTCCACGCCCAATTGGAATGCCATCAAGCGCTGGGGCGCCAATTCGGTGAGGTTGCCGCTCAACGAGGCCTCCTGGCTGGGGCTGTCTTGTCTCGACCTTGGGGCCAATGCGGGGAAGGGCGCGATTATCAAGGCGGATCCGGGCGGCAACTATCAGGCCACGGTGAAGCAGAGCGTGGCCGAGGCCACCGCCGCGGGCCTGTACGTGATTCTCGAGCTGCATTGGGGCGCGCCCAATGATGGCGCGAGTCCCGTGTGTCCGACCGCGCAGAATCCCATGGCCGATGCCGACCATGCGGCGGCGTTCTGGACGTCGGTGGCCACGCAGTTCAAATCGAATCCGGCGGTGATCTTCGAACTCTTCAACGAACCGTTCCTGGACGCCACGGCACTGGTCGGCCATACCCCGTGGCCGGATCTGCTGAACGGCGGCACGGTCACGAAGGTGCTCTACGGCGGCGGCTCGGGCGTCAAGGATCTGACGTGGTCGACCGCGGGCATGCAACCGATGCTCGATGCCGTGCGCGCCACGGGCGCGACCAACGTGGTGCTTACCGCGACGCTGCAGTGGTCGCAGCAGATGGACGGCTGGCTGAAATACAAGCCCACCGACCCCGCCGGTCAATTGGGAGCGGTATGGCATGCGTACGCCGCGTCGAAATATCCGACCCAAGTGGCGTGCGTGGCGGATGGAATCTTGAGCGTCGGCTTACCGCAGTGCTCGGGTCTGGAGATGAACGCCGTACAAAGCATCATGGCCGCCGGCTATCCGGTGGTGATCACGGAGTTCGGCGATGCCATCGGCGGTTCGACGGCGCCGTGGGCAGCGGTGCTGTTGCCGTTTGCCGATACCAACGGCATCGGCTATCTGGGATGGACGTGGGACTCATGGAGCGGCCACAAAGAGAACGTATTGATCACCGATGCGGCGGGCGATCCGACTCCAGGCTACGGCACGTACGTGAAAAAGCATTATCTGTGCCGGGCGGCGGGAACGGCCAATTGCCCGTAAATGTATCAAAGCACACGTCGGCTCTTTTCGGCAGCCTTGACATGTTATCCACATGCAACTATCCTTCAAACATGTCAAAAATGATTCAGCTGCGGCATGTCCCGGACGCGTTGCACCGGCAACTGAAGGCACGGGCTGCTTTGTCGGGCCTTCCGTTATCCGACTACTTGATTCGGGAAGTGCGCAAGATTGCAGAGCAGCCGACGCTCGAGGAAATGCAGGAGCGCCTGCGACAACGCGACGCCTATCGGGGCAAGCTATCGCCCACGGATATCGTCCGCGCGGAGCGGGATAGCCGTTGATCGTTATCGATGCGTCCGCGTTGCTGGAAATGTTATTGCAAACGAGTAAGGCAGTTCGCTTGATGGAACGTGCCCTGCAAGCGTCGGAACGGCTTCACGCCCCTCATTTGCTTGATATAGAAGTGACTCATGTACTGCGTCGCCTGGTGCAACGAAAGGAGCTATCCACCGTGCGCGCTGCGCAGGCATTCGATGACTTCGCTCAACTGCCCATCGAACGCCACGGCCATCAGTTATTACTGCCGCGAATTTGGCAGCTACGCGAGACCCTGACCGCGTATGACGGCGCTTACGTTGCCTTGGCGGAGGCGCTGAGCGCTCCGCTTCTGACTTGCGATGGAAAATTAGCTCGTGCTCAGGGTCACTTCGCGACAATAGAGTTGATCGAGTCGTAGTGCTCCGCGTTACGGGGACTCGCTCATAACGCGACGTCATCCTTTGGAGACCTCATGACGAAATTCACGTTGGATGCCAAGACGAGCGCGCTGGTGCTCATCGATTTTCAGCACAGCGTCATGGCCCGGCAACTCGCGCCGCACTCAGCGGCGGACACGCTCCGACAGGCCGTGCAGCACTCAACAGATCAATGACGCGTGGACGTAGCGGTGGCGCCGACGCAGCGCGGCTCCGCTCAGTGCGCGAGGCAATCTTGAATGTAAGCGTTTTTTTGGGATCCCACGAGTTTCTTGGCCTTGGCTTCCTTGAGACAGGCCGTGCGCTTGGCATGCCGAGCGGCCGCCGCTGCGGCAAAGCCATCCGCTGTCGGCGCGGCCGGTGCCATCGTTGCCGGAGCCTTGCTGGGAGCGGCGGGCGGAGCGGCGGGCGGCGCGGCCGGAGGCACGGCCCACGTCAAGCTCAGCGGCAGGAGGCAGCAGAGGCTAACGGCGGTGGCCCGCAGGAAAAAACGCACGTGGAACTCCCCGAACAAAAGCGGACTCGCGCTGAATCCCGCCGAGAATAGCGCTTAGCGGGCATTGGCCCTATGAAGCGGGGATGAAGGTTCCTTAACCTTGCGTCGCGGCGGCGGCGACGGTGGCTGCGATCGCCAGGTCGGGCATTTTCCAATGCCCGACCTGATCCTCAACCGCACGCGCCAACGTCAATGGCTGCTAGTCAATCAAGGCTTATGGGTCGTGATGTCCGATCCGTTCAAGCCCGTGAAGCCCTTCAGTTCGATGGTCGTGTTACCGCCATCCAGGCTGATATAGGTATTGCCATGAGAGACACTGATTTCGTTGTGCGTCTGTAAATAGGACAACGAGTGGCCTTCCAAGTACAGTTGATCCTGACCGGCAACGAAATTAGTGATGAGGTGCTTGCCGCCCGCTTCGCTAGAGACGAACTCGAATACGTTGTGACTGGTTCCGCCCACCATGGTGTCGCTGCCGGAACCGCCAACGAACGTATCCGGGCCAAGACCGCCCTTCATGAGGGTTGATCCCGTTCCACCGACGAACTGGTTCAAGTATTCGCCACCGATCAATGTCACGTGGCCGCTGAGCGCGGTCCCCTCCGTATGCGTCGACCAACCCGAATTGGTAAACGTCACCCCTCCACCCGATACCAACGCGCTGCCGAATGCACCTTTGACGGTGGCCTGGCCCGCTTCATAAATCGTATCGTTGCCAAAGCCGAGGTTGATGGTGTCGTGTCCCGAAGCACCGGTTTGCGAAATTTTGCCAGAGCCGTACAGCGAAATCGTATCGTGACCGCCGCCGACGGAAATGCTTCCGTTATTGCTTACCGAGATCGAGTCGTTGCCACTACCCGCGCTAATGGTGCCACTGCCATGAACGTCGATGAAGTCTTTGCCGTTTCCAGCGGCGACCGTGCCATCGCCATAAATCACGATGCTGTCGCTGCCCGAGCCGGCTTTCACGAACCCATTACCAGAAATGGTAATCGTGTCGTCGCCGTTTCCAGCGAACACCGTTCCGTTGCCGAAAACCGTGACGTTATGATTACCGCCACCCACGCTCAGAGTAGTTCCCATTTTGCTTTACTCCCTTAGCTGTCTTAGGACAGGAAAATTAACTAGGTAATCGTCGAACTCGTCAGATCAATTGAGCGTCAGCAACATGTGTGCCAATTTTGTGAACTTCGTCACTCAAGCGTGTTTAACTTAATCATCGCCGCTAAACACTTGATTCAACGTATTAAAAATTTTGTGCTCGAAGTGTGACACGAGTACTAAGAAAAAACAAAAAAAATATTTGCGCTTCTACGGTGCATGTGAGCCAGTCGTGTGCACTATCGTAACTCATCGTCCGCTTCATGTTTTCGCTGAAATTGCGCTGAAATTGCTCACAAAAATTTCCTTAACAAAATTTGGCCGGGCATCGCGCTCGGGATATTAACCGTATCGCGGGTGATCCGGCCCCTGCGATGGGACAAAAAAAAATTTAATATGTTAAGTAGGGATCTCATCTCACGCACGCACGCTTCGCGCCCGGATCTGAACTTAGGCGCTCCTCTTCCTCGTAGTACACTTCAACGCTACCGGAAAAAATCAGGACCTATATTTCTTGAGCATCCGAACACTCCTCACGAACGCCATTCGACGCCGACGCAAGCCCACGGTGGAGCGCGCGGATGAGGCCTATGCCCGAGGCAACAAGGCTGACGCGGCTGCGATGTTCCGCGTGCTCGCCGAGGAGGGCTCGGAGTGGGCGCAAATGCGCTTGGCGAAACTTTACGAGAACGGCGAAGGCGTGCTGCAGAATTTCGTCGAAGCGGCGCGCTGGTTTCGCAGCGCCGCAGAGCAGGGTTCGGTGGCTGCCCAAGCGCGGCTCGGGGAAATGTATCTCACCGGCATGGTGGCGCCCGACACCGCGACACCGGCCGCGCTGCTCAAGCTTGAGGAAAGCCCGGACCAGCCATCGCTGCTCCAGCGTCTCTATCCTGAAGGTCTCGCATTACCGCAGGATCCCGAACAGGCTGCGCGTTGGAATGCGCTGGCCGCCGAGGCGGGCGATGCGGCGGCGCAGGCGCGCCTCGGCCATCAATTTGCCACCGGCTTAGGCTTGGAGCGGGATCTCGACCGGGCTGAACGCTGGTTCGAGGAAGCCGCCAAGCAAGGTCACGCGGCCGGCCAACTCGGTCTCGGCATGCTGTACGCGGGCGCGTATGGCGAACGGCGCGACCATGCGCGGGCCTTCGAGTGGCTCGAGCCGTGCGCGGCCGGCGGTAATTCCACCGCGCAGTTGTGCCTGGCAATGCTGCTCTTGTCCGGCGAGGGCGTGACGCACGATGCCGAGCGGGCGGCAGCGCTGCTCGAACAGGCTGCCGCGGCCGGCCAGCCGGCCGCGATGTTCCATTTGGGCGAGTCGTACCGGCACGGGCGCGGCGTTGCGCAGAATGTCTCCTCGGCCGAGACTTGGTTGCGGCGCGCGGCCACGCGCGGCTATCTCAAAGCGTGGGTGTCGCTGGTGCGGTTGTTTCGCTCGGGACCCGATCCCGATTTGAATACCGCCGCGGTGCTGTGCCGTCAGGCTGCGGACTTGGGCGATGGTGAAGCGCAATATTTGCTCGGGCATTTCTATCTGGCCGGTGAGGGCGTGCCGCGCGATACGGTGGAGGCGGCCCGTTGGCTCGGCAAGGCGGCGGATCAAAACGTCACGGCGGCCTATGAGCGGCTCGGTGCGCTGTATGCCGAAGGCGAGGGGTTGCCCCAGGATTTTCAGGCGGCGGCCGACTGGTTCCACCGCGCCGCGGCGCAGGGCGACGTCAACTCGCTCTATCACCTGGGCACGCTGCAGCTGGGTGGTCTCGGCATGCCGCGCGATCCGAAGGCCGCACGCCGCCGGTACCGACAGGCCGCCGAACGAGGCAGCGCCGCGGCGTGTGTGAAGCTCGGCATCATGTACGCCACCGGCGACCAGGTGCGGAAGAACTACACGACCGCGGCGCGCTGGTACACCAAGGCCGCGGTGCACGGCGATGCGGTGGGTCGATACAACCTCGCCTTTTTGAATTTTCGCGGTTTGGGTGTGCGCCGGGACAGCGCGCACGGCGTGACGTTGTTGGAAGAAGCTGCTAAGGCTGGCAGTGTTCAAGCCGCCTGGGCGCTGCATTACCAGTATTCGGACGGCCAGTACGTCGCGGCAGATCCAGAAGCTGGCATGAGATGGCTAGTGCGGGCCGCGGAACTGGGCAGCGCCGCGGCCACCCGTCGGCTGGTTGAACAACTGGGGGATGCGGTTCCGGGAGCGCCGCCGGCGGAGCGAATCATCGAACTGCTCGAAACCTGTGCGGTGCAGGGCGACTCCGATTCCCAGGCAACGCTTGCGCTCTTTTATCTGGAAGGCAAGCACGTCGCCCAGGACGCATCGCGAGCGTTGCGCTGGTTCACCCGCGCGGCGCAAGGCGGCCACGCGTTTGCGCAAGCCTGGATGGGTGATACCTTGATTCGGGGCAACGGCCTATTGGCGGACCGCGACGCTGCCCTCATCTGGTACGAGCGAGCGGCGCTGCAGGGGCATGCGGGCGCGATCATGGCGCTGACGTCGCTGCGCATGGCTGGCGGCGCCGGCGGCGACGAACTCGCGCAGGTGTTCAAGCTCTGGCTGCGAGCCGCGGAGCAGGGCGATGCCGGAGCGCAGCGCATGGTCGGCGACCTTTACCTGCGCGGCGTCGGCACCGAGGCGTCGGTCGAGCAAGCGCGCCGTTGGCTGCATGCGGCTGCCCTGCAGGGCCATGCGCCGGCGATGATGCTGCTCGGCGGTGTCCTGTTACAAAACTCATCCGACGCTGCCGATCAGTCGCAGGCCGTGGAGCTGTTCCGACGCGCTGCAGCGCAAGGCAATGTCGACGCACAGTACAACCTGGGCGTGTGTCTGCGGCGGGGCCTCGGGGTGACACAAGATGATGCAGAGGCCGAACGGTGGTACACCGCCGCCGCGAAGAGGGGCCACCGGTCAGCGCAACTGGCGCTCGGATCCTTCAAAGCGCAGACCGCCTTCAGCGACGATGACTGGATCGAATGCGCTCGCTGGTATCGGCTCGCCGCCGACGCCGGCCACCCGGCCGCGATGATGTCCCTCGCGCAGCTTTATGAAAGCGGGCGAGGCGTTACCAGAGATCGCCCGACCGCGTTGGTGCTGTACAAACAAGCGCTGGCCGCGGGACATGCCGAGGCCGCGGCCGAGGTCGAGCGACTTCAGGCGGACTTGAGAGTTCCGGAATACGCTGGCTGAATCGCATGCGCGTTGGGTGCGATTGCCGGTCGACGGCCATTCACTAAATCGTCGAACAGCGTGAGCCAGCGCGGCAAAATCAAGCGATTTAAGTCGAACTGTGTCACCGCAGTAGCGCGAGCGGCGGTGCGCAACGCCTGCATCTTCTCGGGTTGTTCCAGCGCCGCTTCGATGCGGTTCGCAAGCTTCCTGTAAGCAAAGAAGTCCACCGCCAAGCCGTTCGTGCCATCGTGCAGCACCTCGAGCACCGGTGAGGTGGCCGATCCGACGATGAGGCAACCACAGGCCATGGCCTCGATGAACGACCACGACAGGACGAAAGGATAGGTGAGATACACATGCACCGAGGAGACCTGCAACAGGGTGAGGTAATCGCGGTAGTCGAGCATGCCGACAAAATGCACGCGCTTAAGATCGAGCTTGGCGCCCAATTCCTGCAGCATCATCTCGCGGAACGTCGAGCGAGGCGGCGGCGGTGCTCCGTAACTCACGCCGTCGCCGCCGACGATCACGACCTGTGCTTTCTTGCGCCGGCGCAGCAGCTGCGGCAGGGCGCGCATGAACATGTGAAATCCCCGATACGGTTCGAGGTTACGCGCCACGTAGGTGACCACCTCATCCGAGCGGGTCAGCACTCGGTTCGAGCTGGGTAGTTTGAAGCGGGCATTGGGTCGCGGCTTGACGAGCGTCGTATCCACTCCCTCGTGCAGTACGCTGATTCGAGATTGCATTTCGGGCGGGAACAGGCTGCGCTGCCAGTGCGTGGCGGAGTGACCCCAGTCGGCACCTTGGAAGGCCAGCAAGTTGATGCCGTTGCGCGCACGCAGGCGCGACGGATCGCTGAACACGGAGACGAACTCGGGATCGAACCCCACATCCACGCCACGGGAGTGATAAAAGAACTCGAAATTGGCGAGCAGCGGTATGTCGGGAAACACGTCTTTGACGAACAGGGTCTCGCCCCAGCCGCTGTGTCCGACGATCAAATCCGGTCGAAAGCCCTGGTCGCGCAGTGTCCGGCACACGTCGGCGACGGTTGCGCCCGTATGAATGGCGCGGTCGAGTTCCGCCGAGTAGGAATGGCAGTTGATGATGCCACGCTGATCGCGGGGGTAGGTGACCTTGTGCACCCCCGCCATGGAATTGTCGTTCGGCTGCGTGATGAAGTAGACCCGATTGCCCGGCTGGCTCGCCAGCTGACGCACCACGTGTCGATACTGGGCCGGAAAGTTCTGATGGATGAACAGATAGTTCATAGCCCCAGCGCGTTGATCAGAGCTTGGCGTTCCGCGTTATCCCTTGCCGCTGTCACGCGCGCGACCGCCACGAGTTCGAGCTGCGCAGTGCGCCGGCGCAGCAGTACCTCGGCAAACGGCAACCGAGCGAATGCACGTTGCAGTATCGTGGGGGTGAAGCCGCACCGGTGGGCCATGGATGCGCGGCCGCTCGCGATGGCGGCGCCAAAGCCGAACACGATGTCGTGCGGCGTGACCGGGCCAGCGGGGGAGTCGTAAAGCGTTTCGTGGAGTCGGTCGGCGGCGACGTAGTTCGCCACCGTCTGCAGGTCCGGCACGATGATGCAGACGAAGCCGTCGTCACGCAGCACGCGCCGAAACTCCGCCAACGCCACGGGCACTTGATATTCATACAAATGCTCTATGCAATGCGACGCCCAAACGGCATCGACGGTGCCATCGGCAATCGGCGACAAATCGGTGAGATCGGCGACGATGTCAGGCTGCACCGCGAGATCCACGTCCACGCGCAGCTTCTTCCAGCCATCGAAGTAGCCCGGCAAGTCGTTGGCATTGGGCGGACCGCAGCCGACATTGACGACCACGCGCTCGCATCGCGGCAGACTCACGAACGGCGGGTGGGTTGGCGCCGGGTCGAGCGGGCGCCGCGCATCGCGGTTTGATGGGCAGCCGAGAGAGGTTTCTTGATCTGAGAGGGTTTCGAGACCGCCACAGGTTTTGAGGTCATCGCGGGCTTGGTGATCGCCACGCGCTTGGATGCGCTCGCGTGCTTGGGAGCAGCCGCCGGCTTGGATGTAGTCGCGGGATTATTGATCGACACAGCCTTGGATACGCCCGCGGGCGCAGGGCTTGCCTTGCGTGCAGCTTCCGGCAGTACCGTGCTTGCCCGCTTGACGAGCCGTACCTGGATCCCTTCCAACGAATCGTTGGCCACGCTCGATCGACACGGGGCACCGTTGCGCAGCGGGCCGACCGTCGTTCCGGACTGGAAATAGCCACTGTATTCGCAATCGTAAGCGGCCGCGGCCGAACTCGGCTTCAAGCGTATGGCGAATCCCACCAAGGGCGTCGCCATGCCTTTCGTGCCGCACATTTTATTATCGCTGAGCCACGGAGTTTCGAAGCCGCTGCCGGTGAGTCCTTTGTATTCGATGTCCCCAGCCGCGAAGTGCTCGAGGGGCTGGACGGAGAACGATTCAATCCAGAGTCCTGGCGCGACGCGCCCGGCCCAAGGCACATTGGCGAAGTTCATGTCGCCGCGCGTGCGGATATGGGTGCCGATCTGCACGGGCAATGGCAAGTCACCATCCGCGGATCGAAACACCGGTTTGGCCAGATCCTTTATCGAACCGTTGCCAGTGTGCTTTTGAGCCGATAGGGCCGGGGCTTTGGAGGAGGGTGCGGACGGGATTGACGGTGCCCCCGAGGCCAATACATCCACGCGATTATCGAGCCGTTCCACGCTGATCGATAGCACCTCACCGCCGGGCGCGCGCACCGACGTCAGAATCAACGTAGCACCGGTGCCGTTGACTTTGGTGACGACTAGATCGCCCGTCGAGAACAACCAGGCGCCGTGAGTGGACGGCCCCGCAATGAACTCGACTTGATCGGAGCGAACGCCTGGGCCCAAACCCACGTGCATCGCAGGAAGCGACAATTGCCCGCCGGCACTGGGCGCGGGCGGGCTGGCAGACTTCACCGAGAACAGGTACAGCCCGGCCGGTAGTGGCAGCACCTGCACCGACGCGCTCATTCCTTCCTCTTTTACTTCTGGCGAGGGCTTGCCATTGTAAGACGTTACTGCGTGCGAGCTTTTACTGTTCGAATACTTGATCATGCTCATTCCATCCGCGTTATCTCTCAACATAGTAGCGTCATCGCGCGAGCGTGACATCTGAGTTTGAAAAGATTCTGATTCTGTCAAATCGATAAGCCGCATACGTTTACCGAGCTTGAGGAGGCGATCGTTGATTCGCGACGGTTCGAGTTCCAAAGGCAGCAACTCTCCCACACCGGCCGCGCGCAAGCGTTCCGCAATGGCACCGATATCGAAGGCGGCCACCGGTAATTCTGCGGCGAGCGCGTAGTCGAGCGTATAGCACCAGGTCTCAGGCCACACGGACGGCAGCCACGCGATATCGGGTTGTTCGCGTTGCAGCAGATGTGGTGCCTCGGCTTCGCCATAGCGGCCGGTCACAAAAACCCTACCCGTCGCGAGCAACGGCGCGTCGTTCTCGGTATGGCCGATGACCACGAATTCGATCGGCAATTGACGTGTCCGCGCATCGCGCGCGCAGGCGAGGAGAATCCCATAACCCTTGTGCGTGCCGATGGCGCCGATCAGTGCCACGCGAAGCGTCTTGCGTTGCGAAGGCCGGGGCGGCAGCGGGATCGGTGCGACCGGTGTCGCATGCGCACGAACTTCCACGGATAGGTCACGGAAATAACGCTGCAATCGCGCGGCCGTGTCGGCCGAGGGTGCAACGACGTGGCGTGCCCCCTTGAGCCAGGTCTCGCTGCGCGCCCGCAACGCAGGTACCGAGATGGTTTCGCCGAGATTGGAGCCATTGCGCCGCACACACACTTGGCAAACGGAGATGGCAGGCTCGCCGCAGTACCGATCCGTGCCGTCGATGAGCGTCACGCGCGGACAAATCCATGAGTAGTCATGCACCACGACGTCGTAGGGAATGGCCAGTGCGCGCACCACCTCGACGACGCGGGCATCGAGGTGCAGGAAATGTTGGATCTCAATGGCATCCAGGCGCAGCGCACTCAGCAGCGCCGTGAGGTCGGACAGATCGGCCGGGATCTCAAACTGAAGATTCGGTAACTCCAGGGCATCCGCCCACAGCTCGCAGCGGCGTGCGTTGCCGGCCGCCGCGGGCCTGAGCATCAAGGGGACGAGACCTTGCGCGGTCAATTCGCGGCACCGCTCGGTGACGAAGCGCGCCACACCTCCGCTGAGCGCCAGTGTGACCAGGAGAACGAATCGTCCCTCGACTGCCAACAGGCGTCGTTCATCGAGCCGGCGCCGCACTGAGCGCAGCGGATCCTGCGCGAGAAAGCTGGCGATGAAGCGGTCATATCCCGGGTAGCGCAGGTTGAGCAGGCGTTGACTGCGATCCAGCAGGGCGTCGCGCCGGCCGCCGAATGAGACGCCCTCGGCGTGGTAAACGAAGACGTCGGCCGCCAGTAGATGCGACCAACCTTTCTTCCGAGCTCGCAAACAGAAGTCGGTTTCTTCTCCATAGCCCTTGGCGAACACCGCGGCATCCAGTTCGCCGACATCGCGCAGGCAGTCGCGGCGCATATACATACAGAAGCCCACTCCCACCGGAATCTCGACACGGGTCTCGGCCAGTGTCGATGCGGCGAGGGCGCGCAGAGCGGCCGCGGCCTGCGGATCGATGGCGGCGCCTGCCGCGTGAGGGTAGCTCGCAATCGAGCCACTATTGCTCAACGGCGTGACCGTACCCACCTTGGGGGCGCTGTAGGCGGCTGCACGCAAGCGCGGCAGCCAATCATCGAATACCCGCGTATCGGAGTTGAGCAACACGGCGTCGTGCGTGGGGTGTAGACGCAAGCCGCGGTTCGCCGAGACCACGAAACCTTGGTTCTTGGCGTTGCGCAGCAGCTGGATTCGTCCTTCCGCCTCCAGCACATCGAGCGCATCGCTCAGTGCGGGATCGTCCGAGGCATCGTCCACCACCACGAGACGAGCGGTATCATCGATCGTGGCCAACACAGCGTCGATGCAGGCCAGCGTTTCCTCGCGATTGCCGTACACCGGGATAATCACGTCGGCGGCCTTGGCGCGCTTCGGTGTGAATCGTTGGCGGCGAGGTCGCGCTGAACTCGGGCTCCAGCGGGTCAGCGGCAAAGGCTTGCGACGATCAAGGCCCAGCGCGGGCTCGAGCAGCAGCGGGGCGTCCGGTAATGGCTGCCAACGTCCGTCGGGCAGTTGCACCGACACGCTAATTCGATTGCCCGACAACTTGGCAGCGCGAACATCGAATTCAAACGGCCAGCGCCAACTGGGGTCGGCCACGTCGCGGGTGCTCGCCTCGGTGCTACCACCCTCCTCATCCTCGATGCGTACGCGCATAGGGTGAGTCGGTGACCAACCGATCCGAGCCCAGCCTACGATACGTTTGCCACGACTCTGCATGCGGCCATCGACACAGAAGTCCGCGCGAGTGTGCGAACCGCTGCCGAGTAGTAGACGGCCGCGACTGCTCACGTCGAGCCTTGCAGCCATGCCTCCCGGAGGAGAGTCGACACTGAACGTATGAGCGCCCTCGTGACGCAGGTTCGGCAGCAGTTGCGTAAACGCCGTTCCCCCATCGATGCTGATTTCCAGGGCGTTGGGTTCGTCCGGCGCGAGCTCGCCGACGAGATTGAGATTCGGGTCACGTCCAATCCATCCCGGCGCGTTTACCTTAGAGTGCCGCAGGATTTCCCCGCCGGCGCGGGCCAGCAGGCCACCGGGTTCAATGCAGTAGCTCGCAAGGGCAACCTCGAATTCCCGACGGGCATCGTCGTGGCGCCGCAGATGCAACAGCGCGACCACGATCAGCGCTGCAACGTCTGGGTCGGGTGAGAAGTCGGCGGCGCGCCGCAGCAATCCCAGCGCAGCATTGTGATCGCGAGCTTCCAGCATCAGAAGGCGGCCGTAGATCGGCGCGAATGTCGCGGCGGCCTCGGGAAAGCAGCGCCAAGCGCGATCCGCGCCGCGCAGCGCGGTATCGAGCGCATCAGCGCGCAGGGCGTCGCGAACACATTTTAGACTGCGCGTGGATGCCGGACTGGCCGGACCATCGAGGCTCTCATGGACTATGCGCAACAGTGAGGCGCGAAGTAGAGCCGCAAACGAGATGTTGTCTGGCGACACCCCGTCAGGTCGCGGTTTCTCAGCCGAAGTTAAGGCTGATTCATGCCCCGTGCCGATGTTTCTCAAGACTCAAAAGTCATCATGCACCACTACTCATGCGTTGTGATGTCGAGCTATTCAGACCGATGAACCCCTGGGCGATTGTCAATCAGGGTTTGTAGGGACTATACCAATATCGCCGAGCGCGTCACCAAATTTGTTTGACATTATGTTATCTCTATAAGTCTGCGGATACATTCGAGTTGTATTATTTCTGAAGCGTTTCGTGGCGCCGCACCTGAATCGCACGAGCGCTACCTTGCTGCAGTATTGCTGCTCACCCGCATTCCCGATGCCACTCAACATTCCCTTATTTCGCGGCGGCGAAGCCTGTTATGTTTTGACGAACGCGTGAAGTTGCGTTGGGATGCTTGATCGGCGGTATGAGGTTCAACTAGGATTCTACGGATGGCGTCGCGGTGACAATTGTATTCGGCGAATATGAACTGCTGGCAAAGTCGGGACTTTTCGACCCCGAATACTATCTGAAGTCCAATCCTGATATCGCGGCGCTCAACGTAGATCCGTTGTTGCACTACTTGGAACAGGGCTGCCGCGAGCGACGAGATCCGAGCGCGAGTTTCGATACATCTTACTATCTCGGGCTATGCGATGTGCTCGGCGAAACGCCAGTCAACGCGCTGGCGCATTACCTCACCGTCGGAATCAGCCGGGGATTGACGACAAAGCGGGGGAGCAAAGCGAACGGCAGACCGGTCGAACTCCGACGCGCCCCGCAGAGCGGACACGCTGCGTCACTGCATGTGGACCATGGGCTGCGCGATGGTGTTGGGGCAGCCGCAGTCAACACGCTGTGCGTGGACATTCCTCGTGTCGTCGGCGGTTGGGCAGATGCGCCCGTGCACGGGGGTCTTTCGATCGTGGGATGGGGCGTAGCCGCCGGTGGCGCCGCCGGTGTTGACATCGCTTTGGACGGAGTTCGAATCACCAGCGCCCGCTGCGGCCTGCGGCGACCGGACGTCGCGGCTGCGCATCCCGAGTGGGCCGATGCCCTGCTGAGCGGGTATGCGGCACATCTACCACCGAAGGCTCTCCGGGTTGGTCGCCACCAAGTGACCGTCTCAATGCACGATCGCACCCAGCAAGTGGCGCGGTTCGAGTTTTCAATCGATGTGCAGGAAGTCGCCGCCGAGCGTGGGCCATGGGCTCTGCGCCGCAAAGTGACTCAGGCAGAGGTTGACCTTCAGCTGAATACCCTTGCGCGGCTGAATTGGCGCCCGACGTTTCGTGTGTATTTGCCGTTCGATCGGAGCGCCAACGGCATCGCTATTGCGCGTCGAACACTCGAATCCTTGGCTCGGCAGACCTATACCCAATGGGAGTTGTGGCTGATCTCACTGCGTGCGAAAAAGGAGGCAATACCGTCGGGACTCACCGCGGGGTGGGAGGACATCGCCCAGAAGATTCATATTTTGGGTGCGAAAGATGACGGGCTAGATGTCACCCGGCGAAAGAAATCGGTTGCGTCTCGCGCCCGATGCTTCGTCGCCCGATTGGCGCCTGGCGATGAGCTCGGATGCGATGCCTTGCTCGAGTTTGCGCTCGCGAGCGGATTTGAGCGTACCCTTGAGTTTATTTACTCCGATGAGCGCCGGCTCGATCCCGTGGAAGGCAAGCTGGGTGCGTTCTTCAAGCCCGCGTGGTCGCCGGACTTGCATTTATCCACCAATTATCTCGGCCGGGCGTGGTGCGCTGATAGTCGGCTTCTCGAAGGCGTTGGTATCGGTGTCAATGAACTCGGCGAGATCGGCGACTATGAGATGAGCTTGCGCCTCACGGAAGCTGCCCTTGGCATCGGCCACGTTCCAAAAGTGCTGTATCAGCGTGCGGACATCAGCGGGGACAGCGAGACCCAAGAGCGGTGGGCACTCACGGACGCACTCAAGCGGCGTCGAATCACCGCCGACATCCAGGCGGGCTGTCTCGCCGGACATTACCGCATCAAGCGCAGGTTTGAGCCAGGACGGGTCTCGATCATCATCCCGACCTGCGCGGCGGATGGGCTCATCAAGACCTGTCTCGAGACCCTGCGCGCCCGTACGGCGTATCAGGACTACGAGATCATCTGCATCGAAAACATCCCGAAACTTCAGCGAGACTGGAAAGACTGGCTGCGCGCCCATGCGGACATCGTCATCGAGACGGGCGAGCCGTTCAACTGGTCGCGATACAACAATCAGGCGGCCGAACGGGCGGCGGGAAAATATCTCCTATTTCTCAACGATGACATCGAGATCATCGAACCGGACTGGCTTGATGCCTTGCTCGAGCAGGCGCAGCGACCGGAGGTGGGCGTGGTGGGTCCGCTGCTCCTGTACCCCAATCGCAGTGTGCAGCAGGCCGGTGTGATGTTGGACGGTGCCGGTCGCGGGCGGCACGCTTTTCGCCATCTGCCCGAGCATGATCCGGGGTATTTCGGCCTCGCACTGACGCAGCGTAATGTGATCAGTGTGAGCGGTGCGTGCCTGCTCACCCGGCGGGAGACGTTCGATAGCCTTGGCGCTTTCGATGAGGCGCACGCGGTGATCAACAACGATCTCGATTATTGCCTGCGGGCATGGCGCAAGAGTCTGCTCAATGTCTACACTCCTCACGCTCGCGTCATTCATCACGAACTCGCCAGCCGCAGTCATCTGGATGACGATTACAATGTCAAACAGTTCAATGACCGATGGCGTCATGTGATTGCGCGGGGTGACCCTTACTTCAATCCGCACCTGTCGCGCGACCATGAGACATTCACGATCGAGCGCGAGCCGTTCGAAATTGTCCATGCCGGCCACCCGCTGTTTGCTCGCTCATCGGTGCGCCGGATTCTGGTCGTTAAACTCGATCATATCGGTGACTGCATTACCGCGCTTCCCGCATTGCGCCGGCTCAAGCGGTATTTTCCCGCAGCGCGAATTTCGGTACTGGCCGCGCGCGCCACGCTTGGGATCTGGAAGTCTGAACCGATCGTCGATGAGGCGATTGAGTTCAATTTTTTCCATGCGCGCTCGGGTTCCGGGAAGATCGAAGTAACCGCGCAACATATGGAAGCGCTCACAAAACGGTTGTGCGCGAAAAGATTCGATCTTGCGATAGACCTGCGCAAACAGCCGGATACTCGCCACATCCTCGAACACACGGGGGCCAACATCCGGGTGGGCTTCGACACCCAAGGCCGGTTCCCAGGGCTGGATGTGGCACTGGAGTGGGACGAAGATGTGCCCTTGCGCACTAAACACGGGCATGTGGCCGATGATCTCATCGCGCTGGTCGAAGCCGTCGCGACGCACAGCGATCCCGATCGACGCGCGGTGCTGACGCCACCCAAGGGCGCTTTAGCGCTCCCAGTGGCTGAAACACGTCGCCTGTTCGCCAGACCGCTGATCTGCGTTCATCCTGCCGCGGGCTCGCCCACGCGCCAGTGGTCGCCGGAGAGCTTTGCGGAATTGATCTCCCTTTTGTTAACTCACCAGTGTTTCAACGTCGCTCTAATAGGGGGCGCTGATGAGAAAGAACTCGCCGCGCAGGTGTTGGGCCTAGTCGGACAGCAACGCGAGGTGATCAACTTGGCCGGTCGGCTCACTCTGACGGAGTTGCAGAAGCTGCTTGCCAAATCGGCACTTTTCGTTGGCAATAATAGCGGACCGCAGCATTTGGCGGCGGCACTTGGGATTCCTACCGTCGGCATTCATTCGGGCGTAGCGGATTCCCGGGAATGGGGACCATCCGGGCCACAGGCCGTGGCCGTTCGGCGTGACATGTCCTGCTCGCCGTGCTTTATTGAGCAGGCAAAAGACTGTCCTCGGAAGCTGGAATGCCTGACGGAATTATCGGTTGCGGAGGTCTACGGCACTTGTAAGCGCATGATATTGAGCGGGACGGCAGTCAAGGAGAGTTTTAAATAAACATTCCACACGACACTCGCGCGATTTACGTTCATCGCCGCTGCCGTAATAATTTGATCTTATGTCAATCATCCTACAGGACATCGAGCAATCGCTGCTAGCATGATCGCCGAAGCCACATGTCCGCCCTACACCAATAGCCATCCCTGCGAGGCCCCACATGGATGCGTCGACGAAACTCACTCACTTGCAGCGCCTGGAGGCCGAGAGCATCCACATCATTCGCGAAGTAGTCGCCGAGTGCGACAACCCGGTGATGCTGTATTCGATGGGTAAGGACAGCGCGGTCATGCTGCACCTTGCGAAGAAGGCGTTCTCGCCCGCTGCGTTGCCTTTTCCTCTATTGCATGTGGACACCACCTGGAAGTTTCGCGACATGTACGCGTTTCGGCAGCAGATTGCTGCAGATGGCGCACTGAAACTGCTGGTTTACAAGAATCCCGAAGCAGAAGCGCAGGGCATCAATCCTTTTGATCACGGCTCGCAGATTCACACGGATCTGTGGAAGACTCAGGGGTTGAAGCAGGCGCTCGACCAGTATGGCTTCGACGCGGCATTCGGCGGTGCCCGACGGGACGAGGAGAAATCCCGTGCCAAGGAGCGAATATTCTCGTTCCGTAGCGCGCATCATCGCTGGGATCCGAAGCTGCAACGACCGGAACTGTGGAATCTCTATAACGCCCGCAAACACAAAGGCGAGTCGATCCGGGTGTTCCCGCTATCGAACTGGACCGAACTCGACATCTGGCAGTACGTCTATCTGGAGAATATACCGATCGTGCCACTGTACTTCGCGGCAGAACGCCCGGTCATCGAGCGCGACGGAATGCTGATCATGGTCGACGATGAGCGCATGCCGCTCAAGGCCGGCGAGGTGCCGACCCTGCGCAAGGTGCGGTTCCGCACCCTGGGATGCTATCCGCTGACCGGCGCGTTCGAGTCGGACGCCGCCACGCTTCCCGCCATCATTCAGGAAATGGTGCTCGCCCGCACCTCCGAGCGCCAAGGTCGCCGCATTGATCACGACACCTCGGCGTCGATGGAGAAGAAGAAGCAGGAGGGATATTTTTAACATGGCATACGTCTCCGACCTGATCGCCAGCGACATCGAGCGATACCTGCATCAGCACGAGCGCAAGAGCCTGCTGCGCTTCATCACCTGCGGCAGCGTCGACGACGGCAAGAGCACTTTGATCGGGCGCCTGCTCTACGAATCGAAAATGCTGTTCGAGGATCAGGTCGCCGCGGTCGAGGCGGACTCCAAGAAGTGGGGGACGCAGGGCGACGACATCGATTTTGCCCTGTTGGTCGATGGCCTGGCCGCCGAACGGGAGCAGGGCATCACCATTGACGTGGCCTATCGCTTCTTCTCGACCGACCGGCGCAAGTTCATCGTGGCCGACACGCCGGGGCACGAGCAGTACACGCGCAACATGATCACGGGTGCCTCGACCGCCGATGTAGCGGTGATTCTGGTGGATGCGCGCAAGGGTTTGCTGACCCAGACACGACGTCACAGTTACTTGGTTTCCCTGATCGGCATTCGAAAAGTGGTCCTCGCGGTCAACAAGATGGATCTGATGGACTACTCCGAAGCGGTGTTTCGCGACATCGAGGCGCAGTACCGCGTTTATGCCGGGCAGATCGGACTGGAAGACATCACGGCGATACCGCTGTCGGCGCTGCGCGGCGACAACATGGTGCAACCGAGCGACCGGATGCGCTGGTACCACGGACCGACGCTGCTGGCGTTGCTTGAGACGATTGAACTGGATGATACCCGCCTGCAGGTATTGCCGCTGCGTTTGCCGGTGCAGTGGGTCAATCGACCCAACCTCGACTTTCGCGGTTTTTGCGGTACGGTCGCGAGCGGCCTGATCCGGGTTGGCGAACGCATCCGGGCGCAGCCTTCGGGCCGAGAGAGTCGCGTCGCGCGCATCGTGACTGCGAGCGGCGATGCGCCGATGGCAGTGTCGGGCCAGTCGATTACCGTGACACTCGAGGATGAAATCGACCTATCGAGGGGCGATGTCATTTCTGCGGCCGCGGCACCGGCCGAGGTCGCCGACCAATTCCAGGCAACGATCATCTGGATGGACGACGAACCCATGCTGCCGGGACGCTCTTACCTCCTCAAACTCGGTACCCGAACGGTCAGCGCCAGCATCGCGGAGCCGAAGTACAAGATCAATGTGAACACGATGGAGCATCTGGCGGCCAAGCGGCTGGGTCTCAACGAGATCGGTGTGTGCAACTTGGCGCTCGACCGAGTGGTGCCCTTTGACAGCTACAGCGAGAATCGCGACACCGGCGGGTTCATCCTCATCGACCGACTGTCGAACAATACGGTGGGTGCCGGAATGCTCCACTTCGCGTTGCGTCGCTCGCATAACATTCACCTGCAGCATGTGGATGTGACCAAGGAGGCGCGTGCGCAGCGACTGGGCCAGCGCCCCGTCGTGCTATGGTTTACCGGGTTATCGGGAGCGGGCAAGTCCACCATCGCCAATCTGGTGGAGAAGAAGTTGCATGCCATGGGTCGGCATTCGTACTTGCTCGACGGCGACAACCTGCGGCACGGGCTCAACAAGGATCTTGGCTTCACCGATGCGGACCGCGTGGAGAACATTCGCCGCGTTGCCGAGGTTGCGAGGCTCATGGTGGATGCGGGCCTCATCGTCCTGACCGCGTTCATCTCGCCGTTCCGCGCCGAGCGCGAAATGGCGCGCAGTTTGGTCGGCGACGGTGAATTCATCGAGATTTTCGTGGATACTCCGCTCGCCGTCGCGGAGACCCGGGATGTGAAGGGCCTGTATCGCAAGGCCAGACGGGGTGAGCTCTCGAATTTCACCGGCATCGATTCGCCCTATGAGCCGCCGGAATCCCCGGAGCTCGTCGTGAATACCGTCGAGTGCACTGCCGATGAAGCCGCAGAGACAGTCATCGCCCTGCTGCAGCGCAGAGGCTGATGCCGATGCATTTCGCGAGGCCAGGCTAGGACGCGAAGCGCACCTATGAATCTCATGAATGCCGCCGCTGGATTTGGCGTGGGTGTCGCAGTCGGCATGACGGGAGTGGGCGGCGGCTCCCTGATGACGCCGATCCTCGTCTTGCTGTTCGGCTTTGCACCGGCGACAGCGGTGGGCACGGACCTGTGGTTTGCGGCCATCACCAAGATGTTCGGCGGAACGCTGCATCATCATAACGGAACGGTTGATTGGCAGGTTCTGAGACGCCTGTACGTCGGCAGCATTCCGGCATCCATCATCACCTTGATTTGGATGGACTTGACTCGCCGCGGCCAGGCCAATCACGGAACCATCGTGCACGCGCTCGGTGCTGTGCTGCTGGTGACTGCCGTCGCCATGCTTGCGCGACGAAGAATTCAATCATTGGCAGTGCACCTGCGCACAACGACCGCAGAAGCATTCATGACGGCGCAACCGTGGCTCACCGTGCTCGCCGGAGTCGTACTCGGAGTCATCGTTCCGCTGACGTCGGTGGGCGCCGGTGCTCTGGGCACCGTCATGCTGCTGTATCTGTATCCGCTGCGGATGAATCCAGTGCGACTCGCCGGGACCGACATCGTGCATGCGATACCGCTCGCCCTCATTGCGGGCACCGGGCATCTGCTGATGGGCAATGTCGAGATGAAGCTGTTGATCAATTTGTTGCTGGGCTCGATTCCGGGCATTCTCGTCGGCACGCTGATCGCCAGTAAATCGCCGGCGATGCTGATGCGCGCAACCATCGCGGTGATTCTGGTGGTTGTGTCCATCAAATTGCTGCTGTCCTAGCGCCATTGCGCCCCAGCCCTACGCCTAGAAATTGACATAACACCGACACCGTTCGAATTCGCCGGCATGATGACCGTATCGTTCCAACGGAGTGCATGCAGAGGGTTCGCCAGATCGTTCTGGGACACGGGAAACCAGTGCTAGAATTCTATTGCAATTGGGACGCAGTCATCATAATACTCAGGTGCGGTCATTGGACCGATTTTTCATACCGACGGTGCAAAAAAAGTCGTGGCAAGTCTGTTTCAAGCGTACGAGCTACTGACAATGTCGGGTCTATTTGACGCGGATTACTATTTGAAGGCGAATCCCGACATCGCCGCTCTCAACATCGATCCGCTCATGCATTATTTGGAGCGGGGGGCGCAGGAAGGTCGCGGCCCCCGTCCAGACTTCGACGTCGCGTATTATCTTGCGCAATGCCGTCTTCGCGGCGAGGAGCCTTCGAATCCACTGCTTCATTTCATCACGACCGGCGCGCGTCAAGGCATCAAAACGCAGCCAGCCGGTGAGCCTTTGGAAGCTCTCGGCGCCAAGACCCTAGCGCCGGTCCCAATCGATCCAGGGGCCGTACGTTCGGCTGTAGGGTCGGCCGGTGCCGTGGCTGCGCCGGCGGACAAGACCGGTTCCGGCCTGTCGCTGATGCAGCTGTATATCGACTCGGCTGAGGTCGACGAGGCCGGAATCCTCCAGATCATCGGGTGGACGATTTGCCTTGCGCCGATTGCCGCAGTACAGGTCTTCATCGATGAAGAGAAGCTCGCCGCAGCGGAGTACGGCAAACTGCGCGAGGATGTGGCCTCGATCCACCCGGAATACCCCGATGCGTTGCATTCCGGTTTCGCCCTGCGCACCGACATTAGTTCATACGGCGGCGGCGACCGGGTCATCAAGGTTCAGGCTATAGCGTCGACGGGTATCTCACGCGAGAAAAAACTCCCTTTCAAGCTTTCCGGCGAACGGCGTGCTTCGGTGCCGTACCGCGACGACAGCAAGGTCCAGATTTTCTGCGATCTGATCGAAGTCACGACAGGGGGGCGGTGCGTCGTCTCGGGATGGGCCGTGAGCGCCGCTGCGACGGAGCGCATCTCGGTGCTGCTCGACGGCGATGAAATCGGGGAAGCGGAGATCGGCATCGAGCGGCCGGATGTCGGCAATCGTTTCCCAGTGCTCGCCCACGCACGCCGGGCCGGGTTTTCCTTCCGCCATGGCCTTGCGGCAGTCAGCGAAGGGGAGCACCTGGTCGTGCTTCGCCACCGGGCGGGAGGCGAGGAGACGGATATCTTGCTGCCCGTCCTCTCCGTGCCGGGGGGGGGGCTCGATGCCGCCGAAACAACCTCTGCATCAGCGAGCGGGGAGCTACGCCTCAACGTCGATCTGCCGAAATTGGTCGATGGGGCGGTCGCGACCCCGATCCGCAGCAATCTCGACATCGCCGGATGGGCACTGGCCCGCCGCGGCGTGGCTTCGATCGATATCTCGATCGATGGCGAGCGGATCAAGTCTGCATACACCGGTATCCGGCGGCTCGACGTGCAACGCGCGTTTCCGAATTGGGAAGGCGCCATCACCGCCGGCTTCTCCGCGTTGCTACCGCACCGCACATTGCCGAAGGGTCAGCATACGATCACCATTGCGCTTCGAGATCAGTCGGGCGAAGCGGCGCGTTCCGAGTTCCGGATCGAGGTCGAGGATGCGCCCGACGGGGTCGGACCCTGGTCGCTGCGGCGGCGCATGAGCCCGGGCGAGATCGATCTACTCAGCCGACCGCTGCTGGGGATGAGTCAACGGCCGTCGTTTGGGGTCGTGCTGCCGCTGATGCAGGGTGACAAGGCGCTGGACCAGGCACGCGTGACCCTGGCCTCACTCGGAACGCAGGCCTATGAGAACTGGCGTCTCCACGTCCTCACGCGCACGCGTCGGCCCGAGACCTTGCGCAGCGCGCTCTTGGACGGTTTCGACGCACTGTCAGACCGCGTCGAACTGCTCGCTGGTGATCGCGCGGTCGGCGCGCTGTTCGCGGCCGGTAGCGCCGCCTCACACCTCCTGGTTCTCGATCCGGGGAACGAGCTGAGCTGCGATGCACTGCTGGAGTTTGCCGTCCATGCGGCTCTCCATCCCGAATCGGACTTCCTTTACTCGGATGAACGGCGGCTGAACCCGTCCTCGGGCAAGGTCGAGGCTTTCTTCAAGCCGCAATGGTCGCCCGATCTGCTGTTGTCGATGAATTATCTTGGGCGCGCTTGGTGTGCGCGCACCGATATATTGCGGCGCGCCGCGATTCGTCCAGGCGAGATCGTGACCGCGGACAACTATCATCTTGCGCTGCGCTTGACCGAGCACGCCGCGGCGATCCGGCACGTGCCCGCTACGTTGCTGCAGGCGACGGCCGCCGTCGCCAAGGACGATTCTGCCGAGCGCAAGGCGCTTGCCGATGCGCTCGCCCGACGCGGAATCACCGCTGCCGTCAAACCGGGCCGGACCGGTGGCACCTTCCGCGTGCGGCGCAAAGTCGCTACCCACGGGCTCGTCTCCATCATCATTCCGACCTGCGCCGCGCGCGGGCTGATCAAGACCTGCATCGAGACGCTGCGCTGCTTGACCGCCTACCGCAATATCGAAGTCGTCTGCATCGAGAACATCCCGGCCGACAAGTCCGATTCGAAGACTTGGTTGCGCGCTCATGCAGACACGGTGATCGAGACCACGAAACCCTTCAACTGGTCACGGTTCAACAACCTCGCGGTAGCCGCCTCGCGCGGTGAATTCCTACTCTTTCTCAATGATGACATTGAGATCATCGACCCGGCGTGGCTCGAGGCGCTGCTCGAGCAAGCCCAGCGGCCGGAGGTCGGCGCGGTGGGGCCGCAGCTTCTCTACCCTGACCGGCGCGTGCAGCATGCCGGCATGTTTCTGGCCAGCGTCGGCGTCGCCCGGCACGCCTTCCGCCATGCCGCGGAAGACGACCCTGGCTATTTTGGGCTGGCGCTCAGCCAGCGCGATGTCATTGCGGTGACCGGCGCGTGCCTGATGACCCGCCGCGAGACGTTCGAACTCCTGGGCCGGTTCAATGAGACCCACGACATCGTGAACAATGACGTCGGCTACTGTCTGCGCGTCTGGCGGCACGGGTTGCGCACGATCTACACGCCGCACACGCGGCTGATCCACCACGAACTTGCCAGTCGCGCCGACCTGACCGACAGCTACGATGCGGCGGCCTTCGAGATTAAGTGGCGAAATCTGTTCGTGGCCGGAGACCCTTTCTATCACCCGCGCCTCGCGAAGGATCGGGACGATTATTCCATTGAATGGGAGCCGGTGGAGGTGCTGTGCGCGGGCCATCCAGTGCTGCCGCGAGAGTCGATCCGGCGGATTCTGATCGTGAAGCTCGACCATATCGGCGATTGTGTCACCGCGCTGCCGGCAATCCGCCGCTTGAAACGCCACTTTCCGGCGGCGAGAATTTCGGTGCTGACCGGCCGCGCCTCGAAAGCGGTCTGGGGGCTCGAGCCGGCCGTCGATGAAATCATCGAATTCGACTTCTTTTATGCACGCTCCGCCTCGGGCCTGGTCGAGCGGACCGAGGCGGACTGGTGCGAGCTCCGCGAGCGCCTGGCGCCGCACCGCTTCGACCTGGCCATCGACCTGCGCAAGCATGGGGAGACCCGACCGGTACTCCAATATACCGGTGCACGGTACCTCGCCGGATTCGATATGAGGGGCAAGTTTCCATGGCTCGACGTGGCGATCGAGTGGTCCGAGGACATCGCCTTGCTGCCCAAGCGCCAGCAAACGACTGATGAACTGGTCAATCTGGCCGATGCGGTCGCCGCTGCGAGCGAGGCGGACCGCTCGGTCTTCGCCCAGCAGCCTAAGCCGCTGTCAGATGAAGCGCTTGCCGGCGTCCCGAAGGCCGGCCGGATCTTCCGCAAGCGCGTCGTGTGCGTGCATCCATCGGTCGGCAACGAGATGCGGCAGTGGCCTTTGGAATACTTTAGCGTTCTGATCGATCAGCTCATCGAGACCGAGAATGTCCACGTGATTCTGATTGGCGGTCCGGACGAAGCTGCGCTCGGGGCAAAAGTTATCGAGGCGGTGGCCAATCCGAAATCAGTCTTTTCACTGATCGGACTCGTCAAACTCGGCGACTTGCCGGCACTCATTGCCCGCTGTGCACTCTTTGTCGGCAATAACAGTGGACCGCAGCATATCGCGGCGGGCTTGGGAGTTCCGACCATCGGTATTCATTCCGGCGTCGTCGACGCGCGCGAGTGGGGACCCATGGGGACAACTGCTTGCGCCATCCATCGAGTCATGACCTGTGCGCCCTGTTACCATTCAAAGCTTGAGGATTGCGGCCGTGGATTGGCCTGCCTGCGTGGGCTGTTGCCCGGGGATGTCGTGCCGGTTTGTCAGCGGCTGCTCGCGGCGTCGGCATCGAGGTCCAGCGGCGGGAAGCCACGGCCGTACGCCACCAAACAGACAGCTACCGTGGCATGAGTTTTCGATGGCATTTTTTTGATTTCCAGCAAGTCCCAAGAGGCAAGAAAGATGCATTTTCTACCGTCATTCAAGACAGTTCGCGGCCGGATGACGACCGTCACAGTCAATGGCAAGAGCAAACTCACCAACTCCTACGACGAATTCATTGAGGTCATCAAGCTGCTGCTGCGCGGCGCCGCGTTCGATGAGAAATGGTACCTCTCGACATACCCTGACGTTGCGGAGGCAGTTGCGGCCGGTGTCTACAAGTCAGGGCGGCAGCACTTTATCGAGGTCGGCTACTTTGAGGGTCGGCGCCCCCAGAATTTCGAGGTCGACGAGAAATGGTACATTCAGACCTATCCGGATGTAGGCGAGGGCATCAAGAAAGGTGAAATTCCGTCGGCACGTCAGCACTTCAACCAACATGGGTATGAGGAAGGACGGTACCCTGGCGCCTTGTGACGGATGGACTTGCCAACGCGGCGCACAGCGGTAGTTTGTGTGAGATCACGGTGTCTCGAATAATCGGATTCCGTCAAGGACAAGCCTCGTCGCGGAGAAAATGGTCGGATCATTGTCGGGCAAATTGATTGGAATGCTCTTTTTACCGCAGTATGGCGGATCGGCAACGGAGCACTTGGGCGCTTCTCTCGAACAGTCTTTCTGCCCCTCAACGCACTGCTGCGACGAGCGTGTGACCCAGCTCGCAAATATCACTTGGTCGGGTGCTCCGATCGCCGCGTGTACGCGCTTTACCCATGCCATCGCGTTGGCATAATAGGCTTCGTCGGAGTGCACCGGATTGTAGCCGCTCCAGATAACGATTCCGAACGGCACGTGCTGCTGGCGAAAGAATGCCTGCAGCGCCCGAAGGTCTGGTTCGAGATGTATTTGCGGACGAATCGGAAGGACGGGGATGTTCACATCGAGGTGGAAAAAAGCCAGCTTGACCCCATTGCGCTGAAGATCCGCAACGAAGGCCTCGATCTGGGCGACGGAGAAGATCGGATACGCCTCGGTGTAGCCAATTTGGATGTTTGGCAGCGCTGAGTGGATCGCGGCGATATATGCCGCTGTCTCCTGCACGACCTTGCCTACCTCATCATGGCAATGGAGTACACCGCCGACGAGCGGCTCGTCCATATCGAGCAAGTCGACGTCCCCGCCTGACTGACGTACAACGGTGACGTATTGCAAGGTTCGCTTTATCTCGAGCTGGCCGGAACAATCCCACTCTTTGACGGCGGGGACACCGAGTGCAACCTTGAGTCCCCAAGACCGCAACAGCCGAAAGGCGTCCACTCGCGCGAGATCCATCGACGTGTTGATGCCGGATCTGTTCGCGCCCATGGCTGCTGGTGGACCTAGCCCGAACACGCTGATCTGTGAGCGCGCGCGGCTCCACCTTTCGGGATGGGTGAACATATCCACATAATCCGGCGTTTCATCCCCGGGCGCGTACCAAACTTCCGGGCCGGGGCTCGCTGCCAACGCCGGCTGGAGCGCGCCCAGAGCAACCAACGCAAGGGCGGGAAGCGCGCAAGCAGCGCTCAGCCACACGACCAGGTGCCCTAGCGCAAATGTCCGGCGCTCGATTCTCCGCGGGGATGATTGCATTTCCCTCTCTCCTTCGCTGCTTTGGCGCGCCTCAACATATTAACGCAACTGATATAAACTTTATTGCTATGACAATAATTGCGATGACGATGGTTTACAACGAAGGGACCATGCTGCGAAGGTGGTTGCAGCACTACGGCAATCAGCTTGGTGACAAGAACCTGCTCATCCTGGATCATTGCTCGAACGATGGCAGTACCGATGACGTTGGTGCCGCCGGTCGGATTCGCCTGCCGCGCGACGCCGGTTTCGACGATGGCATGCGCGCCGACTTCGTAAGCAAGCTGCAGGCCGCGTTGCTCATGTTCTACAGCGCGGTGATCTACACTGACTGCGACGAATTGCTCATCCCGGATCCGAGGAAGTTTGCCAATTTAGCCGATTACATCGGCAGAAATACCGCCGACTGCATCCGCCCGCTCGGGCTCGATGTGTTCCACGATCGCGCGCGGGAAGGGGGCCTGGCGGCAGACGCCCCGATACTCGCGCAGCGAGAGTATTGCCGGTTTTATTCGGAGTTGTGCAAGCCCCTTGTCACCAGAGTTCCTACTCGCTGGGTTGCTGGATTTCACGCCGCCGATCAGGCGGCGCAAGTCGACCCCGAACTGTTTCTGATCCATCTCAAATATGCGGACTACGACGATGCCATGAGACGCCTGGAGATTACCAGCACGATGAAGTGGTCCCAGCGTGCCATAGAGTCCGGGTGGGGAAAAAGGCATCGGGCCGACAAGAACGAGATCACACGCAATTTTTTCGATGCCCCCGCAGCGCGCTTGGCGCGCGAAGGGGGCTCTGAATTGGATCCGCGTGCTTTGGCCGAATCGGTCAACCGTGGGCTGACGCAGGCCCACGGAGTTTGGCGCTGTCCGCCGATCGCGGGCAACAAGCTTTATGTCATACCCCAATGGCTGAAGTCAGCACTCTGACCGTTACGATTGGCTAGTCACCGGTTCCGGTGAGCGCCACGGTCTGCGTCCCGGCGCCGGCGCCGGCGTTGACGTTCAAGGTTGCCTGTATCGATCCCGTCCAGGTCGGCTTGAACACCACGCTGATCGTGCAGGTCGTGCCCACCGCGACCGACGTGCCGCAGGTATTGGTCTGCGAGAACTGGCCGGGGTTCGCCCCCGAGAGCGTGATGTTCGTGAGGGGCAGGGCGATGGTGCCGGTGTTCTGCACCGTGACCAAACTGG
>JBKQSA010000071.1:0-29606 GCA_052143815.1 Steroidobacteraceae bacterium | reverse complement strand
GTTGTCGCCTCCTCATTGGGTGTCGACCCAACTGCGTCGGCTCCGCCTCGATTGAGGGGAAATCTGCCGCGCTCGCGGCCACGTAGATTACTCAGACAGGCTCCTTGTGACCGCTGGGCTTCGAGGCGCCAGGCTTCGATGAATAAGCGCGTGCGGCCGCACGCTGTTCGTGAAGGTGCGCCGGCAGCGCTTCGAACAGGTGATCGAACATGGCGTCGGTCGAGGGTTTGACGCTACGCAGATACTCGTTCACCGCTGCGTCCACTTGCCGCGCGCAATCCTGCAACAGCGCGTGTTCTTTAGCGTCGTTCCACGCGCCCGTCTTGTAGAGATACTCACGAATGCGGATCATCGGTTCTATGGCCCACGCCGCTTTGACCTCCGCATCGGGGCGATAGCGGCTGGCATCGTCGGCCGTGGTGTGATCGCTCAAACGATACGTGAGCGTTTCGATCAAACTCGGGCCACCGCCGTGCCGCGCCGTCTCCAAGGCCTCGGCCACCACCGCACGCACCGCGAAGACATCGTTGCCATCCACTTGAACTCCGGGAATGCCCGCCGCCACCGCCTTTTGCGCCAGCGTCTTGGTCGCGGTCTGCGCAGCGACCGGAACGGAAATGGCCCACCCGTTGTTCACGATCACGAACACCACCGGCAAGGCGCGGGCGCCGGCTAGATTGAGCGCTTCGTAGAACGCGCCTTCCGACGTGCCGCCGTCGCCGATGTAGGCAAGGGCGCATCGCGGTTCGCGCCTCACCTTGAATGCCATCGCGGCGCCGGCTGCATGCAAGGTTTGGGTGGCGATGGGGACGCACCAAGGGAAATCGCCCCGGGGGCCGGCGAAATCATTGCCGCGCTCATCGCCGCCCCAGTACGTGAGGATTTCCGTCATGGTGACCCCGCGCCACAGCTGCGTGCCGAATTCGCGGTATACGGGCGCCAATACGTCTTCCGGCCGCATCGCGGCGCCGATGCCTACGTGCGTGGCTTCGTGCCCCAAGGAGGGCGGATAGGTGCCGAGTTGTCCGGTGCGCTGCAGGTTCACCGCTTTGGTGTCGAACACGCGCACGCGCGTCATCGCTGCATACATTTTCACGACTTCATCGAGGTCTTCGGCGAACTGCGGCAGCGGCGCCACGAGTTGTCCGTTTGGATCGAGGATCTGCCTGTAGTCTATTTTGAATTCGGCGACGATCGTCATGTTCGAATTATGCCACGGAGAAGGACTGTCGCATGCTCAAGGACGGTGTTGACGCGCCAGGTAGGAATGGGTTTGCATCTCGATGAGCCGACTGCTTGCACGTTCGAACTCGACCCGCAGCCGCTCGCCGTGATACAGCGCGGCCGGCGGTGCGGCCGCCGACACGACGATCTGGACGCCGCGATCGTAGAACTCGTCGATCAGCATGATGAACCGGCGTGCGGCATTTTCACGTGTTTTATCGAACGTCGGGATGTTCGCGATGAATACGGTGTGGTAGAGACGCGCGAGTTCGATGTAGTCGTTTTGGCTGCGCGGCCCGTCGCAGAGTTCGCCGAACTGGAACCATACCGTACCGGGCCCTGAATTCACGGCGTGCAGCGAGCGACCCTCGATGGTAAGGGTGGTGGGACCCGAGGCCACGCCGGTGAGTGCGGCGAAGCGCTCGTGCAAGGCGGGTGGCGTCTCCGGAAGGTTGGAATCCAGATAGGTCGGCGCCTGTTCGAGTTGGCGCAACCGGTAATCGATCCGGCCGTCCAGGTGAACGACGTCGACGTGCGCTTGCAGCAGCTCGATGCCCGGCAGAAAGCGTTGTCGCTGGAGACCGTCCTTGTACAATTCCTGCGGCCGTAGATTGGAGGTCGCCACCAGCGTCACGCCGCGCCGGAACAGACCCTCGAACAATCTCGCAAGGATCATGGCGTCGGCGATGTCGTCCACGAAGAACTCGTCGAGGCAAATTACCCGGGTGCGGGCCGCCACACGTTGTGCGACGATCTCCAGCGGCTCCGCATGTTGTTTGATGCTGGCAAGTTCGGCGTGGACGTCGCGCATGAAATGATAGAAATGGCTGCGCTCGGCGCCCCTGGGCAGCGATGCGAAGAACAAGTCCATGAGCAGCGTTTTGCCGCGCCCGACGCCTCCCCAAAGGTAAAGGCCGCGTGGCGGTGGCGATTCGCCCGGAAGCCACGGAATCGCCGAGCGCAGTCGTTCTCCGACGCGGAGCGAGCGGGAGCGAAGGGCGTCGCTGAGAGCATCCAGGCGCAGGGCGGCTGCGGATTGCGCCTCGTCGAATTGCAACCGATGCGCGGCAACCTCGGCGCCGAGGCGCGCCGTCACCGTTTGCGGACCGCTCAACACGAATTGGGCTGGTTGACCACGGTCGTCGTATGAGCCCTACAGGCTTTGGTAGTTCGGCCCGGAGCCACCTTCGGGTGTCGTCCAGGTGATGATTTCATAGGGATCCTTGATATCGCAGGCTTTGCAGTGAACGCAATTCGCGGCGTTGATCTGCAGTCGCCGGCCGCCGGCGCCATCGGGGACCATCTCATACACGCCTGCGGGACAGAAATTCTCGCAAGGGTTGCCATACTCCTTGGTACAGCGGGTCACGCAGATCGACGGATCGGCCACTTTGAGGTGAATCGGCTGCGACTCATCGTATGCATTCCCGGCAAAGAATACGAACGAAACACGGTCGCGCGGCGGCAATGTGCGCTCGGTCCAGTGCCGATCCGGAGAGTCGTATGCGTCGAGTTGTTTGAGTCTCGAGAAGTCCGCCGTGTTCTTCAGGGTCCACGGCGATTTACCGTAGGTCAGTGTTTCCCACCCGGAGTTGATGAGACCGAGCCAAAGGTTTCGTTTGAAGGCGGGCTTGAAGTTGCGAACTCGCCGCAACTCGCGACCCCCCTCGGAGGTCCGCCACTTCGCATCGAATCCCGTGCTCGATGACGTCTCCGCGATATGCTCGCCGGCCAGCATCCCGGAGCGGATTGCCTGATGCACCCCTTTGATCTTGGCGAAGTTCAACGTGCCGCCGGCATCGCCGATGAGCATCGCGCCGGGCATTTCCAGGGTCGGTGTCGACTGCCAGCCGCCGGCTGCAATGGTGCGCGCGCCGGCGGATATGATCTCGCCGCCTTCCAGCAGGGGCAAGACCTGCGGATGATTCTTGTATTGCTGGAACGCCTCGAAGGGCTTCAGGCGCGGGTCTTCGTAGTCGAGTCCCACGATGTAACCGACGTACACACGATCGTTATCGAGGTGGTACAGGAAACTTCCCGCATAGGTCTTGGAGTCGGCAGGCCAGCCAAGGCCATGCTCTATGCGCCCGGGACTCACCCGTCCGGGCGGTAGCTGCCACAGCTCTTTGTAGCCGATGGCAAACGTTTGCGGACAGTGACCCTTGGAAAGATCGAATTTTTTGATGAGCGTCTTCGAAACCGATCCGCGACACCCTTCGGCAAGCACTGTCAAGCCGGCGTGAATATCGACGCCCGCCGCGTAATTGGGTCCCGGCGTGCCGTCGCGGCTCAATCCCATATCGCCGACGCGAACCCCGATGACCTTACCGCTCTCGTCATATAACGCTTGCGCGGCGGCAAAGCCCGGGAAAATATCGACGCCCAAGGCCTCGGCTTTCGCGGCGAGCCACTGCGTCAGTTGACCCAGGGAAATGATGCAGTTGCCGTGGTTATTGACGGGCGTGCCTCTGGTCAGGCGGTTGGGCAGCATCTTGACCAGAAAATCAGGGATGGGCTTGAACGATCCCGTCGGCGTGAGGACACGGAAATCATCTTCGACTGCGGAAACCTTCATCCCCGTGTATTCGGTCTTCCACTCGGGCAGCAGCTTCTCCAGCGACCCCGGTTCGAGGACGGCACCGGACAGCGAATGTGCGCCGATGGACGCGGCTTTTTCCAGCAGACAAACGGACTTCTGCGGCGATAATTGTTTCAGTCGGATCGCGCAGGCCAGCCCCGCCGGACCGCCGCCGACGATGGCAACCTCATATTCCATGACATCACGCTGAATTTCGCTCATCGACTTCACCTGCGAATCGCTTCGGTTCACGGGAAAATGGCGCGGTAGTAGACCATAAAAGGCTGCCGGCGGCAGCTGTGAGGCAATAAACCATCAGGCGGACAGGCCGTGAGGGGATTACCGTACGGATGTCGCTTTAGCTACTAGGATCACCATGTTTATAGGCCACGGACGCCGCCAACCAGGATGGCCAACGGATTTTGGGCATGGTACGGGCAGGGACGCCCACTTAATACAGTTCGACGGCGATAGCGGTGGCCTCGCCGCCGCCGATGCACAAACCGGCGATCCCGCGCTTCTTGCCGCGGCTTCGCAGCGCGTAGATCAAGGTGGTCAAGATTCTCGCGCCGGTGGCGCCGATGGGATGCCCGAGCGCGCAGGCGCCGCCGTTGACGTTCACCTTTGCATAGTCCAATCCCAAGTCCTTAATGGCGGCCATCGCGACCACGGCGAAGGCTTCGTTCACTTCGTAGAGATCGACGTCGGAGGTTTGCCAGTTCAACCGCGCGAGCAACTTCTGTATGGCGCCGACCGGCGCCACCGTGAACCATTCCGGTTCCCGGGCGAAGCTCGCGTAGCCCACGATGCGCGCCAGCGGCTTCAAGCCCTTGGCCGTTGCGTACGACTCGCGCGCCAGTACGACGGCGGCGGCGCCATCGGAAATGCTGGCTGAGCTGGCCGCCGTTACCGTACCGTCCTTCTTGAATGCCGGCTTCAGCGCAGGAATCTTCGATACGTCGAGCGTGCCGGGCGTCTCGTCCATATCGATCCGGGTTTCGCCCTTACGAGTCTTCGCGGTCACCGGTGCGATTTCGGCGCTGAAGCCGCCGCGATCGCCGGCGGCCTTGGCGCGACGCACCGACTCGGTTGCAAAATCGTCCTGCGCGAGTCGCGTGAATTCGTACTTAGCCGCGGTGGCCTCTGCGAAGCAGCCCATGAGCTGGCCGTCCCACGGACTCTGCAGCCCGTCGAAGAACATGTGGTCCAATACCTCCTGATGGCCCATCCGATAGCCGGCCCGGGCCTTGGGAAGCAGGTAGGGCGCGTTCGTCATGGACTCGAGTCCGCCGGCCACCACGACCTCGGCGGAGCCCGCCAGAATTTGGTCGGACGCCGACATCACCGCGCGCATGGCGGAGCCGCACATTTTGTTGATCGTCGTCGCGGGCGTACCAGGCGGTATTCCGGCGCCTAGGGAAGCTTGGCGGGCCGGCGCTTGGCCGAGTCCGGCCGAGAGCACGCAGCCCATGATTACTTCATCGATATCCGTGACCGCCAATCCGGAATCCGCAAGGGCGGCAGTGATCGCAACCGAACCCAGCTGCGGTGCGGTTACGGTGGCGAAGACACCCTGAAAAGCTCCAACGGGTGTGCGACGCGCCGACAGAATGACGACGGGATCTGGGCTCATGGCAAGTATCCGCAACCGGTAATCAGAAAATTATAGCTCATCGGACGCAAGCGGTTCGCCGATGGCCTGGGCGATCAGTTCACGGCTCTGCTGCCGCGCATCCTTGGCGTCGAGCACAGCGAGTATTTCGACGCGGATGGGCCGCCGATAGATCATCAGGCCGCCCGGCGGCAGCAGCTCGCGCGAGCCATGTATTGCCACCGCAACGACCGGCATGTTCGAACGCTGCGCCGTCGCAAATGCGCCGCCCATGAATTTGCGGATGCCGCGGCGCTCATCGAACGTGCCTTCGGGAAAAAAAACCAAGGATTGGCCTGTCGCCGCGACCCGCAATACGCGGCGCGCATCGGATGCACCCTGATGCCGGTTGAAGCGCTCCACGAATTCGGAGCCCAATCGCCGGAGGAATAAGCTCGCGAGGGGCACGCGCACCATCTCCTTTTTGATGACGAACGCGAAGTCCGGCGGTAATGCGGCGATGGCGATAATCCCGTCGATGTAGCTTGCGTGGTTGGCGACGACCACGCACGGGACGGGCGGCAGCCGCTCCCTTCCGTGAACCGTGAACGGAATTCGTGACCCGTACAAAAAACCGCGCGAAAATGCACCGGCCACGTGGCGCCGACGGCGCCGGCCGGGCACGAACAGATTGATGATCAATGTGGTCATCACCAGCACCGTGAACAGAACGATGCAATACAGCGCATACATGCGCTGTATTGGAGATGCGGAGGTCGGAATTGCAGGCGCCGACGGCTCAAGATCTGTGATCTGGTTCTCCTTATGTTAATAGTTAATAGATACTGTGAGACCGCTCACGCCGACCCGCAACTACCCCTCGCATACTGGCTGCAGATTACGCGTACGGCACCATTTCGTGCGATCAGCAATCGGGAATATATGGCGACGGCTCTGAAACGATCGGTTTATACACGCACCTTGGGGAAGGGTGAATCGGCAGCGCGCGAAGCTGCGGATCCTGCCTTGCAGCGGTTCCTTGATGCAGTATGGATGGAGCGCGGCCTGTCGGCCAACACGCTGGCGGCCTATCGCGCCGACCTCACTGCGTTGGCACGCTGGCTCGAAGAGCGCGACAGCGCCCTGCTCAAAGCCACCCGCATCGAATTGCTGGGCTTCATCGCGGCGCGGGTGGAGGGCGGATCGAGACCGCGATCGACCGCGCGGCAGTTGTCGAGCTTCCGGCGTTTTTTCCGTTTCATGGTGCGCGAGGGCTTGATTACGGTCGATCCGACGGCGCAGATCGCGATGCCGAAAATCGGTCGGTCGCTGCCCAAGTCGCTGACGGAAGCCGAGGTCGATTCGCTGCTCGAGGCGCCCACCGTGTCGGATCCACTGGGGCACCGCGATCGGACCATGTTGGAAGTTTTGTACGCGACCGGGCTGCGGGTCTCGGAACTCGTCAGCTTGAAGCACAATCAAGTCAATTTGAATCAGGGCGTGATTCGCGTGGTCGGCAAGGGCAACCGCGAGCGCTTGATCCCGCTGGGCGATGAGGCGGTCAAGTGGGTTGAGCAGTTCATGCAGGGTCCGCGCGTTGAGATCTTGCTGGAACGGCAGACCGACTACTTGTTTCCCACGCGGCGGGGCGATCGCATGACGCGCCAGGCGTTCTGGCACATCATCAAGCGTTACTCGAAAAAAGCCGGCGTCGACAAGGAATTGTCGCCGCACACCTTGCGACACGCATTTGCGACCCATTTGTTGAATCACGGGGCGGATCTGCGCGTCGTCCAGATGCTGTTGGGCCACAGCGATCTGTCCACCACGCAGATCTACACCCACGTCGCCCGTGAGCGCCTGAAAGAGTTGCATCAACAGCATCACCCGCGCGGCTGAGCGGTGCGCGGCCTGCAGCCGAGCAATCTGCAACGCGAGCAATCTACAGCGCGAGCGGTATACAGCGCGTCTGATGGGTTCGATCGGGGCGGCTCTGCAATCCTCTGATAGAATTTCTTGAACCTCCCGGTGGCGGTGGGGTCAAATCCTCTCGAATCCGTGGGAGCCTTCATGTCCAAGATCCTTACCGTCCTGCTACTTGGGTTGGGTGCCCTTGGGTTCTTCGCAATCGCCCACTCGGCCGATGAACCCGCCGCCGACCCGCGCGTAGGCCTGCTCAAGCTGCTGCCGGCGGGATCGAAACTCGAGGATTTACGGCCTTCGCCCATTCCCGGCATCTACGAGTATTCGCAAGGCGCCGAGGTGAGCTATCTGACCGCCGATGGCAAGTACTACATCGACGGCAACGTCTATGACATGCACACCCGCGAGAATCTGACCGAGGAGCGCCGGACCAAGGCGCGAATCGCGATGATCAATGCGGTTCCAGAATCGCAGATGCTGATCTTCTCGCCGAAGAATCCTCAGTACACCATCACGGTGTTCACCGACGTCGATTGCCAGTACTGCCGCAAACTGCACAGCCAGATGGCGGAACTCAACAAACTCGGGATACGCGTGCGCTACATGTTCTATCCGCGCACCGGGCCGAATACCGAAAGCTGGCGCAAGGCCGAAGCCGTGTGGTGTTCGGAAGACCGCAATGCGGCGCTGACGCGCGCCAAGGCCGGCGGCGCGGTGGACACGACCAAGAGCTGCGGGCCCACGCCGGTGGCGCGGGAATATGCGTTGGGGCAGAGCATCGGTGTGCAAGGCACACCGGCGATCGTCACGGAGGGCGGCGATTACATCAACGGGTACATGCCGCCGCAAGATCTGGTGAAAGAGCTCAGAGACCTGCAGGCCGCCAAGGGCAAGAGCTAGCGCCCCGGCCTACCGTTCGAGCAGCGTGATCTTATCTTTGACGCCTTCCCATTGCTTGGCGTCCGCGGGCGCATCTTTCTTCTCGCTGATGACGGGCCATTTTTTGGCCAGTTCCGCATTCAGCCGTTTGAAGTCTTCCTGACCGGTGGGAATTTCTTCCTCGGAAAAAATCGCCTCGACCGGGCACTCAGGCTCGCACAGCGTGCAATCGATGCACTCATCCGGATCGATCACGAGAAAATTCGGACCCTCGTGAAAACAGTCGACGGGACAGACTTCCACGCAATCCATGTATTTGCACTTGATACAGCTTTCGGTGACCACGAACGCCATGACTTACCCTTCTTTTTGACCAGTTGAACGTGACTCTATAATGCCACCGCCGGACTTCATCGGACGCGTGAGTTCCGTAAAGTGATAATCCTCGCGGCCGGCGGCGCGGTCCGCGAAGAATTTACGCAGCGTGAATTCGCCGCTGGGAAAAGCCAGATCGGCCCAGGGGATTTCCGCTTCAGTGTACAAACCGACTTCCAAGCTTTCCGTGCCCGCACCGAATTCCGGCGCCAACAACCTGGCGCGGAACATGACGTGCACCTGACACGCGTGGATCACGTTGGCCACGGCCAATAACGAGCCGACTCTTACCGTCGCCAGAGCCTCTTCATAGCACTCACGCGCCGCCGCGTGCTGCATGGTCTCGCCGTTTTCCATGAAACCTGCGGGCACCGTCCAATACCCCAGTCGCGGTTCGATGGCGCGCCGGCACAGCAGGATCTTGTCTTCCCACTGCGGCACGCACCCCAAAACCAACAACGGGTTCTTATAGTGGATCATCCCGCAGCTCGTGCATACGAAGCGCGGCAGGTGGTCCCCATCGGGAATCTTCGAAACGACGGATGCGCCGCAATTACTGCAGAAATTCAAAGCGTGTCCATAAATAAAAGGGTCTGGTGCCCGGAGAGGGAATCGAACCCACACGGTGTCACCACCACCGGATTTTGAGTCCGGCGCGTCTACCAGTTCCGCCATCCGGGCATGCCAGATCCGGCAGTATATGCGATTGGCGCAAGGTAGTATTAGTCGTTTATGCAGCGCACGGATTTCCACTTCGAGCTTCCCCCAGAACTCATTGCCCAGCGACCTGCGGAGGAACGCTCTGCCAGCCGGTTGCTGGTGCTCAACGGCGCGAGCGGTGCGCGCGAGGACCGCCAGTTCCGAGATTTCCCCGGGTTGTTGACGTCCAGAGATCTTTTGGTTTTCAACGACACGCGGGTGGTGCCGGCGCGCGTCCATGGGGTCAAGGAAAGCGGCGGCAAGATCGAGATCCTGCTCGAGCGCGCGCTCGATTCGACAACCGCGCTGGTGCATGCGCGGGCCAGCAAGGGCTTGAAGCCGCCGGCCCGAGTGATGCTGCCCGGGGGCGCCAGCGCGCGCATGCTGGGTAGGGAGGGGGATTTGTTTCGATTGCAATTCTCCTGCGAAGTGCTGCCGTACTTCGAGGCTCACGGCGACATGCCGCTGCCTCCCTATGTGGACCGAGCGCCGGAAGCCGCGGATCGCGAGCGCTATCAGACGGTGTACGCTCGCGAACCCGGCGCGGTGGCGGCGCCCACGGCGGGGCTGCATTTCGACGCGCAGACCTTTGCCGCGCTCGCGGCGCGCGGCGTGCGGCACGCGTTCGTCACGCTGCATGTCGGGGCGGGTACGTTCCAGCCGGTGCGGGTGCAGGACTTGGAGAGGCATGTGATGCACGAAGAATACCTGCAGGTGCCCGAGGCCACTACCGATGCAATCAACGCCACGCGTGCGGCCGGCGGCCGCGTAATCGCGGTGGGCACGACCGTGGTGAGAAGCTTGGAAACAGCCGCCGCAGCGGCGGCCGGCGCGGCGTCTGAAGCGGCTGCGGCGGCTCGCGGTCCCCGTGCGCAGCTCGTCCCTTACCAAGGCGCGACGCGCCTGTTCATCAGGCCGGGCTATGGATTTCGCGCGGTGGACGCCATGCTGACGAATTTCCATTTGCCTGAGTCGACGCTCTTGATGCTGTGCGCGGCATTCGTCGGGCGCGATGCGCTGCTCGCTGCCTATGCGCATGCGGTTGCAGCGCGCTACCGGTTCTTCAGCTATGGTGATGCCATGTTTCTGACGCCGATGCACTCCGCGCTGGAGCGCGCATGACGCAGATGCGTTTCGATCTATTGCAGCAGGACGGAAAAGCGCGGCGCGGGCGGCTGGAATTCGCGCGCGGTACGGTCGAGACGCCCACCTTCATGCCCGTAGGCACGTACGGTACGGTCAAGGCCATGACGCCGGAGGATCTCGAGAGCATCGGCGCCGAGATGATCTTGGGCAACACCTTTCACCTGTATCTGCGTCCGGGTCTCGACGTGATCGAGGCTCACCGGGGCCTGCATCGCTTCATGCATTGGAACCGGCCGATATTGACCGACTCGGGCGGGTTTCAGGTTTGGAGTCTGGCCGAGATGCGAAAAATTACGGAGGAAGGAGCGCGATTTCGCTCACCGGTCGACGGTGCGCCGGTGTTTCTCTCACCCGAGGAGTCGATGCGTATTCAGCGCACCTTGGGTTCGGATGTGGCCATGAGCTTCGATGAATGCACGCCGTATCCGGCGACCGAGGCCGAGGCGAGATCGTCCATGGAGTTGTCGATGCGCTGGGCTTCGCGCGGTTTCAACAAATACTACGAGACGGACCCGCCGGGGACCTTGTTCGGCATCGTGCAGGGCGGCATTCACGTCGATCTGCGGTTGGCATCGCTGGCGGCGCTCGAGGACATCGGCTTTGCCGGACTCGCGGTCGGCGGCCTGGCGGTGGGCGAGAGCGTGGCTGAACGGGATGGGGTGCTCGACGGCTTGTTGCCGCACATGCCGGCGCACAAGCCGCGTTATCTGATGGGGGTCGGACGACCCGAGGATATCGTCGAGGCAGTGCGGCGCGGCATCGACATGTTCGATTGCGTCATGCCGACGCGGCACGCGCGCAATGCCCATCTGTTTACTCGCGCTGGCGTGCTCAATATTCGTAACGCGGTGCATCAGAAGGATACCGGGCCCGTCGAACCGGGATGTGCTTGTTATACGTGCCGGAATTTCAGCCGCAGCTATTTGCGGCATCTGGATAAATGCAGCGAGATACTGGGATCGCACCTCAACACCGTCCACAATCTGTACTTCTATCAGCGGCTCATGGCGGAGATTCGGGTGGCGATAACCGCGGGGCGCTTCGAGGCGTACGCCACCGAGTTTTATGCCCTGCGAGCCGGCGACGAGGCTTGAGGGCGCCGCCGCGGAATCCTTAAGATCAGCCGGCCGCTGAACGTCAGTTAAGTTTATCGCAGCCTGCTGTATACTACGCGGCTTTGTGTCGCGGCGTCCGCCGCAAAAAATGGGTGTAACTCTATGGATTTCTTCATTAATTCAGCCCATGCGCAGGCTGCCGGCGCGTCCAGCGGGCAAGGTATCTTGAGTGCCCTGATGCTGCCTGTACTACTGCTGGTGGTGTTCTATTTCTTGCTCATCCGGCCGCAGAACAAACGTGCCAAGGAGCAGAAGGAAATGCTCTCCAAGGTCGCGGCGGGCGATGAAGTGGCCACCACCGGGGGCATACTCGGCAAGGTGGTGGAGGTCGGTGACCAGTTTCTGACGCTGGAAATCGCGAACGGCGTGAGCGTCAAACTGCAGAAATTCCAAGTCGCGCAGGTGTTACCGAAGGGCACGGTCAAGAACGCATGATCTCCTATCCGCGATGGAAGATCGCGTTGGTGGCGATCGTGATGGTCGTCGGGATCCTGCTGGCACTGCCGAATTTGTTCGGTGAGGAAAGTGCCCTGCAACTCGCTCGCGATCGTGCGGTGGTTACACCGGGCGACCGGACCAGCGTCGAGCAACTGCTCAAGGATAAAGGCGTCAGCCCAAGCGGCGCATTTCTGGATCAGGGCCGCTTGACGTTGCGCTTCAGCAGCAAGCAGGATCAGTTGAAGGCCCGCGACATCATCGCCGAAGCGCGGCCGGATCAGTTCACCATCGCCCTGTCGCAGGCCTCGCGCGTGCCGGACTGGATGCGCAACCTGGGATTGAGTCCGTTGAAACTGGGCCTCGACCTGCGGGGCGGCGTGTATCTCGTCTATCAAGTGGACGTCGAGGGTGCGGTCAAGCAGGACCTCGATCATCACGAGCAGGACTTTCGTGCATCGCTGCGCAATGCCCGCGTTCCCTATCAAGACGTCCAGGTGGATTACCGGGGCCATCGCGTGCGTGTCCTGTTCAAGGATGCGGACAGCCTTGCCAAAGGCAAGGCGGCGATCGTGGCGGAAAACCGCAACATCAACTTGACCGACACCACCGTCGACGGCGCGCCCGCCCTGGAACTGACGCTGACGCCGCTGGAGATCAAGGAACGCCAGGATTATGCGGTTCAGCAGAACATCATCATCTTGCGGAATCGTCTGAACAGTCCGGAACTGGCCGTGTCCGAACCGCAGGTTGCGCGCGAGGGCATCGACCGCATCGCCATCCAGTTACCGGGACTGCAGAACTCTGCCGAGGTGAAGAAAATCCTCGGCAAGACGGCGACCTTGGAATTTCGTATGGTCGATGAAAACAACAACCCGCTGGAGGCGGCGGCGACCGGGCATGTGCCGCTGGGCTCCAAGTTGTACTACACCCGGGACAAGCAGCCGGTGCTGCTCAAGCGCGACGTGGTCGTGACGGGCGACGAGCTGACCGACGCCTCCTTCCAGCCGAACACACAGGACGGCCCTGCCGTCTCCGTCGGCCTCGACAGCCGCGGCGCGGCGAAGATGTTGAAGAACACGCAAGAGAATATCGGTCACTTGATGGCGGTGGTGTTCATCGATCGCTCGCGTGAAAAGAACGCGCAGGGCGAGGACGTAGACAAAACCACCGAGGAGGTCATCAACCGCGCGACCATTCGCGGCGTGTTCAGCAACACCTTCCAGATCACGGGCGTGAATCCCATCGAAGGCCGAGAACTCGCTCTGCTGTTGCGCGCCGGGGGTTTGGCGGCGCCGTTGTCCGCGGTCGAAGAGCGCGCCATCGGGCCCACGCTGGGACAGGAGAACATCAACAAGGGCGTGAACGCCATGGTGTTCGGCATGCTGGCCGCGTTCGTCTTCATGGCCGTGTATTACAAGGTGTTCGGCTTGATCGCGGACGTGGTGCTGGCCGTGAACGTGGTGTTGCTGACGGCGCTGTTGTCGCTGTTCGGTGCGGCGCTGACGCTGCCCGGCATCGCGGCGGTGGTGTTGACCGTAGGCATGGCGGTCGACGCCAACATCTTGATCTACGAGCGCATCCGCGAAGAATTGCGCAACGGTGTATCGCCGCGCGCGGCCATCACGGCCGGTTTCGACCGCGCGTTCTCGGCCATCGCAGACTCGAACGTCACCGCCTTCATCGCCGGTCTCGTGTTGTTGTTCCTCGGTGCCGGTGCGGTGCGCGGCTTCGCAACCGTGCTGGTGTTCGGCATCGCGACCTCGATGTTCACGTCGCTGATGGGCAGCCGTGCATTGGTGCAGATCATTTACGGCGGTAGACGCAAGGTCGAACGCCTGTCGATTTAACGGCAGACGCCGACCCGAGGTTCGAAGACATGGAATTTTTTCATAAGGTGACGCGCTTCCCGTTCATGCACACCCGTAAGGTGTGGTATGCGCTGTCCGCCGCGTTGATCCTGTCATCGCTAAGCCTGGTTGCTATACGCGGGTTGAATCTCGGCGTCGACTTCACGGGCGGGGTGGTGGTGGAGACGAGTTTTCCGCAAGCTCCAAACATCGAGCAACTGCGTACGGCGCTGGCCAAATCGGGCGTCGACGGGGCGCAGGTGCAGGCCTTCGGCAGTTCGCGGGACATCCTGGTTCGTCTACCGCCCGATCCCAACGCCAAGGGCGACCAGATCGGCGCCCGCATCCTGGAGGTGTTCGGCAGCGTGGATAAGGGCGTGAAACTGCTGCGCACGGAAGTCGTGGGTCCGCAGGTCGGGCAAGAATTGTTCGTCAAAGGCGGCTGGGCGCTGGTGGCGACCCTGGTGCTCATCCTGATCTATGTGTTGATTCGCTTTACGTTCAAGCTGTCGATGGGGGCCATCTTCGCCGTGTTGCACGACCCGATCTGCGTGCTCGGATTCTTTGCCCTGAGCCAGGTGACTTTCGATCTTACCGCGATTTCCGCGATCCTCGCCGTGATCGGCTATTCCTTGAACGATACCGTGATCGTGTTCGACCGGGTGCGCGAGCGTGCGCGCATCGCACGCAAACTCACCATCGCCCAGGTGATCGACGAATCGATCAACCAGACCCTGTCGCGAACGTTGATGACGAAGTTGGTGACGTTGCTGGTCGTGGTCGCTTTGCTGCTGTTCGGAGGCGAGACACTGCATGGGTTTTCCGCGGCGCTGGTGATCGGCATCCTGGCGGGCACCTATTCGTCCATCTATATTTCGGCGGCGCTGGCGCTCGACTTTGGTTTGCGCACCGACGACTTGATGGAGCGCAAGCTCACCAAGCCGGAAGAGGTCGACGGCCTGCCGTAGGAGCCTGGTGATTCCATGGCGGTGTTGTCCGACCCACAGACGTGGGCTTCATTCCTGATGCTCGCGGCGATCGAGATCGTTCTCGGGTTCGACAACATCATCTTCCTCGCCATTCTCGTCGATCGGCTGCCGAGCACGCAGCGCAGGAGTGCGCGTCTGCTCGGTTTGACTTTTGCCATGCTCACGCGCATCGGGCTGTTGTTCTCGGTCGTGTGGCTCACCACCCTGCGTACTCCCTTGTTCGCAGTTTTCGGATATCCGATCACCGGCCGCGATCTCATTCTCGTCGCGGGCGGCGTGTTCTTGATCGTCATGAGCCTTGTGGAGATCCGCGACACAATCCAGGGCGGGACGGCAGAGCGCAAACCGAGGCTGACGAACGGCTTCTGGCTCATCATCGCGCAGATCGGCATCATCGACATCATCTTCTCGCTCGATTCCGTCTTCACTGCCGTCGGGCTGGCCAATCACATCGAGGTCATGGTAGCGGCGATCGTGGCCTCGGTCCTGGTGATGATGGTGGTCTCGTCGGCGGTCAGCACTTTCATCGACCGGCACCCGACCATCAAGGTGCTGGCATTGGCGTTTCTGGTGCTCGTGGGAGGCGCTCTGATCGCCGAGTCCATGGACTGGGAAGTTCCGAAGGGCTACTTGTACTTTGCGTTGGCGTTTTCGGCCGTCGTGGAGTGGCTCAACATACGCTTGCGGCGGCGGACCAAGACGCGGGCGCAACGTTGAAGAGGGTGCTTGACGGGCTCTGCAAAATATTTGGATGCGGCGCGGGAAAGCCGCTACAGTCGACGCCGTCGCAACCGCTGCCTCGACCTCTCGGGAGACTAAATGAACTGGCGCATCAAACCGCTCGACGCGATCCTAGCGAGCGCCGAGAAGAAATCCCTTGCTCGCACGCTCGGCGCTTTTCAGTTGACGATGCTCGGAGTCGGCGCGGTCATCGGCACCGGTATTTTCGTGTTGACGGCCGAAGCTGCCCAGAAGGCAGGACCCGGAATGATGCTGTCGTTCGTGGTCGCCGGCCTGGTATGCGCCGTCACCGCTTTGTGTTATGCCGAACTCGCCTCCATGGTGCCGGTATCCGGATCCGCCTACACCTACTCCTACGCCGTACTCGGCGAACTCATCGCGTGGATCGTCGGGTGGGCGCTCATCCTGGAATACACCGTGGCGGCGAGCGCGGTGGCGGTCGGATGGTCGAATTATTTCGTGCCGTTGGTGCAACATAGCTTCGACATTCAGATTCCCGTTTACCTCGCAAAGGGCTACTTCGCGGGCGGGCTCATCAATTTGCCGGCGGTCGGCATTTCGGTTTTGATCACGGCGCTGTTGGTGCTCGGCACGCGCGAGAGCGCAACGGTGAATGCGATCTTGGTTTGCATCAAGGTGGCCGCTCTCGTGCTGTTCATCGCGCTCTCGATCCCGGTCATCAAGATGGAGAATTTTCATCCGTTCATGCCGCTGGGGGTGCTGGGCGTGGGCGGTGCGGCGGCCTCCATCTTCTTCGCGTACGTCGGTTTCGACGCGGTCTCCACGGCGGCGGAGGAAACCAAGAATCCGCAGCGGAACATGCCGATAGGTCTCATCGGCAGTTTGCTGATCTGCACGGTGTTTTATCTGCTGGTGGCCGCCGGTGCGATCGGTTCGATCGGTGCGCAACCGATGGTGGACGCGGCCGGTAACGGGCTCGAACCCGGCTCCATCGAACTGTTCGAAACGTGCAAAGACCCGGTAAAAGCGCTGGCGCTGGTTTGCAGCGAAGAACCGCTGGCGCACGTGCTGCGACAACTCGGCTGGGACAAGGTGTCGCGTCTCATCGGCCTCGCCGCGTTCCTGGCGCTGCCCTCCGTGATTCTCATGATGATCTTCGGACAAACGCGCATCTTCTTCTGCATGGCGCGCGATAAGCTGCTGCCGGACGTGCTGACCAAAATTCACGTGCGCTTCAATACGCCGCACGTAGTGACCGTCATCACCGGAGCGGTGGTGATCATGGCGGCCGCCTTTTTCCCGGTGGGCAAGTTGGCGGACCTGTCCAACGGCGGCACGTTGGTCGCTTTCTTTGCGGTGGCGTTGGGCGTCATGATTTTACGCGTGACGAACCCGGCTCGAAAGCGAGCGTTCAGAACGCCGTTCGTTTGGATCGTGGGTCCCATGGCCCTCATCGGCTGCGTGGTGTTGTTCGCGCTGCTGCCGATTTTCACCATCTTGGTGTTTTTCGGCTGGGCCGTGTTCGGACTCTTGGTGTACGCGCTGTACGGATACCGGCGCAGCGCCCTGGCGGCCACGGACACAAAGCCGCCGGCGCTCACGCCCAAGCCCAAACCCAGCTAAGGAGCCTAGGCTCCTAGCGAAGGCCTTCCGGGGTGAGTGGAGCCAGCGCTTCAACCAGCCCCTCATAGACTTTCGGGTTTCCGGCGACGATGTTCGGCCCCAAGGCATAGTCTCCCCCGGTTGGCGTGCCGACCCGGCCGCCGGCCTCTTGGATGAGCAGTACGCCCGCAGCAGTGTCCCAAGGCTTGAGGCCGAACTCCCAGAACCCGTCCATTCGGCCTGCGGCGACGTAGGCGAGATCCAGCGAGGCTGCGCCGGGCCGACGCACGCCGGCCGCCGTGCCCATGATGACTTTGAGCATGGCGAGGTAGTGATCGATGTGCTCCGCCGCCATGCGATAGGGGAAGCCGGTGCCGATCAGCGACCCTTCCAGCGTGCGCTGGGTGCTGACGCGAATTTTCTTACCCTCGAGTTGTGCGCCGTCGCCGCGCGAGGCGGTGAAGAATTCCTGCCGCATGGGGTCGTACACCACCGCGTGTTCCAACCGGCCTTTGTGCTCGACGGCGATCGATACGGCGAAAGTCGGGAAGCCATGCAGGAAATTGGTGGTGCCGTCGAGCGGATCGATGATCCAGACGAATTCATTGTCACCGCTGCGGCCCGTTTCCTCGCCGAGTACGGCATGCTGCGGATGGCTCCGGCGGATCGTTGCGATAATGTCCGCTTCGGCTTTGCGGTCGATGTCGGTCACGAAATCGTTGCGGCCTTTGGTGTCGATTTTGATTGAATCGAGACGCGACAGGCTGCGCACGATCAAATCACCGGCGCGCCTGGCGGCGCGCATTCCGATATTGAGCAGTGGTTGCATAAGGTGGCGGTAGAATACCAGAGCATGACCGCGCTCGTTCGCATCGTCCTGATAGACCCCAGCCATCCGGGCAACATCGGCTCCGTCGCCCGCGCCATGAAAAACATGGGCGTAACGGACTTGGTTCTGGTGCGGCCCCGGTCCTTTCCGCACGCCGAATCGAATGCGCTTGCCGCGGGCGCGGACGATATTCTCGCGAATGCGCGTGTGGTATCGAGCGTGTCGGAAGCGGTCGCCGACTGCGCCTTCGTCGCAGGAACCACGTCGCGACCTCGATCGTACTATTGGGAATTCACGACGCCGCGGGATGTGGCGGGGCGACTCGTCGCGTTGCCTGAAGATGATCGCGCGGCACTGCTGTTCGGCTCGGAGCGCTACGGATTGGGCACCGACGACCTACAATACTGCAACGTGTTGGTTCGCATACCGGCGAACCCCGAGTATTGTTCGCTGAATCTCGCGATGTCGGTGCAGCTTCTGACCTATGAGATTTTCATGGCGCGCGAGCAGCCGCACTCTCGGACGCAATTGGAACTGCCGCTCGCGCCGGCCGGCGATGTCGAACACTTTTACAAGCACCTCAACGAGGTTTTGAACGAGATCGATTTTGCAGACCGAACCGGGCATCTGATGGAGCGATTACGGCGCCTGTTCAACCGGGCGCAGATGGACCGCAACGAACTGAATATCATGCGCGGCATCCTCTCTGCCGTGCAGGGACGGCGCGGGCAGTCCTCGCGTCGCCCGTCCGAATAGCGAGGCCAGCGTGCCCGCCGCTCCCGTGTACTTCGATTATGCAGCGACCACGCCGGTGGATTCGCGGGTCGCAGCGCGTATGGCGGCATGCCTCACGCGCGAGGGGACCTTCGGCAATCCGGGCAGTAGCCACGATTACGGTGATGCGGCGAATGCGATGGTGGAAGCTGCGCGTGCTCAGGTGGCCGCTGCCGTGGGCGCTGACCCTACGGACATCATTTGGACGTCGGGTGCCACCGAAGCGAACAATCTTGCCTTGTTCGGCGTCGCGACGTATTACCGCGATTTAGGAAGGCACGTGGTGACCGTTCGGACGGAACACAAGGCAGTGCTCGATCCCTGTCGTGAACTCGAACGGCGTGGCTGGCGCGTGACGTACCTGGTGCCCGGCAGAGGCGGTGTTCTCGATCCCGAACAAGTCGCTGCGGCGCTGCAGTCCGACACCGTGTTGGTGTCGGTCATGCACGTGAACAATGAAATCGGCGTCATCCAAGACATCGCGGCGATTGCCGGCGTGTGCGCGCGGCACGGTACGGCCCGGCTGCACGTGGACGCGGCGCAGAGCGTCGGCAAGTGTCCGTTGGATTTCTCGAGCTTAGGGCTCGACTTGCTGTCTTTGTCTGCACACAAGGCGTACGGCCCAAAAGGCGCCGGTGCGCTGGTGATTTCGCGCAAGCGTGGCGTGCAACTTCAACCGCTGCACTTCGGCGGAGGGCAGGAGCGAAATTTGCGGCCCGGTACGCTGGCGACCCACCAGGTGGTGGGCATGGGAGCGGCGTTCGCGCTGGCCACGGCCGCCCGCGAACAAGAGGTCGAGCGCATCGCGCCGCTTCGAGATCGACTGTGGGATGGCCTCGAGGCGCTGGGCGGCGTGCTGCGCAACGGGGAGCCCGCACACACGGTGGCGCACCTGCTCAACGTATCTTTCGAGGATGTCGAGGGCGAGAGCCTACTCGCCGCCGTGCGGCCCGCCATCGCCGTCTCGACCGGCTCGGCTTGCACGTCTGCGGCTCAGGAGCCGTCCTATGTGCTGCGGGCCCTGGGCCGCCACGAGCGCCTCGCGGAGAGCAGCCTGAGGTTCAGCCTGGGCCGCTTTTCCACCGAGGCCGATGTCGACACGGCGCTGGCAGCGGTGGCTCAGGCGGTGCGGCGGCTGCGCCGGATTGCCGGTCACCGGGGCGCGCGTCGCCCATGAATTACAGTGATTTAACGTGGCGGCATTTCGAGACCGCGGCCGCTGCCGGCGTTCTGGCGGGCCCCACCGTGCGCCGCGGTGCGGCAGGCAGCCGAACGCAAGGCACGTGGGTGCAATTCGATGTACAAGTGGGCGCGGGCGATCAGGATTCGACCATCGAAGCGGTACGGTTCTTGGCTTTCGGATGTCCCCATGTCATCGCCGTATCGGATTGGGTTTCGCAGGCGGCAGTGGGGCGGGACGCCAAGGCGGTTCTGCCCGAGACTGTCCAGGCGCTGTGCCGGCGGTTCGACGTACCGATCGAGAAGCTCGGCCGGCTGTTGGTTATCGAAGACGCCTGGATAGCGGCGCTATCATCCCCATATCAGGGCTGACGGCCGCTTTTCGGGGGGCAGTCGGCATAAGCGATGCAAAAAAGTGCGGTCGAGTTCCGTGCGAAGGCGGTGGCTGCATGTTATGTATAGCGATGTGGATATCCACAGGTCATTGAGAGGGTATTAGGCCATGGCGATACTGTTGACCGAGTCGGCTGCTGATCGAGTTCGTTCGCACCTGCAAAAACGCGGCGGTGGGCTCGGTCTGCGCGTCGGCATCAAGAAGACCGGCTGTTCCGGATTTGCCTATGTCGTGAATTACGCTGATGAGATTCACCCTGAAGACGCCGTTTTCGAGGCGCGCGGGGTGAAAGTCGTGGTCGATCCGATGAGTTTGCCGCTGATCGACGGTACCGTGGTGGACTTCGTCAAACAGGGTTTGAACGAAGCCTTCAAGTTTCAGAACCCGAAAGCCAAGGGCGAATGCGGCTGCGGCGAGAGTTTCAACGTTTGATTCGGGGGAATAGGCCGCAGGATGGCGCCGGGAGGCGCCTCGATATTCTCCTGCCGGGCTAGTTTTTTCCAAGCAATACAGGGACTTCGGTTGTCGCCATGATTGCTTGGGGGCTTGCGCTCCAGTACACTTCGCGGTCTTTGTCGGTCCCTTTCGGGGCCATTGTCCTTAGCTTTAGGGCCCCACCGCAGCACCCGAGGTCATCATGCCAATTGAGCGCACTCTTTCCATCGTCAAGCCGGACGGCGTCGGCCGTAATTTGATCGGCGAGGTCTATCGCCGGTTCGAGCAGGCGGGTTTGCGTGTGGTCGCGGCGCGCATGATGCACTTGTCGCAAGGCGAAGCCGAGGGCTTCTATGCAGTACATCGCGAGCGGCCGTTCTTCAAGGATCTGGTGAAGTTCATGACCTCCGGTCCTGTGATGGTGCAAGTGCTCGAGGGCGAAGGCGCCATTGCCAGGAATCGCGAAGTCATGGGCGCGACCGATCCGAAGAAAGCCGACAAGGGCACCATCCGCGCCGATCTTGCCACCAGCATCGATGAGAACATCGTTCATGGATCGGATGCGCCGGAGACGGCCGCCCGCGAAATCTCCTATTTCTTCCGTGAAATTGAGGTCTGCCCGCGTACGCGCTAGCGTATGCGTGGGGGCTCATTCGGAAAGATGCACTGACGTGGCCGACGAACGCGTAAATCTTCTCGGTTTACCGCGCACCGAACTCGAGGCGTTCGTGGCCTCCCGCCTGGGTGCGAAGCCGTTTCGCGCGCGCCAGTTGATGAAGTGGATCTATCGACGCGGCGCCGCCGATTTCTCGTCGATGAGCGATCTTGCGCAAGATTTTCGCGCGCAGCTGGCCGAGGTGGCCAAGATTTCGGTGCCCGAAATCGTCACCGAGCAACGATCCTCCGACGGGACGCGCAAGTGGATGCTGCGCATGGACGAGGTTCAGGGCATCGAGACGGTTTACATTCCCGAACCCGACCGCGGGACCTTGTGCATTTCCAGCCAGGTGGGCTGCGCGATGGACTGTTCGTTTTGCGCGACGGCGCAGCAGGGGTTCAATCGCAACTTGAGCGTCGCGGAGATCGTGGGGCAGGTGTGGTTGGCCCGCCGCGAACTCGACGCCGGCGACCCGGGCGGCTCCAACGCGCGAATCACCAACATCGTGTTGATGGGCATGGGCGAGCCGCTCGCGAACTATCGCAACGTCGTGCCGGCCATGCGGGTATTCACCGACGATTTGGGATATGACTTGTCGCGCCGGCGCGTGACATTGAGCACCTCGGGGCTGGTACCGCAGATTTACAAATTGGCCGAGGAGTGCAATGTTGCGTTGGCGGTTTCTCTGCACGCGCCCAACGATGCATTGCGAAACGAACTCGTGCCCATCAACCGCAAACATCCGATCGACGAATTGCTCGCGGCGTGCTGGCATTACATCGACAAGCAAAACGGCCGCAGCATCACGTTCGAGTACGTCATGCTCGACGGCATCAACGACAAGCCCGAGCATGCCAGACAGCTGGCGCGGTTATTGCGCGGGCGACCCGCGAAACTGAATCTCATCCCGTTCAATGGGTTCCCCGGCACGGCCTACCGGCGCTCGCCGGCGGCTGCGATTCTGCGCTTCCGCGACATCCTGAACGATAACGGGGTCATCGCGACGATCCGGCGGACTCGCGGCGACGACATCGATGCCGCCTGCGGGCAACTGGCGGGGAAGGTAACCGATCGCACCCTGGTGCGATTAGGAACTCGGCTCAATACCGTTTCGCGTTCGTCGGCGGAGGTCTGATGAAGATCAGTGGCGTGATTGCGGTAGTGGTCGCCATGCTCGGCTCGAGTCTGGGTGCCTGCTCGCACAGCGGGCAGCTCGGCCCAAAAGCGACGCCGGCGAAAGCGGCGGCGACCAACGTGCAGCTCGCGATCGAGTACATGAAACTCAACAAGCTGGCGGACTCGCAGGAATTCATAGAACGCGCACTGAAAGAGGATCCAGGCAACGCCAACGTGCAATTGACCGCAGGCCTCGTGTACGAACGGCTCAACGACATGCCGAAGGCGGAAAAGGCGTATGCCACCGCCGCGCGATTGGGGAAAAACGATCCCAACATCCAGAATGACTACGCGGGATTTCTCTGCCGCACCGGTAAGAACGCCGCGGGCGAAAAACTGTTCGTCGACGTGGCACGCAATCCTTTGTATCAGACTCCCGAGGTGGCGCTCGTCAACGCCGGCGTTTGCGTGCGCAGTACCGGCGACATGCTCGATGCGCAGCGCTATTTCAACCGCGCATTGGCGGTCCGTCCCAACATGCCCGAGGCGCTGTTGCAGCTCGGCAACGTGGCAATCGATGCGGGCGATGGGGCCGATGCACTCGACTACGTGCAACGCTATCTCGCAGTGAACCCCGCGACTCCGGAAGTGCTGTGGCTGGGATTCCGCGCGCAACGCAAACTGGGTGATGCCACCGCGGCGGCGGTTTTCGCGCGACGGGTGCAAACCGAGTTCCCGAACTCTGAACAGGCCAAGTTGATGCGATCCGGCGTCGATCGATGAGCGAGACGGCGGAATCGCTCGGCGAGCGCCTGAAGGCCGCCCGGGAAGCCAAGGGCTTGAGCGCGCAGAAGGTTGCGGACGAAATGCACCTCGACGCCTGGGTGATCGAAGCGCTCGAGAGCGGTGATTACGTGCGCATCGGTCCGTCGGTCTACGTCAAAGGGCATTTGAAGCGGTATGCGGGACTGATCGGGCTGCCGCCCTCCGAAATATTCGGCGCCGACGCTACGCGGTCATCGGCGCCGGCGGCTGCGGCGACGCAGCCATCGACGCTGCGATTGCGAACCTCAGCTCCCGGGGGCCCGCTGTCGCGGTGGGTGCCTCTCGCCGGTCTCGCCGTCGCGGCGGTGATTCTCGCCGGCGTTTACTGGCGGACGACCTGGAAGCCGCGCATGGCTGCCCTGCCGATCAACAGCCAGGCGCCTTCCGAGCCGGTGGTTGCGAGCGCCGCTGCGACCGCCGAGGACGGCGCCCTGTCCGCTGTGGCCAATGCCGAGGAGGCCGATGCGGGTCGCATCGGCGATGCGGGGACCGGCGGCGCCATGACCGCAACGGCGGCGTCCGGCGCCGTTGCGGCTGCGCGCGGCGATGCCGATTCGATTGCCGGAGTGGGGCCCGCGAGGCTACGCTTGAGTTTCTCGGCCGACTCATGGGTGGACGTGCACGATGCCGCGGGCCGGCGCCTATTCGCGGGCAACGGGCGCGCCAATAGCGTCAAGACCATTGCCGGCGCCGCTCCCATGAAGGTGTATCTCGGGTTCGCGAGCGGAGTGCAACTCGAGGTCAACAACCACGCGGTCGCCATCGGACCACAATTCGTAGCCGGTGACGTTGCGCGCTTCGAAGCGGGCGCCGACGGCGTACTGCGCCGTGACGCGCATGCTGCCACCGCAAGCAATCCGCATCCTCGCGGCTGATCGGAGCACCCTTGGGTAAGATCATCGAGCCCCTTCGCGGCGTTCATGACGTTTTGCCGGCAAACGCAGCCGCATGGCAGCACCTGGAACGCATTACGCGGCAAGTATTTGCGGGTTATGGGTACGAGGAGTTTCGCGTACCCATCATCGAGCAAACTCAGTTGTTCAAGCGTTCGATCGGCGATTTTACCGATATCGTCGAAAAGGAAATGTTCAGCTTCGTCGATCAGGGCGAAGATCACATTACCCTGCGCCCCGAGGCCACCGCCGGGATCGTGCGCGCCGTGATTTCGAACGGGATGCTTCGGGAGAACCGGCTGCGCGTGTGGTGCATGGGTCCCATGTTCAGGCGCGAGCGTCCGCAGGCGGGGCGATATCGCCAGTTTCATCAGATCGATGCGGAGGCGTTCGGTTTCCCCGGTCCGGACGTCGATGCGGAAATGATCCTGTTGTCGGCGCGGCTGCTGCGGCGATTGGGTTTGACGCGCCTCAAGTTGCTGATCAATTCGCTTGGAACACCGGCGTCGCGCGCCGCCTATCGCGAGGAACTCACGGCCTATTTCGGCGCGCATGAAGCGGCCTTGGACGAGGACAGCAAGCGGCGGCTGCGCGGCAATCCGCTGCGCATTCTCGATAGTAAGAACCCGGACGTGCAGCGCATCGTGGCCGGTGCGCCGCTGCTGGTCGAGTCGTTGGATGCGGAATCGAAGGCACACTTCGAGATGTTGTGTGCTCACCTCAAGAGCGCGGGCATCGAGTATCATGTCGAGCCGCACCTGGTGCGTGGGCTCGATTACTACACGCGAACCGTTTTCGAGTGGACCACGGATGCGCTGGGTTCGCAAAGCACCGTATGCGCCGGCGGCCGTTATGACGGCCTGGTGGCGCAATTGGGCGGCGCCAGCACCCCCGGTATCGGCTGGGCGATGGGGCAAGAGCGGATCGTGATGCTGCTGGAGAAGCAGGGCCTCGGCGCCCTGCGCGATCGGCCGCAGGTCTACCTGGTGCTGGTAGGGGAGCGGACCGAGATTCCGGGCTTCCAATTGGCAGAACGGCTGCGCGATGCCTGGCCGGACCTGAAACTGCAAATCAATCTCGGCAACGGCAGCTTCAAGACGCAATTCAAGCGCGCGGACAAGAGCGGCGCCCAGTTTGCGATCGTGCTGGGCGACGACGAGGTGGCACGTGGGGTCGTGGCGCTGAAGGATTTGCGCCGGGACGTGGCGCAAGAGGAATGCGCCATCGATCGAATCAGTGAACGCTTGGGGGCCTTGTTGGGTCTCAAGGCTGGAATAGCGGAGTAACCATGGCTGAAGATTATTTGACCGACGATGAACAGCTCGAACACGTCAAACGCGTCGTTGCGGAGAACTGGGTGTGGGTCGCCGGCGGCATCGTGTTGGGTGCGGCGCTCATTTTCGGGTATCGCTACTACGACAGCTACCGAAACGACCGTGCCTTGCGCGCCGCCGCGCAATTCGGTGACATGACGTCGGCGCTCGAGCACGACGATAAGGCCGAGTCGCGGCAAATCGCCGCTGGTCTCATCAAGGATTTTCCGACCTCGCCGTATGCGGATCAGGCGCAATTGGTGCTGGCGCGCTTGTACGTCGATGAGGGGAAACTTAGCGATGCGGCCGGACCGCTGATGCAGGTCATGAACAATTCCAAGGACAACGAACTCAAACACATAGCGCGGCTGCGCCTGGCGAGGGTTCTGATCGATCAAGGCAAGCCGGACGATGCCATCAAGACGTTGGCGGAGGACACCCCGGGCGCGTTCGCATCGCGCGCGCACGAAGTTCGGGGCGATGCGTTCTACGCGAAGAAAGATTTCAAGAGCGCCGTGGTGGAATACACGGAGGCGCTTTTGGGCGGCGATGCGGGCGGCGTCGACTCCGCATTACTGCAATTGAAAATAGCGGACTTGGGTACACCTCCCTCTGCCGCCCCACCCAACAAGGCTAAACCCTGATGCGCTTAGTGCTTCTCGTGGGCCTCGCCACGCTGTTGATCGCAGCCGGCTGCTCCAAGGACAAGGACGTCGAACCGCCCGCAGCCCTGCTCAAATTTCCCGCGACGCTGCCGGTGAAAAAGCTGTGGGACGACAATGTGGGCGGCGGCAAGAAACAAATCAAATTGCGCCTAGGCCTGGGGCCGGCAATCGACAATGGGTTGGTCTTCGCCGCGTCGCATAAGGGCGAGGTGGCTGCGGTGGTTCTGGATACCGGCAAGCAGCAGTGGGTGAAGAAGCTGAAATTACCGCTGTCGGCGGGCCCGGCCGCCGGCTTCGGGATGATCGTCGTGGGTTCCAGCAAGGGTACGATCGTCGCGCTGGACGCCGCAACGGGCAAGGAACGATGGCGAACCCATGTGAATTCGGAATTGCTGTCGGCACCGGCGATCGGTGAGAAGGTGGTGGTCATACGCTCCGTCGACGGCCGACTGCACGGGTTGGCGGCCGATGGCGGCAAGGAACTTTGGCAGGTCGAGCAGCAGGTGCCGCGTTTGAGTTTGCGCGGCACGGCGATTCCCGTCATCGCCAAGGAATTGGCCATCAGCGGCTTCGACAACGGCAAAGTGATGGCCGTGTCGCTGGCCACCGGCGACACGGTGTGGGATACGACGCTCGCTTCCCCGCATGGCCGAACAGAACTGGACCGGCTGGTCGATATCGACTCCGCCGTACGCGTGGTCGGCGATGACGTATTCGCCGCGGGATTCCAGGGTCGCACGGCCATGTTGGCGCTCGATTCCGGCCAGATCTGGTGGGCGCACGACATGTCGAGCTATCGCGGCCTGGCGGCCGACACGGACACTTTATTCGTCACCCAGTCCGATGGCGTCGTGGTCGCGCTGCGGGAGCGCGACGGCTCCGAAATCTGGCGCAACGAAAGTCTGAAGCGCCGCGGTCTCTCCGCGCCGGTCGAAATCAGCACGGCGGTGGCCGTCTCGGACTACCAGGGCTACGTGCATTGGTTGGATAAAAAGACGGGCTATCTCGTCGCGCGCGAACGAGTCTCGAAGTATCGCGTGAGCAATCAGCCGGTGGCGGTGGACGACACCGTGGTGGTACTGGACGATGGCGGCAAACTGGCGGCGTTTCGCGCCAACCCCGCCGCTGCCGCACCGCCGGCTCCCGATCCCGTTCCCCCGCCGCCGAAGGCATCCAAGAAGTCCAAGCCGGCCAAAGCGTCGGCCGCCGATACTCCGCCGCCGCAGAAATAGCAGACACAGCATGTTGCCGGTAGTCGCATTAATCGGTCGACCGAACGTGGGCAAATCGACCTTGTTCAATGCCATGACGGGCACGCGCGACGCGCTGGTTGCGGATTTGCCGGGACTGACGCGCGATCGACAGTACGGCTTCGCGCGCCGCACCGATGTCCCCTGCATCGTGGTGGATACGGGTGGTCTCGTGGAGAACGCCAACGTCATCGAAGGTCTGATGATTGCGCAGACCGAACGCGCCATTGCCGAGGCCGATCGCTTGATCGTGTTGGTGGACGGGCGAGCAGGCGTCACTCCCCAGGATCAATTCGTCGCCCAGCTGGCGCGGCGCAGCGGCAAGCCGCTGTGGTTGGCGGTCAATAAGACCGAGGGCTTCGACCACGATGTCGCGGTTGCGGATTTCCATCAGCTGGGTTTGGGTGAGCCGCATCCGATCGCCGCTGCGCACGATCAGGGTGTCGTGTCACTGCTCGAAGCCGCGCTCGAGGGATTGACGCCGGATCCGCAAGACGGTCCGGAGATGACGGGAATCAAGGTCGCGGTGATCGGGCGCCCGAATGTCGGCAAGAGCACGTTGATCAACCGGTTGCTTGGTGAAAATCGGATGGTTGCCTTCGATCAGCCGGGCACCACGCGCGATGCCGTACTGGTGCCGTTCGAACGCGATGGCGAGCGTTACACCCTGATCGACACCGCCGGTGTGCGGCGCCGCGCGCGAGTCGAGGAGGCGGTCGAAAAATTCAGCGTCATCAAGACGCTGCAGGCGATCGAGACGGCTCATGTGGTCGTGGTGGTGATGGACGCGCATGACAACGTCGCGGAGCAGGACGCGAGCCTCCTGGGCACCGTGATCGAGCAGGGCCGAGCCCTTGTGCTCGCCGTCAACAAGTGGGACAACATCCCTACCGAACAGCGCGATTTGATCCGCAGCCAAATCGAACAGCGACTCGAGTTCGCATCGTTCGCACCGCTGCATTTCATCTCGGCGCGACATGGCAGCGGCGTCGGTGAACTATTCGCCACGGTCCGCGAGGTCTACGCTGCCGCCACGCGCGACATGGCAACGCCGGAGTTGACCCGGGTCCTGGAGGCGGCCATCGAAAGCCATCAGCCGCCGTTGGTGAGCGGGCGCCGAATAAAATTGCGCTATGCTCACCAGGGCGGACAAAACCCGCCGGTCATCGTCATTCATGGCAATCAAACCGATCACGTGCCGGATGCTTACCGGAGGTACTTGGTCAACGTGTATCGCAAGGCGTTCGATCTGATGGGGACGCCCGTGCGAGTTATCTTCCGCGGCGAGGAAAATCCGTTTGCGGGTAAGCGTAATCCCTTAACTCCCCGACAGGTCCGCAAGCGCAAGCGACTGATCCAACGCAACAAGCGTTGAGCGGAGTTTTGCTAGTATACGCAGAGGGATAGGGTCGTACCGGCGGCGGATGGGGATGTCCTGTGCGTTTCTACAAAACTAAAACCTTCATCGGTCTCGCTATTGTCGCGGTCCTCATCGCCTTGTATGCGATAGCGGGCTTCGTGGTCGCGCCGAAACTGATGCGTTCCGCCCTGCTCAAGGACATCCCTGAGAGTATCGGCGTCACCCCGGCGGTGGGCGCGATCCGCATCAACCCGTTCCTCCTTCAGGTCACGGTCGATGACTTCTCGCTCGCAGGGGCGGCCGGCGAGAAACTACTGGGATTCAAGCGCTTGTTCGTCGAGTTCGAATTGTCCTCGATATGGCATCGCGCTTATTCATTCGGCAACATCGACATCACGTCGCCCTATGTCAACGCAGCGGTCGCGAAAGACGGCTCCCTCAACCTCATGCAGCTGCGACCGAAATCGATGCCGGCGCCCAAGCCCGGGGCGCCCAAACCGCAGGAAAAATCCGGGCCTTTGCCGGCGATTCGCATCGGTTCCTTCAAGATTTTGCAAGGCGCGGTGACGTACGAGGATCGCAGCCAACCGGATGTTTTCGCCGCACGGCTCGAACCGGTCAATTTCGAACTGCGCGAGTTCACGACCGGGATCGAGGGCGGCAAATTCACCTTTACGGGATCCTCGAAGCTCCGGGAGCGGATCGAGTGGCACGGACACGTGTCGGTTGAGCCGATCGAGTCTGACGGCGAGTTTCGGATTGACGGCTTGCTCGCCCACACGCTCTGGGAGAGCCTGCAGGATCGGC
>JBKQSA010000070.1:0-3367 GCA_052143815.1 Steroidobacteraceae bacterium | reverse complement strand
CCGCCGTGATCGTGGCGGGCGTCACCTCCGTCGCACTGGTCGGAAACTATACCTACTTCGGCTCGACCCAGGCCTCGCTTACCGATTCTCGGATGTGGGTGGTCGTGCCCGTGTGCGGAATACTAGGGGGCCTGGCCGGCGGAGTCTTTTCGCGATGTATGCTCGCGCTTCGGCGGGGCCTGCCCTCATGGCTGGATGCGTTCAGGGCTCGGGCGCCGGTGCGCTTCGCCTTCATTTGTGGTTTCCTCGTGGCGCTCATCGGTTGGGCCTCGTCGGGTGCAACGTTCGGCACGGGATACGGTGAGGCGCGCGCGATCGTGCAACAGGAGGTGATTCCAACCAATTTATTTGCATTGATGAAGGCGCTAGCGACGCTGGTCTCCTACGTGACGGGGATTCCGGGCGGTATCTTCGCGCCGTCGCTCGCGGTGGGTGCGGGTTTGGGCGGTACCTTGAGCCTGTATCTGCCGTATGCGCCCGGCGGCGCCATTGTTCTCCTAACGATGGCCGCTTACTTTGCCGGGGTGGTGCAGGCTCCCCTCACAGCGCTCGTCATCGTGAGCGAGATGACGGGCAATCGCGACCTGACATTGCCGCTGATGGCAGTCACCTTACTTGGACGAGGCGCAAGCGCCTTGATATGCCGCGAGAGTCTTTATCGGGCACTGGCGGTTGCATTCATCGACAAAGCGCCCAAGACTGCGGCCGAGATGGCGCAGCAGACGCCTCAACGTCCGCCCGACGCATCAGCGACGCCGCCTTGAGATGACGCAGCAATTGTCACAACTCGGGTTGCTGCTGTTCGTTCCTGCGCTTCCAGCGTGGTCGCGATCAACAGTAAAAGCAGAAGATGGACCCGGTGAAACGCCTTTTTCACTTTATCTACCGCCATCGTCAAATTTTCTCGACCAACTCTTCCACTGTCCTTAGCCTATCAGCGATTGCCGCTGCCATTGCAGGACTAACCCTGGGCCTCTCATGTGGACCCTGTGGGCTGTGGCTTAGCAATTGATTTGGTTGGAGTGCCAGATAACAGAGGTTCGTGACCTGCAGTAAGGGGTCGAGAGTACTCGTCGGACGTACCGCGGCAGCCGGCCGACAACGGCCCGCGACGGTGCCGAAATAGCTAGCCTTAAGCGGACGCTCGTGGCTTGCAGTAAGCTAAGAACCGATCCGATAAACATCGGATTGTTTTTCATCGGCAGCCAGTTCATGGGCAGTTCATCTATGGCGAATTGTTGGACGAGATGCTGGCGGCGACACCGAATCGACGCGCTGACTCGTAGCGCTATGCTTTCGGGCCTAGCGCTGTGGTTGACGTGTATTCCTGTCGACACGACCCATGCCGTGGCTCGACCCACCGAGTGGCATAGGGCAACGACTCACGGCCACTGGATTTATTACACCGTGCGCGGCCATGGCCCAACGCTGGTCCTATTGCATGGGGGAGGCGACTCCGGCGAACACTCCTTCGTGCGCCAACTCGACGCATTTTCGGAACTCATCATATTGTGGCGCCTGATCAAGTGGGCCAGGGACACACGCCCGACGTGCCTGGGCCATTGAGCTACACCGCGATGATGGAAGACACCGCGGCGCTGCTAAAGATGCTCAAACTCAAGCATGTCGATGTCGTGGGATTCAGCGACGGCGGAATCCTCGCGCTGATGCTCGCTGTCCGGCATCCCGAGCTGGTGCGGCGGCTCGTCATCAGCGGCGTTAATATTGCCCCGAGGGGCTGAAACCGGAGGATCTGGAAGAGCTACGGGCCTCACAGATCCCTAAGCCGAAGACGATCGATGAAAAACTTGCGCATTTGTGGCTCACATCCCCCACCGAAACGGAGTTGAGTCTCGCGCTTCTGGCAAAAATTACCCAGCCGGTGCTGTTAATCTCGGGAGACCGCGATGCGATCACGCTCGAGCACACTCTGAAGATATTTCACGCGCTACCCGAGGCTGAGCTTTGCGTGCTGCCCGGGACAGATCACGCCACGTTCTCGGGCCGCTCGGAATGGCTGAACCCAATCGTCAGCGCCTTTCTCGACCGCGTACAAGATACTGCGTCAACGGCTCTGGCGGATCCAGGGGCATCAATTCAGCCCTGAAGATTCAAATGTGCAAAGAGAGGGTGGCGTACTTTCTCTGTCAAAACTGGCTTTCTCAAGAATTCGCGATTTGACGGTCGCGTACTTTTCATGCAGCGCCGGGAGACCGGCAAGGAGTAGAGGGTGGAAGTCCCTGCGTCAAACCTTGCGCAGACACGGAGAACGCGACCACCGCGAAGGTCAGCGTGATGATGAGGTAATGACGGGGCAGATTGTCGGGAAGCGAAGGACGTATTTCTGGGGGATAACATCCTGTTTCTACCGCCACTCTTGGCAGCAATAATGAGGGGACCCCTAGTGGCACTGCTCGCGACGGTGGGAGTAGTGCTGGTGGCAGCCGTAGTGGCGATCGGCATGCATTACGCGTTGAGCTGCATGCCGTGGCGCTCTACCCGGTGTGCGCAGTTTTCTCGAGGAGCCCGACTCAAAGTGGAGAACCGACAGCAGCACGCCATTTTCTGGGGCGGCTTGCGGGGCCCTCTGGCCTTGACACTAGCCGATCACTCCGCGGCTCAACAATTGCACCGCACAATGCATGCATCATGCGGAACTTTATCGTACAGTATGTATCGTATATTAATACGCAGATGCGCCCCATCGATTCGATCCCGTGCTTGCGATCAGAGACTGAGATAATCAAGGGGGTTAATTCAAATGGACAGTCAAACGACCAAACATTCGCGTCGTAAAGTGCTCAAGGTCGGTATCACGACACTCGCCATGGTGCCGCTTGTCGGGTTATCGGAGCAGGCTTTTGCAACGCAAAACGCGGCGGTTCGGAAGGCCCTGAAGTACCAACTCATGCCGGAGGGCGCCAAGCAATGCAGCGTATGCGTCAATTTCCTTCCCAACAAGGATAAGCCGAAAAATGACGTCGACGTGAACGGCTGCAAGCTCTATCCGGGCGATACCGAAATCTGCCCACACTGCTATTGCGTGGGTTTTGTGCAGAACCCGGCGGCGACTGCGGCTGGGGCTTCCTGGTCGCCTTGGAACGCACCCGCTGCCAAGTGACCATACCTTTGGATTTCGGAGCGTGAATTCCGAGTCTAAGTTAGGGACGACAGATGAGCGGTAGTGGCGTCAGCCGCCGGGATTTCTTGCAGATCGTCGGTCTCGGCGGGACGACGATGGCCTTAAGCGGCTGCGGCAATACGTCCATCGAATCAGGTGCTGAACTGGTCGAGTCGTATGTGCAGCCGGAGAATTTCGTGGTGCCCGGCGTCGGCGTGTACTACGCATCGACGTGTACGCAATGCG
>JBKQSA010000069.1:0-22717 GCA_052143815.1 Steroidobacteraceae bacterium | reverse complement strand
CACCATCGGCGGAGAAAATCGAGACGAACAAGACGATTTAGATAATGCCCGCCCGAAGAATACGGACGAAGAAGATCACGACGTTCAGACCGCTGGAATTAAACGGAAATCAGATTGCCCCTGACATCCGCAGTTACGAGTTCCTGCTGATCCCGCTTGCCTGGCCGCGTAGCACCCGGATTGGACCACTCTCCAGGAGGTGCTGTTCACGGTCGCCGTGCGCAACGTGCGCTCACGCCGCGCGGTGGAAACGCTCGGAGCCGACCTCGCGGAAGCCGAGGACGGACGCCGACACTACCGTTATGCCACTTTATTCAAACACGGGTGAATCGCGAGACAGGCAGGCTGACTACGCCTCAGACAGAGACCGACGTAACAGCTTACGAAACGATATTATGAGGTTTTTGTTTGTTTCAATTGGAGTGGGATCTCTGGAATTGACAAAAATACTATCACAGGGAATCAACCTCCACGAGGTGGAGTAACGAGCATCCAAAGTCCTATGGTCGCCAATGCTAGCCCGGCCACTTTTCGCAGTGAGAGATCTTCCGAGAAAAAAACCGCCCCTATTGCGGCGAGTACCATCATGGAGGAGGTATAAGTTACGCTCGTAGTTGTCGCAAGAGACCAGCCGGCGCGATACGTCAAAAGGTAGCCGACTTCAATGCAAACGATGGAGACCGCCAGGCCCCAAATCTGCCATTGTCGCAAGAGCGCTGCGTCCTCCAATCCGATTGGTCGTCCGAAGATGGGAGCCAAAAGTGCGCAAAAGAGGATCCCAAGTGCATAGGCAATCGCTACAAGCGTGAACGGATTGCTTCCGGTCGGCATGGAGCGTTGTACTATTTGGTAACCGACGACAGAGATACTTGCAAACAAAATAGTCAGTAACTTCGCGTTCATTCCCATTTCCTTGGCTGCCTGCCGTGGTCGCCCGCCTTGCGGCCGGTTCAAGATTAGATCACCCCAATAAATCAAAATTAACCAGGTTTGTTCCCCGTGATTCCAGGACCACCTACACTCAACCGATTTTTTTGCATTTGGCCTTTAAAGGTTAGCTTGTTCGCTCACCATAGTTCTATGACATTTCTATAGATGTGTGACATTTAAGAGGGCCAGCTCGGCCTGCCACCAGAACGCGCGAATAAACTTCGGTCGGCGCTGCATCGACCGCGGGCGGCGCCGCGCAAACTTGCACGTCTCGGAGATCGTTGTGGGATACACGTTGGCGATTTGGTTTTTCGTCAAATACGCCCAGATCGCTTCGAGCGGATTGAGCTCTGGTGCATAGGGCGAGAAAAGCGCAACATCGACGTGCTCGTTTCGTTCTTCCGACCAAACGTGATCGACCCGACCGATGCGTGTACCGACTTCATCCGAGACGATCAACAGCGTCTTGCCTATCTGTCTGTGCGGATTCGATAAGAATTTGACGACTTGCTCGCTCTTCATGGTGCCTGAGAAGAAGTGAAAAAATGAGCCGCCACGACTGACCCACGATAGCCGCAATCTGCTTCCAGGTGAAACTTCGGTAGACAATCGGCGTTTGGACCCGCGGCGCTCAGGTAGGCGTGACCGGGCGCTTCTCTGCCTAGCTCCAGCATCTCCGATCCTGCAGGCACTCGCCGAGGAAGCGTGATATCACTTTGCCAGTGCCGTAAATTGCGCTTGCCGCATAACCACCAGCGCAGCCGTTGCGTGGCAAATCTGTAACCTGGTGCAAGTACTGCTATCTTTCCGTCACCGCGAACCGCGTCGTAATCTATGCTGCAGCAAAGCCTGTTTCCGTAATCGCTTCCCCAGTGCGCGCATCCCACAGAGCTTCCACGTTTCTATAGTAGGCACGGATGAATGCCGTATTTGTGGGATTCCCATCAATCATTGGGTAAAACTCGGGCGGCATCACGTATGGACTGTCGGTCTCGGAGTACCAACTCTCCGCCTGTGCGTGCAGCCATTCCGGTAATTCGAGGAGCCCCATTTTTGTGGAATTTATCGCACGATGCTCAGCCCAAGCGGCCTGATAATGCTTTACGATTTCACTCAGTGCTTGACTCTTTGTCATACTAATTGGAGGCCGCTCTGGCCGGAAGATTCCCGCGAAGACAACTTCATCATGGACAATCTCGCGAGCGACTTGAGTCGCGAGCAATGGCGACATATGTAGACCATCACGGAATGTCCCAGACAACACCCATAGCCCCTCAAGCGAGGTCTTACCCAATATTGGAAACGAGTCGATTGTTACTGGTCGATTACCCGAATTCCATGCCACTAGCTGTGACCAGACGAAGTCTTGATTGAGTTGTTCAATGGCGCATTCAATCAAGAAATGCATATCACTCAAATTCGCTCGAGACCATGCCTGCATCGAGAGGTAATTAGTCGCTCCGATATATACGTGACTATCGCCGCGTGGAATCATGTGTAGGCCACATCCAAGAGATCTGTTGGGGGTGCGAACAACATGTGGCACTATCGCCGCCGTCTTATGCCCATAGCACCAAGCCGGATCCAATATTAGAGACGTACCACCACCAGAAAATAGCCTGGGAATTCGACGCGCCAACGTCGGCAGAGTATCCAACAACACCTGGGACTGAACACCGCTTGCTAGCACGACTTTCGGCGCCGAAATCACTTCGCCAGAATTAATGGTGACTCCAACTATCCGACTGTCAGTGGTCTGTAGTGCTACAACGCGCGCATCGACTAGCTCGATCGAATTAGCGGACGATGCGGCTGTCACGTAGGCAGACAGAAGGCGATCCGACTCTACAGAACCTTCACCTGGTATATACATTGCACGCAACGGCCGAGCCATATCCCAGGGATTAAGCCCTGAGATGTCCCTCGGATCTATGTCTTGAAATTCCTCACCTTCATTGAGCAGCGTTTGGCGAATAGCCTCGTAATTGGCAGTGTCGAGTAATCCGCCCACGGTGTTGTGGATCATGAACGTCCCGGGTCGAATTGATACGCGGTTTTCGCTCGGGATGAGGGCATTTAAGCCCTCAAGCCACGTCGGCCACATTCGGGCCGCAGCCAGAGATTCCGCCAATTTTGCGCGCCCCGAAGCGGTCTCTAGTTGGTTGGCGGTGACTTCAGAATACGCCCCCAGCATCGCGCCTGCCGCTACAGATGCAGCGAGTGGCCGTGTCTTTTCGCCAACTAGTGCGATACTAATCTGCGGAGCCGCCAACATTACCGCATGAGCTACCGCATGCCCAATCGCACCATTTCCAATTATGATTAAATCAAAAGTCCGCATGATGGGCTACCTCGGTGTAGTGTCTGCCAAAGCTCGATGCAAAATACTCCTACCATCCGTAAGGCTCTCGCGAGCTGCGCAAATTCCGTTTACGCCTAATCACATCATCACAACCACCTTGCGCTGTCGTCAAATTCTCGCGTACCTAATGAGCCGGGATTCGGTGAGGCAGTGTGAGTAGTCGCAAGTCAAGTCGCGTCCTTCAAGGGCGCTGCCCCTTTCTTGATTTCCAGTGAATCAACTACGAGAAGAAGGCACGATCAAAAGCCTTCATGCACTTGCAGTAAACCGCCAAGAATTCATTGCAGCCGTCGAGCGCAAGTGCCGCTTCGTTCGGTCGAAACGCGAGGTACTTATCTAAGGCCTCCACGCTCAGCTCGGCGTGCTGCGTTTCTTGAACGATGTGGATATGGTAAAAACCGAGCGCAGGGTCCTCGATGCCCTTGAGGTTGTACGCCTGCCAATATTTACTGAATCCTTCCCAGAGAAGCAAAAACTCGCGATCGGCGGTCGCCTCGAGCGCGACGTGGGCGCCCAGCGCTTTGGCGAGTGGAGCGTTCTGAGCAAGATTTTCATTCCAGTCCGCCATCTCGACCGCTTCAGGAAAGATCGATTTGTTGGAGAGGATGGCTTTCTCGTCAAAACCGAAGGAGCGGATGCCGTCGCGGTAGAGCTCGAAGTGCGTCTTCGCGAAGCCAACCTCCGTATTCTGGAGTCCATACTCGTGAACGGCGGCGAAGAGTGTGCGCGCGGCGATGGAATGGCCGCCGAAGTAGTCGAACTTCATGCATGCATGGGAGAGACGATTTGCCACAGTAAGAATAGATGTGGGAACGTCGCGGACGAATGCGACATGACATGCCAGAAATCGCTCTAGGGCCGCGCGTGAAAGGGGCGCGCGCTTGAGTCCAGTGCCGAAGGCCTTCTCAAGGATCGCCATCCCCTCATGACCTGCGATTGACTCTTTGAGTCGGCCTGAGGTTTGTGGGTCAATCATTTCATAGGTTGGGGCTTCAGTGGCTTGCATGTCTGATCTCCGTATACTGATTTATGTATATGCACCAAAATGACTGAAAGTACCGGGCAACGCTGCGGTCGATGCTTGCATGCAAAAATCTCTCTATGACAACATTTGGGTCACTCCGGTCGGCCGCCATGAGAGGTTTACGTCTATGCCAGCGTAGACGGCCTCTTGAGCGCTTTCAGACTGTCCGGCGAGGGAGTTGCCGTTGGCGTCGATAGGCGTCACGCTCGTTCTCACATACATCGCATGATGCCCATCCATCGCGGGTATTATCTTTAGAGAGAGTGACGTAAACGTATGCCGAACGGGAAGTCGTGCTACTGATCATGGTCAAATGGTCAGAGTGCCGGCTAAAACGCCAGTGCAAAGGGCATTGCCAATAGCAAGATCCGCGGCGCCCCCCGGTAAAATCAGCCGTCGTGGCACACTTGCAACTAGAATCATTTACATAAAGGCGGTTTGGGGCGTTCGCCGAGATAGCAGCAAAATTTAGGACAGCCCCAGGTGCTATTGCTGATAGTCGCTCAATGCAAGCACGAACGCGCTGGTTCATCTCTGGTATCCTTACCATTCCCTGAGTTAGCAACTGCCACCGGGGGCGCAGCGTGCTTTGAAGCAGATGACGCGATTCTTCTCCCACGGTTCGCGTGCCGTCAAGGATAATTACATGAAAGTTTTGTGTCGCGGGTCGCGATGCGATGCGCGCCGTCCATGACGGCAATCATGTCGGGCACGGAACGGCCACCAGGGCGGCGGTTGCCGACAATGATCGTTTCGTCGCGCCCAGGCAATCCGATCCCGGCGCAGCGCCTTTGCGTCGTGCCGGATCAACGGTTCTCGTCCCGTTGCAGCCTCCGCGAGCACCGCGGACACCCACAGGCTCAATATAAAATCCGTCGTTCTGTTCGACCGGACACAGCATCTGTCGCTCAGATGCGCAAGCGCTTCCGTGAAACCGGTCCCTAAGTTCACTCCCAGTACGGAGCTCTGCTAACTCAACGTACTCGATGCCGCCGGTGTTCGCATCATCAGCATGCGCGAGTGTCAAACTCCGGATGAAATCTACTCCGTCACAAACGCCGGCTAGCCGCTCGCCATCGCGGCCTGAACAATCGCGATGAGCCGCTACAGCCGCAGTGATCGACAATCGGGGGACTCAGGTAGCGGGCCTCTCGCGATCGTCGTTCCTGCGGCTTCTTATGCGAATGAATTTTCTCAGCCAAGAAAAAAACCCAAGAGCCTCTGATGCCTTCGCATCAGACTGCGCCTGCTCAGGAGCTAAAGAAACATATCAGAGACGAAGACTTGACGAAGAACGCAACGCAGTGTTCAATCAATCAACAGATCTTTCCACTTATCCCAGAAAGATTTCTGTCCGGACTACCCGAGCCACCGCTTATCGCCAGATAGGCACAGCGGCTGCGCGATCATATGCTGACGTGGCTCCGTGCTCACGCACGATCGGAGGGACTGCTATGAGACCATCTACAGATGGTAATCGAACGATCGCGGCTGACGGTCAGTCGACGTTAACGCAATGACGCAAAGCGCCCATGTGCTTAAAACGGACGATTGGCGAACTCCCGACCCTGGGTAGACTTGCCAACTCGCAAATAGCACGAATCGCAGTGTGGGTCCCTGTTCCGACCCTGAACTGTGCGCTCAACTGGCCGTGAATAGGTTCGTCCCAAGGCCGGGCCGCTGTGTCGGCGCGCCGTTGCGCCGCGCCAGCTGCTCGCCCTGAAGGCATAGCATCTCTGAGGCGACGTGTGCCGCGGCCAGGGCCGTGATATGGGCGTGGTCGTAGGGCGGCGAAACCTCGACGACATCCATGCCGACAATGTTTATGTGCAGTAGGCTGCGCAGGATTGCAAAGGCCTGCGCAGCATTGAGTCCGCCGCTCACAGGAGTACCGGTTCCCGGAGCGAAGGCCGGGTCCAAGCAGTCGATGTCGAATGTGAGGTAAACGGGTCGAGTGCCGACGATTTCGAGCACCTTGGCCGAGGTCGCCGCCACACCCTGGGCATGTATCCAGTCGGCACCAAGCACATTTACGCCCATGAAATCCTCGTTCCAAGTGCGTATGCCGACCTGCACTGAGCTCGTCGGATCGATGAGGCCCTGGCGCACTGCCTTGTAGAACATCGTGCCGTGATTGAGCGAAGCGTCGTCGTCGTCGGGCCAGGTGTCACAGTGGGCGTCGAATTGGATCAACGACAAGGGTTTGCCGAATTTCTCGGCGTGCGCGTGCAACAGGGGATAGGTGATGTAGTGATCACCCCCCAGTGTCAGCATCTTCGCGCCCGCCGCCAGGATGGTGCGCCCGTGGGCACGTATCGCTTCGAAGATCGTGGCGGGCCGGTGCGGATCGAACCAGCAATCACCGTAGTCGATGACGGAGAGTCGATCGCAAGGCCCAAATCCCCATGGGTAGATCGGCCAATTGAGTTCGGCCGTCGCAGCGCGGATGGCCGCAGGACCGAAGCGCGTTCCGGGACGGTGTGTCGTGGCAAGGTCGAGCGGCACGCCGGAGACCACTACGTCCGCGCCAGCAAGGTCCTTGGTGTAACGGCGGCGCATGAACGACTGCACGCCGGCAAAGGCGTTCTCGTGCACGTACCCTTTGAGGGTGGGGCGCGTTATGGCGCTGTCGCCGGGCTGGTCGTTGCTGGACATTCGCATCTCCTGGGTTGGGGCCGATTGGGTGAGCGGGCACCTCGCCGGTTTCGCTGACTCCGGTTGTCGCATCGTGGTCGCGTGGGAGCGTCCAATCCGGCAGAGTCCCCATTTGAACCTCTGCTGTGGTTCTGATTGTGGGGCAAACCTAAACAAACGACACTAAAGTTCTACAGAATCGGGGATCCCTCCGTCGCTCGGGGGATCGTCGCCCAGTAGCCGGGCAGCCCGGGTTTGGCCGATTGCGCCGGTTTGAAAGTACCGCATCACCGTCTGAATCGAGCGATGACCCGTCATCGCCATGGTGTCGCCGAGCGGCACATTCTGCCTGCCGGCCTCCGTCACAAAGCCGCTGCGGAGCGAGTGCGCGCCAAAATCCCCCTCGAGGCCGGCGAGTCGCGCGCGGCGCTTGACGATCAACGCGATGGCCTCTGCTGACAACGGTCCGGCCACGGTGGCAGCTCCGCGGATTCTCCTGAATATAGGCCCCGTGATGATGTTCGAGGCCTTGAGCCAGGCGGTGAGGGCCTCGGCCGCCTTATCCGCGACGGGCTTCTCGGCGTCGCTGTTCTGCTCGGCGCCCAATTGATCGGTTGTCGATTTCAATATTCCATGTCATTTATTCCAACAATCCATGTCATATCCGGCATTGGGGCGGTCGGCATGGACAAGTTTGAGATCACGGTTTGTGATCTCAAACCTCCCAGGGTCGGCGTGAGCCTTTCTTACCCTCGCAGGCTAATGAGAGCTTCGGCTGGCTCGTTCGAGAATACCTCCAGCACGAGAATGTTGGCGCGTAGCAGATCAGCGACTTTCGACGTCGGCGCATTTCCGATCTGCAGCCATACCACCTTTGGCGGTGCTCCACGCACCAGAGCGAGACTACGAAAATCGTCATCCTTAGATACGAGCGTGAACCCGTGATCGCGGGCGAAGGACCAGATGGCCTCGTCCGTTGCTCCGCGCATATTGATTGATTCCACGTGAGCGGACTCTGGCCAGTGAGCGGAGAGAACGCTCATGCGTATTCCGGACGATGTTGACCGCTGATTCCGTTTGAACGTGACCGGTCGTTCCGACCGAACGTGACCGCCGATTCTGATTGAAGGTGACCGATTTTCGGCTTTGGCCGGAATCCTCGGTCACGATCCCGGAATGGCCGGTCACGTTCGTCCGGAATGAAGCCGAGTTTGCGCTGGAACTTACATTTTCCTGGCTAAGCTGCCCGATTTTTACCTCGGGGAGCGTCGATGCCAGCCAAACGGAGTGCCATGCGCAAGATCAAAGAGGTTCTGCGCCTCAAATTCGAGGCGAAACTCAGTCACGAGAAGATCGCCGCGGCGACCGGGATGTCGAAGGGTGCGGTGACCAACGCCGTGCAGCGGGCGTTGCAGCAGGGCCTGGCGTGGCCGTTGCCGGCGGACCTGGATGAAGCCGGCCTTGAGGGGCTGATGTACCGGAAGCCCGCGCCACCCGACCGCTATGCGCAGCCGGACTATGCCGTGGTCCATCAAGAGCTCAAGCGCAAGGGCGTCACCCTGCAGCTGCTGTGGGAGGAATACGAGAAGGCGCACGGGCAGAGCGCGTATCGGTACAGCCAGTTCTGCCTGCATTATCACGAATACCGCAGCAAGCTTGCCCGCTCGATGCGCCAGGTGCACCGGGCCGGGGAGAAGGTGTTCATCGACTACAGCGGTGACACCGTCGCGGTGATCGATGCGAAGAGCGGCGAGATCCTCACCGCCGAGATCTTCGTGGCGACGCTGGGAGCGTCGAAATACGCTTACGCCGAGGCGACCTGGACGCAGACGCTGCCGGACTGGATCGGCTCGACGATCCGGATGCTGGAGTTCTTCGGGTCGGTCCCGAGTCTGTGGATCCCGGACAATCTGAAAGCGGCCATCCGCAAGGCTTGTCGCTACGAGCCGGAGGCGACCTCCACCTACCAGGACTGCGCGAGCCACTATGGCGCCGCGATCCTACCGGCGCGCCCCTACCACGCCAAGGATAAGGGCTCAGACTCATACTGCACCTCGTCAGTTATGTGATGTTGAAGTTGCGAGATTGAACTGATAGTCACGCTTGTGGGCGAACTTCGCCGGTACGTCCTCCGGCGGGATCTCGTAGAGGACGTCGCCGCGATCGTTGATCGGATGTGCACGCAGGAGGCCCCGCCGACGCCACAGGTGCACCGTGGAGACCACCACATCGTATCGAACCGCCACGTCCTCCGGGGTAAGTAGACCCTGCGCGAGTAGACGCGTACGCCGATCCGTGAGGTGATAGATATGGCGAAGCCGCCCGATGCGTGCAGCGGTCCACGGGGTTGTCACTACAGTACGCACGCCCCGCTCGTTGAGGAGATCGGCGATCTCCTTATCCGTGTAGGTATCGATGAGAGTGTCGATCTCCTCGACGACGGCGGCATCGGTCGTGCGCAACACGACGCAGGACTTCGGCAGCGGCAGATCGAGCGAACGAGTCGCTCCGCCGACGAAGCGGATGTCCATGTGCACGGCGTCGCCCTTCGTGAGCGTGACGTCCTCGATCAGCAGGCGCAGCATGCGCTTCTTGTCCTTCATCTGCGTGCGCGGATCGCGCCAGAGGCGCGGGAAGTCGGTCGCAAGGGTCATCAACTCTGCACGCTCGGCATCATTCACGGCGCCCACATCGGCGGCAGCAGCCTTCTCATACGCCTCCTGTGCCCCAGCCAGTGCGCGCAGCTTTGCGTTCCAGTCCGCCTCCAGCGCATCGGCGACGAGGCGGTTGTCGGGATCGACCTTGAGGAAGCGACGCTGCGCGAGTTCCGCTTCGTACTTCGCTCGTTCCACGTGCTGTCGGCGCAGCCGGTCGGCTTCCTCGTGACGGCTCGCCAGTTCCTGCTGCACACTCAGTGCCACTTCGATCGCAAGCGGGGTCATCGCCTCGATGATGATATCGCCGATGGCTGCGTCGAGGGCACCGCCGTGTATCGTTTGACACAGTCCGATCTCGCCTCGGTGCAATGGGCGACGGCCGCACCAGTAGGTCGGTATCTCCGCATTGTGATGCAAGTGATAACGTACCGACATGCGCTCGCCGCAAGCGCCGCAGATCACGAGGCCCTGCAACAGGGCCGTGCCCTCGCGGGCAGGACCCCGGTGTCGATCCGTACTCCAGGCGAGTGCGTTGCCCTTTACTCGCTTGAGGTTCGACACGTACTCTTCCCAGGTGATGTAACCAGGGTGCATATCGCGTATCAGGATCCACTCCTCGGTCGGAACTTGCCGGGAGGAGTACTTCCCGCTCGGCAGACGGCGATGCTTGGTACGACCGAAGACGAAAGCTCCGGCATAGCGCGGGTTGTGGATGATCTGTCGTGCACGACAGTGCAGGAGCTCCGCCCACACGAGTTCGCCCTTGTGCGCTCCGCTTCTTAAGCGGCGCGGGAAGAGCAGCTCCTTCGCGTAGAACTCCTTGACCACGGCCAGGCAGGAACCCGTTCGTCTGAAGGTGTCGAAGAACAGCCGCACTGCCGCCTGCACCTGGGCGTCTGGGTCCAGGATGACGCGGTCTTGGACATCATGGACGAGGCCGACCGGGACCATCTGCTTGAGTTCGCCGCGGCGGGCACGGCTGATGATACCGCCGCGCAGGCGCGCCTTGAGCACATGCAGTTCTGCCTCGCTCATGGTGCCCTTTAAGCCCAGGAGCAGTCGGTCGTTGAAGTGCGCCGGGTCATACAACCCGTCCTCGTCCAGGATGAGAGTATCCGAGAGCGCGCACAGCTCGAGCAGGCGATGCCAGTCGGTGGAGTTGCGCGCCAAGCGAGATACCTCAAGACCGAGCACGATCCCGACACGACCGAGACCGACTTCGCTCACAAGGCGCTGGAAACCCTCGCGGTCCGCCCCACTGGCGCCGGATTGCCCGAGGTCGCTGTCGATTACAACGATCCGATCAAGCGGCCAGCCGAGCGCCGCGGCACGATCGCGTAGAGCATATTGGCGCTGTGTACTCTCGGTGTTCTCGAAGACCTGCCGCAGCGTCGACTGGCGCACGTACAGATACGCGAGGCGCGAGAGATGCGCCGCCGTGATTTTTTGATGAGCCTCGCTGATCATTGACATCGATATCCCTCCTTCTGTGAAGAGCATTCTGGACGATGAGTCGATAGAACCAGACTGGCCAGCAGAGTCGTGACGTCATGGCGTTGCACACCCGACAGCCAGGGCGAGCTGACGCTGCGCGCTGCGGGACGCTCTGGCGCCGATGGTTGCCCCGTGCCCATGGTCCGCTCGGTCCGCGATGCGCGGATCACGGCATCGATCGCATTGATCCACCCCGGCATGCCTTCGCGCAGTATCAAAGCCAGACCGACACCACGCGGCTGCGCAGCCGTCTCTGGCCGTGGCGCATCGCCTTGTCGCGCCCCCATGACTTGTGAGCGAAGCAGTTCGTAATGTGCGGTGTACGGTGCGACATCTGACGAGCCTGCTTCGATGTTTATGGCAGTTTTTTTTCCTGCCGCTTCAGGTAGGGAAGTAGACGGCGAAGGATGCTGCGCGGGTGCGCGCGGATACCGCAGCGCTCCACTAAGAGTGCCGCCAAGCGCTCGCCGCCGGGCATTTGCTCGGACTCGCGCACCGCTTGAGCCAGGATCGCGAGAGCTTCGTCGGTGAGCTTGTGCGCTCCCTTCGGTCCGCGCTTGCGAGGCAGAAGGCCGGGCAGTCCCTCCCGACTGAACAGATCTCGCGTCACGTAGTAGACCGGCCGGGAAAGCCCAAAGGTCTCTGTCGCTTCCACCACCGCGCGCCCGTCCTTCTCGACGCTGCGTAGCATCTCGTACTTGACCTGCACCAGATCGTTCGGGTCGAAGAACGCGCTGTCGCGAAAGAGGGGGTCGGTGACGGCCTGTGGATGCGGGTGAGCCGCCCCCTGTGCCTGCAAGGCCTGATGACGGCGCGTTCGCTGACGTGACCCTGATGCCATCCTGCTTCCTCAGACGGACGGTCCGTCTGGTGTCTTTGTAATTATGTTCTATATAAGGTAAATAAACAAGATATCTGGGCAGATAAGTTACGAATATACCCATAATGATAGGCATTAAACCCGCTACACGACAGGAGATAAGGCTCGCATCCAGCGCGACGTGGATATATTTATCAAGACATATGGTACGTAATTTGCCTAACATGACGGTACCTCCCTCTGCCGCGGGCACTCATCCAAGAGCTTGCGTAGCTCCCGCAGCTGATCGGTCCGAAAGAGGGCGCGACCGGCGCCCACCGTGACTACGAGATCGGGCTCGAGAACATCAGTCCACTCGACGGGCAGCGTGCGCAGCCGGCCTTCGGGCCCTGCATAGGACACGCGGTCTCCGCCCCAGTTGTTACGCACTGCGAGCAGATCGAATGTCTGCCCTCGCAGCGGATGGAACGGATGGGTGACGGTGAAAACTTGTGCGCCATGCTCGTCACCATATGCAATGCGCGCTTGACTCCAAAGCATCCGTTGAGATGAGCGTGCTGGTGGTGCAGCGATGGATCCTCGCGCGTCTTCGCAACCGTCAGTTCTTCTCGCTGCGGGAGCTGAACCTCGCGATCGCGGAGCTGCTGACGGACCTCAATCACCGGCCGTTCAAGAAGCTGCCTGGCAGCCGCATCACGGCGTTCGAGTCGATCGACCGGCCGGCGATGAAGCCGCTGCCGCCGACTCGGTACGAATACGCCGAGTGGTCCAAGGCGAAAGTCGGCATCGATTATCACGCCGAAGGGGACCGCCATTACTACAGCGTGCCACACACGCTAGTCGGCGAGCACGTCATGGTGCGCCTCACCGACACGAGCGCCGAGTGCTTCTACAAGGGCCGCCGCGTCGCCGCCCACGTACGCAGCTACCAAAAGGGTCGGCATACGACGCTGCCCGAGCACATGCCAAGTGCGCATCGCAAACACATGAAATGGACGCCGGGACGGCTCTTAAACTGGGGACAAAACATCGGCGCCGGCACGCGCGCCGTGGTCCAGTGGCAGCTGGAGAACCGCCCCCATCCCGAGCAGGGATATCGGGCGTGCCTCGGGCTTCTGAATCTGGCCAAAGACTACGGCGAGGATCGCCCGGAAGCGGCGTGCCGCCGCGCGCTCGCCATCGGCGCCCCGCATCGCAAACGCATCATCGCGATCCTCAAGGCCAAGCTCGATCAGCATCCGGACCTCTTTCCCGCGGCCGACACGGCGGCTGCCACGGCCTCGCGTACGCACGGGAACGTGCGCGGAGCCGATTACTTCCGTGACTCAACGACCAGTACCGAACCGACAACCACCGATGAAGGAGACGATGACTCATGCTTATCCAACCCACGCTCGATACACTGAACCGACTGAAGCTGCACGGCATGGCGCTTGCCCTCGCAGAACAGACGACGACCAATGCCGCCCAGGGCCTGGCGTTCGAGGAACGACTCGCGCTGTTGCTCGAGCGCGAAGAAATTACTCGGGACAACCGGCGGATGACGCGCCTCCTGCAGCTCGCCACCCTCAAATACCGCGACGCCGTGATCGAGGACCTCGACTATCGATCGCGCACCGGTCTCGACCGCTCGCAGCTCGCGAGCCTCACCTCCTGTGAGTGGATCCGCTCGAACCAAAGCGTGTTGATCCATGGTGCCACCGGCAGCGGCAAGACCTACCTCGCCTGTGCACTGGGGCACCAGGCCTGCCGACAGGGCTTAAGCGTGTTATACGTTCGCGCGCCGCGCCTGTTCGAGGAGTTTAACCTCTGCCATGCCGACGGTAGCTTCCCCAAGCGACTCGCCGCGATCGCCAAGATCAGCGTGTTGATCATCGATGATTTTGCGATCGCGCCCATCGGGCCGCGCGAGCGTAACGATCTGCTCGAACTCCTCGATGACCGGGCCGGAAGCCGTGCCTGCATCGTGACTAGTCAATTACCGGTCAACGACTGGCACGACTACATCGGCGATCCGACTCTTGCCGATGCGATCTTGGATCGGTTGATCCACCGGGCGCATCGGATCCACCTCGCCGCAAAGGAATCGATGCGCGAGCGGGAAGCCACCAAGCTCGTCGCCAAGGCGAAAGCCGCGGCACAGCCGTAGCTCATGCGTCAGTCGGTCCGTCTGTCCGGAGCTTCTGCCGCTGACGCGGCAGACCGCGTCTCTTCCAACAATCTTGACTGAACGTGACCGATCCGAGTAGAAACCAACTACAGCGCAGACTCGGCGGAATCGTCGGTCACGTTCCGGCGGAACGGCCGGTCAACTTCGCCGGAATACGCACGCTCACGAGTCGAGGGCTTAAATTCTCATCGAAGAGCAACTTCACGCTGTGATCACGTAGCGACGCTCACGCTCGGCCGCGTAGGCCAAGACGGCGCGAATATGGTCGCGCGTGAGGCTCGGGAAATCCTTAAGGATTTCATCCTCGCTCATCCCGCCGGCGAGGTACTCAAGGATATCGGTCGGCGTGATACGGGTCCCGACAAGCGTCGGCTTGCCGCCGCGCACGCCGGGGGTGATCTGAATGAACGTTTGCCAATTCATAATGAAGTTTCCTCTTGATATAACCGCTTCTCTAAATATCAGCTTAGGTCGATCCACCACTCACGTCGGTAAGCCTCGGGCCAGCATCGTTGACGTTCCGCGAGCCAGGTGCGGGCGGAAGGGGAGGAGGGGAGAATACGGGCCTCCTGACGGTCTTGCTGCCGTGGGCCGCCGATGCGGTCGGTCGCGCCACGATGGCTTGCCGACATGAGGGCGTGAGCCACCCAGAGAGCACTGCCCCTGACCTTTGGATGCGCAATGTCGCTCAAGGTACGTACGAATTGCCCAACAGCATAATCGGCGGCCGACATCCGTCGCACCCGACCGATAAGACCATAGCCCTCTTGTTCCTCGGCTGCTGTGAGATCCTCGGCCAGGGACCAGGCGCGAACAGGCTCGAAGTGGGTCAATGCCCAAATTGTCACGTCGCTCAGCACCTGCAAGAACTCTCGCGCTTCGAGTGCGCCCCAGAGAAGGCGATTCGGCTGGATGCCAACGAGCGCATTAGAGACCGTCCGCTCTATTTCGAGAAGGCTCCCGAGAACGGCGACTCGAAGACTCGGCTCGCGTGTGACTTTCAATCCCCGATAGCGATCTGCAGCCAACTCGCTGGCTTTATACTTAAGCATGTCGCGAGACCGATAAGCTTCAGCCTCGCGCGATCCGAGTCTTCGCACTACGAGCGGGACGCCGTGATCACGGCAAATCGTATACCAGGACTGCTGCCACGGGCGGCGCCCGTAGGGTGTGCGACCTACCTTGAGATCCTCAAGACAGCAACGCGGGCAGTACACACGAAAAGCACAGTCCGCGAGCTCCCAGTGCGTCCTTGCAGGCCAGAGATTGCGCCGTGCGTCGTCCGGTAGCTGAGCGAGTGTCGATAGCGCCTCGATCACATTCGGCTCGAGCAAAGGATCTAGCGTATATCGCGAGTTCTTGTGGAGGGGCAGAGGCCCTGTGCCCTCGATGGTCGAGAGCAGTACTGCGGGACTCATTCGATATTCGTGCCCGACCCGTTCGAACCAGGACGCCAGCGACTCATCGCTCTGTGGACGTGGGCAGACAGGCCATGGTCGAGGCATGGCTACGCTGCGACCACCCGCATACGCTCGCTGACCCGGCGAATGTCAGTCTCATCGATGCACTCCCTTCCGTCCTCGATCGCTCCCTCGGCGGCGCGCCCGAGAAGCCAGGTGACTCGCCCGGTCACGCCGTCACTGTGCTGAAGGAGAGCTTGGATCATCGCTGCTTCCCCGAAAGGTGAGGCCTTTCGCAATGGCAAGAGCTTGCCGTACGCGACCACAAAGGATCGAAAGGTATCCGAGGCCGTCCAACGGGGAATCATTAAGGGGTCAAATCGGCTGGCGACTTGGGCATCGGTCTGGAGCGAATGGAAGGCGTCCGAGGTGCCGACCGCGACCACGACGATTTTCAACGCGTTCGTCAGAAATTTGAGCAAGTTGAGCGCCCGCCGCTGCTCCCGGTGGCTACCCGCCAGCAAATGATGGACCTCGTCGACGACCAGGAGCTTGGTCGCAATCTTCTCAAGAAGATTCAGCGCACGGTTCTCCAGGGAGCCGATCTGGTCGCGGACCGAATAGGGTGCACCCAGCACTTCAAGAAGTCGCGTATAGAACCGGCGCTCGTCGGGGCTCGGCGGCATCTGTAGTGTAAGGACCGGTCGCAGGGTAATCCCTCGGCGTTCATCATAGGAGCTCGGATGTAGACGCTCTATTTTCTCCACAACCATCGTCTTGCCCATCCCGCTGTCACCATAGAGGAGTAAACAGGGCATGCGTGCGCAGCTTGGATAGTGATAGCGTCGCTCGAGCTCGTCGACTGCCAACTGGGCGCGCTCGAAGCCGACCCATCGGGCAGTCTGCACCAGCTTGATGCGCGACTTGGTGTCCAGGAAGGCTTGCTCCTTCGCCGGCCGTGCAAGATGCGATAGGTCCAGTGTCATGGCGATGACTCCCAGATCTCACTCGGCAGGGGAGTGGGATCCTTGGTGAAATCGATTGCACTTACCGAAAGTGGGACCGCGGCGGCGCTTTGCTTACGGGGTTCACTTCGGCGCCTCGCCGCTTTGGTAGCGCGGATTGCTTTCTTCAGAATTTCGACTTGACGCTCGTGAACGGCAAAGAGCTGCTCCTCATTGATACTCGCCTTCGCTTGCTTGCGAAGAATCGAGTGCGCATGGCGCAATTCCGCCAGCGAAATCGGCGGTCGTCGAATATCGGCGTAGGGGATCGCATGGTAACGGTGATGCGAGTCAAGCACGTAAAGCTGCGCGAGATTGCGCGGATCGTAGCGCACGATGAGGGCCTCCCGCGGCTGAGCGATCGCGGGAAGAACATCTGCCCAATAGCGAATCCGCTCAAAGAAAAGCCCATTCCTCTGGAGCCGGCGGCGTGTCACGGGCAGAAAGCCGATGATGAAGCGCGCCGGGTTGGCGGGAAGCCGGGGAATCACACCGCTCGCGAGGCTCTCCTTCCACGCAGCCGCAGGGGTGGTACCCAGCATGCGGTGCACGTTGTGATGGTAAGGGCCTGCGATCTCAAGCCAGAGCCATTCGGCGAATTCGGAAAGCGTGAGCTTCGCTTCACTCTCCGCTTGGTAACCGGCGCGCTTTGTTGGGGAGCTGTCCGTACTTCCGGGTAGTAGGTGAACTCGACCCATCATCGTGCCAATGAGCCGCTCGACATGAGCACCAAACCGGGGCCTTGCCGGGGGTCGGTGTATCAACTCGATGCCGTATTCGCTGCAACCCCGGCGCAGCGCTTCGCTATGGAACTCCGCACCGTTATCGACGTGAATGCTTCGCGGCAGACCAAAGGCTTCCCAACCGACCTCGCGATTACCGCTCGAATTGTTCTTCGGCAATACTCCGTGCTCGATGCACAGAGCCACGGCCAGTGCGCTCGGTGCCTCAAGACCTACGTGAAATCCCAGCATGCAGCGCGTCGCTACGTCGATCGCGAGAGTGAGCCAAGGTCGACCAATTGACCGGCGGTGCTTGGAGTCAACGATCATCACGTCGGCGAGTGTGTGGTCGATTTGCACCAGCTCAAGCGCCTGCGCGGCCTCCAAAGTACCCGGCGTAGAGAGTGCTACAGCTTGAGCCGCCTTCGACCCCAGGCGACGGCGGGCGACGAGCCGCGCATCGAGCGCGCGGATCCGGCGGATAACGCTGCCGCGCGCTGGAGGCGGTAGATTCTTCTGTCGGCAGTGCCGAAGGACTTCCCTGTAGGTTTCCTCCATAGGAGTCCTCGGACGGACGAGATACCGCTTTTCGATTGCGATGTTCACAAGCCGTTCACGCTCGGCTCCGAGTCGTCGGTGGACATCGCGGGGGCCAGACGGGCGGTGTAGGAGGCTTGTTGTCTGAGCGGTCACTCGATAGCGGGCAACAAGCCGATGCACTGTACGCGTCGATACCTTGAGCGTGTGTGCGGCCGCGCTAATTCGCGCCGCCCACGGTCCATATCCACTCATGACGGTGCGAATCACATCCTCACGCCGTTCGGCGGTGGACCATTGTTCGGAACTCGACTCTCGCTGCCTATTAAGTCGGCTGTCGAGTTCCTCGAGAGCAAGCGAGGGAAGGCCTCTTAGCTCAGCGACGCTTACCTCATAGATTCGCTGCGAACTCGGTTCCCGTATGCGCGCACGCTCGCCTTCGAGTGACTCAAAGCGATGGGGCTGGCCGTTCCATAGCAGCCACTCGCCCGTGCGAAGGGTGATGCTGAGCGCCGAATCGGGCAATTCTTGATCCATTTTCCTCGCCGCCGATGATGACGCGGATTGTTGGCGAGGGTACCGCTTCTGACAGGGATTTGTGAAATGTTCGGTGCAGCGGAACCTCTAGCAATAGATCGTAGCGCAGACCTAGCATTCATAATAAGAACCATTTAAATCATGGTGATGCGACGATTATCTAAACTTCTTCGAGCGCCTCGATCAACAGTTAGGATGTGGCAGAGAAATTTGAAATCGACACCACCAATGCGGCGTCGCCAGCGATGAGCGCCACCGTTTCTTCATCGTTCATCGCCATGCGAGCGAAGGTCTCGCGGATGTCCCGCGCCGCGGCGATGGGATCCGGGTTGCCGTTCGGACGTTCCGGATTGACGTAGATCAGGCCCATTTGCACAGCAGCGAGCGGATTCTCGAGATTCCGGTCCCCGGAGTAGCGCTTGTCGTCCAACCACTTCTTCTCCGCGCCCCAGTAAATGTCTTCTTCCGGTTCCCAGATGTCCTCACGCCCGCCGGCGAAGCCGAAGGTCTTGAATCCCATCGATACCAGTGCGATGTTGCCCGTCAGGATCATCAGGTCGGCCCACGAGATCTTCCGCCCATACTTCTGTTTGATCGGCCACAGGAGCCGCCGCGCCTTGTCAAGATTGACGTTATCCGGCCAGCTGTTCACCGGCGCGAAGCGCTGATTGCCGGTCCCTGCGCCGCCGCGGCCGTCGCTGACGCGGTACGTGCCGGCACTGTGCCAGGCCATGCGAACGAACAACGGTCCGTAGTGGCCGAAGTCCGCTGGCCACCAGGTCTGTGAATCGGTCATCAGGGCACGGGGATCCCTGACGACGGCGATCAGGTCGAGGCTCTTGAATTCCTCGGCGTAGTTGAACTCCTCGCCCATGGGGTCGGACTTGGAGGAATGCTGGTGCAGGATGTTCAGCTTCAGTTGGTTGGGCCACCAGTCCGGGTGCAAGGGCAACGTGTCCTGATCAGCTCCCGTAAATCAGTGGAACTACATATCTAACAGTGCTGACTGCGGATTGCAGCTCCGTGTTGTACTGCTATGCTCTAATAGGGTTAATGTTTAATTCGAATTGGCCTTTTGCATTCGAGGAAGACTAAACCACGGGCGCCAGATAGCGGAAATCGGATCTGCTCCCGGCAAAGCGATTAGCCAAGAGCGTGCATGGAGGGGTGTCTTGTCGGCACCAAGAGCGATGTCAATCCTAGCCCACATTCTCAATTCGAAGCCTGACCACACTGTATATACGATCACGCCCACGGCGACGGTGTTCGAGGCCGTCAAGCTGATGGCAGAGAAGAACATCGGCGCATTGGTGGTCGTAGAAGGCGGAAAAGTCGTCGGAATGATCAGCGAACGCGATTACGCACGGACAATCGTGCTGATGGCGCGGTCATCAAAAACAACGGCCGTGCGCGACATCATGATGACTCCGGTGATTTATATGCTTCCCGATCAAACGAGCGAGGAATGCATGGCGCTGATGACGGAACGCCGGCTGCGGCACTTCCCCGTGATCGACAAGGGGAAACTCATCGGCGTCATTTCCATCGGCGACCTGATCAAAGACGTTATCGCCGAGCAGAAATTCACCATTCAACAGCTCCAACACTACATCACCGGGTGACCTTGGGCTAGGTGCCATTCGCGGGCAAAGACCGCGGCGCATGAATCAACGGTCCGCGTCATCTCGCCTTAGGCCGCCGCGGCGTTTTCGGTTGCCGGTGTCGAATTGTTTCCCTCTGTCTGCCGAGAGTGCGGTGCGAAGTGGCGAGGACGCGCCAGCAGAAGCGATCAGCATTGCCGTCATCGATCGGGTTGACGACGATCTCGAGCAACTGGGCCTTACGTTGGAGGAGGGACGCGAGTTGCTGGCCGCAACTCAATCGACCCTCGTCTCCCGCCAGGCGGCAAGATACCTTGGGACGCAGGACTATTGTCGCCGCTGCTGCACTCCGCTGTACCACAAAGATCGTCGATCGATTGTCGTAAGAACTGTGTTCGGCAAAGTCAGACTGGAAAGTCCGCGGTTCTGGTCCTGCGTGTGCGATCGCCCGCGTGGTGCACGTCGGCAGACCTTCAGCCCCTTGAGCGAACATCTGCCAAAACGAATTACTCCGGAGCTCGAATACCTCCAAATAAAATGGGCGGCGCACTTGCCGTACGCAACGTCGACGACCCTCCTCAAGGAAGTCCTTCCTGTGAGTTATTGTATCTCGACGACAGGCGCGAAGTCTCGAATTCGGGTTGGGGGTCGGGAAATGGACACGCAGATCGAGCGGGAGATCATGGAAATACCGCCGGCGGATGTAATTGTGGATGCTCCGGAATCGCCGGGAATCACTGCCGTCAGCGTTGACTCGGCGTGGCTCAAGCATTGTGCGCCTCCCAAGCAAAAGTTCATGGGTCGGCAAGTCAACATCGTTGCCGGCCGCGCGACGCTCGCCGATGGTAGCAGTCAGTTGGTTGCCTACGTGGGTAAACGGGTCGCCAACGCGGCCGCTCGACTGGACCACTTCTTAATGCGCCAGGGGGTCAAGACGGACGAAAGGGTAACCGTGATCAGCGATGGGGCGGGTGAATTCACGAAGGCTGCCCAGGGAAGTCATCTCGTCCGCGGACGGATACTCGATTGGTTTCATATGGCAATGAAATTCGACGCAGCCGAGAAATCTGTGATTGGCGCAGGGCACCAGCTCGGTCCGGATCGGGGAGACGGTATTGGCCGCGAAATCACACATGCCAAGTGGTTGGTGTGGCACCGGTTCATCAGTGCATGATGATCGATGTGATCGAAGCAACCCTGCCTTCAATCGCCCACGGGAAGGGCAGCTTCGCAGCTGTCTTCCAGCGCTTCATTCCGCGCGGTGGCAAGAGCGCTTTCAGATGCGCCAATGCTCCTCTCACGGAACGACCTGGCCTGAAGCCGTACGAAGTAGGGTAGAACCCCGCCTCGAAGATCGGCTCCAGGATCAACTGCTTCTTCAGTGTCGATATACATCGCTTACCCCAGCGGCCGCGCCTCTCTACTCATCGACTGCCTCCCTTCGCCTTGCACGCGGCTTTCCCGCGCTCCGACTACTACGAAGGCTCCGCCCCTCGATTGAGACATCGCCGGGCTTGGCGGCTTGTCAGTTGTTTCATTCCTGACGCTCAATTCAAGGTTCCCGTGTTCACCAGAAAAACCCGTGGTGCAGTAGGTGCTCAGCTGTACTCCTGGCAGCTCTGGCCATCTTCGCTTCGGAACTCGAAGATGACGCACCGGGTATCATCCGGTACTCGAGTCAGGCCAAAATCTAAACCAACCCGATCGCGCTGCGTATCCACGAAGACCGTGGCTCTATTATCCGTACAGAAGCGTCCCACACTGAGTTCAACGTGCGTGCCAATGAGCACGCGTGTTTCACCATGACACCTGTGGTAGCCTGCCCAAGAGCGTTCGCACGGTCTTCGCAGACATTTAACGCCGTTCGGCTTTTGCAGCTCGTCGTTCCAACCTCGACGAGGTTCACGGCGCCCTTACTGACTCAATCCGACTTGAGTCGTGGTGAGTCCGATGCTCACCGGTCCTCCTGGCGCCTCACGGCGCACTATTCGCATAATGTATAGCAAGCGCAAACATTTGAACGCCATAAAAAGGTTATTAATCCGTTGGTTAGCGTATATACCTATCTTGCAGCCTGCATACAATCCGGTTACTGTGATCTACTCTGATGCGCGTGGGACGGATATTCGATGCATTTTGACATCGTCGGCGAGATCACCCACGTCGAGACGATGGCAACAGGCGCTGGCATTCGAGAGATCGCACGTTTGCGGAAATTCTATGGTCGCGGCCGGTGGCGGAAGCGAAAGGGCATCGCCGATGTCCGGTTAAAAGGCCAAGGTATATTTAGGGCAGAGTTGCACTGGTACGAAGCTACCGGCATCGGTAGGCGTGAATTTAAGATCAAGCGATTTATTGGGGTGTGAAATCATGGCAAGAGCGGTCAAAAAACTTGTGATTTGCATCGCCAACAGCGGATACGAGGTGTCGCTGGAGCGGCGTAAAATTTATGTCGCGATATCGGATGCGCGCGCCGATAAACTAGGAATGTTACGCGTCATTGACGAATCGGGTTCCGACTATTTGTACCCAAAGGAATCCTTCGTGGCTGCCACGCTGCCCCAGACAATTCGTCGAGCGGTGTTACAGGCGGCCTGATTCTCGCGGCATCTGTATTTTGCCTCCGCCGCGCCGTATATGCCGGCAACAAGCGAACACGTCGCCCCGTAATTCGGAGATAACATGGCGCCCATGTGCGCGGTTACGCCTTGAACGGTGGTGTGTCAAGTGTAACGTCGCCCTGATACTTCGCATAATGTATATTATGTTAAATAATGAATTGGCAAGTGAACGATCATGTCGAGTCTCACAGTTCATGAGACTGT